>CALVFJ010000010.1 GCA_944326795.1 uncultured Erysipelotrichaceae bacterium
CTAACAAAAATCAGTAAATCAATATTTTCAAACTTTTTCATCAAATTTATTTGACTTTTACATAGTTAGCTTTCTATCTCAATTATCTAATGATAATTTTTGCTACAATAAAAGCAGAATTATAAATTTTCATATATTATTTCGTTGAGATTCTTTCAATTTTTGATCTTATCCATTCTATTAATTCCCTTTATCATCAAAAATATGAGCTTTTGAAATATTTGACTACGGTATTTTCTAGTTTTCAAATGAACATAATTTTTTATTTGATCATAATTCTTTGTTATAGTAAGTAATTGATAATCTCAAGATTATTAAGTCATTTTGATAAATAATTTCACTATTGAAAACAATATTATTTAAGTTCTAAAATCTTTTCATGACCATATTATTACGTATATCAACTCCTGCCGATATTTATTTATTAATAAATAACTTAATATCAACAAATTCCAAATGTTAAATACTGAGTTAATTTGTCAAAATAAATCCATATATAAGTTAATTTGCATAAATTTAGCAGATAAAAAATCTATGAACATCATTATTTTAACAATAAATCAATAATAAATACACTTTTGTATAATCTTATTTAAGTGATCATCAAAGTTCAAGGTACTTAGTTGCTATCTTCTCACAAAAGGTTTTATCATGCTCTACAAAGATCATGGTCGGCATGAAGCTCATAATAAGTTCTTCAATCTGTATTCTTGAAATGACATCAAGATAATTTAATGGTTCATCCCAAATAAATAAATGTGCTGGCAAAGCAAGACTAGCAGCAAGCATGATTTTTTTCTTCTGGCCTTCACTTAATGTTTCTAGAGCTTGTTCAAAGCTTGTAGCAGAAAAATTTAACTTTCGCAAAATAGCTTTAAATAAATTTTCGGCTAAACCATTAACTTGAATAAATTTATTTAAGTTACCAGTTAGATGATCAACATCTTGCGAAACATAAGATATCTTTATATTACTTCCAATTTTTAACATTCCATTAAATGATACCAATGGATCTTTTAATAACAACTTGATCAAAGTTGTTTTCCCTGAACCATTGATTCCTTTTATTGCCAATCTTTCATGTTCATGAAGGTCAAAGGAAATATCATGGACGATCATCTTATTTTTGTAGATAATATCAACATGCTGCAATGAAATCAATTCAGTTTTATGATATGGCAACATGGATAATTTTAATTTTTCTTGAAAGTCAACATTTTTTAACAAAGCTTTTTTTTCTTGAATCTGTGCCTCCATCCTTCTTTCAATTGCTTTTGATCTTTTCATCATTTTTGCAGCTTTGTGGCCGATATATCCGCGATCACACGGACCATTTCCTATCTTTGTTGCTTCAATTTGATCAGACCAATTTGCTTTTTGTTTTGCCGTTTGTTGCAAACGTTTTACTTCTTTTTTTATTTTTTGATATTTATCTTTTTCATATTCATCATTTCTTTCTTTATTTGTCTGCCATGATGAATAATTACCTTTTTGAATTTCGATAGAAGCATTATTTATCGACAATACATGATCGATGCAGCTATCTAAAAAAGCACGATCATGAGAAATTAAGATAAAACCCTTTTTTCCATTTAAATAATCAGCAATGATCTTTCTAGTTTCCATATCTAAATGATTGGTAGGTTCATCTATAAGTAAAAAATTGTTATCTTTTAAAAATAAGATCAATAATAAAATCTTAGTTTTTTCTCCATGTGATAATGTTTCAAAGCTTTGCGATAAAACACCTGATTTAAGCTGTAACTTATTTAATTCTTTTTCGATCATCCATTGAGGGATATCACCTAAATATTCTAAAATGATTTCCTGGCTATTTTTTTGGGAATCGTTAACTATATATGGAAAATATTCAAATTTAACTTTTGCATTTATCTTTCCCCGATATGACAATTCATTCATCAATAATTTACAAAATGTTGTCTTTCCTTTACCATTTTTTGCGATCATCCCTAATTTCCAATTGGTATCTAACTGTAGACATACATTTTCAAAAACATTTACGAAGCTATCTTCATAACCGAAGGTTAAATCCACGATATCGATCAAACTCATTGTTATTCCTCCTCACAAAAAAAATACTGCAAGAAAACACGTTCATTGCAGCAATTGGAAAAAAATATGATATTGGTCAATGATTATATTTTCTTGCTTGGGGTACAACAAAAAAAGATCAAATAGTTGTACCAAATATTTTAACAAGAAAACATCTTCATTTTTTCATCTCCTTTTATGTAAATAAATCATATCACAATTAATAGATGATTAGCAAACATATCATAAAAAAGCAATCCATATGGATTGCTTATTCAACACCAATTATGAAGCTATACACTGGTTGATCGCCTTTTTGCATATCAACCTCAACTTCAAAATTCTCTTCGATATAACTTAATATTTCATTTGTTTCTTCATCGGTTGCATCTTCACCTTGGATCAACGTTAAGATCTCACTTTCATCGTCGACCATCTTGGCAATCAAGGATTTCGTGGTACTCAATTTATCTGGATCAGCAATTACGATATCTTTATCTAAGATACCCATATAATCGTTGGCATTTATAGCCATGCCTTCATATGTCGTATCTTTGATAGCATAAGTTACCTGACCGGTCTTGACATGAGCTATAGCTTCATTCATCTCAGAAATATTTGTTTCTTTATCACATTCAGGATTAAACATGATACATGCGCTAAGTCCTTGAGGAATGCTCTTAGTTTCAAATACATGAATATCTTTATCTTCGCATACCAATGCAGCTTGTTTTGCCGCCATGATGATATTACTGTTATTAGGCAGGATAAAAATATGTCTTGCGTCAATGCTGTTGATCGCACTAACAAAATCTTCCGTCGAAGGATTCATCGTCTGTCCTCCGCTAATAACATGATCTACGCGATATTCTTTAAATAGCTTACTTAGACCATCACCAGCAGCGACGCCAATTATAGCGTATTCAGCAGGTTCTTTTGGAGCTATGTTGCTAAGGATCGAATTTTCACTTGATGGATCTTTAGCTCCACTAGTCAAATTATTATGCTGTTCTTGCATGTTTTCGATCTTTAGCTTTACAAACTCACCATATCTTTGTGCAAGATTCAATGCGTCTCCTGGCTTTAATGTATGAACATGAACTTTAACGATTTCTTCGTCTTGAACGACAACGATCGATTCTCCTAATTTGGCCAATTGTTTACGTAATTTCTCTTCTTGGAAAGAACTTAAGTTGCTCTCATCAAGACGCACGATAAATTCAGTACAGTAACCAAATCCTTCATTTTCAATTTCCATTTGTGCATTGGCATTAACAACAGCATCTTGTTCTTTAGCTTCGATAGGATTACCATCAACATATGCTTTAAAACCTTCCAATACTTTTAAAAGTCCAGCACCACCACTGTCAACAACGCCAACTTCTTTCAGTACCGGCAATAGTTCAGGCGTATGCTCCAAAGCAATATGACCTTCTTTGCATAAAACATCTAGATATTCTTCTACCGTACATTCTGGATTATTTTCAACGTGCATTTTGGCATATTCACTGGCTTCACGTACAACCGTTAAGATCGTTCCTTCTACCGGACGCATTACTGCCTTGTATGCAACCGTACTGCCTTTGAACAAAGCGTTTGCAAATTCAATGACATTAATTTCTTTTTTGCCATCAATGCTTTGATAAAAACCTCTAAAGATCTGTGATAAGATAACGCCAGAATTTCCTCGTGCTCCCATCAAAAGTCCTCTTGATAGCGTTTTTGCTACGGCTGTTAGTTCTTCACAACCTTTATTAAATACTTCATTGACACCGTTTGAAAAGGTCATTGACATATTTGTTCCTGTATCTCCATCAGGAACTGGGAAAACATTTAAGGCA
The DNA here is from genome assembly GCA_944326795.1 of uncultured Erysipelotrichaceae bacterium. GTDB lineage: Bacteria > Bacillota_I > Bacilli_A > Erysipelotrichales > Erysipelotrichaceae > JALEVB01. The sequence continues at coordinate 3,894 of CALVFJ010000010.1, forward strand.
TCAATATTATTTTTTTCATTATTTAAGTTATTGGCACCGCTCTTAAGCATGCCTTTCAACGTTAAGCCATCAATAATATTCATTCTATCCTCCTAGTCCTTTTTGGCAACACCTTGTACAAATACGTTAACTGCACCTAATTCTTGCTGCAAGGTATTTTCCAAAACGTATTTTATCTTCTTTTGTGCTTCATAAACTACTTCGCTGATGCGTACCCCAAAACTAACGATCACATAAATGTTGATCTCTATACCTTTAGCTGTACGGTTCACAACGATTCCCTTGCTATAATTTTCTTTTTTTAAAAGCATCGCAATACTGTCTTGCACGATCTTCTTTGAAGCCATTCCGACAACCCCGTAACATTCAGTTACGACCTGACCAGCTAAGGTTGCAATAGCATCTTCTGTAATATTAATACTGCCTAAACTAGTAACTTTTTCAATTGTCATAAATATTTACCTCTATTCTTTATAATTATAACAAATATCTTAAAAAATGCATTATTTTTATTGTTCTTCCGTTGTTTCTGCTGATGTATCAGGCTTGATCTCGTTGCCAAATTCATCAATAGGTATTACGATCTTTTGACCATTTTCATCTAAGATATAATTACCATCTTCATCTTTTTGATAATGTTTGACCGCATGATCACCATATTGATTGTATATTGGGTTTCCTTGATCATCATACCAATATTCTAGCTCAGTATCATCTTGCTCCCAAGGGCATTGCGAGCGATAAGCAACACTATTTGTCTCATCAGCCCAGATGCATACGCCGTTTGTTGTTAGCTTGCTGGCGATGAGATTATAAGAATTGATGATTGGAAAACCGTAATAGCTACAAATAAAATAATTGCCGTCATTCATCGTAATTAACATGGTTTGATCATCATAACTTAAAGCATATTGTTCAACTTGTGATATAGATTCGATCATTTTTTGATCGACCTTATTAAAAGCATTGGTCAAAAGATGAGTTTGCTGTTCACTATTAAAACCTTTAATCAATGGAACGCTGGAAATAATGCTTAAATAATCACTGGTAAGTTCAATGGTCGTATCATCTTTTAATAAGATCTGGGGCGTTTCTTGATCGATACGATAACCATATGGCTCTTTTTCCTGGACATCGATCAAAATGATATTATTTTCTTCGTGTGTTACTTTTACTTCTGCAATCATCGGATCTTTTTTGATCGTTTGTTCAACTAATTTATCCCATGTTAAAAAATAACGAGATTCTAATGTTAATCCAGATAATTTTTTGATATATTCCGTATCGAGATAATAATTGTTGATAATAGAAATAGCTTTGATCTTGCTTGAACTAGAATAATAATAACTGGAAGCGATAATGACAATACCGATCAAAATAGCTAACCGAAAGATCTTCTTCTTATTGCGTCGAAAAGATTGTTGATTTCGTTTGCTGCGATGATCATCAAAAACTTTATTAATATCTTCAGGCTGTTTATCAAAGTCTTCAATCGTATGATGGTTATCTTTTCTCAATTAAATTTCTCCACTTCCATGATCAATTCGATATCATAATTATCTTTCACCTTGGTTTGGATTTCTTCTACCAACTGAAGGAAATCTGCACAAGTTGCATTACCACTATTTACGATGAAGTTAACATGCTTATCGCTGACCATTGCACCACCAATCTTTTTTCCGCGATAACCGATTCCATCGATCAAGCTCCAAGCACTTGCCTGTTCAGGATTTCTAAAAACACTGCCTGCACTTGGAAAATTAAGAGGCTGAGTTGCCATCCTCCGCGCTTTACGATCATCCATCAGGCTGCTGATCTTGTCAATATCACCTTTTTCAAGCTTTAACCTACAAGCTAAAATTATCCAATCTGGATGCGCTTGGAAAACTGATTTTCTATATGCAAATTGACATTCATCTTTATTTAACCAAACAAATTTGCCATCACGCAAGACCAAAACATCTATGATCACATCATTCATGCATGATTTATAAGCACCAGCATTCATGAATAAACAGCCACCTAACGTACCTGGTATCCCGCTTGCCCATTCCAGACCTGATAAACCTTTTTTCATTGCTGCATATGCCAATGCGATGATCGAACATCCAGACTGGGCAATTACCATATCGTCATCAAAATAAAAATCATCAAAATGGCGATCTAAAACAATGATCACCCCAGGGTAATATCCATCACCACAAAGAATATTGCTTCCTTTCCCAAACACCTTAAACGGTATATTCATCCTTATGATCACATCCATCAGCGCTTTTAAAGCAACCATATTTTCAGGATAAGCAACATAAGCAGCCGTTCCGCCAATTCTCAATGTTGTTAAAGTTTTGAATGATACATCTTTTTTTATCGGTGCAAAATCGGAAAGCTTCGTATAAATATCTATCATCATTTCACCAATTCTTTCATTAATTTAATCATGTTTGCCGTTGCATCTGGGGTCCCAAGCTTGGCCGCATTTTCACCGATATTTTTTCTTCGGTTATCATCGTCCATCAATTCATCTAACTTATTTACCAGATTATCAACTGACAAATCTTTCTCTTCTAGCAATACCGCCGCATTCTTATTAACTAAAGCCAAAGCATTATAATATTGATGATTGTTCGGAACATATGGGCTAGGGATCATGATCGCGCAAATCCCTAAAACACAAACTTCGCTTGCCGTGGTTGCCCCAGCTCTTATAATTGCTACATCACTAGCTGCCATGGTTTTCAAACCATCGATAAAAGGAAATATCTTAACATTGTTTGTGCTTTCATAGCCAAAATCTTCAAAATGTTTCTTGCCAGTTGCAATCAGCACTTGATAATCTTTATTTTCCCATTTGACACAGGCTGCTTTCAACACTTTATTGACTGATTCAGATCCTAATGATCCCATAAAGATAACTGCTGTCTTTTTTTGCGGATCTAAGCCATACTCTGCCAAAACAGCCTTATCTTTTACTGTATCCTTTGCTTGTGAGGCACGAGGATTTCCAAGAATATAGATATGCTTATTATTTAAATTACGGTTTTCTTCATAACAACCAACGATCGCATCAACTTTATTAGCTAACATTCTATTTGCTTTGCCTGCAAAAGAATTTTGCTCATGGATCATCGTTGGAACATGTAGATGTTTTGCCGCCAAAATAATTGATACGCTAGTATAATTGCCAAAGCCTACCACGATATCTGGCTTGAATTCATTGATGATCCTTTTACATTGAAAATAACTTTTAGTTAATAGATACGCACTCTTCATTTTTGCAAAAACAGAACCATTCATGCCTTGAAGATCTAATCCGATAAAATCATAGTCATGATTGGGAATCTCCGTAGCTTCCATCCTACCCTTTGAACCAACAAATAAGATATTCGCACCTTCATTTTGTTTTAAAGCATCAGCTAATGCTAATGCTGGATAAATATGTCCGCCAGATCCACCGGTAGCAATAATAACGCGCATAACCCCAGCTCCTTTTTTCGCTTAAATCATTATACCCTATAAAGCTATTAAAATGAATAAAAAAAGAAACATTTAAGCCAAATGTTTCAAATAAATTTATTTGCGATCAATATTTCTCCTAAAATATAAGTAATAAAGGGATTAATCAATAAGATAAAAATCAGCATAACTGCCATAAAGATAAAGCTAGATACCGTAAAGATCATGAAAACAAAGCTAAAAACAGCATATTCAATTAAATACAGAACAACATATATCAACAATACCGATAAGAAATACATGATCTTTTGTTTCATATCTGCTTTTCCTTTAGTTCTTTTCTTAAAAGATCATCAATCGAAACATTAAAATGATCAGCTATGCGAATCAAGACATCATATTTAGGCGTTGAACTGCCATCTTCCCATTTTTGGATCGTCGTAAAACTTTTATAATCCAGCATCCTAGCCATATCAACCTGACTTAGATGATTTTTTTTGCGCAGGTAACGCAAATTTTCTTTAAAAAACATAAAATCACCTTTATAATTTTAATCAATACTTTAATATTTTTCAATTACAAAATAAGGAGATACGTTATGTGTGGACGCTTTTATATCAATCCTCAAGATTTTATCGATAATTTTAAAATAACGCTTAAAGCAGCTCATGATGTTTTTCCCCAAGACAAGATCATTATTTTAACTCCTAAGCTTGAAACGAAGACATGGGGATATCATTATCATGAGCGCTTGCTTATCAACGCTCGCTATGAATCATATAAAAATAGCATTTTTGCTAAATTCCAGCCTTGTGCTATCCTTGCCAGCGGTTATTATGAATGGAATCAAATAAAAGAAAAATATTATTTTTATCATGAACGTAAAAAATATCTGGCTGGGATCTATCAAGGCGATGATGTCTTGATCTTGACCCAGCCAGCAAATAACCATATTCATCCTCGTATGCCAATCTTGCTGACATATCAGCAAGCTATGGCTTACTGCCAAAATAAGATACTACAATTCGATAATGAGAACATCATGATGGATGATCCTAAGATCAAACAATTATCATTATTTTAATCAAATAACTGATCATTGTGTGCTATATGAAGATGTTGGTAAGCTTTAGGGGTTGCGATACGGCCCCGCGGAGTACGATTGATAAAGCCTATTTGAATTAAGTAGGGCTCATAAACATCTTCTAATGTCGTAGCTTCTTCGCTTATAGCGCTAGCCAAAGCTTCTAATCCCACCGGTCCGCCATGATAACGTTCGATGATGCCTTTTAGATAGCGAATATCTACCTCATCTAAACCTAAGGCATCAACATTTAGCTTATCCAATGCCAACATAGCAATTTCTTTAGAAATTATACCATCATTTAATACTTGGGCAAAATCTCTGACCCGGCGAAGCAAACGATTAGCAATTCGCGGGGTACCACGGCTACGTTTAGCCAGTTCCATCAAAGCTAATTCATCAATGTGCACATCAAGTACCCGTGCACTACGTGCTATTATGGAAGCTAATTCTTCATTAGTATAATAGTTAAGCTTGTTAACTATACCAAAACGATCGCGCAACGGTGCGCTTAGGTCACCAGCCCTGGTGGTTGCTCCAACTAGCGTAAATGGCGGAAGATCCAAGCGAATCGATCTGGTCGTACTATCTTTGCCCACAACTACATCGATAAAAAAATCTTCCATCGCCGGATATAAAACTTCCTCAACAACCTTTGGCAAACGATGGATCTCGTCGATAAAAAGAACATCACCTGCTTGCAACGAAGATAAGATTGCTGCTAGATCTCCGCTTTTTTCAATGCTTGGTCCAGAACAAGTCCTGATATTTCCATGCATCTCATTAGCCAATATCATTGCTAAAGTTGTTTTACCTAAACCAGGTGGGCCATATAATAATACATGATCTAATGTTTCATGCCGATTAAGGGCTGCTTGAATAAAGACCCGTAAATTTTCCTTTAAGCTTTCCTGTCCGATATAATCGTTCAAATTAGAAGGACGTATTGACTCTTCTTCATCATTGCAGCTTTTTTCAACGCTTAATAAACGATCTGTCATCTTAGCCTCCTATCTTCCTTTTTAACATCATCTGTAAACCTAGCTTTAAGTATTCATCACTGCTAAGATCTCCTTGAGCTTTCAAATGTTTGATGATGCCTTGAATTTCATTGGTTTTATAGCCTAATGCTTTTAATCCTTCTATTGCATCCTGCATGGCGCTAGACAATTCTTCAGCATCTTCTTTGGTTTCTTGCACAAGTTTTCCCTTAAGATCTAAGATGATCTGACTTGCAGTTTTTGTCCCAACCCCTGGTAATTTCTTGATATATGCCAGATCATTATTTTCAATGGCTTTGATGATATTATTCGCATTGCTGATCTTAAAGGCATTTAAGGCTGTTTTTGGTCCTAAGCCTTTTACGCTTATCAGTTTTATAAACAGATCATGATCTTGTTCACTGATAAATCCATACAAACTGATCTCATCCTCTCGAACATGCTGATAGGTATAGATACATGCTTCTTGGTTAAGGGTTACCTTATCAAATTGAACAAAATTTATTCGATAACCAATACCATTGTTTTCAACAATTATATTATCAAGATTCTTTGCAACGATCTTTCCTTTTATAAATGCTATCATTTTTAATCACCGTATATCATTATACCTTAAAGTTAAAAGTTTATAAATAATGATTATATTATATATTTGCCATATTAACGAACATCCTAAAAAAGATATCCATGAAATGGATATCTATTCTACAAATTCTAAACGATAATCTTCGATCAAGATAACATCGCCATCTTTTGCTCCTGCTTGGCGCAATGCTTCATCAACTCCAAGCTTTTTCATGGTAATCGCAAAATTAAGGGCTTGTTTTTCATCATCAAAATTAGTGTTTTTAAATAATTGAACGATTTTATCACCGTTAACTCGATACTGCCCATTACCAAGATTGCTAATGGTAAAGACTGGATCTTTCGGACGATACCTATAAACGACCCTTTCTTCTTTTTCTTGTTCGTCAACAAGAGGAAATGCAGGGGTCTTTTCTAATAGATCCATACATTTATAAAGCAATTTATCAATACCTTCATGTATGATGGTCATCGTCTCGATCACTTCAACATCAGGATATGCTGCCTTGAAACGTGCTAAATTTTCTTGGGCCTGTTCAAGATCCATCTTATTCGCCACGACGATTTGCGGTCTTTCACTTAAGCGCATATGATATTGTTTTAATTCTTCATTGATGATGCGATAATCTTCTAAAGGATCACGACCGTCATTTGCTCCCATATCAATGACATGAACAAGCACGCGGCATCTTTCGATATGCTTTAAAAATTGAATACCCAGGCCTTTGCCTTGACTTGCTCCTTCAATAAGCCCTGGTAGATCAGCCATTACGAAACTACGTCCATCCTTTACCTGCACAACGCCTAAATTAGGCACCAAGGTCGTAAAAGGATAATCAGCAATTTCCGGACGCGCTTTAGAAACTACTGATAAAAGCGTTGATTTTCCGACTGAAGGAAAACCTATCAATCCTACATCAGCCAGTAATTTCAATTCCAAGATGACATCTTTGCTTTCCCCTAAGGTTCCTTGTTCAGCATACTCTGGAGCATTATCCTTTCCGCTGGCAAAATGATAATTGCCCCTTCCGCCTTTACCACCTTTACAGACCTCATAACTTTGTTCAGGTTCGCATAGATCACAAATAAGCTCATTGGTAGCAGCATCTTTGATCATCGTTCCTTGTGGAACCTTCACATAAACATCAGCACCACTAGCACCATGCATTTTTTTGCACTTGCCATTTTCTCCATTTTTAGCAGTTATTTTTTTATTATATCTAAGATCAAGCAATGTGGACTTATTGGTATCGACCATAAAATAGATACTACCGCCATTACCACCATCTCCGCCATTAGGACCACCTAATGGAACATGAGCTTCACGGCGAAAAGATACGATTCCATTGCCACCATTACCAGCCTTTAATTTTACTACGACACGATCTACGAACATCATTTACCTCCAAAAAAAATCCCCAAAAAACCTGGGGACTAAAATTAAGCTTGTGGATATACTGATACTTTTTTCTTATCTTTACCTAAGCGTTCAAATTTAACAATACCATCAACCATAGCAAACAATGTATCATCGCCACCGCGACCAACATTTAAACCTGGATGAATCTTTGTACCACGCTGACGATAGATGATAGAACCAGCACTTGCAAATTCACCATCAGCTTTTTTTGCTCCTAAGCGTTTTGAATGAGAATCACGTCCGTTCTTTGTAGAACCAACTCCCTTTTTAGATGCAAAGAATTGAATATTTAATAAAAACTTCATGGATCACACCTCCTGTATCTTTATTGTAATAAATTTTGAAAACTGCTGTTCAACTGTTTGTAGCTGAATCAGCGCTGTTTGCATGATAAGCTGGGTATGTTCAGTCGGTGCTTCGATATTTATCGTAATCTTATTGCTGATAGCTTCAGCTTCAATTTGACACAACATATCTAAAGCATTGCATAAACCAAACATGATACAGCTTACGCCTGCACAAACCAAATCATTTCCATGCTCAGCATATTCCGCATGTCCGTTAACATCCATCCCAATGATCCAATTGTCTTTGGTCTGAACATTTACTTTGATCATTTTTTAAGCCTCGATCTTAGTAACTGTTAGCTTAGTATAAGGTTGTCTGTGACCTTGTTTACGGTAAGTAGAACCTTTTTTAGCCTTGTATTTGAAAATAGTAATTTTCTTTTCTTTACCTTGTTTTTCAACTTTACAAGTTACCTTAGCACCATCTACATATGGAGTACCGATTTTTGTCGTACCATTATTGCATAATACAACTTTGTCCATGACTACTTCGTCACCAACATTAGCATCTAACTTTTCAACGTAGATTACTGCTCCTTCTTCAACACGTAATTGCTTACCGCCTGTTTCGATAATTGCGTACATTCTTGCACCTCCTATTTCATTTATCTTAAGACGCGCCAAACAAAGGTGATATCACTATACTTTTAACCTTTTTTGAGCGGTTATAGACCCTAGAAGGGCTAATAACATAGAGATTATAACAAAGGGAAAATATGCTGTCAACCAAAACTTTACAGCAAGTTCTTGATAATATAAGAAAGATATATTAAGCAGTAAATTATCATTTATTACGGATAATAATTTCCTTTTCCACCTTCATGAGATCGATCTTCCCAAATTTAAAAGCTAATAAGACGCTAACTGCTTCTTGTTTATTTTCATCATATATCATTTTCAAACGAATACATTTAAATTTATAACTAGCGGCTGTTTCAATAATCATTGCCAGATAACTTGGTCGATGTACCATATATACCGTACCATTATCTTTCAGCAATCGTTTAAAACTAGCAAATAATTCATCTAAAGGCAAATATTTATCATGTCTAGCAACTTCTAAATAATAGTTGCTATTTTTATTGGCATTTTCTTTGGTGTTAAAATAAGGCGGATTACAAACGATCTTATCAAAAGGACCTCCTTTAAATTCTTGAGCCTTAACATTTATCAATTCGGCCTTTATATCGTTGATCTCCATATTCTCTTTGGCCAATTCTATCGCTTCTGGCAAGATATCAATTCCTACCAAATTTTGACTATATTGGCTCGCATAAAGCAGCAAAGCTCCGTTATTGCATCCGATATCCAATACCTTATCATTTTTATTGATTTCCATAAATTTGCCTAGCAAATGTGTGTCGGTATTGATCCTAAACATATCTGATCGTTGTTTTAGATAAATTTTTGTTCCTGGCAAATAATCAAAAGACATTTTCTTGTACCAGCTCAAAATAGAAGCATGAGCCTTTCCCCTGTTCACTTATAACGCCATATGATGCACCATGCGCATCTAAGATAGCTTTTACGATCGCTAATCCTAGACCGCTTGATTGCTGATTGCGGCGAAAAGATTTATCGATCTTATAATATCGATCCCAAATATATGGCAATTCTTCCTCTTTGATTCCTTGACCATTATCTATTACTTCTACCCTTATCGCATCATCAAGCTTTATGACCTTGATGATCAGCTTAGCATCGTCTTGCGTATGCTTGATCGCATTAGATACAAAATTCTGGATGACCTGTTTGATCTTTATCTCATCAGCATAAACAATAACGCTATCATCACCGATATATTTGCAATCAATATGTTGATCATTGATCAATACCTGATAAATATTTAGTATTTCTTTAATAACCTTAACGATATCAAAATTAGCCTGTTGTAAGATATAATTGCCTGATTGTAGCTTGCTAAGCTCGCTCATATCGCTAACCAAATGATCAAGATAATCAACTTCGCCGATGATGACATTTAGATGCTCCTCACGTTTTTGCTTATTATCACCGCTAATATCCATGATCATTTCCGCATATGCTTTGATCATAGTAAGCGGTGTTTTGATATCATGCGATACATTGGCAATTAGATCTTTGCGTAATTCATCAACTTTTGACAATTTGCTTGTGGCATCGTTTAAGGTATTTGCCAGATCATTAAGTTCATTGTAATAGCTGTTATCAAAATGAACATCGTAATTTCCCGTAGCAAGGATATCCGCACTTTTTTTCATATTAACGATCGGTCTGGTAAGCTTATTTGACAAAAATGTTGCCAATACAACGGAAATTACCGCAATGATCAACATATAAAATAAATACTGATTAGCAAAAAAGCGGATCAAAGAATCATATGGTTCAAGCGGGCTATTAATGTAAAGATAATAATTGCTTAAATTGTCTTTGATCAGTTTGCCATAAATGATCATTTCCTGCTGCGTCTTAGTATTTGTTAAGGTCATATTTAGCTCGCCCACATTTGAACGCGTAAGATCATTTAAGATCATTGCTTCTTGTACAGGCACAAAGGTTTGATCATCAACGGTGACGCTTTGATTGAATGCACAGCTTGCTCCTAAGCTATCCCCCGTATAAATAACGCTTCCTTGATCATTGACGATCATCGCGCAAAGATTGTTATCGACAATTAATTGCAAAGCTTTGCTGAAGCTTTTTTCTTCAAGGATCATTTCTTCCATCGTTACGCTTAAAGCTTTTACCGATTGTACCTTATTATCTTTAAAATATGGTTTGATCAAAGAAAACTGCAAGATGCCCATGATCAATACCACGCCTAAAGCTACCAAAAAAAATTGCAGCCAGACATTAAATTTTAATCCTTTCAAAAAATTATGCTTCAAATTTATATCCCATTCCTCTTACTGTAACGATATGATCGCGATAAGCACCTAAGTTGTGTCTTAACATCTTTATATGTGTATCTACCGTTCGATCTTCACCAAAATAATCATTCTTCCAAACCTCTTCAAGCAATTTTTCTCTTGATAAAGCGATATTTTTATTTTTGGCCATATAAAACAACAACTCTATTTCTTTCGGTGTTAGATTTGCTTTTTTGCCATCTACACTTACGCTGCGACCATCAAAATCAATTTCTAAGCCTTTGATTATTAGCTTGCTGCCCAATGCTGAATGCTTTTTTTGCCTTTCAACGATGACCTTGATCCTAGCCATTAGCTCTTTTGGTGAAAATGGTTTGACGACATAATCATCTACGCCAAGTTCAAAACCAAAAAGCTTATCATATTCTTCCTGTCGGGCACTAAGCATTAATACCGGTACATTTTTGATAGCTTTGATTTGCTTACAGGCACTAAAGCCATCTAATCTTGGCATCATGACATCCAAAATTATACAATCATAATCATTTTGACGAACCATTTCCAACGCTTCCATGCCATCGCTAGCTTCATCGATCTCATAGCCATTCAAAACACTATATTCCTTAACGACCTCTCTGATCTTCAGCTCATCGTCGACGATCAATAATCTTGTCATATTACCTCCTCATTAAATAATTCTATTTTATCAACTAAACATGATTCTTCGCTATCTTTTTTTCCACAGAAAAACAAATAATTACCTGCAGTTAGATAATTCATTGCTTTGGCATAAAGATTAGGCATGATTACCAGATCCAAAGAACTTGTTTCATCACTAATAGCTACAAATGCCATCAATTTTCCCGTTTTGGTACGATGCTGCTTAACCTTAGTAATTTGTGCAAAACCTTTTTTTATGTAGCTTGCTTCTTTTAATTTGCTTAATGGATAAACATTTATCTGATATTTATTTTTTATCTCCACGATCGGATGTGTGCCTAGATTCAATCCTAATGCTTCCTTTTCTTTACGGGCAACATCGATCTTATCATCTTTTATCCTTTGCATCATTGGGGCAGATATCAGATCTAGATTGATCACGATCTGTCCTTGTACTTCAACCTTTATTAGATTGCTATAACTTAACGCATCTAAAAGAGCGTTTCGCATGCTCGTACGATTAATGCCAAGATCATCTAAGGCACCACCATCGATCAATGCTTCATATTGCTTAGCATTAAATTTATATAATGACATTCGAGCAATAAAATCATAAAAATCCTTGAACTTTCCTTTCTTTAATTCTAGTGCGATATTATCAGCAACCATCATGGAAATTCCTTTGATAGCTGACAGCGGAAAGCGAATCATATCATTTTCAATAACAAAAGAATTACTAGGATACATGATGCTTGGATATAACAAACCTATCTGTTTTTTGCGGCATTCATCGACATACTCAGCGGTCTTGCGCTGATTACCGATCGTTCCGTTTAACAAGCTTACATAGAAAGCTAATGGATGATTAGCTTTTAAATAGGCCATTTGATAAGCTAAAAGAGCATATGCGATGCTATGTGCTTTATTAAAACCATATCCAGCAAACTTTTTTATCAATTCATAAACTTCTTTCGCCAAAATTTGATCATGACCATTTTGAATACAGCCATCAATAAAATCCTTTTCCATTTCTGTAAGCAATGATGCTTGTTTTTTAGCCATGGCTTTTCTTAAGATATCAGCTTTCCCTAAAGAAAAATTCGCCATCACTTGTGCTACTTGCAATACCGATAGGTAAGATCTTGCTAAAAAGCTCCATCTTTTCCCCCGGTCCACACCGTACATGAAAGTTTCCAATTCATACGGCGTTCCATCAATTTGCTAAATGATCTTCTTCCTTAGATAATTTAGTAAATTGACTAAGGGCTGTTCCTCCATCTTCATTACAAAGACTTCGTTGGTCGTGCCCTTGCTCTCATTGTGATGCATGATCTTTCAATTATCCCCGATCATTACGCTGCTAATCTACCATCGATCATCATGCAACGTTCACAACTTTCAGCGTTCCATATCTTCTATCTGTTCATCTTCACTTAGATCCTTTCTTTGACCCCTGTCAACTTGAACATGCCTATAACATGCTAAGGTATTTCAATAAATCAAACCTTACTTTACCTCATTGACAATTTTGATCTTTCGATCACCCAAAAACTAAGGAGCCGTACCTTCGAAAGTTTGTCAGTATCTAATCGATACATTCTGATCATATGAATTTTATAGACGCGACGCAATATCGTATTGCCATATCCACAGCGAACTTAGGCTAACGTCTTTGCTGTCTTACCCAACTTCACACCTAGATCCATGGTAAATGATCTAAGCATGTGGGGACTCTTAGCGAGATGATTTTCGGACGTTGCTCCGTCATTCTCATCTTTGAAAATATAGTTTTCTAACAAATCTTCCCATCAATTTGATTTTCAGATTAACGCTTCGTACTGATTTGTTCTTGGTAAATCATGATCCCATACGTATCCTTCAAAATGTTTTCTACTTCCCTGCAAGGATATTTGATTTGGTAAGGATCATTTTTATTTTTTAAAAAGATATCGATATTTTCCATTGGACCAGGCCTAAATAATGCTATGGTCAATGCGATATCTTCAAAATTGGTTGGTTGGATCTTCCTTATTAAATTACGCATGCCATCTGATTCTAATTGAAAGACCCCTATTGTATCCGTCTGCCTGATCAATTTATATGTTTTGGCATCATCCAACGGTATCTTCAATATATCAAAGGTTAGATCTTCATTCTGAACCAACTTGACAGCTTCATCAATGATGGTAAGATTGCGTAAAGCCAAAAAATCCATTTTGATAAGTCCAAGTTCTTCCAAATATTCCATGGTATATTGCGTGATCACATGTTCATCCTGATCTTTGATCAGCGGGATGATATCTTCTAGTTTTTGCTTGCTTAAGACGATTCCCGCCGCATGAATGCTGGTATGCCGTGGTAAACCTTCTAATTTCATAGCTTGATCGATCAGCTCATGAATTTTTTTATCCTGCAAATAAAGTTTATATAAGCGCTGATTATCATTTAAAGCTTTCTTTAAGGTAATCTTTGGAGTATTAGGAATCATCTTTGCTACCTTATCAATATCATAGCTATGGATGTTCAATACCTTACCTACATCGCGAATTACCTGTTTAGCCCCAAGCGTATTAAATGTTAAAATGTGAGCAACATGATCACTACCATAAGTTTCATACATATAATCAATGATCTCATCGCGATGATCATCAGGAAAATCAGTATCGATATCTGGCATCGAGATCCTCTCAGGATTTAAAAATCTTTCAAATAGCAGATCATAATGTAAAGGATCGATATTGGTAATCCCTAAACAATAACTAACCAAACTACCAGCAGCACTGCCTCTTCCTGGACCAACATAGATATTTTTCTTTTTAGCATGAAGGATAAAATCATATACGATCAAAAAATAATCTTCAAAATGCATTTTTTCAATTACATTAAGCTCATAAAGCAAACGCTTTTTATATTTTTCCTCGATCTTGCCATTTAATCTTCTTTTTAACCCAAAAAGACATAGCTGTTTGAGATATTCAAAGCTCGATGCTTTATCTTGCTTAGGATAGCGAGGAATATTAGCTTTGGCATAATGCATGTTCACATTGCAGCAGGCCCCAATTTCTTCAGTTACAACCAATTCATCGATCGTATAATCTTGGTACATTTGAGCTTCACTTTTGATGAATCGTGATTTGATCAGGGGCAAAGAAGGATCATTGATCAATTTATTCTCCTTGATGCCACGCATGATCTTATAGCTATAACAATCTTCTTCTTTTGCATAAAATATTTTATTGACTGCTACCTTTTTTATTTGTAACTGTTGACATAAATTTCTTAAGATTTCATTTTTAGCTTTCCAAAATGATGATTCATTTAATGCGATAGCTAGATAGAAATCTCCAATTTTATCTTTTAATGATCTTAATTTATTTTCTAATGAAAAGATATCTTCATTTATCAGTACTTTCTCAAGAAAGCCTTCGTCTCCATACACAATGATTTGAAGATCTTTTTTTATTAACATCAAATCATCAAGTTTAACGCTATCATGATTGCTTAGATATGTTGATAATTTCATCATGGCTTTAAAACCATCATCATTTTTAGCAATCAGCTCAATTGATATCAAGCCCTCATCATCGATGGCATCGACCATCATGCCATATAATGGCTTGATTTTGGCAGCTTCACATTTTTTTTTGAACTCCATCGCTCCATACATGACATTTTTGTCGCTCAAACACGCAGCTTTTAAGCCAAGCTGCTGAGTTTGCATCACTAACTGCTCGATGGTCAACGTACTGCTCAATAAGGAATAAGCGCTAACAGCATGTAAATGAATCATAAACAAAACCTCTAATCTATTTTAACACAATTATATTGATTCAAGGCGTTAAAGGTTATAAAATTTATATTACAAGAATAATAATATTATTAGGAGAATCAATATGAAAATAGCATATGTTTGCGACACAGGCACTGGACAATACCCTGACTATTTCGCCCAAAAAGATATCTTTTGCTTGCCGCTACAAATAACTTGCGACAATACTAATTATCAAGATATGGAAGAACTTTCTAAAGAAGACCTTTTATCATTGCTTAAACAAAAGAAGGTCCTAACAACTTCTCTTCCAGCCCTTGGGAAGATCGAAGAGCTAATGCAAAAGCTAAAAGAAGAAAAATACGATCTTATCGTTGCGGTTCCTATCTGTAATGGTTTAAGTTCTACGATCAACACTTTGACTGTTTCAGCACAGAATTATGGACTTAAGATCATTTGTATCGATACATATGTAACTGCCGTTATTGAAGAATATCTAATATGCCATATCAAACAATGGGTCGAAGATAAAATCGATATTAATATGATACAGCAAAAAATAGATTTGATCATTGATTCATGCAATACTTTGATCTTACCAAGTGATATGCAACATTTAAAACGTGGCGGTCGCTTAAGTAGCAGCGCTGCCCTTTTGGCAGGACTTTTAAAAATCATCCCAATCTTAAAGATCAATAAAGAAACCAATGGTAAGATAGATGTTTTAGACAAGGTACGGACCTATCAAAAAGCCCTAACCAAAACCATAGAAACGATCAAGCAAGATATCAGATCACAAGATGACTATCTGATCACTATTGCCCACGTTGATTGCCTAGCTAAGGCTCAAGAAGTAGAGCAAAAATTAAATGAAATCATCCCAAAAGCCAAAACGCAGATCATCAAGCTTTGCAATGTCGTTAGCGTACACACTGGCTTAGACTGTATCGCTATCCAATATTTTAAACAAATTAAATAAAAATATGTTAGAATAAAAAGGTTAATACAAGGAGAGAAGTAAATGAGCAAAAAAGAACTTGAACAAACCAAAATTCTTAACAAACTCGAAGATGTTCAGCTAAAAGCTCCAAAACCTCCTAAGCGAACCAAATGGCAAAAGATCCGTCTGGTTTTAGCTTGGATCGTTTGCTTATGCGTATTGATCGAAATTATCGTTTGTGCTGTTGGTTTGAGCATTAGTTTCACTATGCTAGAAGATAAACCTGACCTAGAAGTAAGTGATTTTGTCAGCAATGAATCAAGCATCATGTATGATAAAGATGGCAATACCGTTGCTGAATTAGGAGCTTACCTTCGTGAAAATATCAGTTATGATCAAATGCCCGAATCGCTTATCGACGCGGTATTATCCATTGAGGATTCCCGTTACTTTGAACACTTTGGCTTTGATATCCCTCGTTTTTTCAAAAGTGGCTTAGCCGTTTTAAAAGCTGGTGATTTCGTCCAAGGTGGAAGCACCCTTACCATGCAGCTAGTTAAAAACACTTATTTCCAAACTGATGATGTTGATACCGGTGGTACCCTAGCACCTAAAAAAATTGGTCGTAAAGTACAAGAAATCGTATTGGCCATGGAACTGGATAATGAGCTTGATAAAAAAACGGTTTTTGAGCTATACCTTAACAAGTTAAATTTTGGCGGTAATATCCGCGGTGTCCAAAAGGCAGCTGTTTATTATTTTGGCAAAAACGCTTCAGAATTGAATATCGCAGAAAGTGCCCTTTTAGCAGGTATCATCAACGCACCTAACGGCTACAATCCTTATTATTACCTAGATAAAGCAACTACACGCCGCAATGAAGTATTAGATATGATGGCGTATCATGGCTATATTTCTGAAGAGGAATGTAACTTGTATAAATCAATAAAAGTTGAAGATCAGCTTGTCGGTGAAGAAAACAATGACGCGGATGCCAGTCAGTATCAAAGTTATATCGATGTCGTGATTCAGGAAGCTACTAAATTAACTGGGAAAGATCCTGCATCATATGGTATGACTATCTATACCAATATGGATCGAACGATCCAGGAACAAATCGAACGTATCCAAAATAGCGAAGATATCCATTTTCCAGATGATCTAATGCAGGTTGCCATGGTCACAGTAGAAAATAGCACTGGAGCTATCGTTGGTATCGGTGGCGGTCGAAATTATAATGGTGCTCGTTTATTAAATCGTGCGATATCGCAATTTAAACAGCCTGGATCAAGCGTTAAACCTTTATTATCTTATGCCTTAGCCTTTGAGTATCTTGGATGGTCTTTAGATCACGTCGTTGTTGATAAGCCTATTACATATCCAGGAGAATCACGTGTTCTTGTTAACTTTGATGGCAAATACCGCGGAGATGTTCCGCTGAAAGATGCTGTAGGTAATTCCTTGAATATTCCCGCTATCCTTACCTTACAAGAATTACAAGAAGAAATTGGAACCGAAAAGATCGTAGATTATATGCAATCGTTAGGATTTACAAAAGTAACTGACGATAACTTCCATTTATCTTTTGCAATTGGTGGTACCTGGTTTGAAACGACGCCATACGAAATGGCAGGAGCTCAAGCGGCAATGATGAATGGAGGTATCTATAATAAGCCACATACTATCAGCAAGATCGTCATGCAAGATGGCACCGTATATTACCCTACCGATCAAAATCGCCGGGTTATATCTAGCGGCAGCGCATGGATGGTTACCGAATTGCTTTATAACAACGTTTATGGTCCTTATTTCAACTATATGCAGATCTTAGAAAGAGATTATCCAGTATATGCTAAAACCGGAACGACCGACTGGGGAAGCGATGGCTTGCAATACGGCATTCCTCAAGGTGCCGCTAAAGATAAATGGATGATCGCCTCAACCAGTAAATACACCAATGCATTATGGATAGGTTACGATAAGGCTATTGCTGGTGAAGGAACATGGTACAGTAGCTACAAGAGCTCATTAAATATCCCAGGTAATATCAGCAAGCTTATCCTTGATGCTTGTGAAGAAAGCAGCGGTATCCCTGAAGGCGTTAAAAAGCCAAGTGATGTCGAAGAAATAACCTATGTATATGGCTCCTATCCTTATGCAAAATGGGAAAGCTGGATGAGCGTACCTTCAGTAACAAGTTATGTTAGTTCAACTGGCAAGAAAGAACTTGTAGATATCAAAGACCACGAAGTTGATACGACATTTAATGGCATCAGTGCTTCTCAAGGTGCTGATGGAAGCATCAACATTGGATGGTCCGTTGGTGAAGGCGGATGTTACGGCAACACCAAAGATATCTCATTGATAGATAATTATAATAATATCCAAGCTACAGGAACCTGTTTATTCGACTATTCATGGGTACTTGGAAATAATATAAGCTATTGGGCAACCATTAGCTGTGACGGTTATCAGATTGCAGAAATAACCAGTACTTCTGCAGCATACAATGGCTATGTCGGCGATCTATATGGCAATGTATCAGTTTGCGGAGGATTTAGCAGCGGTAATTATACCAGTGAATCAAAATGCACATCATTCACCTATCAATATGACGATGGCTGGGATGATGCTTGGGGACCTCGTCCTTGGTAATATAAGACATCTTATATAAGATGTCTTTTTTTTGACCATAATAAAAAAGATCGAATTTATCGATCTTTAATCTTCTTTTTTTAATGAACGATTCATCAAATCTGCTAAAGCTAATTTACAATCTTTACCTTCATAGAGGATATGATAAATTTCATTGGTTATCGGCATGTCTATATGGTTTTTCTTAGCTTCTTCATAAACGATCTTACACGCTTTTATTCCTTCTACGGTCTTGGTATTAGTGGCCATAAAAGCTTGAGCATTATTTGTCTGGCCAATGATCAATCCCGCTTGAAAGTTTCGAGAATGATGGCTAGTACAGGTAACTATCAGATCACCAACACCATCCAATCCTAGATATGTAGCTGAGCGTCCACCAAAATAAGTGCCATATCTGGTCATTTCTGCTAGGCCTCTAGTCATTAAAGCAGCTCTGGCATTATCGCCTTGCCCTGCACCAGTTAACATACCACTAGCCAAAGCCATGATATTTTTAAGGGCAACCCCGATTTCTGCACCAATGACATCATCATTGGTATACACTCTAAAATAGCTATTAGAAAATAAATTTTGTACGATAGATGCCGCTTCAAGATCATTACTTACCGCATTTACACAAGTTAACAATCGCATGATAACTTCTTCCGCATGTGAAGGTCCAATAAGACTTACGATAGCTTTTTTAGCATGAGCATCTAAACAACGATCAATTACAACGCTTAAGCGTTCATGAGTAACTGGATGAAACCCCTTGGCAACATTGATGATGATAGCCGGTTTGTTTGCGTGCTCATTGATCTTCAAACATACTTCTTCGATAGCAGAACTTGGAATGGAAAGCAACAATACATCTGCATCTTTAATGATATTTATATCTTGATAAGCTCTTAATTTTTCATGAAGCTTAGTTGAAAAATAACGACTATTTTGATGGTTTTCATTGATATCGCTTATTTCTTCCTGATTAATGCCCCAGATCTTTACATCATGTTCATTATCTGCTAAAACCTGAGCTAAAGCACATCCCCAGCTTCCACTACCTAAAATTACGATTTTCATAGCTTATCCCTTCTTTCGTGCGATGATCTTAATTGGCGTTCCTTCAAAGCCAAATGCTTCGCGCAACTTATTTTCTAAATATCGACGATAACTGAAATGCAACAGTTTTGGATCATTAACGCTCAAGACAAATGTCGGACAGGCTACGCTAACTTGTGTTGCATAGCTAATCTTAAAACGTTTGCCATTGATAGCTGGGGCTGGTGTTTGCATCTGTGCATCTAGGATGACCTCATTAAGAATGCTAGTATCGATACGCAAATTACAATTATCATATACCTGTTTGATCAAAGGCAAAAGATCTTTGACTCGTTGTTTGGTCCTTGCACTTACAAATATGATCGGTGCATATGCCAGGTAAACAAATTCATTTCTGATCTTATTAGTAACTTCGTTGATGGTATGCGTATCTTTTTCGACCGTATCCCATTTATTATAAACGATAATGATTCCTTTGCCTGCTTCATATGCATAACCTGCAACATGCTTATCTTGCTCACGGATACCTTTTTCTCCATCAATGACAAATAAGATGACATCAGCTCTTTCGATAGCGCTCATCGCTCTTAGGACCGAGTATTTTTCGACATTCTCATATACCTTGCCTTTTTTGCGAATCCCTGCGGTATCAATGACAACATAGTCATTACCATCCTTGCTAAAAGGTGTATCGATCGCATCGCGGGTCGTTCCCTCGATGTTGCTGACAATGACCCTTTCTTCGTTTAAAATAGCATTTACTAAACTACTTTTTCCTACATTCGGTTGACCAATGACCGCAAATTTAATGCTTTGATCATATTCATCTACTCCTTTTGCAGGCAGATATTTAATACATTCATCTAATACATCGCCAATGCCAATGCCATGAATCCCACTAACCGGTAAGGGGTCACCTAAGCCTAGATTATAAAACTCATAGATATTATCTTTTTTATTGCCATCATCGATCTTATTTACTGCCAAAACGATCGGTTTTTTGGCTTTTTGTAATAACTTAGCGATATAAGTATCATCATTGGTTATACCATCATTGCCATTGACCACAAAAACAATGACATCGCTCTCTTCGATCGCAATATCTACCTGCGCTTTGATTTCTTCCTGAAATGGTTGATCAAGCAGCTGGATACCACCAGTATCGATGATCCTTAATTCCTTGGTCAACCATGTGGCTTTTCCATATATACGATCACGAGTAACCCCAGGTGTATCTTCAACGATAGATAAGCGTTCTTGGATGAAACGATTAAATATCGTTGATTTTCCCACATTGGGTCTTCCTACGATCGCAATGATTCCATCAATCATGGGCATTCTCCTTTTTTTTGATAATTGATAAAATAGTGTCTACCACCTCATCTATCGACATTGTGCTAGAATCTATCTCGATGGCATCCTCAGCTTTTTTCAAAGGTGATGCAGCTCGATGGGTATCTTGATAATCGCGCTTATCAATTTCCGCTTGAAGCTGATCTAGATCGCTGATAATACCATTTTCTAAATTTTGTTTATAGCGTCTTTTGGCTCTTTCCAAGCTTGTTGCCGTCAAAAAGATCTTAACATGAGCATCTTTTAGGACCACTGTACCGATATCTCTACCATCCATGATGACAGAAATATCTTTGGCCATATCTTGTTGTCTTGCAACTAGCTTTGCTCTTACCTTAGCTAAGCTAGAAACCTTAGAAGCTGCCAAAGAAATTTCATTGGTCCTTATATTATTTTTTACATCCTCTCCATCAAGATAAACATTCTCATTGCTATCAAATGTAATTTCTGTATCATCGATCATCTGACATAAAGCGGCTTCATCATCTAAAGCGATACCATTTAAGATAGCCTTGTATGCCACGCAGCGATACATGCTGCCTGTATCTAGATGAACATAATTTAATTTTTTAGCTAAAAGCTTGGCAATACTGCTTTTGCCCGCTCCGCTTGGTCCATCAATCGCAATATTCATGATCATATCGTCCCCTTATTTAATAGTACCATGTACAAGATAACTGCCAATACGATCAGCAAAGCAAAGATCAATACGACCAAAACAAAATTAAGAATACGATTGGTATGCTGCATCTTATCATTTACATCGGTCAGATTATCTTCATATTCATCGAGTTGAGCACGCATCTGTGTCGTTTCACTAACTAATTTCTCGCGTGCGGTTTTTTCTTGAGCTAATGATGTTTCTAGATTGCTTATCGTATCATAAGAATCACTGTCATCAAAGAAATCATATTTTGGTTCCGAACTTATTACTTTTTTCATTTCGGTAGTGATACGATCCCTTTTTTGTAGGTCATCGACCGAAATGTTGTTATATTCGCTAGGCAATGATTGATTAGCAAAAGATGGTACTTCCATGGTATCCTGAATGGTCGTTGGTGCTTCATTTGCTACTGGGGGTTCATAGCTTTTCTTTGGCCTTTCACCTTTAAGCTCACGCAAGATATTTTGTTGGGTATTTTCTGAGGCCATCAAGCCCTTATCCATCATATATTGCTTGACTTCATCGATATATTCATCTAGATATTCATTATTAAAATTATTATATTTATCATCTTTAGATACTAAATTTGAATTATTGTCCTGATTAAAGGCATTTTCCCGGCGTCGATGGATCGGATCGTGATTGATATTATCATTATTGGTCTTCATCGATTCAAAGGTTTCAGCATCTATTTTATTTAATCTATTAGCATATTCCGATAATTCCTTGCTGGAAATATTCGCTTCATTATCGCTTTGTAATTTATTGCGTAATTCTTCATATTTTTTGGTTCGGGAATATTTAGGCATTATAAAAACCTCCTTATATCATCAATGATTATAACATAAGAAGGTTTTGATATCTACTTAATTAAAATGTAAATAAACGTAGGAATTCATTGCTAAACATCGTTAAAAACACAATAAACAATATAAAAATTACGCCCATGCCAGCTATCAAGCTTAACACTTTTTTATCAAGATCGCCATTGTCTGCATCTATTTGAATGGTCATCATTCCCACAAAACAAGTTAGCACATACAAAACCATAGCTAAGCCTATATGTGTTCCTGGATCAAATAAAGCAATTATGGCCATGATAGCACAAATGATCCAAGGAACGCTTAATCCCTGGGCAAGCTTTAAGTAAATTGCTTCATATCTCGCTTTGCTATCAAATGCTTTATTTACTAAGTATATCGCTAGCAAACCACCCAAGATCAACAAAGCAATAAAGATGCTGATCTTTAAAAAAAGTCCTGAAGCCTGTGAAAAAGAGATGCGATAAAAACTAAATCCTTCATCATTGATTCCATCGTAAATCACTTGGGTGACAAGGAAACCATAAGTTAAAGCAAAAATGAGATGCATGATCACTGCATTTTTAACATTATCGATCCTTGAAAACAATAATTTATCAAAAATTGAAGACCTTTCTTCTGTTCTATCGTCAGTTTCATGGTTTTTTTGTACAACGATAGTTTGAGTATGTTTAAGGATCAACGGACGTTTATTTTTAGCTTGTTTTTGCCATTTTGGCCCTTTGTGATATTTATTTTTTCTATTCATACTGCCTCCAAGTAATTTAAAAAGGATTAGTTAACTAATCCTTTACGCTCTACCAGAATACTTTCCATCTGCCGTTGAAATCAATACTATTTCACCATTTTCAATGAATAATGGAACTTTTATTTCTAGTCCTGTTTCAACTTTAGCATTTTTCGTAGCACTAGTAGCTGTGTCTCCCTTAACTGCAGATTCACATTCAACAATTTCTAATTCAACTTTATCTGGTAAGATGATTCCTAAAATTTCACCTTCATACATTGAAATCGTTACATTATCATTTGGTTTCAAGAACTTCATTTCCCATTCTAACCGTGATTTTTCAATTTCGATCTGTTCATATGTGGCGTTATCCATAAATACCAAGGTATCTCCGGCATCATATAAATAATTCATTTCACGTTTATCGATATGAGCAGGTTCAACTTTATCACCGCCGGTAAAGGAAAGTTCATTGATTACCCCACTTCTTAAATTTTTTACTTTAACTTTAACGATCATCTGGCGCATTGCGGTCTTATTATGCGCAATATCCAATACCGTATAAATATCTTTGCCATTTACAAATGATGCTCCTGGTTTCAAATCATTAACAATAATCATCTTTCTTTTATCTCCTTGTGTACTAATTATTGTAAAGAAAAAATGATATTTGTCAATTGGAATTATCATCGTATATCGTAAAATAACATACGGATTTTATTGACCTTGTATCTGATAATCCATGATTTCTTTTCCGTCTAAGCTAAATATATAAGTGACATCCTTCATACCATACGATCTAGCAATAATCATGTCATCTTCCAATTGAATTTCTAATTTGATATTATTCAAATAATATTCTCCGCTTTGTAATTCATTTAAATTATTATTGATAAAATTAAATACCTGTAATTGTTGCTTTTCAAAGGGAAGATATTCTTTAATGCTTTGAAGGATCAGCAATTGCTTGTTTAGCATCATCATCTGCATCATCAATAAATTAATGATCAGATAAAAGATATAAAGAAAGTAATTGCTGATAAATCCTCTACGCCACTGATATTGCGCGTTTTTGCCTTTCACCTTTTTCTTCATAAATGATATAAATGTACTTTCCTTCTTGAATAAACCATACATCGCTGATATCACAAAGGACAAATTGGGTTCCTGGGGTCATCATTAGTCTTTCATTAATTTCATAAAGTTGATATTCTTGTTTAGCATATGTGAAATATAGAATATTTTGATCACAATGAATTTTTTTGCTTAAAGCTAAGATGCTGCGAAGTTGGATCAAACCTATCTCATTTTGGATATCATCATAAATAAAATGCATGCTTAAACGCAAACAGCTAGTCATTAAAGGAAGAAAACATACGCTAATACAAATGATGATCAAGGTGTTGATGTAGGTTGTTCCTTGCTTATGTTCCATGGTTCTAGCCCCTCTACGCTTTCAAATGCAGCTTGGGTGAATAATTGCTTAGCTTCGGCTAAAACGTCGCTGTATCGGCTTTTAACATAGCTCATCTGAGCAACTAACATCACACAAACACAGCAAATAAAGATGCAAAATAAGGCATCTAGCAAGATAAATCCTTTATTTTTCAACAAGTCGACCAAGCCCCAATTCTACCACAAGCTGGCTGTCATAACATGTAATGGTTTGCGCTCTATTAACGTTGCCTTTTTCATTGAAATAAAGCGGATAAGCAAAATAACACCCATCTTCAGCTAAAGCTGTTTCTTTGCTTTGAAGCATGCTTTGGATCTGAGCATACCAATAATCGTACATAAACATATGATGATCCTTAAATACAAAAGGTTTGAATGATAGATAAATCAATGATAAACAGCTGATGATCATAATACATACCAAAACTTCGATCATGGTAAACCCTTTTCTATTGCGCATAAGCCTGTCCATCACCGATATATATCGCTTTATTATTAGAACATTTTGTTTGCTGTTCACTGAGTAAACCGGCATTTACCAAATCAATAATATCTGAAGGATATTCATCATACTGCAGCTTATATTCCATGATCGCAGCATCAACGACCTTTACCAAAGCCTGACATCCCTTATCATCCACGATATTTATTACATTCTGGATATTAGGTATCGTAAGCAAAAATAAAATAGATAAGATGCAAACAACAATGATCATTTCTAACATCGTAAAACCTTTTTTCATCTTAATCACCTCCTACAAATGTGAAATGACACCTAAAGGCATCAATAAGATCTGATAAACAAAAACAAGCATTATTCCCAGCATCACATATGAAAATAACTGCAATCCCACACCTAGATTTCGGCATC
Organism: uncultured Erysipelotrichaceae bacterium; assembly: GCA_944326795.1. Classification (GTDB taxonomy): domain Bacteria; phylum Bacillota_I; class Bacilli_A; order Erysipelotrichales; family Erysipelotrichaceae; genus JALEVB01. The sequence continues at coordinate 29,586 of CALVFJ010000010.1, forward strand.
TTTCCTTAACCTTTAATGCATTTACTTCCATATATCCAACTAGCATTTCTTCAATACGTGAAGTATTGATAGCAATGATCATAAATTTATTTAAAGCTTGATCTAATAATGACAAATTCAAGGCTTTTTCCATTATTTCTCCATTTTGCAACTGCTTATCAATGCTTGCTGCAACATATGCTATCAAAGGTTTATGCGGCAGATTACATAACACCGCCATGCTTTGCTTGGTTGATAAACCATTTTTTTGACAATGATAAAAAAAGCGAACAAAATCATTGGTAACAAAATCTTGCCAAAATCCCTGTTTTATAAAGCGATGAAAAAAAATATATCCTTTTACTTGATTTTTTTCTTGTTTAAAATATAAGATGAACACTAAAATGATAATAAGCATGAATAAAGAAATATTAGCAATCAGCTGCATGGTCAAATGCAAATATAGTATCGTATCATTAATTTGAGCAAAGTTCTGCATTATTTCTAACATTCCAGGAAAAACCCACAAATTGAAAAAATATATGCCCAAAATAGTGGCAATAAGTATCAATGATGGATAAGCAAGGTTTTTTATATACATTTTATTTTGCATATCATCATCTTGTACCATTTCGATCATTAAACCTAAACTGATCGAAAATGATTCAAAGCGGATCAAAGCGGAAAAATAATCTGCATATTTCTTTTCAAGATAATCAACAAACAATTTTTCTATCATTTCTCCATCTTGCAATCTTTGGTCAATTGCAGCAAAGACTTCAGCATTTTTTGGATTTTTCAGCAATGACAAACATTCTTTAAATGAAAATCCGGTTTGTAATAACCGATGAATTGCTAAAAGATCAAAATTGCTTATATGTTGTGTAGCATTTGCTTTAACGATTCTTTTTAAATATAGTTTCAATATCTTCATGGTATTCTGGCAACTGTTCATATTTAAAAAAATAGTTTATTTCTTTAGGCGTTAAGACTTCGTAAAGCCCAGTATAGCTATCATATGACTGAACCAAACGTTGATTAAAAACATAGCTCAAGCAATCTTTTAATTGCAAACGCAAAACTCCCAATTCCAACATCCTTTCGATTGCCAACAAACAATTGGCAGCATGGATGGTCGTAAATACCAAATGCCCTGTCAAAGCACATCTTATGGCCATTTTTGCAGCTATATCATCTCTAATTTCTCCGATCATGATGATATCTGGATCATGCCTCATTAACTGTTTTATTCCTTGCGCATAATTAAAATTATTTGCTTCATTGATCTGTAGCTGAACATAATGATCATCATATACTTCAATCGGATCTTCCAAAGTATAGATTTTTTTATGTTGGATATGCTGTAATATCGTATATAAAGTTGTCGTTTTGCCACTTGAGGTAGGTCCGCTAAAAATGATCAGGCCTGTTGATAGTTGGCATATTTGCTTAAAACAGCTGATGATACGACGATCATCACATAGATCACCAAGCATTAATTTTTCATGGTTATTAAGCAGTCTTAATACTCCACATGATATATCTTGAGAATTTAAACAAGCAAAGCGCAAAGATATTTTTTGATCCTTGATCATGATATTAAAATGTCCAGTTTGCGGTAAGCTGCGTAACGCAAGATCAAGATTTGCCCGATACATCAAATAGCGATAAAATCTGTCATCATCAATTTTAGATTTAACACTAAAAAGCTGTTTATTTATCCGCAATTCGATCATGACCTTTTGCTGCTTGAGAGTAAAGTGAATGTCTGTTGCGTGATTTTTTAGAGCAAGCACTATCAATTCCATCAACCGTTGTTCCATTTGCCTCCTCCTTGCTTAGATATAATCATCTTTTGTTGATTAGCCTAAAAAAAGCTTATGAACTATTTTTTGTTCATAAGCTTTTAACGTAAATAATAATTATATGCTAGCTCATCAGCTAATCTCGAATCATCGCCATGTCCACTGTAAATGACCAAATCAGGATCAAGTTGTTTGATCATTTTTAAACTTTGATGCATCTTAGCATCATTTCCAGAATATAGATCACAACGACCAATACTACCTTTAAAAATGACATCGCCAGCAAACATGACATTTTTATATATCAACAAGACGCTGCCATCTGTATGTCCACTAGCCTTAATTACTTTTAAAGAAAAATCATTGATCTTTGTTATATCATATTGATAATTTTTAACATCATGCCATATCTTTCCTGTATATCCATTCATTTGATTATAAGGACAATTTCTGATCAACTTTTCATCCTCATGATCGATATAGATATCACAGCCATAATGCTCAGCTAACTCATCAACAGCTCCGATATGATCAAAATGACCGTGTGTCAAACAAATGCCATCAACACAAAGATCATTGATCTGAGCTATGATCCTATCGGCTTTTTTGCCTGGATCAATGATCAAGCAATGACCATTTTCAATTAATAAATAACAATTGGTTTCAAAAAAACCAACAACGATCTTTTTAATTTCCATGACTAAAATTAAAAATAGCCCTTTGGCTATTTTTTCTCCTTATGTAATGTTTTTTTGCGGCAAACTGGACAATATTTTTGGATTTCCATTTTTTCTGCATGTTTACGTTTATTTCTAGTACCGATGTAGTTTTCTTCACCACATACTGAACATTTGAAAGTAATATTTTCTCTTGGCATCGTTGCTACCCTCCTTTAAAATTCGCATTAGTAGTATAACATAAGATTAATTCTTTAGCAAAGCATTATTTATGAAAATGCTATTTTAATCCTTAATTTGTTGTATAATGATTGTGGTGATGATATGAAAAGAACAGAAACAAGAAAAATAATGGTTGGCAATGTACAAATTGGCCAACAAAATCGTTGTGTCCTGCAGTCAATGTGCAATACCAAGACCAAAGATGTCGAAGCAACAGTTGCCCAGATCAAACGTCTTGAGAAAAATGGTTGTGAGATTGCCCGCTTAGCCATCTTGGATGCACAGGATGCCCAAGCCATCAAAATGATCAAACAACAAACAAATATCCCCTTGGTTGCCGATATCCACTTCAATCATCAGCTTGCTATCATAGCCATTGAAAATGGAATCGACAAGATAAGGATCAATCCTGGTAATATTGGTTCCATGGAAAATGTAAAGCAAGTAGTCGAAGCGTGCAAAATACATCATGTTCCAATTAGGATCGGTATCAATGCAGGCTCTTTAGAAAAAGAGCTATTAGCTAAATATGGTAAGCCTTGTGCCCAAGCGATGATCGAAAGCGCAAAAAAACATGTCGATATCTTAGAATCGCTTGATTTCTACGATATATGTCTTTCATTTAAATCTAGCGATGTTCAGCTATGTATCGATGCCTACAAATTAGCTAGCGAAACTTTCCCTTACCCATTGCATCTAGGCGTTACAGAAGCAGGAACCTTTATGACAAGCTCGATCAAATCCAGTGCGGCCTTAGGCACTTTGCTTCATGAAGGAATTGGTGATACGATCAGGATCAGTGTTTCTAGTGAACCCGAAGAAGAACTTATCATTGGAAAACAATTATTAAAATGCTTTGATCTGATCAAAAATGTCCCTAATTTAATCTCCTGCCCGACCTGTGGTCGTATTCAATATGATATGCTACCAATAGTCAAAGAAATTGAAGCTTTCTTAAATACCATCAACGCAGATATAACCGTAGCAATCATGGGCTGTCCGGTAAATGGTCCACAAGAAGCCTCGCGAGCTGATATCGGGATTGCCGGTGGCAAAGATCAAGGCTTGCTATTTAAAAAAGGCCAGCTGATCAAGACCGTTCCTCAAGATCAGCTAGTCAAGACCTTAAAAGATGAAATCTTAGCGATGATCGCATAAAATAAGCCTTAAGCTGATTGCTTAAGGCTTATTTTTGTTTCATCTGATTTTTTTCGATCTGGCGTTTTTTGAACATTTCTTTACGTTGTGCTTTGATCTGCGCACGAATATAGTCTCTTCTTTCTTGACGCTTGATCTTTTCAATTTCCATCTTGCGTTTCTTCTTATATCCTGGTTTTACTTTTTCATTTTTACGACGTAGTTTCATAGCAATTTCTTTTTCATGCTGATCATTGGCTCTAAATGGCTTAGAACCATAAGGCTTAAGATTACGCCATTTGCCATCTTTACAATCGCGATGAACAAATTTTATACCATTTTTAGCCAATAACTTAATGTTATGATCATCATCTTCATGATAAAGCAAGAAACATGTTCCATCTTTACCAGCTCTTCCGGTCCTGCCCGCACGATGAATATAAAATTCCAGCTCATTCGGCAAACCGCAACTAATAACATGTGTGATGCCTTCGATATCGATTCCTCTTGCCGCAATATCTGTTGCTACTACATAAGACTCTTCAAGATTTGCAAGCTGACGCATAGCTTGCTTTCTTTCTCTTGCCTGCAAACCGCCATGGATCTCAACGACTTTTTGTTTGTTATTCCGTAGGGTTTGAGCAATATTAGCTGCCTCTTCACGCGTATTAGCAAAGATCAAACATACATAAGGCATGAAACCTGGTAAGATATCCAATACTTTTTCCGCATAGCTTTTATGTTTACATGGGATAAGCACATGTTCGATCCGTGGATTGAATCTTTTATCTTCCCTGATCTGAACCGTTTGTGGATTTGCCATATATTTTTTTAGGAACGGTCTTAAAGCCTGTGGAATCGTCGCGCTAAAAGCCAACATCTGCAGATCATGCCCCATTCGTGAACATATCGCATCAACATCATCTAAAAACCCAAACTCTAAGGTCATATCAGCTTCATCGACCACAAAGATCTTGGCTTTGTCAACGCGTAAGATCGATTCTTGCAAAAATAGATCTTTGATCCTTCCTGGCGTTCCGATGACCATCTGTGGCTGTTTTTTCAAACTTTCGGTCATCTTTTCTTTCTCGATACCGCCGGTAATCAATCGAATATTAAAAGCCGGATTAATTTTCTGCATCATTTTTGCGCGATTGTAGATCTGTAAAGCTAATTCACGGGTTGGTGCAGTTATCACAGCTTGGACTTCTGCGATATTAGGATCGATCATATTAAAAAGCGGAATTAAAAAAGCATGGGTCTTACCCGTACCAGTATCAGAAATAGCAATGACGCTTTTCTTTTTTAGCACTTCACTTATGACCGCTTCTTGAATCTTAGTAGGATGTTCAAATTCATTGGCTTTGATAAATTCTAAAACATCAGCATTCAAATTAAAATCTTGAAATGTTTTCATGGTATCATCCTTTCTAATGCCTTATAATTATACTAGATTAAAGGAGAATTAGCTATATGGAAATTATTCCTGTTGTCCCTCGCGGCTATTGTAAAGGTGTTTATAGAGCTATCAAGATTGCCAAAGAAACCGTTAAGCTTTACCCTGATCAGCCCATATATATGCTGGGAATGATCGTTCATAATCGTTTTGTCGTCGAGGCTTGTGAGCATTACAATATTCGTTGCATCGAAGATAAGGATCTAACTCGCGTGGAATTATTAGATAAGATCGATAAAGGGGTTGTCATTTTTACCGCCCACGGTGTAAGTTTAGAGGTCAAAGCAAAGGCCCAAGCTAAAGGCTTGATCATCGTCGATGCTTCATGTGAAGACGTTTTAAAGACCCACCAAATCATCTTAGAACATATTCCCAATGGCGATTGTATCTATATTGGCAAAAAACACCATCCTGAAGCCGAAGGTGCTTGTGGACTAGGCTCAAATATCTATCTAGTTTCTAACATGGAAGATATCGACAAATTACCTAGGCTTCATAATGTCTTGATCACCAATCAAACAACGATGAGCATCATCGAGATCCAAAAGCTAATAGATCATGCCTTAAGAAAGTACCCTGATGCCAAGGTTGCTGATGAGATATGCAATGCTACCAGAATAAGGCAGCAAGCAATTTTAAAATTAAAAGATATTGACAGCTTGATCGTCGTTGGTGATCCTACCTCCAATAACAGCAAAAAATTAAAAGAGATCGCCAAACAAAACATCCCCAATATATATATGATCGAAACCGTAAATGATCTAAATGAAGAGATGTTCAAAGATGTTGAGCGGCTAGCCATTACCAGTGGCGCTAGTACCCCTACCTATCTTACAGAACAGATCATCCAGATGATCCAAGAATATGATAAGACAAAGATCCTAAATAAAAAGCCTATCGAGATCGATAAGATCCTCGATTAGGCTTTTAATTTTTGTATTTCTTCATCGCTTAGCAAGCGATACTCTCCTTCTTGCAAGTTTTCATCAAGATATAGATTCTTCATGCGAATGCGTTTTAAGCTGATAACCTCATTATCAACTGCCTTAAGCATCCGTTTTACTTGATGATATTTTCCTTCTGAAATGATCAAGGTGATCGTATGATCATCAACTACACAAACTTTTGCCGGTAAACATCTTTCATTACCATCGATCATTATCCCTGAGCTCAAACGTACGATATCATTTTCATCTAAGGGATGTTTGATACCAACTAAATACTCTTTTTCAACATGTTTTTTATTCGATAATAGATCATGAGCCAGTTTACCATCAGTAGTGATCAGGCAAAGACCAGTCGTATCGATATCCAAACGCCCAACGCAAAACATATCATCGTTATAAATATCGATAAGATCCATCACCGTGGGATGAAGCTGATCTTCATTAGCACTTACATATCCTTGCGGTTTATGAAGCATTATATAATAATTTTCTCGATATGGGCATAAAATGCCATCAACCATGACAATATCATCTTCTTTGATCTTTATATCATCATCTTTAACCACGATCCCATTGATGCTAACAACTTGTCTTCTAATCAGCTTTTTAACGTCTTTGCGGGAACCATAGCCACTTTTTGCTAACAATTTGTCTAACCTTATCATCGGCGTGCAACCTTTCTAAAAAGCGTTTTAAACGAAGTAAAATTAAAGATCTTCTGTGGTAATCTTAGCAGTGCTGTAGTATACACATAAACGATCACACAAACGATGCCATAAATTGCCAACATAACGAAGGTCATCGCTTTTGATTCATAATTAAAACTTAATCCACAATAATTCAACAAGAAAAAAGCACCATTTACCGCCAATAAACAAATGATCATCTTGATACCTCTGATCAAAACTCTTTGGTAATTAACGCTAAAGCGATTGCTAATACATTGTAAATTTAAAAATATGATGACACAAGAAGTTAAAACCGAACTATTAATTGCCCCAATATAACCGAATGCCTGAATCATCGGATAAAAAGAAACGCATTTGACAATAAAGCCAATCAAAAGATATGTGATATTACGTTTACGCTGCCTTAAGGTCATCATCATCGAAGTACAGATCGGTGATATCGTACCTGTTATCGCTAACAAGCTAGACCAAGCCAAAGCTTCCTGACCATAATCGAGATTCGCATTTCCATACATGATATAGTAAATTGGTCTTGCAAGGACCAAAAGACAAAAACACATTGGTAATGCAATATATAACACTGTATCCAAACAATCCAAGACGTTTTTCTGTAATCCTTTCCAATCATGTTTTTCTAAAGAAATGGTTAGATAAGGAACGATCCCGCTTGAAAATCCTAAAGCTAAGACCTGAGGTATGGATGTAAGTTTATTACATTGTACCTGAATGATTCCTTCCAATAATTTTGCTTCTTCATATGCATATCCGCTTGCTGCCATCGCACTTTGAAAAAAATTGGTATTTACAAAATCCATGCTGCTGCCTAAGATGCTTGAAACTAAAAAAGGTAAGCCATATGCTATTATTTCCAAAAACAACTCTTTCTTAGGTCTAGCTGGCTCTTTTTGCATCCTTGCTGCCCGATTGATCACATAGTAATTTTTCTTGTCAAAATTCAAAAAATATACAATGGTCGCCAAGGCCGCAATAGATATGGAAACGATAGCCGTATACACTGAAGCTAGGCCATTAAAGTGCAAGACATATACAGCGACCGCTCCTAGCACCAATAAAGAAACAACACGTACTAGCTGTTCAAGAACTTGGCTGAAAGCATAAGCTCGTAATTCTTTCAAACCTTGATAAAAGCCTCTGAAACTACTTAAAAAAGGCACCAAGAAAATAGCAACCGACAAGATCATAAATAAATTTCGTTGAGTTGCAATATCATTAGGTGTACTATTAGGCCCTAAGATCAAAGACGATAAAGGCTGTGATAATAATGCAAATAGTACCGCCATTACAAAACCGCTCATCAGCAAGATCGAGGTTGAAAGCTTACGAATCAAAACAACCGTTTTATAATCTTCACGATCAGCATATTTAGCGACTAAAGCGGCTACTGCAAACGGTATCCCAGCACTACATACCTGTAATAACAAATCATAATAGGTATAGGTCTTACTATAAAAAACCATGTTGGTCTCACCCGCCATGGCTGTGAAAGGAACGATATACAATAATCCTAAAGCCTTTGAGATGAAGATGCCAGCAGAACTTGTCAAAGCTCCGGCAATAAATGATTGCTTACGTTTATTGCTCATCATGCACCTTCATTATTAGCCTGAGAAACAGTATCGACAAATGAAAAACCTTCCATATTTAGCTCTAATTGATAGAATTCTCGGAAAGATTTGCTTTTATCTCTATTATCCCAAGTAACGATCAAATCTAAAATGACATTATCACTGCTAGCTTCGCCGCTAAGCACGATACCTTTTTGAAACCCTAAATCTGTATTGATCTGAAATGGAACCATATTTACCGATGTATTATCAAAAATTCCCACCGTTGGTAAAACAATACCATCATTAGAACTCAAGGTATAATTATTTTCCATAACCATTGCCTTGATATTGAACATAGCTATATTAGGATTATCTATAAAAACATAATATAGATAATTCCCATCTGGAAGCTCGCTCATTTCTGCGCTTATATCAAAAAAATTGCTGCCAGCAACATATTTAGAATTCTCTTGTATGGCCGTGTAATATGCTTGATATGTGTATTCTTGCGATGTTGAATTCTGCTTATTTATTCCTGAACACCCACTCAGAAAAACTATAAGTAAAAGAATCAAGATTTTTTTTACCATAGTTCATTCACCTCACAAAAGATTATAACAAAAAAGTGCTATTTTTCATAGCACTAAAACTCACAGACAAAATAGTTCTTTTTACCTTTTTTGATAATGCTGAATTCATTATCATATGCTGCTTCTTTGCTCAGCTTATACTCTAGACTATTTTGTTTTTGACCATTTACTTGGATCGATCCTTGACTTATTAGATCTCTAGCTTCTCTTTTACTAGTGCAAATATGTCCATTGACCAAGCAATCGATCAGCAAATCACCATCATTTACCTTAAATTTTTTAGCATTTGCCAATCCTGCTTTTAGCTGAGCCGGTGTTAGATCATTGATATTGCCCTTAAAGAAAGTTTCGGTGATCTTTAAAGCATCTTCTAAAGCCGCTTCACCATGAACCAACTTTGTCATCTCTGCTGCAAATGCTTTTTGTGCTTCACGTTTTTCAGGGCAAGTTTTGACCTTTTCTTCATAAGCATAAATTTCATCTAAGCTCATAAAACTTAAGCGTTTCATATAATTGATGATATCGGCATCGCTGGTATTAACCCAAAATTGATAGAATTCATAAGCACTGGTACGCTCTGGACTTAACCAAACCGTTCCTGTTTCGGTCTTACCAAACTTACCGCCATCACTTTTGGTCAATAATGGTGAAGTTATGCCATAAACCTTAGTTTCAGGTCCACATACCTTACGGATAAGATCGGTTCCGCTAACCAAATTTCCCCATTGATCGCTGCCACCTAATTGGATGGTACAGCCATAATTTTTATATAACTGTAAGAAATCTATGGCTTGTAAGATCGTATATGTAAATTCCGTAAAGCTGATACCAGTTTCTAATCTTTTCGCAATGGTATCTTTATTAATCATATAATTAACATTAAAATATTTGCCATAATCACGTAAGAAATCAATCAATGACATTTGTCCTAGCCAATCATGATTATCTACCAAATTAGCAGTTCCGCTATTAAAATCCAAAAAATTTCCTAACTGCACCTTGATAGCTTCAACATTATGCTTGATCTCATCAGCACTAAGCAATCTTCTTTCTTGCGTTGGTTTAGGATCCCCGATCATTCCAGTAGCGCCACCAGCTAATGCAATAACATTATGCCCTGCTTCTTGCCAACGCTTTAAGATACAAATTTGTTGTAAATGACCAACATGTAAACAATCCGCAGTTGGATCAAAACCGATATAGACCGTACATGGATGCTGCAAATGTTCTTTTAAATTTTCTTCGTCGATCAGATCTTTGATCAGACCTCTTGCTTGTAGTTCTTCAAAAAATGTCATATAATTCTCCTTTTCCATAAAAAAACGTCCTTTAATTCTAAGGACGTTTGATAACGCGGTACCACCTTAGTTCATATCATGGATGATATGCCCTTTTAGCTTTTAACGCAAGCTTAAACGTTTTATTTTCATAAACAGCTCTTGGACTGTATTCTTATCATTTTGAATGATCTTTTTCACCAACCAAGATCTCTCTAAAAATCAATTAACGATAATACTATTTTCCAATCAAATGCCTTTGCTATTTCGTAGATTGTCGTGGGCTGTAAAGATAGCTAAGCTCGATTTCCTGATCATCTACCACTTCATCATGAAGCATCTTGGTCATTATCCTCATCGAAACCGCTCCTAGATCATATGAAGGAATGGCAAAGCTAGATATTTGTGGACGCATCATTGAATTGTATTTGGTATCAATTACGCAAACTACCTCAATATCTTTAGGTACATCATAGCCATTTTCTCTTGCTGCATTGATCGTTGCCATTGCTTGCGAATCACGATGCGCAATTATCAGATCATGACGATGATCCTTTAAATATTTGCTCATAAATTTATAAGATGTACGGCTTGCAGCATCCATTTCCAAATAATTAACGAACTCTTTTCCATGTTCTTTAAATGCCTTGCTAGCTCCTTTTACCATCTGCTCCACAGCACATGGATTTTTACGATCCTGAATGATCGCAATATCATCGATACCTTTGTTTAAATAATCAGTAACAAGCTCATAAATTGCTTTTTCGATATCTACAAACACACTGCTGACCATATGTCCGCTAGTTCTATTGCCAACGATAACGATCGGGATATTGTAGCTAGAGATTTCTTCGATCCGATCAATTACCAGCTTATCATTATAAACAATTACCCCATCTACACGCGAACGAATGATCGTCTCGATGATATCATTAAGATCAGTAATTCCCTCGGTGATCGTATGAAGGATGATATTGTAATTATACATCTTCGCTACATCGATCAAACCATTGATGATCTGCCCGATATAAGTATAACTTGCTTCAGGAATGACTAAGCCAATGGTAGTAGTTTTTGATAAAGCTAATCCTTGGGCAATGGCATTAGGTTTATATCCCAATCTTTCGATGGCTGCTTCAACTTTGTTTTTGGTTGGTGCTTTTACAACATCCGAACGATTGATTACCCTAGAAACCGTTGCTAAACTTACGCCTGCTTCTTTCGCAACATCATATATCGTGACACGCTTCATCAAAACTCCTCCTTCTTACTTCTTATCATTTTCTGGTCTTAACCAATTTTTTAATGCTTCAGTTGATTTTTCAGCCAGATCTATTGCTAGATCTTTGGCTTTTTCAATTTTTTCATTGACTTCAGGGCGGCTAGTAAATTCATTGATCTTTTCATTGGCATACATGATTCCTTTATCGATCGAATCATTCAAATCACTGACTTTTTTCATTAATTCTTCATTTTCTTTTAGCTTTTGCACCTGAACACTAACATAATCTTGCATTTTCTCATACATCGTTATTGCTTGTTCTTTGACATCACTGTATGATTGTCTAACTTTTGGATCATTGATAAAGTCGGTATACTGTTTTTTCAAGCTAGCAACTGTCTCTTCGGTGATCCTTTTGATGTTTTCTATTATCTTGTGCAGCTCTTCATCATTTTTGATCTTTTCGGAATCCTCTTTGATCTGTTCAATTGCTGCATTCAATACTTTTGTAGCATTTTCTTTATAATTTTTATCAGCTTCTTTTGCGACATCAACTTCAATATCTTTATTTTCAATATCTAGTGGGGTTTCTTTGCTGATCTGATCGATCTTAGCTTTTAGTTCTTCAACTGTTTGATTGATATCGTCAACAGCATTAGTTTTTTTAGGTTCTTCACTCATCTTTTTTCTCCTTACCAATCTTTTCATTGATATAATTCTTTACGTTGTCCATATTATCGTTTATGAACTCTTGAGCTTTCTTTACATTTTCAACCGTTGAATCATGAACATTATCAACGGTATGGCTTACTTTAACTGCAGTATCAAGCGGGGTCTGAACCTTTTCTAATGAAGTATCCACTAGCTTGATCGTAGTTTCCAAATTGTCAACCGTTTTTGTCAAAGAAGTTACGAATTTGATCAAGCGGTTGATAAGCACACATAATAATATTAAAACAACTGTTGCTACTATCGGCAGCAATTGTTGACAAACAATTTCAAGATCTTTTAACAATGCGTCCATGGTCTCACCTTCCAAAAAAGATTATACACTATTATGAAAATTTTTTCAATGATTTTGATAACGCTTTACCAGCTCCGCTAATCCATAGATATCTTTGCTCGACATAAACAGATAACAACATGGTTCTTCCTTTGCTAGCCGACTGGCTCCTTGTTCATTTTCTTCTAATATCACACTATCAGGGATCAAACGCTGTAAATAGCTAATATCGATGTCGATGCCATCTTCTTTATCATCGATGCTAGTAAAATCACATAGATAAACTTTATCTGCCAATTTCAAAGCATCGGCAAATTCTTGGGCAAAATAATATACTCTTGATACGCGATGAGGTTTAAAAATCGCTATAAGTTTCTTATCTGGAAAACGTTTTCTCGCTGCTTGGATCGTGATCTTTACCTCCGTAGGATGATGAGCATAATCATCAACAAAGATATTATCACCATGTTTTTCGATAACGAACCTTCTTTTTACGCCATGAAATTTTTTTAACCCGCTTTCAATAGCTTTAGGATCCATCTTTTCTAATATGCCGATGGCTATCGCACCGATGGCATTCCATAATAGATGACGGCCAACGAAAGGCAAATTAAAACGATAAATAAATTCGCCCTTAAAAAATAGATCAAAGCTCATATCTTCACTGGTTTCTATGATATTATCAGCGTAAAAATCATTTTTATGATCAATGCCATACCAATAATGCATCTTATTGATCCTTAGTTTACGCGCTTCCTCATCATCACCGAAGATAACCAAAGCTTTGCTGACATTTTCGCTAAATTGCTCATACGCTAAGCGATAATCTTCTTTTGTCTTATAATAATCAACGTGATCGATCTCAACATTGGTTATGATCGCGTATTCTGGATGATAAGCTAAAAAATGGCGACGGTATTCACAAGCTTCCACACAAAGATATTTGGTTTCTTTGCTGATGTAGCCACTACCATCACCTATTAAATATCCACTTGGAAAGCTTTCATCCATCATGCTAGAAAGCATCCCCGTGGTCGTGGTCTTGCCATGACTACCGGCAACGCATACTGAACGATAATTTTGCATGAATTTACCTAAAAATTCATGATAACGATAACACTCACAGGTAGGATTATTCCTAGCTGCTTGAACTTCGCAAAAATCTTCTTTAAATGCATTGCCGATGATCACGGTCATATGATCTTTTATATTATTTGCATTAAACTCATCGATCCGAATATGACGCGAAATTAAAGGCTCTTCTGTGAAAAAATGTTTTTTTAGGTCACTTCCTGCCACTTCATAGCCTAGATCATTCAAGATACAAGCCAGAGCCGACATTCCGGTTCCTTTAATTCCAATCATATAAATCATAAGTTAATCCTCATCATCAAATAGACTATAATTACGGTTATTTACAACTCTAGTACGATTTTCTTTAGGCTCTTTAGCGGCAATTTTTTTATCTTGCTCATCACGACTTGCTAAAATATCATCTAAAGAAAATACTGGTACATCATCAGCTTCTTCTTCCCGATAAACATCTTTGCATTCTGTTATTTGTTGATAATCATCACTTTCTTTTTGACCAACTGATGGTTCATAAGTTTCTTTTACTTCAGGTTGCAGATAAGGCGTACGGATAGCATTGCCATAAATTGGTGAAATGATATCATCTTTTTCCGCTTCCTTATTATTCTTTGGTACCAAAGTTGAATTCATCGAGGCTTGAACATCTTTTTCACTTAGGCCAAAGATCGGGCTGATGACTGGTCTTCTTTCATATGTTGAATTTGTTTCAACTTTAGCCACAATCTTACTAGTTTTGCTTGCTACTGTTGCTGCAGGTTTTGGACGGCTGCTTCTTTGGGAAGCCATTGCTGCTTTTTGAGCATTGCTATTTGACGGTTTATAGGTGTCAACATCATCTACTTGAATGCCCAAGCTACTTTTTGGCTGCGAAGCTGGTTTAATTTCCTGCGTCTCACTTGGTGTATTATAAGTTCTCAAGTTATCCAATTTAACATTATCAATATGCTGTGGCTTACTTACAGGCTTAGATTTTGGCACATATGTTTCCGTAGGTTCTACCGCAGATGATGCTTTTATGGCTTTGCTAACTGGCTTTGCTTCCTCATAATAATTATCTTCAATGACAGGCTTATCTACTTTTTTGGTAGCTTTAGGCTTAGCAGTCTTCACTACCGGAGCTCTCTCATAATTATCTTCTAACGTATCTTCATCTTCTTCAATGATATCTTCTTCTTCAAAAATCAGATTTTTTAATTTATTAAACATAATTTTTCTCCTTTACCCTTACTATATTCTATTATAATTTACGCAATTTGTAACTAATAAAATTCCTAAAAACAGCACTATTCCAAGCTATCTGTACGATATTCACCTTCATCTTCAAAGATTTCTTCTTCGCCTTGATCATTTGGAATGATCGTTCCATCTTCGATATTATCTGTTTCGATGATCTGGTCAGGTTTGTCGATCATGTCGCTTACTTTTCCTTCGACCGGAATGATCTCATCATATAAACTAAGTTCTTCACCTTCAAAAATAATACGTTCTTTAGCAGAATAAGCTACCATGATCGCATCAGCATTGATTGAAATGGATTTAGCGATCTTCATCATCGGCTTAATGACATCAATGACCTGATACGAGGATCCGATAGCGCTAAAAAATACATACTGCGTATCTAATGTTACATAATACTCATTATTGGCAAGTTCATAGATATAGCTTTGATATTGATAGACGCTACCATCGTAATCAGTGTATTCCCCACTGGCTTGCGCTATCAAATAATCATCGCTTAATCTTATGGTCGTTGGGATTATATCGCCATAGCTTTGGGCATTAACGATCTTGCTGATATTTAGATTCATCGCAAATTTTGTTTCTTTATACTTTAATATCGAGCTGGTCTCATTGGCTTGTAACCTTCCAACTTCCGGTTCAAGATAAAAGCTATAAAATTCTTTTTTATTATCAGCCATGGCGCTAGGCAAAGCATTGGCCTGGCTTAAAGCTTCATCTAAACTTTGTTGCATATCTATCTTAGGCTGACAACCATATAAGCATATCAGCAATAATAACAAAATAATTTTTTTCACTAGCATCACCACAGTAACATTATATCATTACTTTGGCGAAAATCGCGCGATAAATTGGCTGCTGAAGTGCCATGAATTTAGCTTCATATTCAGTTATAGCATCTTCCGGATGATCTTCTTTACGAAAATCCACCCAAACATCAACCAATTCAAAACCTGAATGGGTAAACTCGATCAAAGAAAACTCAAAAAACTTTTGATTATCGGTCTTTAAGATGACCTGACCATCATCACTTAAAATTTTATGATATTGCTGTAAAAAATTACTATGGGACAAACGCCGTTTAGAATTTTTAGACTTTGGCCATGGATCACTAAAATTCAAGTGGATGAAATCTACTTCTTTTGCGGCAAACCATGCGCCGATATCTTGCGCATCCTTAGCTATCATCAAAGCATTTTCTGGTTTATCTTCCAAAGCTTTTTTAGCAGCAACGGCAGCGCAGTTATAATCCTTTTCGATGGCAAGCCATGCATCATCTTTTTCCCGCTTAGCCATTTCGATAAAATAGTCACCTTTTCCACAGCCTATTTCGATATGTAGCTTATCCTTCCCCAATATTGATTTCCATTGTCCTTTATTAACTTCAGGATCAAAAAGTACAAAATCTGGATTTTCCTGTAAAAATGGCATTGCCCATTTCTTTTTACGCATTCGCATAGCATCTTCCTCCAAATTAAATAACTTCATTATTTTAACAAATATTTTCCAAAAAATAAATTAATCTTTTTCCATCAGCCAATTTATCATAAAACACCCACGACGGCATACTTCTTGTTTTTTTATAATTCGATATCCCCGCTTTTTAAAAAAAGATAATGATGTTATGGAAGCATGAACATAGATCTTTCCCCGATAATGTCCTTCAAGCAAGTCACATAGTTTACCACCAATTCCTTGTCGTTGATATTCATGATGGACGTATAAACAATCAAGGTAACCATCTTCATGGATGTTGCCAAAACCAACTACTTTTCCATCATCCAATGCTACTAAGCAGAAACTAGAAGATAAATTATCATTCCATACATTATTGTTCAATTTTTCAGGAGCCCATGCATTTACCTGCTGCTCATCATAGTCTTTAATATTAATCATATGAACAGTATCATAAAATAGTTTTAGAATAGCTGGCAAATCGCTTTTTATATAATTTCTAATCTCCAACACTATACCTCCTTAAAAAAAGGGGATGTGCTCCCCTTAATTAATCTTGTTTCTTGAATACGCGTTTTTCGCCTTGAGGCTTATGCTTATCCTTTTTATTTTTTTGTTGTTCATCCCAGCCTTCTGGCTTTTCTAGAAGGTCACGATGCGAAACATTGATCCTACCTTTATCGTCTATATCGGTTACGATAACTTTGATGATATCACCGATTTTCAAAGCATCTTCAACCTTTTCTACTCGCTCATATGAGATCTTGCTGACGTGCAATAATGCATCAGTATTGGCGAACAATTCGACAAATGCCCCAAATTTTTCTAAGCGTACGACCTTGGCATCATATATTTCTCCAACTTTAGCTTCTTTAATAATATTTTCGATCATTGCTTTTGCTTTATTGATCATTTCACGATCCATATGATAGATTACACAATTACCATCGTCATCGATATCGATCTTGACCTGATCACATTCCGCAATGATCTGATTGATCATCTTACCACCAGTTCCGATAACTTCACGGATCTTATCTACTGGTACTTTTATCGAATCTAACTTAGGAGCATACTTGCTGACATCAGGACGTGGTTTATCGATACATGCCATCATATTTTCCAAAATTTCTAAACGGCCTTTATGAGCTTGAGCCAACGCTTCACGCAAAATTTCTTCGTTGATGCCATCAATCTTGATATCCATCTGCAAAGCTGTAATGCCATCTTTAGTACCTGCCACTTTAAAGTCCATGTCGCCATAATGATCTTCCATACCTTGGATATCAGTTAAGATCGAATAATGATCACCATAAGTGATAAGCCCCATGGCAACTCCGGCAACCGGCGCCTTAATAGGAACACCTGCAGCCATCAAGCTCATCGTACCTGCACAAATGCTTGCTTGCGAACTACTTCCGTTTGATTCTAATACTTCTGCAACGGTCCTAATGCAATAAGGAAATTCTTCTTCACTAGGCAATACCTGTAGCAATGCTCTTTCTCCCAAAGCACCATGACCTATTTCTCTTCTTCCGGGATTACCCATCCTTCCGGTTTCTCCTACAGAATAAGGTGGAAAGTTATAATGATGCATGAATCGTTTTTCTTCAACTTCGGTCAGATCATCGATGATCTGGTTATCACCTAAAGCCCCTAAGGTCGTTACAGACAAAACCTGAGTTTCCCCACGCGTAAACAAAGCACTTCCATGTACCCTAGGCAATAAATCTACTTGTGAATTTAAAGGCCTAATTTCATCTAACTTACGACCATCAGGACGAATCTTATCAACACTGATCAAACGACGTACTTCTTGGGCTTCGATCTGAACACAATATTCGCGGCATTGTTTTACAGCTTTATCTTGGGCTTTTTCGCTTTCGTATGGCAATTGTGCCACCATATCACACATCTTAGCAATTAGTTCATCGATCTTGCCATAGCGCTCTAATTTACCCTTGATGCTAACTGCTTCTTCAATATCTTTCTTGCCATTCTCGTCTACCAACTGCTTGATGGCTGGATCGATCTCATATAATATGACCTCCATCTTTTCTTTGGCACATTTAGCAATGATTTCTTCTTGGAAAGCACATAATGTCTTGATATTTTCATGACCAAATAACAATGCTTGCAGCATATCTTCTTCACTTACTTCTTTTGCGCCAGCTTCTACCATGTTGATGGCATCCTTCGTACCAGCAACAGTTAGATTGATATCTGATTTTTCCATTTCTTCAACGCTTGGATTAATGATAAATTTGCCATCTACCCTTCCAACGATAACACCGGCAATTGGTCCATTGAAAGGAATATCTGAGATACAAAGCGCCAAGCTAGCACCAAACATGGCAGCCATCTCGCTTGAACAATCAGGATCAACAGATAAAACGGTATTTACTACTTGAACTTCATTTCTAAAGCCTTCAGCAAACAATGGACGGATAGGTCTATCGATCAAACGTGCCGTTAACGTCGCATGTTCGCTTGGTCGTCCTTCACGTCGCAAAAATCCGCCTGGAATCTTTCCAGCAGAATATAATTTTTCTTCATAACTTACAGTAAGCGGAAAGAAATCAGTATCTTTAGGTTCATGATTAGCTGTAGCACATGAAAGTACAACCGTATCATTGTATCTAACTAAAACCGATCCTCCAGCTTGCTTGGCTATTTCGCCAGTTTCGATCTTCAGCTTCCTACCATGGAAGTCTATACTAAATTCTTGTTTTGTCATCTTACTTATTTTCCTCTTTTAATATTCAACTATTATATATTAGCACATAAATCCAAAAAAAAGAATAAGGCAATGCATCCTAATAGAGTAGAGGGAAAATAAATTTCGCCCCTCTCATTGCACCGTACGTACGGTTCTCGTATACGGCACTACATTTATATGTTAATTTACAACTACCTTAGATAGTATTTAAGGGGATTGACCAGTCCTGGCCGATTCCCTTTTC
>CALVFJ010000011.1 GCA_944326795.1 uncultured Erysipelotrichaceae bacterium
ATATGAAAGACATTTGAGGGGTACCAATCTCTCAGAAAACACAATTTCATCCTATATATTCGCTTTAAAGCAATATAGTGAACAATACGATGAAATAACTAAAAGCAACCTTCGCGAGTATAAGATGTGGCTAATTGAAAGTTATAAACCTAAAACGGTCAATTTAAGGATTAGAGCGATTAACTGTTATTTGGAAAGCGTTGGTAATGAAAAATTAAAGATGCCTTTTGTCAGAGTTCAGCAAAAGGCATTTTTAGAAAATGTTATCAGCGAAGCAGATTATGAATATTTTAAAACCAGCCTCAAGAAAGATGGAGAGATGTTTTGGTACTTTGTTATTCGATTTCTAGCAGCAACAGGAGCAAGAGTAAGTGAACTCATAAAAATAAAAGTTGAGCATATAAAATTAGGGCACTTGGACCTATATTCAAAAGGCGGAAAGCTACGTCGAATATACATACCTCAAACACTAAAAGAAGAAGCCGTTTCTTGGCTAGACGATAAAGGTCAAGAAAGTGGCTTTATTTTTTTAAATAAGTATGGCAAACAGATTACTACTCGCGGAATATCTAGCCAACTCAAAAAATTAGCAACAAAATATGGTATAGATTCTGCGGTAGTATACCCTCATTCATTCAGACATAGGTTTGCTAAAAGCTTCTTGGAACGATGCAATGATATAGCTTTTCTAGCTGATCTTATGGGACACGAAAGTATAGAGACTACACGAATATATCTTAGAAAAACAGCTACTGAGCAGAAAGAAATAGTTGATAAAATCATAGATTGGTAAAATACGAGCGCACAGGTAAAAAAACTCACTGTGCGCTTTTGTTGCTTCCTATATGCGATAATACATCTTCAACCTTTTTTACAATCCGGTGTTGTTCATTCAGTGGTGGAAGAGGTAATAGCAAATTTACCATAGTTTGTGTTCCTACTCTTGGCATTTTAACTCCATATGTTGATGAGTTTATTACATCGTCAACGTATGAAGATTTTAAGAATATAACTACATATTCTGAAAGGATGCCACCATAGAGGGTAAAAGGTACAATTTCAGGAGTGCAGATTCCCTCTGTTGGAGCAACTAATACCTTTAACAAATACGGACGCAGTTTGCTGTACAAAACATTTCCAGTTTCAAATAATATCTTATCGCCCTTTGCTTTCCTTTCGCCCACAGTTTTTCGTTCTAGAATACGACCACCATTCTCAATATCTTCTAAGTCTAATTGCCAGATATGTGGTGATGCATTTTGCGCTTTTATCTTTTTCTTCGCTTCTGTATAAGTAGAAACAAAACCAAGTCGCGCCCACTCCCAACTATCAGGAATCTCAAATGGAATTTCATCATCTATACAACGTTCAATTCCATCAAACTTCTCATAATAAGAATTATCCCTTCTAAATATGATAGATTCGTGCTTATCTTTCTTGATCTTTTCTTCTTTGATTAGTCGTTGTTTTTCTGCTCTAATACGTTCCAATAACACGCTGGCAGGTTCATCGTTTGGATCTTGTTGGACAAGTTTCCCTTGAATTGCTTCTTGCAAAATAGAATTTTTCAGTTGATTAGGGAAGGTGTTGTTTAAATTACTTAGAAGACCATCTATTAATTCATACTTATCAACAGCTGGACTTATTCTTTCAATCATTTCAACTATTCTTGACTGTTCATTTAAAGGAGGCAAAGGAATATAACATTTCTTTAAAAGAGAATAGTGTCTTGCGTATCCTCGGTTTCTAAGAGTTTCAGCAGCATATGACATCCAGTAGTAGATATACTTTGCATTACAAATTACTATTTTGTGGAATTTTGTTCCGTCTGCACCTATGACAAACTCAAAATCGATATATTTTACATTTCGAGTATGGTCGCCAAACATAACTAATGGTAAGACATTTATTTTTTTATCTTCATTATTGCAATAACCATCTATAAGTTCTTTGCCTTGGCTTACAACTGGTAATTTCCCCTGATTAAGGATCTCTTTAGCTAAGATTTGGTTTGTTTTATTACCTACAGGAATTGATATAGATTCTATTTTCGTCCATTCCCAAGAATTGGGTATCTCAAAAGGCACCTCATCTGCAATGCAAATCGGTTCATTATTGCCTACTTTCTCATAAGGCAAATTATCGGCACCACGAAAAATATAAGATGGATTCTTTTCCTTCTTAATTTTTCCTTCTTTGATTAGCTTTTGTTTTTCCTTTCTAATTCGTTCTAATAAAACAGAAGCTGGTTCGTCATTTGGATCTTGAGGTACTAATTTGCCCTGAACAGCCATTTGTAATATGGAGTTCTTTAGTTGTTGACCATTCATTGCTCATCACTCTCCGTATTTACATCCAAATCAATGCCGAGAATATCAATGATCTGAGATAATGTTAGATCTATTTCAGCATTCAAACTTGCTCTTTTTTCAAGATATTGTTGAATCAAATCTTTAGGTGGCAATATCTCTTCTTCTTCGTGTGGATAACCACATAAATCTAGATTATAGTTTCTTTCTACGATGAAATCCTTAGAATATTTTTTTGCTTTATCAAACCCATCGATATTGATTTCTTTACGATCATTCCACCATTCTATTGCTGGTGCAAAATGTTTTAATTCCATCGGTTTTGTCTTAGAGAAATTTTTATATCCTTCAGGCATATCTAGACGGTAAATCCAAACATCGTCAGTAGGTTTAGTATGGTCGAAGAACAAAATATTGGTTGTTATTGAGGTGTAGGGAGCAAAGACACTATGAGGCATTCTAATGATTGTGTGAAGGTTGAATTCGTTCATCAGTTTCTTTTTGATAGCTACTTTAGCGTTATCCTCACCAAATAAGAAACCATCTGGAAGTATAACTGCTGCTCGTCCATTTTCTTTAAGTCGATACATAATAACGGACATAAATAAATCAGCGGTTTCTGAGCTTGCTAAATCGGAAGGAAAGTGTTGTTTGACATCGTTTTTCTCGCTTCCTCCATAAGGCGGATTCATTAAGATGACATCAAACTTATCTTCATCGGTATAATCTAAAACATCTCTTGTTAATGAGTTATCGTGATAGATTTTTGGTGTATCGATTCCGTGTAGAAGCATATTAGTAATGCAAAGAATATAAGGAAATTGCTTCTTCTCAATACCATAGATCGAATTGTCAAAGGCTTTTTGATCTTCTGTTGATTTTATTTTTGGTGATAACTCTTTGATCCAACTTGTTAAAAATCCTCCGGTACCGCAAGCAAAATCGGCTACGGTTTCTCCGATTTGTGGATTGATCATTTTAGCCATAAAATCAGTAACCACTCTTGGAGTATAGAATTCACCAGATGACCCTGCGCTTTGAAGTTCTCTTAAGATGTTTTCATATATTTCACCAAAAGCGTGTATTTCGTCATAATCGTTTAAATCCAGTTCATCTATAACGTTAACGACTTGACGAACCAAAACACCATCTTTCATATAGTTGTTTGCGTCTTCAAACGTTGTTCGAACTATTGATTGTTTGATTGGTGTGTTTTTATCCACTTTTATTCCTGGGATTAGAATATTGCCCTGAGAATCTTTTATGTCGATTCCTTTAAGTACTGGGAAAAGTGTATTATTGATAAAATCAAGCAAACTATCGCCTGTAAGAACTTTACCACTTTTGTCATCGTGAGCCCAGTTTCTCCATTGACATTTCTCTGGGATGATTGAAACATAGTTTTCATCGTCTAATTCCCAATCTTCTTCCTTAGCATCATAGACTTTTAAAAACAGCATCCACGCTATCTGTTCAATTCTTTGTGCATCACCATTAATACCTGCGTCATTGCGCATTATGTCTCGTAGTCTTTTAATAAAATTCGATAAGTTATTCATTTCTAGGCACCTACTCTATATAATTCGTTTGTTAGTTGATGTATTGCATCCATATAGAACTCTCTTCCACCAAATATATCTTTAACAATTCTTGATGGTGTTCCAAATTCTTTGAAAGGTTCTAATCTTAATACAGATGTAGTTTCAATTTCCTCGATTCCTACATCAGCATATCGCTCCAATAACGTTTCTAAGACTTGCTTTGCAGCATCATTATACCGGTTTAAGAAGTCTCGTTTTTTGACGTTATTAGCACGTTCTTTTCTTGTTAGAGGTTTGACATCGTATGCGACATGACATATGAAATCAAAATCATCAACATTTTCCATATTGTGATCTTTTTTCATTTGTTCTAAATCAATCCCTTGTTCAAGAAGTTTTTCTTTGATGACTTCTTTCTTTTGTTCCCTAGTCCAAGTATTGATGAAATTGTCTAGTGAAGCATATTTGCCAAGTATATTTGATTTTGTATAATCTTCAATACTTTCATAACGCAATAGTTTTCCACCTGCGTCATAAACTGATACAGTTTTTCCAATGATCTTAACTATGCATCCATCAGCTGAAACTATTGGTTTTGCAGTAGGAGGTTCAGGAGGAGTTAAACCACCTGGTGGATCTTTTGGAGTTGATTCTTTATCTGGATCATAATCTGGATCTATTTCAATAGGTCCATCCCATTCAGGATCAGCAAATAGTCTTGTAACATTTCTGAAATCCATAACTGTGAAATGGGTTTTTCCTTCTTTTTCGCGAAGTCTTGTTCCGCGACCTATAATTTGCTTAAACTCGGTCATTGAGCTTATCATCTCATCAAGAACGATTAGTTTTGTCATCTTACAGTCTGCTCCTGTAGATAACAGTTTTGAAGTTGTAGCTATCACAGGATACTTCACAGAAACAGAAATAAAGTAATCAAGTTTACTTTTTCCATAGGTATCAGAACCGGTGATACGAACAACATAATCCGGATTCTTTTGACATAAATCTGCATTTTCATTTGTTAATGCGATCCGCATTCTTTCAGCGTGATCTTCTGTTGCGCAGAAAACGATTGTCTTCTGCATCCGATCTGTGCTTTTTAGATATTTTGTTATCTCTTTTGCAACTTCATTCGTTCTATCTTCAAGGATAATTTTATAATCAAAATCACTATTTGTATAAATTCGATCCTCAATTATGTTCCCATATTTATCTTTTTGGCCATATAGTGGACGCCAACCATCACCAATGTTAGTTTTTATACTGATGACTCTAAAAGGGGCTAAGAAACCATCATCAATTCCTTCTTTCAAGCTATATGTGTAAATAGGATCTCCAAAATAATCAATATTGGAAACATATTTCGTTTCTTTAGGGGTGGCAGTCATTCCAAGTTGAGTTGCACTAGAAAAATACTCCAGGATTTTCCGCCAGTTACTTTCTTTTTTAGCTGAACCTCTATGACATTCATCGACGATAATCAAATCAAAGAAATCTTTGTTAAATAATCTCTTAAATTTTTCGATGACATCTTCATTTTCATCATTATCATCACTTTCTGCATTACCAGCTAATTGTTGATAAAGAGAGAAATAAACTTCGTATGATGTAATAGTTGTTGGATCATCCTTAGCAAAATTCACTTTATGGATCGTCTTTTCAAGTGGGGCAAAATCCTGTTGAATGGATTGATCAATTAAAATGTTGCGATCTGCTAAATATAATATTTTTTTCTTCATACCCGACTTTAAAAGTCGATAAACAATTTGGAAAGCTGTATAGGTTTTTCCTGTTCCAGTTGCCATAACTAGAAGCAATCTCTCTTGACCTCTAGCAATTGCTTCTACCGTCCTATTAATAGCAATTCTTTGATAATAGCGTGGATCATAAGTAGTAGCGCTTGAATAGTATGGCTGTTTAATTATCTTTTGCTCATTCTCAGAAAGACCTTGACCATTATTAATTTCTGCTTTATATCTTTCAATCAATTCATCTTCGGAAGGAAATTCATCTAGTCCAAACTCTCTTTCTTTTCCGGTCAAAAAATCGTGTTCAACAAAACCGTCACCATTTGAACTATAGGCAAATGGAACATCTAACATCTTGGCATAATCCATAGCTTGTTGGAGTCCATATGAAACAGTATGATTGTTATCTTTAGCCTCAACGATCGCAATAGGCTTATTTGATGACATATAAAGAAGATAGTCCGCTTTCTTAGGACGTTCTCTAACGCTTCTATTTCCTCTGAGATTAATTCTCCCATCAGTTACTCTTGCTTCCATCAGAATATTGTTCTTATTCCATTTAGAAGTAATTGCTGGACTTATATACCGGAATTTAATATCTTCTTCGCTCATTTGAGACTTTGTAAAATTGATCATACCCTTTACCCCTCGCTTCAAAAACAAAACTAATTATTTGTTTTTAATTTCTACAATATCGTTTAACCCACAATCTAAAACTTCGCATATCTTGACTAATATATCCAGTTGAACCGATTCGTCTTTTCCAAGTTTAGCTAAAGCATTCGAAGTCATTCCGGTAGCTAGTCTTAGCTGCGTTTTTGTCATATTCTTATCAATCAATAACTTCCATAATTTGTTATATGAAATAGTCATTCTTAAGCTCCTTATCTTTTGAAAATAACTACGAGTATTATATCATCTATTGTTCATATTTTAAATATCATATTGATTTATTCAATACTTACCCTTCGTTTATCACTTATTTTGTCCGAACACTATGAAGGACATATTTATTTGGAGAAATCTTTAAAACAGACTTGCGGTTTGCTCGTTTTCTTCCCCTACAAGTGAAGGGATATAAAAATCTTTTCACTAAATACCGATTCTGGGTTCCATTTGACGTGTGCTTGTCTAAATAAGTGAAGGGAGTGATGCAGAATGAAAAACAATAGCTTTTATAAGTTGCCAAAAGTATTGTTTAGCGATGATAGATATAAAGATTTATCTACCGATGCCAAGGTACTTTATAGCTTACTTTTAGATCGTAAAAGCTTAAGCGCTAAAAACGGATGGATCAATAGTTATGGAAGGTACTACCAATATTTCACCATCAGGGAATGCAAGGAAAAGCTTAACTTTGGTCACGATAAGATCATCAAATTATTTAGAGAGTTAGAAACAAATGGATTGATCATAAGAAAAAGGCAAGGTAAAGGTAAACCTAGCATTATTTATGTTCACCATTTATGAATTCGATAATTAAGGTTTTATGAATACGAAAAATAAGAAGGTATTAATACTGATGAAGTAATACTGGATATTATTACCAGCTCAAAAAAATAAGTATTAGTAGTCTATATACCTTCTTAAAAACAGAATACAAAGGAGCGAACTAATATGAACGATGTTATAAAGAATGTCGATATTGCCTCGTTGACTCCTTTTGAAAATCATCCATTTAAGTTAAGGGATGGCGAAGAACTAGAGGAGCTTATGGCAAGTATCAAAAAGAATAAGATCATTGAACCACTCATTGTCAGATCTTTTTCTTCAGCAGGTAAATATGAAGTTATTTCAGGACACAGGAGACTTGATGCCCTAAAGCGATTAGGCATAAACGAAGTGCCAGTTATTATCAAAGATCTATCAGATGAAGAAGCGGTTATGATGATGATTGACTCAAACTTAAAAAGAGAAAATATCTTACCAAGTGAAAAAGCATTTGCTTATAAGATGAAACTGGATATTTTAAAAAGGCAAGGAGCTAGAACAGATTTAACTTTTTCCCAACGTGGGGAAAGGTTGAGAAATAACGATTATCTCGCCACTCAACTTGGCATTGGCAAAGAAACCTTACACCGCTATATCCGTTTAACTTACTTGATCCCAGAATTATTGAAGATGGTCGATGAAGGGAATATCTCATTAACCCCAGCAGTTGAGCTTTCATATCTTAAAGAAAATGAACAGCTGATGGTTTATGAAGAGATAAGTTATTTAGATGCCACACCATCGCTGTCACAAGCACAAAGACTAAAAGCTTTATCTAAAGATGAAATACTTACTAAAGATGCTGTCTTTGCCATATTGAGTGAAACTAAAGGTAATCAAAAAGAAGTATTAAAACTTCCTGTTGATAAGATCAAAGCTTATCGTCCAAGAGCTAGTACTTATAAAGAACTTGAAGATTTCATTATTAAGGCATGTGCTTATTATCAAAGATACCTAGAAAGACAAAAAGGCAAGGATCGATGATGGATGAAAAAGATATTGTCTTACCTGATGTAATACTGGATGCTCTAGCCTTATATCTAAAAGATGAAGCGATCAAGTTTTATCAAAGCGATGATGGTCAAAAGTTTTATGAAGAATATCAAAAAGAAAAGCTTGTCAAGGATGTAAATGACACAAATGACAAAGCAAATGTTTAATTCAATAATGTAGCTAAGGAAAGGAGGTTATATGTCTATGAAGGTAGTCATCTATGCGCGATTTTCAAGTCATAGTCAGACAGACAATCAATTGAAGGACAATTAAAGGTCTGCTATGAATATGCCAAAGCTTATGACTATACTGTCATAGGCGAATACATTGACCGTGCTCAAAGCGCTAAAACAAGTGATCGTGTAGAATTTCAAAAAATGATCGCAGATAGCGATAATAAGACCTTTGAAGGGGTGCTTGTTTATCAGCTTGATCGCTTTGCCAGAAATCGTATCGATTGTGCTATCTATAAATCAAGGCTTAAAAAGAATGGGATTAAAGTAATATCAGCTAAAGAAAATATCTCGGAAGATGCATCAGGTATTCTAATGGAAGGTGTCCTTGAATCGATGGCGGAGTATTATTCAGCTGAATTATCACAAAAGATAAGACGAGGAATGGATATCAATGCCTCAAAGTGTTTATCAACGGGATCTAATCCTGGACTTGGCTATAAAGTAGATAAAGATCGTAAGTTTTATATCGATGAAGATGAAGCTAAGATCGTTGTGGAGATCTTTAAAAGATACGCAAGAGGCGAAACTAAAAAAGAGATTATTGAAGATCTT
This sequence comes from uncultured Erysipelotrichaceae bacterium, assembly GCA_944326795.1. Lineage (GTDB taxonomy): Bacteria > Bacillota_I > Bacilli_A > Erysipelotrichales > Erysipelotrichaceae > JALEVB01. The sequence continues at coordinate 8,871 of CALVFJ010000011.1, forward strand.
AAACGACGGCAAATCAAGACTTCTAGAGGCAATTACTTCGCTCCTAATAGTCTTTGTCATATCTTAAGGAATAAGCGCTATATCGGCATATATATCTACAAAGACAAAGAGATCAAAGATGGAATGCCGAGGATTTTAGATGATGACTTGTTTTATAGAGTACAGGAAAGATTAGATAAGAATATGTATACTAAATCGCAAAACAAAGCCAAGGAAGAATATCTATTGACCACCAAATTATTCTGTGGTCATTGTAATGAAATGATGACTGGTTATAGTGGAACAAGTAAAACTGGTAGGTCATATCATTACTATATCTGCAAGAATGCTCGAAAAAAGAAATGTGATAAAAAGCTCGTCGATAAGAATTATCTAGAAGATCTGGTTGTTGAATATTGCCTGAAGCTCCTTGATAAAGAAAGCATCAAATACCTAGCTAAAATGATTGCTGAGGAGTGTAAAAAGACAGAAGAGTCCTATATCATCAAAGATCTTAAAAAGAAGCTAAATGAGACCGAGACTGCCATCAACAACCTATTTAAAGCATTAGAATATGGAACTGCATCAGAATTAGTACTTGCCCGCTTAGAAGAAAGGCAAAAGGATAAAGCTAATTTAGAAAAAGAATTGGCTATTGAAGAAACGAAAAACATCATCTTAAGTGAAGATGAAATAACAGCATTCTTAACTTATATATCAAGTAAACCAGTTACTGATATCAAGCAAAAGAAAGCATTAATAAACATCTTCGTTCACTCGGTATATTTATATGACGATCACTTTGATCTTTTGTTGAATGGCAGCGATAAGAGATTAAATATCGATAATATACCGATTACATATATCGATGCAGCATTAGAAAATAATGAACCTGTCCATAGTTCGTCTGTACAGAGATTAGTTCCACCAAATTAATTGAACAAGCCTAGTTTATAGGCTTTTTTTGTGCCATAATCGCATAAATAATTTATGACCAAAATCACCGTTGTTTGATCAACAACCATATGTTAATATGTTGGTACCAAATGCTATCAACATTATGGCTGTTTCTTTTTAGACGCATGAGAAAAGGAGGTTAGACAATGCGAAAAATAATAAATTTTTTATTTATCAGTGTTTTATTGTGTGCTAATTGTGCTATCGTTCATGCTGATCCAGAATTTACCACGCCAATTGATGATGGTAAGGTAATACTTGATTACAATGAAAAAAGCGGATTTCAAAAGATAGCTATCCAAGATCAAGATGCGATAAACGATCTTAGTGACACCATGGTAAAAGCAAGCGCCGATGGCATTATTTCTGGAATTTATAAAAACATTGCCCAAGGAACATATAGCATCGTCATCGATCACGGAAATGGTTATCAAACGCTATATTCTGGTTTAGAAAAAATCGATGTTGAGCTTGATGCGCAAATCGATCAGAACACGGTCATCGCTCAAGCAAAAAATAATAAAATTGAATTTATCATCATCAAAGATGGTCAAAGACTAAGCAGCACCAAAGAATTGCTAGGCTTGTAACTTAAAAGAGCTTCAAAATAATTGAAGCTCTTTTAAGTTCTCTAAATATGTTTGCGATCGTTCGCGATCCTTGAAGATGATGATTTTTTTGTTTGGATAACGCTGTAGCAATTGATAGATATATCCTAGTTGTTCATTGGGAAAATCCTTGATAAAACTGATAAACTCCTCATCAGCTTCTTCCTCGATCCATGGCATATCATCCCTTTTTTTGCCAATGCGCGATAAGGCACTTTCCAAACATAATGATACAGGATAATCCAAAAAGTATACGGTATCACAAGCCACTAGCCTTTTTTCTAAGGTTCTTTGATAATTGCCATCGATTATCCATTGCTTTTGAGCCATGATATCAGTTAATTTTTGGTCAAATTCCTGCTCGCTGATATTGGTTTTATCTGCCTTATGCCAGATCATATCTAAATGATATAGCGGTATCGCCGTAATTTCATGCAGTTGCCTGGCAAAATAGCTTTTTCCAGCTCCTGGACAGCCGATCACCATGATCTTATCATTGCTCATCATCAATTACCTCCAACAAAAATGATACTGGCCTAAATCCATCATTGCAGGAAATCATCGCTGATCGTTTATTTTTCATCCAACCATCATAAATATCTTGACCACCATAAGCTAAGGTCATGACAAATGGCGATATCGATTGCCAAGCACTATCACAAAAACCATTAGGCTTATTCCAACCATCCGCGATAAAAACTTGGCCAAGCTGCATATCACAAGCATGCAAAAGCGGATTTTCATATTTTTCTATCAGGTCATGATGGCATACCATCTTCATTACCGTAATCTTTACTTTTTTCATTTTTTGATCACCTATAAAATATCATTCAACCAAAGACAATTACGCTCAAATTATATTAAGCTAAAACATTATTTTATGCGAAACAATTCATTGTTGGCATTGATGATTTCCAGCTCCGCTTGGGTAATATTCATATATTTGGCAAATGCAGCATATAGCTCTTCTTTTGATAGTTTCGATCACCCTCGATAACCACGATTGCCATACTTATGCCAACTGCCTAATCTATGCAAGATCTGCTTATCGATCTTTGCTAGACCATTTTCTTTAAAGTTTAAAAAATAATCAATTTCTAGTTGCTTAGGATTTTGAAAAGTACCTAGATACGGTGCGATCTTTGCTTTAAAATTATCCATTATTACTACCGCCTTTCTTATCTAAATTATAACATATTTAAAATAAAATAAATAAGAAAAATAAAATGCTATTATAAGAAGCAATGATCAGCCATGTTTAGCATATTTCATCAACTAATTAAATAAAGGTTTTCTCCTAAAATTAGCTAACAAATCGCACATTCAAATCTTTTTTTTACTTAGAAATTTGTTGTTACAAAAACAAATTATCATGATCATGTCCTTAAAACTACTTTTTTAATCGTCCATACATTTGCAAATCATAAAATTGCTCATTTTTCCAGATAGCTGATTTTTTTAAGCCTTCCAAACAAAAATCATTTTTGGTCAAGACCTTAGCTGAAGCAATATTACCAGCAAATATTTCTGCACTGATCCTAACGATATCTAACTCTGCAAAAGCTGATTCACAAATTTGACTAACAGCCTTGCTCATGATTCCTTTTCCCCAATATCTTTTATCTAGCATATACCCTAATTCTGCATCTTTAGCAAAAACATCCTGTTTTTGTTCTATGGAAATATTACCAACGATCGTATCATCAACTAAGATAGCGCGATATACACCGTCTTTACCTTCATGTTTTTTTATCATATCTAGCCACCATTTCGCATCATCATCGGTGTAAGGATATGGTAAACGCCCTGTCAAATATGTCCGATCAATATCATTACAGAGCTTTGCTAAACTAGCAAAATCACGATTCTCCCATTTCTTTAAGCTTACCCTCATCTTTATGATCTCCTTTTATCTGATTATACCACAACATGTATAAAAGCAGCCCTATCAAGCAAAATGTTCCAGCAACCATATATGCCCTATTTAACGATATATCCGCAGCCTTACCTAAGATCGGACTTGTAAACATATTAAAAATATTCATCAAAAGCGAGTAACAAGATATGGTCGTCGCCCTTGATCCCTTGATAACGCTGCGATTTTCAATGATCGTTAAGATCGGAAAAAATAAAGCTTCTTCCAATGTCATGATCATCAACAAAACCACGCTCAAGATCGCATGCGTGGTAAACATCAGCATAAAACATATACCTGAACAAGTTACGAAAATAAAAGCGGCAATTTTTTCGATTGAAATATAACGGCTGATGATGCCTAAACACCCTGAACCTAGAGCCAACAACTGCATCAGCATATATAAGATACCAAAATATCGAACATCGATATTTGCCCTTGCATATTGCAATTGGTTATAAAAAACCGTAATTGTATGCGTAGAATCTGTTAACAGCACCGAAGCTAATAATAAAATGATGATCTTGCGCTGCTGCTTGATGATGGTCATGATATTGGGCTTTGCTTTACTTTTAGCATCATGAAAATCTATCAGCATAAATGATACGCCAAAAGCCAATAAATAAGCCCATACGGTCCATAGTGCCGTTGCTGAAGCATCATCAGCAAAAAAAAGCGAATAAGCTAAAGAAGCAACAACCATGCCCAAGGTTCCAAACATGGAATATTTACCAAAAACTCGCTGACCATCTTTTTTATCAACACTAAGATATAGCAAGCTGCTATCAGCGCCTGACAACCCAGAAACAGCTAAAGCCAAGAAAAAACGCTCTGCTAAAAACATATTAAATCCATTAGCTCGATAAAATATCACCTTAGAAAGCAGATAACAAAAATTAGCTATGATGATCGTTTTTCTATAACCGATCCGATCGCATAACATCCCCCAAGGAATTTCCATAAAGATCATAAACAAAGCGAACAAGCTTTCGATCATGCCCATTTGTGCAAGATCGATCCCTCTTTCTAAACGATAAACCGTGGCAATGGAACTATAAAAAACTAGTCCTTGCAAAAAAGCAAGGACATAAAAAATTATGATATTATTCTTTCTCATTTTAGATGTACCTTTCCATTAAAGCATTATAAAAAATAAATTTTTAAATAATTTATTTTTTAGCTTCGTACATCCGCGTTCATCAAATCACCGTTTTTATTTTAACACAATTCAAAAAAAATACAATTCACATAATTTAACACAAAGATAACAAATTTGCACGATATATAATTGTTATTATATATATGCAAGTTGATAAAGACTTGCATATCCTTTCCTTAATTAAATATTATTGTTTGTACGAAAAAAAGACCATTAGGTCTTTTTTTCTGTTATTTCGTAATTGTTTCGATCAAAGAAACATCTTCCTTTGGTACATATGTGATCTTGATGATATCTTGTGATTTCACGAAAGCTAGGACATTTTCATTATCATTGGTCAATACTGCTTTATATTTGTGCCCTTGATCATCCGTGATATATGCTTTGGTTTCATTATCGATCATGTAAAATTGGATTTCTTGGACCGTGATGGTTGCACTCTTGGTTTCATCAGAAGCACTGACCATATTGCCACTAGCCGTGATAAATTTCTTTCTTAGGGACTCTAGTCCTTCATCAGCGCTTACCGTCACAACTTTTTGATAATCTATGGCATCGACCATGGCATACATCTTGATCAAACCGGCATTATCTTTTAAAGCAACCAAATATACTGGATTGCCTTGAACGCTGACCAATAACGGGAAGGTAGAATAATAGCCATAGTTTTTTACTTCTCCTTCTGCCGAATTCATTGCTGAAAATTCATCAGCACCGGCACTAGTGATCTTCATTGTTTCATGTGTTCTTAAATTTGCTAAAACAAAACCTAAATTAGCGGAATCGCTGTTGACAGAAGTTATGCCAGAATAGATCCAGATATCGCCATCTTTTTCTAAATAGTTATAACCTTCAGAAGTAGCAAAAACATTTTTTTGACCAAATACCGAATTGATAAAACCATCTTTCAAGCTTCCATAATTATTGATTTCTTCAGTTATCAAGCTTTCAGGATAAATACGATCGATCCAGGTTGGCGCATCTAAAACATCTTCATAATTTGTCGATTCACCAGTTATCGGATCAAACAAGACCACACCTTCTACCTGCAATTTATTGCCAATACCTTTATAGGTATATGTCGTACAGATATACCACGGATGGCCTTCTTCATCAATTTCAAAAGAAGGTTCACCAAATATCTCGGTCGGATAAGTTAACTGCAGCTTACGCATCAAATTTTCGTTGAACATTGCTGAAGGTACATAACGCATGCCATCCAAACCTAGATCGGATAATTTAACCAATTCAGCCTCTCCTGACGTTGAATTAACCAAGATATACGCTGGGATCCCTTCTTGTCTATTAGTAAAGTATTTTATCGTATCAGCATATTCTAATGGGGTAACCCGATAAACGCTGTCTTTATATGAAATCTGTGTATAATCATCGCTAACTTCAAATTGTGATACCAGCTCAGGCATTTGCCCCATGACCCTATCACCTAATGCTATCGTTGATTCACGATCGATGATCGGCGTCTTATTAAAGTCAACTTCATTTATGACGTCAAACTCTGTTTGTTCGATAGCGACCCTGCTGGCATATTCTTTCGCATTAAAGATAGGTGAAGTTATGATACCCAAAACGATGACAAAGACCACGATCAGACCAATAACAACGCCAAAATATCTAATGAACTTTTGATAGGCAGCAATTGAAAGCAAGCGATAATACAGTGCAGAACTAAATATCATAAATAAATAGATTCCTAATCCAAATAAATTAAGAAAATTTAGTGGTGAATGCCAATTTATTGCAGGATGAACAAAATACCAAGCTATCAATAAGATAAGCGTAAAGATGATCAAGGAAACAATAAATTTACCTAAGCTTTTTTGCTTGGCCTGCGTATATCCTGTATTCCTTTTAAAGTTTCTAGGATTATGGTTGAATTGAAAATTCCAATTAGTCATAATGAACCTCCTAACTAATCTTATATTAATTGTAACAAAAATAAATATATATACAAAATAATTATCACATAATTTTACATATTGATACCATATTTTAAATATACTTTTTTTGTATCATATAGTCACAAGGAAATAATAATAATAATTGAAATCCTTGTAACGCTAATTATTGTTCCCCCCTTAGCAATGATTAGTATATATTCTATCCCCTTATATTATAAGAAAAAAAGGCTTGATAAGCCTTTTTTTCTTTATGTAACAAATAAAATCATAAAAAAAACTGTCAACAAATAGTCAACAGTTTAAATTACGATATCAAAAATTAATCTAGATATTCCGGATAACTTAGTTTGATCGTATCATATAGATCACGATCATAAACTTTGAATCCAGCGGCTTTGATGTAATGTGTCAAAGCGGCTACTTGAATATCTTCGGTCAACGCTAGAGCAGCTGCAACCTCTTCTTTGATAGCTTCTGGATCATTTTGCGTAACGCTTAATACATAGATGGAACCATCTGAACATGTAACAGTTGCATATGTAGCATCTGTTGCCGAATTGACCATGGTCATAACTTCTACCGGATAATCACTATCAGCATAGATCAATTCTTCAGCACCGCTATGACTTAAGCTATATTCGCTGATAACATCAGCTAATTCAGCACCTTCATTTAAAGCGTTCATGACATTTGCTGCGGTATCAGCATCGCTTACGCTAATGATCACACCTTTTTTAGGATTCTTTTCTTGTTTGATCGTATCCCAGTTATCTGTTACATACATTTCATATAGAGCTTTAGCTTGAATGCTAGGAATTACTCCATTATCGCGATAATCCTGAGCATCTTTATAACCATAGCTAGCAACCATCGTATCTAAAGCGTCGCCATACATTGCTTCATAACTGCTCATGGTTTCATCTGCTTCAGCATTTATTTCATCCGTTATAGGAACATTGGCGTTTAATACCGCTTTGGTAGCATCGCTGATCACCACATATGAACCAATGCTATTAAATAATGATGAATAAACATCACCTTTGGTTACAGTTGTATTTCCTACGCTAAAGATCTTTTCATTAGCGTTGCTGATAGTAGCATGACCATCGCTGCATCCTGCTAACACCATGGCTGATAACATCAATGCTACAATTTTTTTCGTATTCTTCATCTTAGTTATCCCCCTCTTCTAACAGCATATATTCACGAAGCTGAGTTTTTAATTCATCATTGCCATTAAAATCAATGCCTAATTCTTCAGCTTTGTCCCAAATAGCCTTGGTCTTGATCGTAATATCTGAAGACAAGACATTTGAAACAAATTCACTATCTTGTGATAAAGTATCAAAAGTACTTTCATCACACTTGATCAAGTGATAACCATATTCTGATACGACCCAATCGCTGACTTCACCTTCATTTAATGCCAATGCCGCTTCTTTGAATGATTCTACAAAACTAGTATTTACATCCATCCAACCTAAACTGCCGGCACTTGAAGCACTGCTATCATCAGAATATTCTGTTGCTACAGTTCCAAAATCTTCACCAGCTGCTAAAGCATCTTCAATTTCTTTAACTTTAGCTAACTCTTCTTCTGTTGGATTTTCGCTGTCTGCCATCTGTACTAAGATATGGCTAACCTTACGTGGCTGATATTCTTCTTCAAAAGCAGCATAAACATCAGGGTTATCTGTTAGATATTGCTTAACTAGTTCTTCAGCCTTTAATTGAGTGATCAAATATGGCTCTAGATCATCGATAGATTCATAGCCAGATGATTTTAAGGCACTAACGATATATTGTTCATAATCGCTGCCATATGAACTTTGGTAATTGGAAATGATCTGTTGAGCATTATATGCCGCAATATCTTCCATATCTTCCGTTGTTTCTACAGCTTGATCAAGCACAGCTTTTTCAAATGCTAAATAGATGCTGCCAATGCCATTGGTTTCATACATCTCATCATATAAGACATTAGCGCTAACATCTTCATTGTTGATACTATAAACGATATCCTCACCATTTACGCTCTTTCCAGGAATAACTTTCTGTGCTTCGCTATAAGCATAAACACCGATAGCTCCTACTAAAAAACAAATGATCAAAGTAAGAACACCATATTTTTTGATAAATTCTTTCATGATTTCCTCCTTGAAACTCCATATTATTTTATAATATTTTTTTTCTTTAAGCAAACTTATCCCCCATAAATATGCTGAATTTTATGTGAACTTTAGGAAAAAATAGCATATAATATTTAAAAAGGAGATAATTTTATGTGTATTTTTTGTTCGATCGTAAATAATGAGATTCCCAGCTATAAGCTTTATGAAGATGATGATGTCCTTGCCTTTCTAGACATTTCTCAAACTACGTTTGGTCATACCGTCGTCATCCCTAAAAAGCATGTTGCCAATATCTTAGAATGTGATGATGAAACCTATGCCAAATTGATGAAGATCGTCAAAGAACTGTCTGGTAAGATCTATCAAAAAACAAACGCCAAAGGCATCAATATCCTGCATAACGCTAATGAAGTAGCAGGACAAACCGTCATGCATATGCATTACCACATCATTCCTCGCTATGATGAAACTGATAAATTAAATATTACTTTTGCTGAAAACCATGATAAAGATATCGAGAAAGCTTATGAACTACTAAAATAAATGGCATGTCACAATGACATGCCATTTATCTTTATCGTAATTTTAAGGCCTTTTCCATTTCCCGTTTAGCATCTTTGATCTTGGCATCTTGCCGCTTATCATAAAGTTCTTTACCTTTAGCCAAAGCAATCTCCATTTTTGCTTTGCCATCTTTTAGATATAACTTGACTGGCACGATGGTAAAACCTTTCAATTTAACCTTTTGTTCAAGCTTTAAAATTTCATTTTTATGCAATAAAAGCTTTCTTTCTCTTGTTTCATCATGATTAAAGATATTGCCATATTCATAAGCAGCAATATGCATTTCTTTGATATAAGCCTCATGCTTGATGATCGAAATATAAGCATCTTTAAATTGCACCTTGCCTAAACGAATAGATTTTATCTCTGTTCCCTTAAGGACCAGCCCTGCTTCAAAGCGTTCTACTAGATAATAATTGTAAGAAGCTTTGCGATTGATCGAAATTATTTTTTCACTCATATTATCACATCCAAACCTGTTTTCTTTTTTTACGTGGAACTACAATCTTAAAATCCACCGTTCCCTCTTCTTTATTGGCACCGATGACCTTTATCCTTACCTTATCGCCTAACGTATAACGTTTTTGTTTTTCTCGGCCTTGAAGGCACATCATCATTGGAACATAGGTATAATGATCATCACTAAGACTGGTAACATGCACCAAGCCTTCAACGGTGTTATCTAATTTAACAAAAAAGCCGAAATTTGTCACGCTAGAAATGATGCCATCAAAATATTGTCCTACAAAATTTTGCATATACTCCGCTTTTTTCATATCAAGGACATCACGCTGTGCATAAGTTGCCTTATCTTCACATTCACTGGATTGTAAAGCCGCATCTACCACCATCTTTTCATCTTTATCCATATCTGCATAATTCTGTTCAAATAGGTATTTACGAACCATCCGATGCACGATCAGATCAGGATAGCGACGGATCGGAGAAGTAAAATGTAGATACTCGCTGCTTGCTAGACCAAAATGCCCAACACAGCTAGCATCATAGCGAGCTTTTTGCATGCATCGTAGCATCATCGTCGATAATACGCTATGTTCCTGTTCATCCGTAAAGCTATCTAGACACTTTTGGATATCAAGCGGACGAATATTAGCCAGATCACCTTTAAATCTATGACCGCGAATCTTTGCAATCAAAGCAAACTCTTTAAGTTTTTCGATCTTAGGACTTTCATGGATCCGATATATACAAGGCAAGCTTTGAAATTTCATGATCCGCGCTACGCATTCATTAGCACATATCATAAAATCTTCAATGATGGCTTGCGAAACCCCTCGTTCTCGAACCTTGATATCAATGGGTTTACCATTTTTATCAACGATCACATATGCTTCATCCGTATCAAATTCGATCGCTCCTTTATTATTACGGCGATTACGGATCAGTTTAGCACATTCCGCCATATCAAAAAACATTGGTACCAATGCTTTATACTGTGCTTGCAAGCGCGGATCACCTGCTAAGATCTTATTTACATTATTGTAGGTCATACGAGCACTAGAACGAATGACGGAAGGATAAAGATCATAATCAATCACTTCTCCTTGCTGATCGATCTTCATATCTACGCTTAAGCATAACCTATCAACGCCGGGATTCAAGCTACAAATACCATTGCTTAAAACATGGGGCAGCATAGGAACTACCCGATCGCACACATAAACGCTTGTTCCCCGTTCATAAGCTTCCTTATCCAGCGGACTATTTTCCTTTACATAATGCGAAACATCCGCGATATGAACGCCAAGCATAAAACCTTCTGGTATCTTTTCGATGCTGATCGCATCGTCAAAATCTTTAGAATCATCGCCATCGATCGTAACGATCGTACGTTGAGATAGATCTTTGCGTTTTAATAGTTCTGGCAATTCTACTTGTTGTGGTATGCTGTTTGCTTCATCTAAAGTAGCTTCAGCAAATTCGAGCTTGATGCCATTTGCTAACAATACGCTGCTGATATCCACTCCTGGATCATCTTCATGACCGATGACCCTTACAATTTCTACTTTTAATGGCTGCTTGAATTCTAAGACCTTTATCTGTAACTTTAAGCCTTTTACCAATTTAAAATCTTTACGATTAACGACGGATAAACGATAATCACGATATCGCGGATCATCTAAGCGGATGATCAAATTTTTTCCTACGACCGTGGCAATCAAGTTATCATTATCTCGCTCAATTACTTTTAAGACCTTAGCTTCATCACCTTCCACAACTTGTAAAAGCACTAGATCATTATCCATCGCTCCATTGACATTTTTAGCATTAATATAAAAGCTTTGTTGATCATCGATATCAACAAAACCAAAACCCTTTTTATTAAGTGAGATCCGTCCTTGGTACATACCGGCTTGATCCATGGTCAAAAAATGGTTTTGACTATTACGAACAATCAGCAAATCATCTTCCAATTGATTTAAGGCCTTATTAAGCATGACAAAATCTGAAGTCTTGGTCATCCTTAAGATGCCCGCTAGCTTCTTAAGGTCAAAATAACCTTTTTTATTTTCTTTAATCAGTTTTAAGATCTTTGCTTTCAATTGTTCCATATAAAATGCCTCCTAAAATTAAAAGGTCCTATGCAAGGACCTATTAAATAACTCTAATTACAATAACTAACACGAAAAATAATATACCTAATACCAAAGTCAAATTTGAGATAACTTTTTCTGAACCTCTCTCCTTGACATTTGCAAATAAATTCAATCCACCATTTCCTGTGAATGCCCCTGATATACCATCTGATTTCCCGCTTTGTAATAATGTTAATACGATCAATCCTGCAGATACTATCATTAATAAGATATCTAACATAATTTTCACCTTCCAAATGTACTAGACAATTATAGCAAACATCCTAAAAATACACAATAACTATTTATTCTAGCTACTTTATGATGCCATATTGGATCAAAAACAATAAGATGATGGTTATCAAGATAAAACCACCAAAGATCAAGATCGAAGAGCTAATTTTTCCCTGCTCAGCACAATTTGCCAAATTATTGCGTCTTAACAAATTAACGATTGGTTTATATAAATAAATAACGATCATGATATTGATAGCATTTTTAATCAAATTAAAAGGCAATATTCCCGGAATGATCATTGCAGCAACAACATCACGCGGCATGCCATAATAAATTGGCGTAATGATATAATTCCATAAGCACATGGCAGCAACAGAAACGATTCCACCTATAACCAAGCCTTTGATTGCGCCTTTTTTGCTATGATCCTTCTTATAATAATAAGCCGCGATGCATGCTAAGCTGCAAGTTGATATTACATTCATCAGCACATCGATCAAGATATTGCCTCCAGCATTACGATACAATACTTCGATAATGCTAGTAAGCAAGCTCATCAACATGGCACTCAGCGGTCCATAGATGAATCCTCCGATAATGATGATGATATCTTTTGGATCATATTTTAGAAATGCTACTGATGGGATGATCGGAAATGAGATCACCAAATTAGCAACGATGGCTAATGCACATAAGATACCTAAGGTTGTTAATTTTTTAATGTTCATCTTAAATCCTTTCTATTAGTCATACGGTTTATATTCAACGCTTTGATCAACAAAATCGATAAATAATTGAAAAGCATTACGATCTTCATCTTCATCCCAAATTTCAACAAATTTAGGTTCAACCTCGATCAAGATCTCGGTATCGACATGGCTGTAAGCATTATAGCTTTGCCATAAATATTCTTGATACTTCTTTTCAAATACCCTTCCTGGTTCATCAACGACCAAGCCTTTATTGACAGCCTTGCCTTCGACCTGAACGCCATTGAAGCATAATGCAACCTGATCATTTTTAAATAATTGCTGGGTCTTACGAAAATTTTTATCGGTTTTAAAATAAATCTTTTCATTGTAAAAGATACAACTAACATTTCTAACCATGGGGTAATTATCCACACAGCTAGCCAAGGCCATGATCTTATAATCACCTAATTTATCAAACATGATCTTTTTTGCTTGTTCAAACGTATAATCTTTCATTTTAAATTATTCCTCCTTTAGCTAAGACAAATAAGATTATTGAGATACAAATAAAGATAACGACCAATGCAAAACCATAGTTGGCTTTTTCTTCATTTTTATTTGCCAGATTATTATGCCGTAAAATATTAACAAATGGTTTATATAAAAACAAAGTAATAACTGCATTTAAGCCGCTCTTGATCAAATTGAATGGCAAGATGCCGGGAATCAAGATAGCAACGACTTCTTCGCGTGGCCAACCATAATAGATCGGGGTAATTACATAGTTCCATAGGCACATTACCAAAGCCGAGATAATCACCCCGCTTATCAAGCCAATAGCTGCACCTTTTTTCGTATGTTGCTTCTGATAAATAAAAGCTGCAACGCACGCAAATGAACAGGTCGACACCATATTCATCAAGATGTCTAAGGCGTTTCCGCCTTTGAACATGATCTCCAATACTGAGCAGATAAAGCTCATCAACAAAGAAGTTAAAGGCCCATAAATAAATCCGCCCATCACGATGATGATATCCTTAGGATCATACTTCAAAAAAGAAGCTGCTGGCACCAGCGGAAAGGAAATCAATAAATTGGCAACCATTGCCATCGCACATAGTACCCCTATGGTCGTAATTTTCTTCGTGCTCATTATATCCCTCCTATCACAAAGAAAAAGCGTGCCCAAAAAACTTTTCAGGTACGCTTATTTGTTTATGATATAAGCAAATAACCTTCTTCCATCCAGACTTTAACTGTTGCTATCGGAATTGCACCGATTCGTGCCCAATATAGGCTCGCGGAGTATACCGCCAGTAGAGAATCACACTCAACCCTGAAGTTATTTTAAGCATTCTTATCTTACAACATTTTAATGCATTTGTAAATTATTATATATCAATTTTATAATCATCATATAATAAAGCCTTTAGTGATCAAGGCCAGCATATTCGACGGACACGTATTAAAAGATCCACTATATTCTTTCTTATCATACCGTTTAAAATTTAAGATGTATCATCTTAACCATGCAGAAGCAATCAGAAACCGCCATGCTAATCATCGTAGATAAATTCAAACCATTTCTAGGAATATGCCGATAATATGGTTCCTCACTAACTACATTCGCATTATTCCCGATCTTTTCTGCCAGTTCTTTTGCTGAATCCACATAAAAGAACATCTGCGCATCGGCATGGCCTACCTGTTTCATATATTTTTTCTTCATCATGGTCATGCCACTTTTATTCACCGCATCAAAAACAACTTCCATATTTCCAGACTTTCCGATCATGCGCAGAAGGGAAATGACCTTATTTTCCTCAAAATAATGGAACAACCCACCTGCAGTAACGAGAATAGGAGCATCAAGCACATCGCTACGGACTTTTTTGATCCAGTCCTTCACAAAAGCATCCCCGGAAATATAAAATTCCCGCTCCGGTTCAGGAAGAAGTCCTCGCCGGTATTCGATCACATGAGGCAGGTCAACGGCATACCAGCGTGTCCTTCCGTTATTACAGCGATAATAGGTTGTCTCCAGGCCGCAGCCCAGCTGAACGATCACACCGTCCGGCCTGCGCTCCAGAAAAGACCGGATGAACCGATCCATATTGGCGGACCGGGAGGCAGAAGCCAAGAGGGTGTACTGGTTCTGCGTATCATGTTCTGTCAAGTCCGAAGGTAGCCTGGCTTTCAATTCCAGTGCTTTTTTATCATATAAAATCTGCGGGCAGCGCTCACTGGCATAGATTCTGCCTAGCATGGGAACAAACAGGGTATCCTCTACAACGCCTAATTTCTGCATAACCAGTCCTCCTCCTTTATAGTGAGATTATTTCCGACCAACCAGGAGTCTGGAAGATCCTAGCATCATCATAGCTGCTCGGTGATGGGAACCAAAAGCTTCCTGTGCAGTATCAATGAGACGAACATCCTGATACCCCATATCCCGCAGCTTCTGCGCGAAATCTTCCATATCTCCATACAGCTTTGGCTTCATATCATCGTTGAGCGCAAAGACACCACCTTTTTTCAATACCCGCAGGCTTTCCAACAGCAGTTTATGCATATCTTCCCCTATGATATTGTGATAAACATAGTTGCTGATGACTACATCAAAGCTCTCATCAGGAAAATCCAGCTGTTTCGCATCACCGTGCTGAAATACACAGCGGGAAGCCACGCCCTCACTTGCAGCATTTTTCTCACAGAGTGCTTTGCTGTAATTATATACAGCGCCCCAGTAATCAACACCGATCACTTGTGCTTTCGTCCATGTCAGAGCCGCACGGATTGTCAGTGCTCCGGAGCCGCAGCCTACTTCCAAAATCTTTCCCTGCCCATCATAGTCCAGATGGGAAAGAACAACCATATGCACCTGTTCCATGATTCCGCCACCGCCAAAGGCATACTGCCATCTGATCCATGTGATCCAGACCAGCAAAACCACAAGTGCGATTGTGATCACAGCAAACATAGCCCCAAGAACAGCGACATGAAATACATAAAAAGAGAGAAAAGCCAGCACAGCGACCAAAACTCCAATTCCGCCAATGATGTAAAAGAAAGGATTGGACATCCAGCTTCCATAATCTTCCCCATGAGTTCCAAGTCGAATATTCTCTTGTTTTGATTCTTTCTTATTCATTACATTATCTCCTTTACATTTATAATCTCATCAACAATGCTCCTATTCCTGCCTGCACCGCCGCCATCAGGGGACAAAGGATCAATGGCCATTGCAACAGATGCTCTGGCAATGCGTAGCTTTTCATCCACGCTTTGAATCCATAGCTAGGGTGACCTTCTGTAACAGGAATCACTAAACGGTATTTTGCCTTTTTCTGCATCATAAAGATATCCAGAAAAAACAGGTCGCATAGGTTTATCATCATCCACTGGATATATCCTATCAGCACCATCTGCCAAAACCCATGGGTGCCGTCTTCCACCATGCTCACTGTCCCATAGAGCAAAAGAGGCAGAAGCTCTCCTAAAATGATCCATAGCTAGTAAAAGCGATTCTCCGCTTTTGAGGGCGGGTCCGGCGCATTATTGATAATAGCTGGCGGGTAGCTTGGAAACATTAGTCGAGGATTGTACAGTGCCACGGCAGCAGCAAATAAATTAAAATAGGCTGCCATAGCAAATCCGTCTAATATCGTTCGCATCCAGTTCATTCAGTTCTCTTCTTAAAACGCACTCGCACGATCTGTAAATGCAACGGTCCGTCAGCGATTTTAGCCAGAAGGCGGTGAATGGGTCTTATCCCCGGCCCCTCCAACTTCTGATAGCCCTGCATATACCCGCAGCTAGAAACATAGAGCAATGGTGACCAACATTCCAGCTCTTCTTTGGCATCCTTTAGGGAGAAATATGCACCGACATCCTTGATTCCCGCCTGTTTTACCCAGGTTTTCACCATTAGTTTGACAGCAGTTTTGCCTGCTGCATCAAAAACCAGACGTCCTCCCGGAAAATGTTCAGCCATTGTTATAACCAACTGCTTCATCTGGTTTGTAGTAAAATAGTAAAATACACCGGCAGCAAACAGTACTGCACCATCCTCAGGATCAAATTGGATAGCCTTCATCCAATTCGGATCTGTTAAATCAAATGCCAGATTTTCTTCCCGCTCTCCGGCAGGAAGCAATTGATTCCGCAGCGCGATCACATCCGGCAGGTCAATATTCCAGATATGGCACTGACCGTTATCACACACTCGTCCAGTGTTGTCCAATCCACACCCAAGATTAATGATGGCAGCTTTTGGATGTTGATGGAGATAGTCCCGGATCTCCCATGCAAGATCATTCTGGCGCATGGCTACTTCCAATGCACCAAAGCTATGCATGATACTTTGCGATTGTTTTTCTAATGCCGAAAAGTCATGATCAATTTTTTTAATCAATTCCCCGGCTGTTTTATCTTGAAACAATCTGGGAAATTTCCAAGAACAAAGCCATCGAGCATATAACGGAATGATCAATGTTTCCTGTAATGAATTCTTTTTAATTGCATGTTTGTTCATGATCGGCCTCTTACGGTTAGTTTATACTAACTTCTTTTAATTTATTTTAACAGATTTAAAAATCTTTTTCTATTCAAATTGCTTTTTTAATTCCCATAAGATCTTTTTAAAGGCTTCTTCACGCAAGTTTCCAATTCAGGCTTTCTGTCTGCAGTTTTACCATATGAGTATACACACCATTCTTTTCTTCCAGATCCTTTGGTGATCCTTCTTCTGCTACGGTACCATCAGAAAGGACAACGATCTTATCTGCTCCGGCTACGGTACGCATCCTGTGGGCGATAACCAGAACGGTTTTATCTGCGATCAAACGGGAAAGGGCTGTCTGTATCAGGGTTTCATTCTCCACATCCAGGGAAGCAGTCGCTTCATCCAGAAGAATGATCGGCGCATTTTTCAGAAATGCACGGGCAATGGAAATACGCTGGCGCTCTCCGCCGGAAAGTTCACAGCCGTTCTCTCCGATATTGGTATGCCATCCATCCGGCATTTTTTCCGCAAATTCATCCACATTGGCAAGTTTCGCAGCCGCAATGACCTGTTCATCTGTGGCGTCCTTGTTTCCGATTCGGATATTCTCCAGAATCGTATTGTCAAACAGCGTAACATCCTGGAATACGATGGAATACAGAGAAAGCAGTGTTTCCGGGTCTATTCGGGATACATCCATACCTCCCACGGTAATCTTTCCTCTGTTAATATCCCAGAACCTTGCAGCCAGCCGGGATACGGTTGTTTTTCCACCGCCGGATGGGCCGACCAAAGCCGTAACCTCTCCCTGTTTTGCCGTAAAGGAAACATCTTTTAATACGGTTTCTCCGGTATTGTAGGCAAACCCAACATGGTCAAAGACAATATCATACCCCTGATTGGAAAGCCTATCACTGCCTTGCTGGATCGGATGATCGAGAATCTCATTCATACGGGCAATGTTGGTTCGTGTACTGATGACTGCCGCAAGATTCTGGAGTGCGCCCTGCAGAGGGTCATATAAACGGGATACTACCAGAAGGAACATAAAGAATGTAAGCACGGATAGGCTTCCCTGCATGAGCAGAACAGCTCCCACCAATGCAACTGTTGCAATACCAAGCTTCAGCACCAGTGACGCGGAAACCACAAAAGCAGCAAGACCAAATTCATTGAGGATGGAACGATGCTCCACAGCACGGATCTTCTTTTCCAGCCCTTTTAAATATGCCTGCTCCGCATTGTTCGCTTTCAGATCACGAACTGTTTCAATACACTCCTGTATCCCGTCTGCGCAGGCCATCTTTACATCCATGGCTTTCTGATTCAGATTTTCTTGAATCTTTGCGGAAAATCCCACAATCGCAAAGGCAACCGGCAGAACCCATAAGGCAGCCAGTGCCATTCTCCAGTCCGTAAAGAAAAGACCGATGGAAATCAGAACTGTAGAAATGATCGAACCCGCAAGCTCAGGGATAAAATGCGAAAAACTCTGCTCCAGGAAGGTGCAGTCCGCCATAATGGTGCTGGTAAGGTCAGCTAGATCCTTTTTCCCGAAAAAAGAAAGAGGAATTTTGCGCAGATGTTCTGCCAGAGTAATACGGCGGATACCGCTTTCTTTGTAAGTGGCAAAATAGGTTGCATTGTATTGAAAGAAAGTGGTCAGCAGAATCAAGCCGATACACGCCACGCAGCCTGCCACATAAAATGGAATTTTCCCACCGGGAACACCCCCGTTCATCAGATCGCTAACCAGGTAATATAAAAGTCCCACCGGAAACATAAAAGATAGATTTTGAAGAACACAAGCCATGCAACCTTTTATGAGATCCTTTGCTCCCTGTTCAGATAAAGCATATTTTTTCTGTAGTATTTTGATCATATCACTACACCTCCTTGGTCACTTTCCATTGCACGGAAGTCTGGTAATTTTTCCACATATGACTGAAAATACCGTCTTTGGACAACAATTCACGACTATTTCCGTGCTCTGCGATCCGCCCAGCGTTAACGACAAAAATATGATCAACATTTGTTATGGTTGATAGTCTATGAGCAATCATGATCACCGTTTTACCTTCAGCAAGTTTAGAAAAAGCCGTCTGTACACGATTTTCGTTATCCGGATCAGCAAAGGCTGTAGCTTCATCCAGAATGATGATCGGAGCATTTTTCAGCATCACTCGAGCAATAGCGATCCGTTGTAGCTCGCCACCAGAAAGATAAACACCTTTTGTCCCAATGAGCGTATCCACGCCTTGCGGGAGTTTTTCCAGAATATCATCGCATTGCGCATGATGAAGGGCGGTCAGAACTTCCTCACGGGTAGCTTCCGGTTTTCCCATACGCACATTTTCCAGGATGGACGCCTTGATCAGATGGCTGTTTTGGAATACGAAAGTTACCGTGTTCATGAGTTCTTCTTTTGAAATATCTTTCACATTGACACCACCTATTTTTACCATTCCGCTCTGAGGATCAAAAAAACGACAAATCAAATTAGCAATGGTTGTTTTCCCACCACCGGATGGACCCACAAAAGCTACGGTTTTACCTGCAGGAATGGTTAGCGAAATATCTTTTAATACTTCTTCTGCTCCATCATAGCTAAAATGAACCGATTGCAGTTCAACGGAAGCGTTTTGAGGATGCATTGGATTTTTTGCTTCCTCCAAAGGCTTCAAATTCAAAACACTGTCAATCCGCTGTAAAGCATCATCTACGATCATGGCATTTTCGCTTTGAAACATAATGCGTGTCAATGTGACAGATATAACCGGTGTAATGATGATATAGAAAATAAGATCAAGCAAAAAATCTGAAGTCACACCGTCTTGTGTAAGCAACAGTCCTCCGGCGATCAGTGTGGCAAAAACTCCGTTGATCGCAGCTGTATAGAACATCATCGGTGTCCGAAGCTGCTTGGTATAGGCGATCACCCATACTTTATAGCGGTCAATGGAATCTTTAAACTTCTTAAAGGAAAAGATCGTCTGGCCAAATGTTTTTACGACCGGAATACCGCGGACATACTCTACCGCTTCGTTGGACATATCATCCAGCGCATTCTGGTATTCTTTCATCTTTTCCTGCATCTGCTTTCCGGTCATTGTCATCATGATCAGAAACCCCAGCACAACCGGAACAAGACTCAATAGTCCCAGTCTCCAGTCAAACACGAACAACAGCACCAAAAGACCGCAAGGGGTTGCAATGGCATTGGCTCTATCAGGAAGCTGATGAGCGAGGTAAGTTTCTGTTGCCGCGCTAGATTCGTTAACTATTTTACGCAGTTTTCCACTACCAAAACTTTCAGCAAGGCCTAACGGAAGTTTGACGATATGCTCCATGGTCTTAATACGTATGTTTGTAGCGATCCGAAATGCTCCCAAATGGGAACACATCAGCCCTGCTATGTAGACAAGCACCGCTATAACTGCAAACATTACCGCCATCCAACCATTACCGGTCAGGTTCTGTGCCTGGCCAAAATTCGGTGCCACCTCCAATACTTCCTTGATCATTTTCCAGATGTAATAGAATGGTACCAGAGCAATCAGGGCACTGATGGCAGAAAGCACCCAGGATGCATAGGTCAGGTACTTATGGCTGCCTGCAATTTCCAACAGGCGTGATAAATTGGATTGCTTTTTCAAAAAAATTCCTCCTTTTCTTTGTGTTCAATGATAAAGATAACAACGTTATGTTAGCTCAATCTGCAACTATTAGTTAGTTTTACCTAACTTTTAGCGTAAAAATTATAAGGCATCACTGCCCCATAATTTTCATCCATCCCGCTGTATAAAAATCGCGCATTTCCTTAACATAGTTTTCGGCATCTATAAGTGGCATTTCGTGGATGATCAACTCAAAAAAAGTATGAAACATTCCGGTGATCAAAATATGTTCCAGCGAAGGATCGATATGAGGAGAGGGCCTTCCAAGCTTCCTCAAAACCTCCTGATAGGCATGAGTCCCTTCCACTTCAATCTTTACCATTTCATCAATTAAGCCGGCAAATTTTGTTCCTTCCGCACAGATAAGTATCAATTTACATTCCTCTAAATGCTCATAAGCATAATGAAGAATATCATCCATACAAAGTCCTGAAACATCGCTCATGACTTCCGGCTGCCTAGCAGCTGGTAGTTCAGCAAACTCCTGCTGTGCCCTTATAAAACGGTTACGAATATATTCATAATGTTCACCAACGATGGCTTCAAAAAGTTCTTCTTTGCTTTTGTAATACCCATAAAAGGCTCCGGTAGTCATCCCCACGGATCTCACAATATTACGTAATGAAGCACCCTTATAGCCTTTTTCTAAAAATTCCGCTTTCGCAGCTCGATGAATATTTTCCAAAGTTGTTCCATTTTGATTTATTATGTACACCCCCTATATAACGCTGTTATATAACACTGTTATAATTTTAATCATAAAAAAGTATTTTGTCAAGTAATCACAGTAGCCATAGCAAATATTATTTCATCAGCATTGCGCCCTTTTATTATTGTTTATTTTAAAATACTGATTGTGATAATAAGAATAATCAATATAAATAACCAACAAGTTGAAACTGTTTCTTCAAGCTACTGTAATTGGATAACTAAAAATGAAAACTAACTAAAATTACTTTAGGCAAGGTAAATCTGTATTGATGAAGCTTAGAACTTTGATAATTATAACCTTCATTCTACCATTTGCTTTTTTCATTTTTCCCCACCAAACGCTAAAATATAAAAAGAAGGAAGCCTAAGCTTCCTTCAAAGAACTACTATCAACTATTTAAGTTTTACGTTGTAGAATGCTTTTTTACCTAAGTATTGAGCAACTGGACCTAATTCATCTTCAATTCTCATCAATTGGTTATATTTACAAATTCTGTCTGTTCTGCTCATTGAACCAGTCTTGATCTGACCAGCATTCAAACCTACAGCGATATCAGCGATCGTTGTATCTTCAGTTTCTCCAGATCTGTGAGAAACTACACAAGTATAACCAGCTTCTTTAGCCATTTCGATAGCATCAAATGTTTCTGTTAATGTACCGATCTGGTTAACTTTGATCAAGATAGCATTGGCGATACCTTTTTCGATACCTTCTTTTAAGATAGCAGGGTTAGTTACGAATAAGTCGTCACCTACTAATTGGATACGATCACCTAAACGATCAGTAAGTTTCTTCCATCCATCCCAGTCTCTTTCACCAAGACCATCTTCGATAGAGATGATTGGATATTTTTCTACCCATTCAGCATACATATCGATCATTTCATCAGTAGTCTTGTTGCCTTGACCAGATTTCTTCAATTCATATAGACCAGTTTCATGGTTATGGAATTCACTAGCAGCTACGTCCATAGCGATGCAGATATCTTCACCTGGAACATATCCAGCAGCTTTGATAGCTTCAACGATCAATTCTAATGGTTCTTCGTTACCATCTTTACAGCTTGGAGCAAATCCACCTTCGTCACCAACGTTAGTGTTGTAACCGCGAGCTTTTAATACTTTACGCAAGTTATGGAATGTTTCAGCACCCATACGCAATGCTTCCTTGATTGATTTTGCACCAACTGGGAAAATCATGTATTCTTGGAAGTCAACGGTAGAGTCAGCATGGCTACCACCATTTAATACGTTCATCATAGGAACTGGTAATACTTTACCATTAAATCCACCAAAATATTTGTAAAGTGGGATATCATAATAATCTGCAGCTGCACGAGCGCAAGCCATAGATACACCTAAGATTGCGTTTGCACCTAATCTTGATTTATCTTTTGTGCCATCTAGTTCGATCATTACTTTATCAATTGCACATTGATCAGTAACATCCATACCGATAACAGCATCAGCAATGATGTCATTTACATTGCTTACAGCTTTAGTTGTACCTTTACCTAAGTAACGGCTCTTATCGCCATCTCTTAATTCTAAAGCTTCTCTTTCACCTGTACTAGCACCACTTGGTACCATTGCGCGTCCAAATGCGCCAGATTCCGTAGTAACTTCTACTTCAACTGTTGGATTTCCACGAGAGTCAAGAACTTCACGTGCATAAACATCAATAATACTAGGCATTGTTTTATTTTCCTCCTATAAATACCTTAATAATTTATTACATCAGATTTTTCTGAGTGTAAACTTACTTTGTTGCATCAATAATAGCTTTGAAAGAATCAACTTTCAAAGAAGCACCACCGATCAAAGCACCATCGATGTCTTCGCAAGCCATATATTCTTTAATATTTTCTGGTTTAACGCTTCCACCATATTGAATACGAACGCTATCAGCTGCTTCATCACCATACATGACGCGAATTTGATCACGAACGATATGGCAGCAGTTTTGTGCGATTTCTTTGGTTGCGCTCTTACCAGTACCGATAGCCCAGATTGGTTCATAAGCAACGACCATCTTAGCTACACAGTGTGGGCAAAGATCTTTCATGCTTCCGGCAATTTGATCACGGATAACTTTTTCCGTTTCTCCAGCATCATATTGTGCTTCTGTTTCACCGATGCAAAGAATAGGAATGATGTCTTCATCTAATAATTTTTTAGCTTTATTGTTTACTGTTTCATCAGTATCACCAAACATCGATCTTCTTTCAGAGTGACCGATAATGCAATATTTAACACCTAAATCTTCTAGCATTTCAACGCTAACTTCACCAGTATAAGCTCCGCTTTCTTTCCAGTGGCAGTTTTGCGCTGCAACAACTAAATTTTTAGCACGATCTACGCAATTTCCTACACAAGTGAATGGAGCAGCAATACCATAAGTGCTTGCTTCATCTCCTGTCAAATATGCTTCGATTGCTTCCATGAATTCATTAGCTTCACCACGAAGCTTGTTCATTTTCCAGTTTCCAACAATAATAGGTTTTCTCATTATCTTTATTTCTCCTCAATAATTGCGATACCAGGCAATTCTTTACCTTCCATATATTCTAATGAAGCACCACCGCCTGTAGAAATATGAGTAAATTTATCTTTATAACCTAATTTCTTAGCAGCACTTGCACTGTCACCACCACCGATAACGGTCATAGCATCAGGAAGTTCAGATAAGATCTTACAAACTGCTTCTGTTCCTTTAGCAAAACGAGGATCTTCAAATACGCCCATTGGGCCATTCCATACAGCTGTCTTGCAGCCTTGAAGTTCTTTAGCGAATAATTCAACGGTCTTTTCACCAATATCCAATCCCATATATCCATCAGGGATCTTATCGCTATCAACAGTCTTGATATCTGTTGGATTAGAGAAATCATTAGCAACTACCGTATCGATAGGCAATACTAATTTATCTTTTCCTCTTTCCATAAATTCTTTAGCCATTTCTACTTTGTCTTCTTCTAGCAATGAAGTACCAACATTGTAGCCTTTAGCTTTAAAGAAAGTATAAGCCATACCACCACCGATAATTACTTTATCAGCAATGTTCAATAAGTTATCGATAACCGCAATCTTATCAGACACTTTAGCTCCACCTAGGATAGCTACTAATGGACGATTAGGATTGTCAATTGCAGCACCTAAGTTTTCCAATTCTTTTTGAACCAAGAAACCGCAAGCACTTGGCAAATGGGTTGCGATACCAACCGTAGAAGCATGTGCTCTATGAACTGAACCGAAAGCATCAGAAACAAATAGATCACCTAAGCTAGCCCAGTAAGCTGCCAATTCAGGATCATTCTTGCTTTCGCCTTTTTCATAACGCGTATTTTGCATCAATACGATGTCGCCTTCGTTCATTTCTGCAACAGCTTTTTCTAATTCTTCACCGCGAGTAACAGGTACAAATGTTACTTTTGAACTAACTAGCTCTTGTAAACGTGCAGCTACTGGAGCCATATTATTTTTCTTTTTACCAGCTTCACATTTTTCTGGATCTTTATGGTCAATTTTACCTAAATGAGAAAGTAAGATTACTTTAGCTCCATTTTCTGTTAAATAGTTAATAGTTGGAAGAGCAGCCTGAATACGATTATCGTCAGTTATTACTCCTTCCTTAATTGGAACGTTAAAATCAACACGAACTAAGACGCGTTTACCTTTAACATCTAAATCTTTGACAGTTTTCTTTGCCATTTAAATTTTCCTCCTATGACGTTTTTATTATATCACTAAAATTTGCTTTCGCAAACGCTTTAAAAATATTTTTGTCCATGTTTTCACAACTATATTAATAAACATTTTGCTTTGATTATTAAAAGCATTATAATTGATTATAAAATTTATTGATAAACATCATTTTATGATATCATTATTAATAGGAATAGGTAATTATTATGGATTTTGAAAAGCGCTTAAAAATGATCGATAAAAATCTAAAAGCTTTGCCTTTGCATGATATCAGCTATCTAACCTATATCTTAGAAGATATCTTATATAATAATGAGATCAAAGCCAATTTATATCTAAGCAATTATTTAAATGATCTTATCTTTCATCATTACGATGATCCTGAAACCAATATTTTTTATAATGAATATAAAAACAGCAAAGATCTCGAATACGCTTTAGATATCGCTCAAAAATATCTGGCATTATATAATTTTTACGCTGCCTATAACATCTGTAATTCCTTTATCTTGCATCTAGAAAAAAATCATGCTTTCATCAACGACGAAAACACCCATTATTTGGTAAAGGCTGCTGCTAAAAAGTTCATTGCTTATCCAAAGCCCCCGCAATTTGCCGATGATGCTGCCCAGATAATCGTTAATCAACAATTAGATATGCTATATTATATCCATGGCATCTGCTTATATATGCTAAACGATAACCAACGCGCACAGCAATCCTTTGCTAAGGCTTATCTTTACGATCCTGCCGATCTGGATATCGTCATCATGTATATCGAGATCTTAACCTTAAATAATGATATCGATCATGCCTTATGGCTGATAAGAGCCTATTTGCCTTTAGCATTTAAACCACAATATCTTTGTGCCTTACTGCAATTAGCCGGATATTGTTATATCCAACGCCACGATATCACCAATGCGACAACTTGCTTTTTCACAAGCTTATCTTATGCTGGAAAACACAAAAAACAAATCAAACAAAAGATCGATAATATCAACAAGCAAAAAATGAGCAAGCCAAATAAAAGAATCCTGTTGCAGCAGTTAAACAAGCTGCAGCTAGAATTACCTCAAGCCCATAATTTTCAGCAGCTTATCAAATTTGCTTTAAAAAAGACAGATAGCAACCCCTATCTATCACAAAATATCTTTCAACAGTTAAACCATCTTTTCCCACATCATTTTGACATGCAACTGCAATTGATAGCTAAGTTCATCGAAAATCATGATCCGATCAATCTAGATCTAGAAGATCTAGATGATAGTGCTTTTTTAGATAATCAACTGCTAGAACGGCTGATCTTCTGGGCCCTAGAGCGGCCAAGCCAAGAAAATAATTTTAAGGTCTTCTACGCCTTAGGCAAATCCCAGCTATATCTTTTGGGCACCCCTGCTTCTTCAGCTGAAGATCCTGAACCATTATTAGCAGCTTTAGAAGATGGATCACGCGAAATCAGTCTATTTACCGATGAGCATGACATAGATATGATCATTGCTTGCTGTGATAACATCTATACCAAACAAAAAATTGATTTTTTGCAAGTTATCCAGATGTTTCACAATCCATCTTATAATGTCTCGCAAATTGCGATCAATCCAACCTTACAAAATGAGATCATCATTGATGAACATTCCCTGACGATCATTCAGGATATGATCGATGAGCATGACAATCATATCTTAAGCTAAAAAAAAGATTTTCTATCTGTTACGATAGAAAATCCTTTTTTTATTCACCAACTAACATCTTGTATAATTCGCCATATAAATTAGCGCTTTGCTGCCAGCTGACATCACTATTCATGGCATTGGCAACCAACTGTTTCCAGCCATCTTGATTGTAATAATATTGTTCGCTAGCCCATCTGATCGTATACATCATATCATTTGGATTCTTGCTCCAGAAACTGAAACCATTTCCTTCACCGGTATATTGATTGAATGGATGTACCGTATCTTTCAAACCGCCGGTTTCTCTAACCAGTGGCAACGCACCATAATGCATGGCGATCAATTGACCAATTCCACATGGTTCATAGATCGAAGGCATCAAGAACAGATCGCTAGCCGCATAGATGCGATGTGCCAATTCTTCATTGTATCCGCAATAATATACAGCTTTGCCTTTATAATTTGCTTCCAACCATTTGAAGGCATTTTCCGCATCGGTCTCTCCGGTACCCAAGATGCAAAACTGCACGTCTAACGACATGATCTCATTCATTTTTTCCGTAATCAGATATACGCCCTTTTGATTGGTCAAACGACTAACCAAGCCGATCAGCATGACATCATCGCGTACCTCTAAGCCCAGCTCTTCCTGCAAGGCTTTTTTGTTAGCTTTTTTGCCAGCCTTCCAGTTTTTCAAGGTATAGTTTTTCGCTAAAAGCTTATCCGTCTTTGGATTCCATTCGTCGATATTGATACCGTTGACGATGCCCCATAGATCATCATGACGATAACGTAACACTTCATCCATCTTTTCACCATATTCACTAGTTAAGATCTCATGAGAATATGTAGGTGATACGGTCGTGATCTTATCAGCATAAACTAATCCAGCTTTCATGAAGCTGATACCTGAATCAAATTTGACCGAACCATTGTCATAGAAATAATGATCTAATCCTAAACATGTTGTCAATACCGATTCAGGGAAATTACCTTGGAATGCTAGATTATGGATCGTATAAACATGTTTGATCTTTTCAAATCGCCAATCAGAACCATATAAAGCATGGGTCATCAAAGGAATCATGCCGGTATGCCAGTCATGAGTATGAATGATATCAGGGTACCAATCGATATGATACAAAAGTTCAAGCACGGCTTTTTGGAAATAAGAGAAACGTTCGCCATCATCAGCATAACCATATAGCTGTTCTCTTTCAAAATAACCTTGATGTTCAACAAAATAATACATGATACCATCAACATCACATTGATAATAATTGGCAGGTTGATTGATCCAGCCACTATGGATCTGACGGGTACCAATGTAGGTAAGCTTGCCATGATCTTTTTCTGCAATCTTACGATATAAAGGGATCACGACCCTTACCTCATAATTGCAGGCATATAATGCCTTAGGCAAAGAACCAACGACATCAGCAAGGCCACCACTTTTGATAAAAGGCAATCCTTCGCTTGCTACGAATAATACTGTTTTCATATTACACCCCTAGATACGGTCACGACGTTTTACATAAACCGGTTCGTCATCCGTACCTTCTAATTTCTTAACATGATGGATGATGGCATATTTATCGACCACCACATGATCCAATTGTGCATTTTCACTGATATAAGCTCCTGGTAAAACAACGCTATTTTTCACTACCGCACCTTTTTTCACCGTTACATTACGACATAAAACGCTGTTTTCAACCGTTCCTTCAATGAAGCATCCATTAGCGATCGCGCTGCCTTTTACTATGCAGCCTGGATAGAAATGCGTTGGAGGTGAGTCATTGGTCATCGTATGGATAGGCCAGTCTTTTTTAAATATCGTCTTGGCATTGCTTAAATTTGCCATTTCCATATTTGCTTTGAAATAAGTCTTCAAAGAGTTGATGCATGCAACATAGCTCTTTACAGCATAACCCCTGATCGTATATTCATTGATGACTTCACGCAAGATATCTTTGAACCAATACAATGAACTAGTAGCAGCTGCCCGCTTTACTAGATCGATAAATAATTTACGGCTCATGATATAGCATTCTAAAGAGATATTGCGATTCTTATATTTTCCACGGTTCTTTTCAAACCCGATGACCTTCTTGGTCTCATCAAACTGTACGGTCTCACAGCCGATAAATTCTTCTTTAGCATTATCGGTAGCTTTATAAAGCAAGGTAATATCATCACCGCTGTTGATATGGCTTTCCAACACCTGACCAAAATCGATCTGATAGATGAAATAGCTTGGTGCTACGACCACATAACCTTTATCGCTTTCCTCGATAAATTCCATGTTTTGCATGAAGTTATTTACATCATGATTATAAACATCGCTTATTGGTTTTTTCTCACCATTAAGGATATGCAAATTACCACGTTTAGAATTGATATTATAGTGCTGACCTGTACCTAGGTGTTCGATCAAGCTACGTGGTTTTTCTTTACAATATACCTGGATATCGCTGATACCAGAATTGGTCATATTGCTTAAAACAAAGTCAATTACACGATAACGTCCCAAGAAACCAAAAGCCGGAATTGGACGATAATCCCCTAATCCTTCTACACTAGCAGTAGGATCTTCAAAATTAACGATTCCTAATACTTTATTACTCATATTCATCCACCTACTCTACAACTTTCTTCGCAACAAGCTCGATATGCTCGCTGTCTTTCTTGCCAACACTGACACCTTCTTTGATCTCTACCCCTTCAGCAACGATGCAACGGGTAACAGTAGCATTTTTACCGATTACAGCGTTAGGCATGATCACGCTGTCGATGACCTTAGCACCTTCAGCAATCCTGGCATTAGTGAAAATAACTGAGTTCTTAACGGTTCCATCTACCACACATCCTTGATTGATATATGCATTATCGATGGTTGCGTTCTCCCCGATATACTGTGGAAGCACATTGACATCTTCCGTATAGATCTTCCATCCTGAATCAGATAGGTCTAATTCATTATTAGGATCCAATAGATCCATGTTTGCTTCCCACAAGCTATCGATCGTACCTACATCTTTCCAATAGCCTTTGAAGCGGTATGCAACTAGCTTCTTATTATCATTTAAATATGCTGGAATGATATCTTTGCCAAAGTCATGGTTGCTGTCTTCTTTCTTCATATCTTCGACCAGATATTTTCTTAAGGTCTTATACGTGAAGATATAAATACCCATGCTGGCAAGGTTGCTTTTTGGTTTAGCTGGTTTTTCTTCAAATTCAATGATGACATCTTCATCATTGGTATTCATGATGCCAAAACGACTAGCTTCTTTTAATGGCACGCCTAATACCGCGATCGTTGCATCTGCTTGTTTTTCTTTATGGACCTTCAGCATCTTATCATAATTCATCTTATAGATATGATCACCTGATAAGATCAAGACATAATCTGGATCCATTTGATCCAAGAAATCGATATTCTGAGCAATCGCATCAGCTGTACCACGGTACAAGTTGAAACCATTGGCATCAGTTTCCATTGGTGGCAAGACAAATACACCACCATCTTTGGTATCCAAGCCCCAGCGATGATCATGCGCAACATATGAATTCAAGATAACAGATTCATACTGTGTTAATACTCCAACAACTGATATATCAGAATTGGCACAATTACTTAGCGGAAAATCGATGATTCGATATTTTCCGCCAAAATATACTGCGGGTTTTGCAACTTTTTTAGTCAGATCTAGCAATCTAGATCCTCTTCCCCCAGCTAAAATCATTGCAACTACATTATTCTGCCTCATTATTTTACCTCCCTTGCAATTACATAATAGCTTATACAATAATTATAAAACAAAAATCGAATATTTCTAGTCAAAATGAAAGCGTTTCACCGATTATATCCATTTTTTAACAAATATGACATTTTTTTAACAAATAATTTCTTACATCACTGATAAAGTATAAGGATCCACAGATCAATAGTGGTTTTTTCATCTTGATCCCCTGCTCGATCGCTGCTGTAAAATCAGCAAATTTTGCATATTTATCAGGATAATCTTCAATCGGACAGCAACGATAAAACGGAAACTGCGTAACGATCAGCTCATCAGCAATAGGTTCAAGTTCCCTGACCAAAGATAAAGGATCTTTATCCCGCAAAGCTGCAAAAATGATATTAAAAGGCTGATCTAAGGCTGTGATCGAGCGTTTAAGCTCCATTATCCCTGGCAGATTATGAGCTCCATCAATGATGATCAACGGATCTTCTTGCATGATCTCAAACCGCCCTGCCCAATTGCTTTTGGCTAAGACAGCAGATAAGCCATCATATTTGATCACAAATCCAGGCAAGTTTTTAGCAATATTTAAGGCCATGGCCAAATTATGCCGTTGATATAAGGCTTTATTGGTAAATTTATAGCCTCGTCCATCAACCCACAACGTATCATCTTGAAACTCATAAACATTATGATGAATATGGTTGCATCTTGCTTTAGCCATGATGACATTTTCTAACCATGGATCCATTTTTCCAATGATGACCTGCGCATTTTTCTTGATGATACCTGCTTTCTCTTTAGCGATCTTTTCCAAGGTATCTCCTAAACGATCCATATGATCATAACCTATCGTAACGATTGCATCAGCTAGCGGATGATGCAATACATTGGTACTATCCAAACGTCCGCCTAATCCCGTTTCAATAATCGCAATATCTACCTGTTGATCCCTAAAATATGTGCTCATTATCAGCATATCGATCTCAAACATGCTAAGCTCCCATTTGATGATATCATCAAGATATTTATTAAGATAATATAAAAAAGCTGATGGCGAGATCCATTCATCATTTATCCTTATACGATCAAGATGGCTTATCAGATGCGGCGATGTAAAGGTTCCTACCTTATAACCGCTGTGCCTTAAGATATCTTTTAAATAGTTAGTAACGCTGCCCTTGCCATTGGTACCCGCAATATGAACGCTTTTAAATTGATCCTGCGGATCATTGATGCTAGCCATAAAGCGTGCAAAATGTACAAAACCATGTTGAAAATTGCGTCGATTGCTCACAAAATCAATAGCTTGTTCAATATCAGTAAATTGCAAATTAATCACCAATATTATTTTAGCATATGCTAAAATAATATACATAGTTAAAGGAAGCAAATCATGATGCACAATCAATGGGACAATGTTTTAAAAGAAGAATATCAAAAACCGTATTTTATCGAACTGATCCACTTTTTGCGGCAAGAATATCAAACCAAGATCATCTATCCGCCAAAACAAGACGTATTTAACGCTTTGATCTATACTAGCTATGAAGATGTAAAAGTAGTCATCTTAGGTCAAGATCCTTATCACAATCCTCATCAAGCCCATGGCTTAGCTTTTTCCGTAGGTCCGGGCGTGCCTCTTCCCCCATCATTAAAAAATATCTATAAAGAACTGCATGATGATCTAGGCTGCAGCATCAGCCAGCATGGAACCTTGACCAAGTGGGCCAAGCAAGGTGTTTTATTATTAAACACCATCATGAGCGTCGAACAAAATAAGCCTGCATCTCATGCTAACAAAGGATGGGAAACTTTCACCAACGCTATCATCGCCAAACTAAACGAGCGCGAGCAGCCGATCGTTTTCATGCTTTGGGGCAACCCAGCCAAACAAAAAGGAAAAATAATTACCAACCCTAACCATCTTGTGCTAAAAGCGGCTCATCCTAGCCCTTTAAGCGCCTATAATGGTTTCTTTGGCTGTCATCATTTTTCCCAAGCAAATAATTTTTTAATTCAGCATCATATGCAACCAATAGATTGGCAGATCGACTAGCCAATCTATTTTTTTACGATCCATGAAGCAATATCTTCAATTACCTGATGATCAACATGTGATGCAATTTGATAATCGGAAGCATCATTGTTGACGCTAGGCATGAACAGATGATTAAGACCATCATAAAGGATAAATTCAGCGTTATCTGATAACAATTCTTGCCATAAGACATAGTCTTTATCCGGATAAACCTGAAAATCTGCGCTGCCTTGCAAGACCAAGGTATCGATATCACTTATATAATTTTCTGGCAAGGTCGTCTTAACATCATACCAATAGCTTTTAGGTAAATTTAAGATCATCCCTTCGGCATTTTTATCTTCGATAGCTAAGATCTCTTCTTTGGCTTGATAATACGGTTCCATGGCTTTATCGATATCAGATGATCCTATTGCTTCTAGCTGCGCTTGGACCTGATCGATCATACAATCGATCAAAAGCCGCGGAGTTCCAGCCATCAAGATCAAGCCATCGATATCTTCATTATTAGCTGCAACATAATGCGCGATGCTACCACCTTGTGAATGACCTAAAAAATAAATATTTTCATATCCTTCATCTTTGATCAATGCAATAGCTGCCGCTATATCGTCAAAATACTCTTCATGCATATCGTAATTAGCTGAAGCCGATTCGGGTACCTGATAAAAACGTTTATTATAGCGCAATGACGCTATGCCCTGCTGTGCCAGACCATAAGCAAGATCTTCAAAGGGTTTATTAGGTCCGATCATTTCATTATAATCACTAACACCTGATCCTTGGATCAACAAAACGATCGGCATATTCTCCGCCGGTGTCTTTGGTTGGGTCAAAACACCATCCAAGGCATATTCCCCAACTTTGATTGCCGTTTCCTTGAATTCATCGTTATCCGCTAACGATAAAGTAGGATTGGTATAGCTCATAAAAATTCCTGAGATCTTTTGATCTTGAATAGTAATAGTAAATAAAATATCCTGCGGTTCAAAATCACATGTCAAAAGATACTGTCCCTGATCGTTTTGGCTGATATCCTTGATCGCACCATCTCCGGTTAAATCAGCTACGGTCTGTTCATAAGCATCTTTAAGCACATTTACGCTCAAAGCTTGCTTGACATCATCATTAAAATAACCATAAGCTTTATCATAGTCCTGAGCAATGATACTAGCAACCGTATCCTTGGCAATATCTTCAGTGCTCATATTAGATGTATCATTGCTTGTAGCGCAACCTGTCAGCAAGCAACATAACAACATTATCAATATTTTTTTCATCTTGTGTTACCTCTTGTTATTAAGATAGCACATCCCATAAAAAAAAGCCATATCTGTCGATATGACTTTAACCATGCCATTTAGCAAATTCCTCATCGGTAGCCAAGACATAGTGGGTATCGCTTAAGTGATGGATCTTGCCCTTGGTATAATCCACGCCTTCCTTGTTCTTATCATATGTCAAGGCCTTACGGGTCTTTTCCACTTTTGGATTAGGATGCGGAATAGCAGATAATAATGATTTGGTATAAGGATGGATCGGATCTTGGAAGATCTCATCGGTCGTACCTGTTTCCACGATATGACCTAGATGCAACACACCGATCCGATCGCTGATATATTTTACCATCGCTAGATCATGAGCAATAAATAGATATGTCGTCCCCAGTTCTTGTTGGATATCTTTCATCAGATTTACGACCTGCGCTTGGATCGAAACATCCAAAGCACTGATCGCTTCATCGGCGATCACTAGCTTCGGATTCATGACCAAAGCTCTGGCAATGCCGATCCTTTGTCTTTGACCACCAGAAAATTGATGAGGAAAACGCGTAGCATGTTCTTTAGAAAGACCAACTTTTTCCAAAATGGCATTTACTTTCTCGTCAATTTCTTGTTCCGATTTACAGATCTTATGGATCCGCAAGCCCTCAGCAATGATTTCTTTGACCTTCATCCGTGGATTTAAACAAGCCATAGGATCTTGGAAGATCATCTGCATGTTCATCCTTAGATAAGCCTTATCTTCTTTGCTTAATTTCTTACCGATCTCTTTGCCATCAAATTTGATCGATCCGCTAGTTGGATCATACAAACGAATGATCGAACGGCCCGTCGTACTTTTTCCGCTGCCTGATTCACCAACCAAGCCATAGGTTTCGCCCGGATAGATCTTAAATGATATGCCATCAACGGCCTTGGTCGTATAGGTGCGAGTGATCTTAAAATATTGCTTAAGATCTGTTACTTCTAATAAAGGAGTTCTTTCCATCATCCTCTAACCTCCTTTAACATCTTATCGATACGTTTTCTTAATTGCTCCGGCATCTCAACTTTTGGAGCGTTTGGGTGACATAGCCAACTGGCTACCCTATGTTGCCCACCAACATCAAAGATTGGCGGCTCAACCTTAAAGTCGATCTTTAAGGCATAAGGATTTCGTGGGGCAAAAGCATCGCCTTCCACTCTTTCCAGCAAATTAGGGCAAGAACCAGGAATGGCAAATAAACGATGCGAATCAGTATCAACATCCGGCATGCTGCTCAAAAGGCCCCAGGTATATGGATGGCGTGGATCATAGAAGATTTCATCGATATTACCTTTTTCAATGATCTTACCAGCATACATTACCGCTACATAATCAGCTACCTTAGCAACGACCCCTAGATCATGCGTGATATAAATGACCGAAATATTTTTCTTATATTGGATGTCTTTGATAAGTTCCAAGATCTTCGCTTGGATGGTAACATCCAACGCTGTCGTTGGCTCATCGCAGATCAAGATCTGCGGATCACAGCTTAACGCAATAGCGATGACCACCCTTTGACGCATACCGCCCGATAATTGATGGGGATATTGTTTAAAACGCTTTTGTGGATTCTCGATACCAACTAATTCAAGTAATTCCATCGCTCTATTTTTGGCTTCTTGATGCGATACTTTCAAATGTTCTAAGATCGGCTCCATGATCTGGCGGCCAATGGTCATCGTAGGATCCAACGATGTCATGGGATCCTGAAAGACCATGGCGATCTTTTTACCGCAGTAATTATAACGAATATCCTTAGGCTTCATCTTTACCAGATCAACAGCCTTTCCTTCATCAAAAAAGGTAATGGAGCCGTTGTCGATATGACCATTGCTCGCTAAGATCCCCATGATGGCCTTAACGGTAACGCTCTTACCGCTACCAGATTCTCCCACGATTGCAATCGTTTCTCCTTTAAATAGATCCAAACGCACGCCCCGGATCGCTTTAACGATACCATTTGATGTATCGAAGGAAATATCTAGATCACGAATCGATAAAACGCGATCCTTTTTATCTTTTTTTTCACTCATAGCAGATCCCCCTTACATTTGTTTCATCTTTGGATCGAAAGCATCTCTTAAACCATCAGCAAACAAGTTGAAGCTCAGCATCAATAATGCCAAAACTACGATTGGTGCCACGATAACATGAGGATAAGTCGTCAACGATTTATAACCTTCCGAAATCAATGAACCTAAAGAAGCCATCGGTGCTGGAACCCCTAAACCCACAAATGACAAGAATGCTTCGGTAAATATCGCATTAGGAATGCTGAACATGCTCATGATAATGATCTGACCAAAGATATTTGGCAAGATATCTTTAAAGATGATCCTAAAATGTTGAGCTCCTAAAGTTTTACTAGCTAATATAAATTCCTGTTCTTTCAATTTTAATACTTGCGCGCGGGCAA
This sequence comes from uncultured Erysipelotrichaceae bacterium, assembly GCA_944326795.1. Classification (GTDB taxonomy): domain Bacteria; phylum Bacillota_I; class Bacilli_A; order Erysipelotrichales; family Erysipelotrichaceae; genus JALEVB01. The sequence continues at coordinate 45,420 of CALVFJ010000011.1, forward strand.
TACGGCTCATGCCGATCCACCCTGTGATCATCAATGCAAAGATGATCGAAGTAACACCACGCGGTAGGATCAAGCCTAATAAGGTAACAACGACCAAGGTAGGAATACCATTTAAGATCTCAGCAAAGCGCTGCATGACCATATCGACCTTGCCGCCAAAATAACCAGAAATCAAACCATATATCATACCGATAAAAATATCGATACATACGGCAGTAAACGCAATGATCAGCGATATCCTGGTACCTTCCCATACCCTGGTCCAGATATCACGTCCTTGTGGATCGCTGCCAAACCAGTAATAAACATCTGTAAAGCCTTTATCTAAATATTGATTGCTTCCTTTATAAACGCCATCAAAGATCCCAAAATTTTCTAAGAAAGGAACCCTAGGCACCAAACTAGCATGCTCGATGATGATCGATTTATATGTATGTTCATTCATCATTGGACCAACGATTGCTAAGATCGCAATGATCACGATAACGATAAAACCAATGACCGCACCTTTATTTTTTAAGAAAGCTTGCAAGACATCCGCAAGATAACTACTAGCAGTATAGCTTTTATCAATGATCTTTTCATTTTCATCATATGCAAAGGTAAAATCATCACTGGTAAATTCATAAGTGCCATAGCCTTTAGCATCTAATCTTTCATTAGCGCTCATCTTATGCTCCCTCCTTTGCTACTCTGATCCTTGGATCGATGATACCATATAAGATATCAACGATCAACATTACGAAGATATACAAGAAACTATAAATAAAGGCACAAGCCATAACTACGTTATAATCATTATTCTGGATAGCTTGGACCATCAGATAGCCTAAACCAGGAATACTAAAGATCTTTTCGATAACCATCGATCCTGTCAGCAAACCAACTAGCAAAGGTCCCATGACCGTGATGATCGAGATCAAGGTATTACGCAAAACATGATTGATGATCAGCTTATACTGTTTGATACCTTTCGATTGTGCCAACAAAACATAATCAGAATTAAGAACTTCGATCATCTCGCTGCGTGTAAATCTAGCAATATTCGCAATTGGCGACAAGCTAAGTGCCATCGTCGGCATGATCGTAGAAACAAAAGGCTTGCTAGCATTATATAAAATAGGAAACCACCCCAATTTAAATCCCACAAAATAAGCTAAGCCTAAAGCAATGACATAACTAGGTACGCTAACACCTAATACCGAGATGCCGGTACACAATGTATCGATCCAAGTATTACGCTTTAATGCGGCAATGATACC
>CALVFJ010000012.1 GCA_944326795.1 uncultured Erysipelotrichaceae bacterium
ATATCGCTATGGGCATATGTTCCGCCATAACGTCCTGCTTTTGAGACAATACCGATAGCATTCATCTGCGTAATCCACTTTGTCGGTGTCATAACAAAACGATTTAATCCAGCCTCATTTTTAACCGCCTCGAATTGCACACGGTTAAAATCTGGATTATGCAGTTCTTCCCAAACGCCTAAAAACTCAATCGTATTTCTATTTCGCATCCAGTTTTGAATCACAAATCGCGGATCGTCCTCATTTCGATATTTTGCAATATCCGTTAATGAAATAAATTCATTTTCAAAATTTGTAGTATAGATTCCTATGTCAATACCTTTTGCATGGATAGTCTCCTTAACAATTTTCGCCATAAGTATCCTCCTCTCCCCACATTTCCCGATATGCTTCAATATAATCCCTAATACAACCGGGATATACATCCAAATACTTTCTACATACCCTTTTGTACAATCCCAGGATTTTTTCATCACACGCAAAGTCCAGTAAATAATCTAACAAATGTGACAATTCATCTTCCGACACAGTTCTGCTGCACACATCTTCAACCAATGGTAAATAAACCTCATAGGCTTTCTGATGTAATTGGACTATCTGCTCTGCAATCTGGTAAATATTTTCATCCATTTAGATTACCTCAAAATGCTTTAGCGCCTCCATGATCGCTTCTGCCTTTTCTTTCGGCGGATGTTTCCTCGGCTGCTTCAATTCCTCTGCTGCATTAGGCGCATCGCACATTGTTAATCCCAATGCCCTTTTCACTTCTGCAATATAAGCGGTATGTACCTTAAATCCATACTTCTTCTCTACATATTCCTGTATCATCTTATATGTGATTTTCGGTTTCGGCTGATATTTCTTCGCCCGTTCTGCAATCGCATCCAACGATATCTTATCGTCGCCTTCTCCAAATTCTACCTTTACGTTGATAACGCTATCTGGTGATTTGTGGGACAAAAGTACAACCGTCTCCACATGATTTGTCATTGGGAACATATCAACTGGTTGGATGGTTTCTATTTGATAACCATATGATGATAAGATCTTGATGTCTCTTGCTAGGGTTGCTGGATCACATGATACATACACCAAGCGTTTAGGATCAAAGATATTGATAGCTTCTAAGGTTGCTTGATCGCAGCCTTTGCGTGGGGGATCGACGATGACCACATCAACATGCTGGTGACGATCTAATAACATCTTTGCGCCAACCTTTGCATCAGCATTGATGAATTCGATATTATCGATACCATTGTTTTTGGCATTGATCTTGGCATCTTCAATGGCAGGGGCAACGATTTCAATGCCAAACACTTTTTTGGCATGTGGTGCTGCTAATAAACCGATCGTTCCGGTACCACAATATAGATCGACCACGATATCATTTTTAGTAATATTCGCATATTGGATCGCTAGATCATATAGGTGCTTGGTTTGAGCCGGATTGATCTGATAAAAAGATTTGCTAGAAATATTAAAATACATTCCATTTAATTCTTCTTGGATCATTGGCTGACCATATAATACTTCTTCATGATTTCCCAATATCACATTGGTTTCTTTATCATTGACATTAACGATGATGCTTTGGATTTTTTTGAAATTAGCATGTAATTCCTCAGCTAATTCATCTAGCTTAGCAAATGGGTATTTTCTAACGATAAATACGACCATGATCTGATCAGTGTTGTGAGCATGCTTGATCAAGACATGACGAAAATATTGCCCGATGCCTAGATCTTGTAGTCTCTTTTTGATATATTGGATCAATTCATTAGATAATTTGGTTTGAACCAAACAATCTGTAAATTCTACGATATCATTTGAGTGCTGACGATAGAAACCAGCTTTGATATTACCTTGTTTATCTATAGCGAAAGGCACTTGGACCTTATTACGATAACGATATGGATCGGCCATATCTAATACCTTATTTACCTGCGGTGCCATATTGGCTATGCTGCGAAAACAATCTTTGACCAGTTGGGTCTTAAAATAAGCTTGTTCTTCCCTATTCATATGCTGAAGATGACATCCTCCGCATAACTTATATACCGGACATACTGGTTCAACTCGCTGTTTTGACTCTTCGATCAGCCTGATCATCTTTCCATAGCCATAATTTTTTAACATTTTAACGATCAGAATTTCTGCTGTTTCATCTCTTATGATGCCCGGAACAAAAAAGACGATATCATCATATTTAACGATACCCATGCCCTCTTTGTTATAACCGCTGCATCTTCCTATAAATTTATCATTCTTTTTCATGTATTTATTATAACAAAAAAGCATTTGCGAATATAGCAAATGCTTTAATTTTATTCAGCTGCTTCTGATGTAGCTGGAGTTTCTTCCACTTCTCCTGAACCTACGGTGATATCGCCGCTTTCTTCAGTTGGCTGCGGATTATTTTTCTTTTCTAGATCATCACGTAGCTGTTGTGCCAACTCAGCATCGACCGGCTCAGATACGACCTGTTGCGTAGCTGTTTCCATATTTGATGTCTTTAATTGGATGACATAAACAAAGTTTTCGGTTTCACTGCCATCTGGCACATTATAAACATGTACTTCACAATCATACATCTTCATGCCATTGCTTTGAGAAAAATAAGTATTTTCATCCAAGACACTAATGACAACATTGTATGCTTCTGATGCCATTGCCAAAGCTTCTTCTTTGGTGGCAGTATCACTGATATCGACATTTACCCTTAAGGTTGCCGTTGGCATATCGACCGTTGCTTTCTCTACTCCGCTAAGTGAAGCCACCTTGGTTTCTATTTCTTCCATCTGAGCTTTGGTAATAGCGGGATCAAGATTATTTTCATAACGATCACCAATGATTGGTTTACCTGTATCTAATGAAGCACTAACTAAGAACCATCCTAAGATCAAAAATGGGATTGCTAAGATAATACAACCGACGATCAAGATGATATCTGCTTTACGCATTTTCTTTTTAGCGCTTTTTGTCTTAACATGCTTACTAGTTTTCTTTGTAGCCATATATTATCTTCTCCTAATATATCTATTCTACTAAATTTATCTATAGAATGCTAGTTATTTATTAATTTTGCCAATTCTTCCAACAGCAATTGATTTACCATCTGCGGATTTGCCTGACCTTTAGATTTTTTCATGACTTGACCAACCATAAATTTCAAAGCACGGTCTTTACCGTTTTTATAGTCTTCGACCGATTGAGTTTGTTCAGCCAAGACTTCTTTGACGATAGCCAAGATTGTCGAACTATCGCTAACTTGTTTCAAACCTTTAGCTTCGACGATAGCTTTTGGATCTTGATCATTCATCACTTCTGGTAAGACGATATCTTTAGCTTGGGAATTGCTGATTTCTTTAGCGTCTACCATATTGATCAATTGTCCTAGATATTCACAATTGATATTTTGGAAGCTGCCTCCATTTTTATTGATCCAGGCACTGACATCACCTATCATCCAGTTGCATGCCATCTTGGCATTTTTAGCGGTTTTCATCACTTTTTCATAAGTATCAGCTAATTCTTTGTTAGCGATCAACACGCTGATATCATAATCATTCAAACCATATTCTTTAGCATAGCGTTCTTTTCTTACTTCAGGCAATTCTGGCAATGCAGCTTGTATGCTCTTGATCCATTCGCTATCTAACATGATTGGAAAGATATTTGGTTCAGGGAAAAACTTATAATCGACATTGCCTTCTTTCTTACGCATCAAGACCGTTTCTTTCAATGCTTCATCATAACGCCGTGTAGCTTGTTCGATTTGTTCACCTTTATCTAATAATGCTTTTTGTCTTGATACTTCATAGTCAATGGCTTTTTGTACATTAGCAATACTATTTAAGTTTTTGATCTCATTTTTGGTACCATATACATCAGAACCTTTTGGTTTCAAGCTAACATTGACATCACAACGCATCGAACCTTCTTCCATCTTGACATCGCTGACTCCAAGATAATACAAGGTTTGTCGCAATGCTTCTACATAAGCAGCTGCTTCTTTGCCATTTTGCATATCTGGTTCGCTGACGATTTCTACTAATGGTGTTCCTGCGCGGTTATAATCGATCAAGGTTATATCATTAAGATGGAATTGTTTAGCCGTATCTTCTTCCATGTGGATACGATTGATCCTGATCTTTTTCTTTTCGCCATCAACATTGATCATGATATAGCCATTTTTACCGATTGGATGAAATTGCTGGGTGATCTGAAAGCCTTTTGGCAGATCGCTATAATAGTAGTTCTTACGATCAAATTTAACCAATGGATCAATTTCTAGATGTAAGGCCGTACAGATCTGAATAGCTTTCTTTACAGCTTCTTTATTTACGCATGGCATTGTTCCTGGATGTCCTAGGTCTACTTCGTTAACGCAGGTATTTGCTTTGGCCCCAAAAACGCATGGTGCGCTAGAAAACATCTTGGTCGTAGTTTTCAGCTCGCAATGGATCTCAATTCCTATAACTACATCGTATTCCATTTACGCTGCCTCCTTCTTTAGATCTTTCAAGCCGGTAATTTCTTCGATACCAGCGCCAATATCAAACATCGTTTGTTCTGCAAAAGCTTTGCATGTTAGATTAACTCCGATCGGACAGCCATTGATCATGCCCATTGGCACGGTCATGCTTGGATAGCCCGTAAAATTACCAATGATCATATGATTTTCTATGATCAAATATTCATCAGATAATTCATCACGACCATGGTCATTTAATTTTGGGGCGATATCATTGCTAGCAGGAGCTAACAAACAATCATATTCATCCAAGCAGCGTTTTACTTCTTCCACGATAAGTCTTCTAACTCTTTGAGCTTGACGGAAAAGTTTTTCCTGATTTTCAACAAATAATCCATAACTGCCAATGACAAAACGTTTACGGATCAATGATCCAAAACCAGCTGTACGAGAATTGATCATGATTTCTTCGACATCTTTTCCCGGTTTACGTACACCAAAACGAATACCATCAAGATTTGAATGGTTAGCCGTCGCTTCGCAGTTTGCAATCAAATAATATGCTGGTAAGATAGCTTTTAATAATTTTTCATCAAAGCTTACTTCTTCCACGATCGCACCTTTAGCTGTCAAATTAGCGATAAGCTTAGCAAATAAAGCTTTGGTATCAGGATTTGTCAAACCATCATACACATTTTTAAATACCGCTATCTTCTTGCCTTTTAGCTCGCTGTTTAACTGTTGGCTATATGCTTCGACCGGACGATCGCTACTGGTCATATCAAGATCATCGCGACCTGCCAGTACTTCTAAAGCAACGGCAGCATCTTCGATGGTCCGCGTGAAATACCCGACATGATCCAAGCTTGAAGAATATGGAATGATGCCATATCTTGATATGCGACCATATGTTGGTTTAACGCCTACTACCCCACAATAAGAAGCTGGCTTACGAACCGAATCTCCGGTATCTGAACCAATAGCAAAATCAACCGCTCCACTGGCAACGATAACTGCACTGCCACCGCTTGACCCTCCTGACATCCTACTGGTATCCCAAGGATTTAAGCATGCTCCAATGTTGCTGGTAAGATTGGTCCCCCCCATTGCCAGTTCATCCATATTGGTCTTACAAATGCTTATGGCTCCTGCAGCTGCTAGTTTCTTTACGATCGTTGCATCATAAATAGGCTCATAATCATTTAAGATATTGCTGCAAGCTGTGGTCCTTATCCCTTTGGTACAGACATTATCTTTCAAAGCAATCGGCACACCTAACATCTTTCCTGTTTTAGGCATATTAGCCAATTGCGCTCTAGGATCGATGAAGGTTACGACATCATTATACAATTCATGGCTTTTATGAGCTTTTTTTAAAGCTTCATTAACTTTTGCTTCAACATTTTCTAAGTTATATTCTTTAAACATCTTATTTTACCACCTTAGGCACGACAAAATGGCCTTCTGCGCTATCTTTAGCATTCTTCAATGCATCTTGCTGACTGCATACATTTTCTATTACATCTTCCCTTAAGAATGTTGTTGGCATTTCAAAAGGATAGATCATCTCTTCGACATTTGTCGTATCGATTGCTTCTAATAATGACAATTGCTTTTGCAAGGTGTCAAATTCTTTGGCAATATCTTGCGCTTCCTCATCTGAAAGATCGAACATGATCTGATGGGCAAGCTTTTTAAAATAAGCTATATCTTTCATCTTATCAACTCCTTAAATGATTTTATCATATTCTAATTATCAATTAAACTTACAAATTCATCTTCTTCCATGATCCGCAAACCAAGATCTTGCGCTTTTTGCAGTTTGGATCCTGCATCCGATCCAACGATCACGATATCCGTATTCTTAGAAACGCTGGAAACGATGATAGCTCCTTTTTGTTCCAACAATGCTTTGGCTTCATTACGGGTATATTTATTTAAGGTACCAGTCAAGATTACTTTCTTTTGAGAAAAATATGATTCCTGGACCTGTTGTTTTGCTTGGGTCATATTGACATTTACCGCTTTTAATCCCGTTAACAACTTGATATTAGCTTCATCATGGAAAAATGATACGATAGCATCAGCAGTAATTTCACCAATATCTGCTATTTCTTGTAATTGCTCGATGGTGGCTTGTTGCAAATTTTCCATCGTTTCAAAATGATTAGCCAAGACCTTTGCAGCTTTTTGCCCAACCTGACGGATACCTAATCCAAAGATCAGTTTATCTAAATTATTACGCTTGCTTTTCTCGATTGCTGCAATTAAGTTATCGTATGATTTTTGTCCAAATTTGTCCGTATTGATGATCTCATCCCGATGATCTTCCAAATGATAAATATCTTCGATCGATTTGATCCATCCCATCTTATGGAATAACTCTACCCGCTTTTCGCCCAAGGTATCGATGTTCATCGCATCCCTAGAAGCAAAATGGGTAATAGCGCTAACGACGCGGGCCGGACAATCATTATTGATGCAATAATGCGCAGCTTCATCTTCAAAGCGGTGAAGCGGCATATGACATATCGGACATAATTTTGGAAATTCATATGGTTTTTGCAATTCGCTTCGTTTTTCTTTGATGCTGCGAACAACTTCAGGAATTATATCTCCCGCCTTACGGATGACGACCTCATCATTGATTCGGATATCTTTCAATTTAATTTGATCCTCATTATGCAAGGTAGCATAGCTGACAACACTACCTGCTAGCTTTACCGGTCTTAATCTTGCATTAGGCGTACATTTCCCGGTCCTACCAACCGTGATAAAGATATCTTCACAGATAGTAGTTGCCATTTCAGCCGGAAATTTATAAGCGATCGCCCAACGTGGGGTCCTAGCATTAAAGCCTAATAGTTGCTGCAAGCGATAATCATTGACCTTGATAACGATGCCATCGATATCATAGCCTAATTCATCGCGCATTGCGCCGATCTTTGCGATATAAGCTTCAATCTCATGGATATCATGGCAAATAGCAAATAAAGGATTTACCTTGAAATGCTGTTCCTGCAGCCAATTTAGTGCTTGGCTTTGCGTGGCTATTGGTACTTGCTGATCGCTAGGAATATGATACCAAAAGGCATCGAGCTTTCGTGAAGCTGCCACTTTTGAATCCAGCTGACGGATAGAACCAGCTGCTGCATTGCGGCAATTGGCAAAGACATCTTGATTAGTTGCTTTGCGTTGCTCATTTAACTTAGCGAAAACGTCGCGAGGCATAAAAACCTCTCCTCGGATCTCTAAAGGTTCTTGATACGATATGTTCATGGGAATGCTTTTGATCGTTCGCACATTTTCGCTAACATCTTCGCCAACGACACCATCGCCTCTGGTCACGGCTTGGCGAAAATGACCATTTTCATAGTGGATAGACATCGCTAATCCATCGATCTTGCATTCCAGGCAATAGTCACAGCGGCCAACTTCTTTTTCAATCCTTTGGACCCATGCCTCGATCTCTGCTAAATTAAAAACATCAGCTAAGGACATCATCGCCCTTTGATGTTCAACTTTATTAAAACCATCCAGCACCTTGCCACCTACTCTTTGCGTAGGACTGTTGGCATCAAATTCTTCAGGATATTCTTTTTCAAGATCTTCCAGTTCGCGATATAGCATATCATACTCGATATCACTGATCGTCGGTTGATCTAAGACATGGTATTCATAATTATAACGCGTTATAAGCTTGCGTAATTCATGTAATCTTTCTTTGGACATTATTTACCTCTAACCTTTTTTTAAAGATGGATGATTGGCGACGATCTTTTTGATCCCATGTGGAAAAGCAAAAGCAACCTCTAAGATATTGCCATTAACTTTTACGATGATGCCATCACCAAACATCGCATGATTTACCTTATCACCTTTTTTATAGCTTTGCTGATTTACTTTTACGACCTTAACTGTTTTTTCTTGAGCATCTGATACCAAGACCTCTTGTTTTCTAGGCTTGTTCAAATGTTCGATGTTTTCAGGATCGATTTCTTCGATAAAGCGCGATGTTACTCGTGGCTTGGATAAAACATAGCTAAAACCAGAACACTCGGTTAAATACAGTTGTTTTTTAGCACGGGTATATGCGACATATGCTAGTCGTCTTTCTTCTTCCACCCCGGCTGCGCCCTCTTGCATGCTGCGCTCACTTGGAAAGATGCCATCAGACATACCGATAACAAAAACATAATCAAATTCCAAACCTTTAGCGGCATGGATAGTCATCAAAGAAACATACTGATCATCGATCTTTTCTTCCTTTTCACCATATAAAGTAACTAACTGCAAATATTCATCCAATGTCGATTCTGGATATTCATGCATGAAGCTTTGCATATCATTGATCAATTCTTTTAAGTTTTCGATCCTATCAGTTTCTTGTTCATCTTCTAACATCTTGCGATAACCAGTATCTTCTAAGATCATTTCTAAGATCTTTGCAACTTCTAATTCTTCCGCTTTGGTACGCCATTTTTCGATCATCGTGACAAAATCATCAATGGTCTTTTGGTTCTTGCCGCTTAAAAAACGTTTGCTCTTGCAAACTTCATACATGCTGGTCCTTAATTCTTTGGCCTTATCGCTGATCTGTTCGATGGTCTTATTACCAATGCCTCTTTTAGGCACATTGATGATCCTTTTGAAAGCAAGATCATCTTGCGTAGTGATCATGCGCATATAACTTAAAGCATCCTTGATTTCTTGCCGTTCATAGAACTTGATGCCACCAAAGATCACATATGGTATCCGCTGGTCCAACAAACCTTTTTCGATGGCTCTTGATAAATAGTTATTACGATATAAGATCGCGATATGCCGATATGGAATATCTTCTTTATTATGCAACATCGCAATTCTATTAGCTACCCAACTTGCCTCATATTCTTCAGCTGGCGCACTATAATGCATGATCTTATCCGCTGACTTTTGACTGGTATACAAGTCTTTTTTGACCCGATTGCGATTATTTTTGATCACGCTGTTGGCTCCATCCAAGATATTCTTGGTCGAACGATAGTTTTCATTCAGGATGATGGTCCTACATCCTTTAAAATCATTGGTAAAATTCATGATGATATTAACATCTGCACCACGCCAAGTATAGATGGTCTGATCGGGATCACCAACAACGCATAGGTTATTGATCGTTCCGGTCAAAAGCCGCACTAACTCATATTGCACATGGTCAACGTCTTGAAACTCATCAACGTGGATATAATGAAAACGATGCATCCATTTATCTAAGATCTCTGGATATTTTTTGAACATCCTTACCGTCCATAACAAAAGATCGTCAAAATCTAATGCATATAATTGATGTAAACGTTCTTCATAAAATTTAAATACTTCTGCTTTGGTCTTCTCTCCACTAAATGCCCCAGCCAGTTCAAACGCGCGATCAACACTGATATAAGCTGATTTATTATTGGAGATATAATCTAATAATGAATTGATCGAAAATTTGTTCTTATCAATATTTAATTCACGATATGCTTCTTTAATGATGCTTTTTTGATCATCAGCATCCAAGACCGTAAAATTGCGAGGATAATTCATGCTGGTGATATCTTCTCTAAGGATCCTTACACAAAGCGAATGGATGGTACTGATAAAACATGTGGTATTTTCATCATGCAGGATATTCCTGATCCTTTGCTTCATCTCATTTGCAGCTTTGTTAGTAAACGTAATTGCTAAGATCTTATTAGGATATACCTGAAGATCTTGGATCAAATGCGCGATACGCATCGTTAAAACACGAGTCTTGCCGCTACCTGCGCCGGCAATGATCCTAATATATTGGTCTTCAGCTAATACTGCTGCTTTTTGGTTTTCATTTAAAAAACTAATATCAATCATCTTAAGCTCCCTTTACAACATTAATATTATATAACAAAATTCTTTTCTAAACATGATATAATAACTATAAAAAATGAAAGGTTGATAAAATGAGAAATATCGCAACAAACTGGCAGGATTATGAATGCATCGACGCCGGCAATGGCAACAAGGTCGAAAGGTGGAAAAATATCATCTTAAAGCGTCCTGATCCGCAAGCCGTATGGAATATGAATGACAAACAATATAGCTATGATGCCATTTATCATCGCTCTAGATCGGGTGGTGGAAATTGGCAATTCAATAAAAAACTTCCTGAATTTTGGACCATCAATTATAAGGATCTAACTTTCAAGGTATCACCAACTGGTTTCAAACACACCGGTATCTTCCCTGAACAAGCGGTAAACTGGGATTGGATGAGCAGCAAGATCAAAAACGCTGACCGTGAGATTCGCATATTGAACCTTTTTGCATATACAGGATGCGCTACGATGGCTTGCGCCCAAGCAGGAGCTAGCGAGGTCGTTCATGTCGATGCTAGCAAAGGAATGGTCCAGTGGGCCAAAGAAAATATGCAGCTATCACATTTGACAGACCATAAGATCCGTTTCATCGTTGATGATGTCCTAAAATTTGTTCAGCGGGAAAAACGCCGCGGACATACTTATCATGGTATTTTGATGGATCCCCCATCATATGGGCGCGGTCCTAATAATGAATTATGGAAATTGGAAGACCAAATTACTGAATTGATCAATGCTTGTTTAGATATTTTAGATGATGAGCCCTTGTTCTTTCTGGTCAACGCTTATACGACCGGTTTTTCTAGCATCGTTCTAGAAAATTTGCTAAAAGAAAGCGTACTAAAAAAATATCCTTACGGCATGGTTGAAGCTGGCGAGATCGGCTTACCGATAACCCGCAATGATCTGATCTTACCTTGTGGCATATTTGGAAGATGGTCCAATGATTAACATCATTTATGAAGACAATCATCTTTTGGTAGTCGAAAAACCTTGCAACATCGCAGTTCAAGCTGATGATAGCAAGGATGAAGATCTGTTGACCATCCTTAAGCAATATCTTAAAGAAAAATACCAAAAGCCAAACAATGTATATCTTGGCTTGGTCCATCGCTTAGACCGTCCGGTAGGAGGCGTCATGGTCTTTGCAAAAACAAGCAAGGCAGCTAGCCGCTTGAGCGATCAGATCAGGACCCATACCTTTAAAAAAACTTATCTAGCTGTTGTTTGTTCAGCATCACTGCCAAAACAAGGACATTTAGAAAATTATCTTGCGAAAGATAGCAAGACCAATATGGTATCGGAAGATAAGAAAAACGGTAAATTAGCCGTCCTTGACTATCAGGTCATAGCTCAAAAAAATGAACTATCCTTAGTAAAAATCGCTCTAAAAACCGGACGCCCTCATCAGATCAGAGTACAATTTTCATTGATCAACGCTCCACTATACGCTGATCAGCGCTATAACAAACACGCTGCTAAAAATCAACAAATTGCCCTTTGGGCCCATGAAATAAGCTTTATCCATCCAACGACCAAAGAGCAATTGACTTTTGTATCCCCCCAACCTACAAGATATCCTTTCAACATATTTTAGGAGGTGAAGGCAATGACCAAAAAAAAGGTTGTTAGAAAAGTAGTGAAAAAAGGACAAATATCTCCGCAGCACGCAACAAAGCTACACAAAAAACGCCGAAAGCGCCGTCGTATCAAAAAATCGGTATTAATTGGTTTTGCCGCAATCGTCATTGCCATTGTTGCTATCTTCTTTGTTCCTAGAAGCATCCAGAACAGTAAATTAAAAGATCTAGGTTATGACAGCAAGACCATCAAAGCTATTCGCGAACAAAAAATTACAACAGAAATCATCGACAACCAATATTATAGCGATTATCTAGCTCAAGAAATCTTAAATGGCACGGTCAAAGTAGAGTATCTTGATCTATATAGCGTTAGAGAAGCAGATGCTCCATTGGAAGAAAAAGATTTTCTTTTATATCAAAGGCTTTTGGATCGTGGCTATACCCGTAAACAAGCCAATAACTTATTCAAACAGCTTAAATTTTATGAGATTACTCCGCTGTTGGTATTTGATTATCAATTATTAGAATCCGGTTATATCAAAGATTGTCTTGATCATCGGGATACCAATACAGAAACTTTCTTTGAATTAACCAATGATTATTATACTGAATATGAAAATACCCTACCGGTAGATGATCCAGGTAGCCTTACGATGCTGATCAATAAGACCTATTATCTGAATAGTGATTATGCTCCTGCAAACATAACCGATCTTTCCGTAGTTTATGCCGCCCAAAATGTTTCTTTGGCTCAAGAAGCTGCTGATGCTTTTATGAATTGGGTAGATGCAGGAATGGAACTAGGTGTTCGCTTCTATGCCGCCAGTGCTTATCGCCCTTACAGTTATCAAGAAGAACTATATGATGACTACATTGCTTCAATGGGTCAGGAACAAGCTGACGCCTTAAGTGCTCGCCCTGGTTTTTCTGAACACCAAACTGGCTTAACGGTCGATCTAGCATCCGTTAACAGCGATGGTATCAGCGAATATAAAGATACCAATGAATATACCTGGACCAGTACCAACTGTCAGGACTATGGTTGGATCTTACGATATCCTGAAGGTAAGACGCAAATAACAGGCTATGCCTTTGAGTCTTGGCATTATCGCTATGTTGGGGTTGAAATTGCGCAGGCAGTCGTAGCTTCTAACCTAACTTATGATGAATACTATTGCCTATATCTAAAACCTTGGAACGATCCCTCATTAGCTTATGAAATAACAAATAATGAACCTGCACCTAGCACAAGTGCTCCTGCTACTGAAGATGCTTGATCAAGCATCTTTTTTTTATTAGATAATCAAAAAAGCTTGTTCATTTGAACAAGCTTACAAAATATTTTTATATAAATAATTTGCAATGCCATCATCATCGCAGCTATCACCGATCACATCAGCAACATCCTTGGCATCTTGTGATCCATTTGCCATACAAACGCCGATACCGGCAGCTTTTAGCATTTCGATATCATTGGTCGTATCTCCAAAAGCCAATACTTCCGACATATCGATACCCATCTGCGTACAGATGATCTTTACCCCAATATCTTTAGCCAATAATGGATTACTAAATTCAAATAGATCTTTTGCGGTCTTAAAGGCCACATAACGCGGATCCTTATGATCTTGATAATAAGCTTCGATATCTGCCATCTTTTCTGGCGGTAAGATAAACATCAGCTTAGGCTGTGGTCCTTTGGTCAAAGCTCTGACATCACCTTGAAAGTATGGCGTTGCTGTTCTTGTAGCCACATTAATGACATCTTGTGTAATGGTCTGACAATATAAGCCAGTTTCATCATAGTATGTTGGAATGTATCCCATAGGTTCATATTCATCCATCAATTCTTTGATGGTCGCTTCATCCAAGGGATAACAAGACACAAACTTATCTTCCTTGATGTTCCAAACTTCTCCGCCATTCATACCTACGATATAGTCAACGATCCCATCTAATTTCCACCCTTTGATCAGCGGCTTGATCCCGCTCACTGGTCGACCGGAACATATCGCAAATTTTATTCCTTTGGCTTTAGCTGCTTGTAAAGCCGTTATCGTTCGATCAGTACATTCACTTTTAGAATTGATCAATGTGCCATCAATATCGCTTGCAATTAATTTGATCATAATTTACCTTCCTATAAATGCAAATATCTCTTCTTTTCTATTTTCCATATCTGCATATCCTAATTCATACAATTTTTTAAGATTTTCTGGATCTCCGCTGAAACGTTTAACAGGAATAGTTTCACTAGGTCTGATCAGCATAGCATCACCTTTGGCAACCAAATCATAAATGATTTCCATTTGTTTATTATAATTATTAGCTCTAACGCGATAATTTTGAAATACTTTAGGGTATTTCAAATAATTCAAGCGCATGAACTCCAACATTGGTTTGCCAGCAGCTTTACGAACATAGCCTTCAGGTTTAGTAGTTATTACAAAATGTTTCTTACAACCTTTTTTAATGCTTCTTTCGATTGGAATCATGATCTTGATACCACCATCAAGATATTTATGTCCATTAAAGTCCACGATCCTGCCCGCGATTGGTAAGGTACATGCTGCTTTTAAGAAGCGTAGATCATCATCTAATATTTTTTGATCAAAGAAATAGGTGTCTCCTTGTTCACAATCAAAAACACCAAATTCAATTTCATGTTCATTGCTTTCACGCAATGCAGAAACATCATAATGCAAAACATCTTTTAACAGATGATCGAACATATAGTCATAACCAACATATCTAAATTCTTTTAACAAAGGTATGATGCCAACGTTACGCTTATCTGACATATATTTGCAGCTGATATCTTCTAACATCTTGCTATCCTTTTTGTAATAGCTGCAAAGATGCATGGCTCCGCTGGAAATACCTACTCCATAATTAAATATTATATTTTGTTCGATCAGCCATACTAAAGCGCCTGCTGTATATGCACCACGCATGCCTCCGCCTTCTAACACTAAGCCAATATTTTCCATAACTTCTCCTAAATAAATACCATATAATTTTAAATCAAAACAATGGGGCAAACAAGTTTAAAATTGCCCTAATAACTCTTTTAAATAAATAAATATTATTGCAATCTTTCATCGTGATTTCTTGTGACACTTTCAAAGTATCTAAATAGTCCTGTTTCATTTTTTGGATGCATTGGCATCGATACATTAATATTCCACATTCAAAATGCAGATAATAGCTACGATAGTCAGTATTGACCGTTCCACACAAACCATAAACATCATCACAGACAAAACTTTTAGCATGAACAAATCCCGGAGTATATTCAAAAATTCTAACACCAGCAGCGATCAATTGTTTATAATTGCTTTGTGTAATCGAAAATACATACCATTTATCCGGAATATGCGGAACGCATATCCTAACATCTACTCCATTGCGACTTGCCAAAGTCAAAGCTTTGGCTAACTCATTGGTTATTACCAAATATGGTGTATAAATATACACATAACGCTTAGCAGCATTTATGATATTGAGATGCATATTCAAGCCTACATCTTCATTATCAGTTGGACTATCACAATATGGCTGAACGTAACCATCATTATCTACCTTCTCACAAGGTAATAAAAACTGATTATAATCAAAATCTTTGATCTTTGCTAAATATTTATACATTTGTAAAAACATCAAGGTCAAAGACGTAACAGCTTTTCCTTTAAGCATTACGGCATTATCTTTCCAATGCCCAAAGCGTACGGTTTCATTGATATATTCATCAGCTAAGTTCACGCCTCCACAATAACCTACGTTATTATCAATAACACATATCTTTCGATGATCTCGATTGTTCATTTGAATAGCTAATGCAGGTCGTAGGCGATTAAATTTATAACATATGATACCTTTTTTCTTTAAGATTTCATCATAATCGCTTGGTAAATTTGTTGCACAACCAAAATCATCATAAATTATGATTACTTTGACGCCTTCTAAAACTTTAGCTTCTAAGATCTTTAGGATGCTATTCCACATCTTTCCTTCTTCAATGATAAAATATTCTAAAAAGATGAAATGTCTTGCTTTAGGTAGCTCTTCAAGCAAGCTCACAAATTTTTCTTCTCCTGACGCAAAAAAGGTTACTTGGGTATCTTCATATGTGCCAAACCCATCTGCATTAAAACCATAATTGAATATTTTATATGCATCACAATCATTGCTATATAGCTGTTGCAATATTTCCCGTGTATTTTCTAGCTCATCTTTGATTCCTTCATAACTTAAATTTGCCATCCTCAATGCCTTCGAAACTTTGCGTCCTCCAAACATCAAATATAGGACACCACCAAATAGTGGCACGATCAAGACCAAGATACACCATGCTATCTTGTACGCAGGATTATCTTGCCGATTTATGATATAAATTACGATTATATAGCTAAAGATACTTAAACAAGCATTAATAAAGTAACTAGTACTCAAATCAAAGATACTATATAAGATGATGAAAAGTTGAATAAGAATTAGAAAAAAAACGGTCATCAAACGATTAGTCAATTGTTTCTTTAATTTATTTTTCATATTATCACACCTTTATTTCATAGATATTTTTAACCGTTTCTCCATTACGATACAACCAATGATCATGCGGTACATCAGCTACTTCTAATAATGTTGAATTTAATTTTTCAATGGTCTTGCGCGAAGCAATATTTTCCGGCGAGCAAGTGATCCACAGCTTTTTTATTCCTTCTTTCTTTGCGATTTCCAATAATATCATACAAGCTTTATAGGCATAATGATTGCCACGATAGCGCATAAAAACCGTATAACCTATATTACCTGCATAATACAATTCTTCATTTTCTCCAAAACGCAGATCGCATATGCCAACTATCCGTTTGCCAACTACCATATTATAATAAATCACTTTAATCTCATCAGGCATCTTAGGTTCATCGATCCTAAATACTTCTAACTTTAATGGTTCGTCGTTTTTTTTGCTAAATAAACGAAAAAACATAATCCTCCTTAACAAAAGAAACTGTATTAATAATTAATACAGCTTCTTGATCAAATCAATATAGATATTTTGTAGTTCAGTCTTTTGGTCCTCGGTCATTTCATTTTGTTTTGAACCATCGAAACTATCAACCAAAGACAAGTGATTACCTACGATCTTGCCATCTTTGATTGCTACTACTTCTGGAACATACATCGTAGGCTCACCATCGACCGTTGTCAAGATAGCTTCTAGCTTTTCGATCAAAGCATTAAATTGCTCATCACTAATTTCTTCCGCATAAATATCAACATAATATACTGGAACGCCTTGGCTTAATGCGGCATCGTTCAAAACTGGCAATGCCCTTTGGCAATATGGACAATTAGCATAGCCCCATACCACGATACCAGTTCCATTTTCATCAAACATCCTTAAGGCATCATCAAAGGAGATCTTTTCAATTGCTATATCAACGCCATCTTCAAAAAAAGCATAATCATCAGTAGTAAATTCACTTGTCGTTAATTCGACACTATTCTCATATGTTGCTGAGCTAGTTTGTATTGGAGCTTTTTCATTGCTTGCACATCCCCACAAAAGCACTAAGCTTAGCAAAACTGCAATAGTTTTTTTCATTTTTAACCTTCTTTCTTAACAAGAATTTTATCATCAACCAGTCATGAATACAACTATTTTAGTTTTTTTATCTCCATGGCTTCATAAAGCTCATTGATCTTTTCTCTTGTTCCCAAGCCTTTGGAAAAGCTCGTTGCTACCTTGCAACAATTAGCAAATCTAAAACTATCAACTGCATCCCGAGATCTATTATAATTTACAACAAAGCCAGCAACCATGCTATCTGCCGAGCCTACGGTATTTACGATCTTATCTTTTTGTGGAGCATCACACTTATATGCTCCATCTTTGTTGACAAATAAAGCACCTTCATCACCTAACTGAACAATGATATTTTGCGCACCCTGATTCACGATATCTTCCATAGCTTCAATGATCTGAGCTTCGTTAGATAGCTTTCGTTCCGCTAAGATTTGCAAATCGTCGACATTTGATCTGATCAAAAAAGGTTTATTCGCGATACAGCGGCGATTTATCAAGGCATTGGTATCTAATATAACCCTAACATTACAAGCTAATAGTTCATTGATCATATCACAGATATCCTCAAGGATATAAACTGGACAATTTCCACTAAAAACAAATGTATCATTTTCATCCAAGCGTTCAACTTTTTTCCGTAAAGTTTCCATATTTTGCGGCGTAATATATGGACCAGCTGCATTTAGATCTGTTTCTTCTTCGTTAGCACGAATCTTTACATTGATCCTGGTATGTCCGTCAATATAAGTAAAACTAGGTTGGATATATTCATATTTTTGCAGAAGTTCAATGTAGAAATGACGAGTAAAGCCACCGATAAAGCCAAAAGCTCGACTTGGCACCATCATATTGTTTAAAACGATCGAAACATTGATGCCTTTTCCACCGGCTTCATAAAATTCTAGCTGGCTTCGGTTTGTTTGACCTATTTCTAATGAATTATCATATTCCATATAATAATCCAACGAAGGATTAATCGTACATGTATATATCATACCTTAACCTCCTATTATATTTTTTCCAATATTTTTACGATCAGTTGTTGGGCAATCATCAGTTCTTGGACGACCAGATATTCATAACGACCGTGATAATTATAGCCTCCCGTTCCTAGATTTGGACAAGGCAAGCCCATAAATGTAAGATTAGCACCATCAGTGCCGCCACGTGTTGGGATCTTCTTAGCTTCCACCCCAAGTTCTTGTAAGCAATCCATAGCAAGTTTGGTAATATATGGGTGATCTTTCAAGATCTTACGCATATTTTTATATTGATAATCAACTTTTAGCTCAATTATCTTTTTATCATGCAGTAAATTGATATAATCCGCACCTTTTTGCATCATCTGAATCATTTTTTCTAATTTGTCCTCATCATGATCACGAATGATAAAAGATAAAGATGCTTTTTCAACATCACCATTAAAACTTAACAAATGATAAAAACCCTCATATCCACTGGTATGTTCTGGTCTTTTTACCGGATCCAACATATTAACAAAATCAATTGCGATATTGCTGGCATTGATCATCTTATCTTTAGCGCTGCCTGGATGAATGCTGAATCCATGTACCGTTACTTCAACACTAGCAGCATTAAACGTTTCATCACATACTTCCCAAATTTCTCCACCATCTAAGGTATATGCAAAATCACAGCCAAATTTTTCAACATCAAAATATGCTGTTCCTCGTCCAACCTCTTCGTCAGGGGTGAAAGCAATCTTAAATGTTGGATGTGCAATTTCAGGATGATCATGATAGTAAGCAATCGTTTCCATGATTGCAGCAATTCCCGCTTTATCATCTGCTCCTAATAAGGTCGTTCCATCAGTAACGATCAGATCTTTACCAATATGATCCGCTAAATTCGGAAATTCCTCAGGTGTTAAACTATATTCATCATTTAAGATAATACTGCCGCCATCATAATTGGTGATCAAACGTGGAGATACGCCATGCCCATTAAAATCAGCCGTGTCCATATGAGCAATAAAGCCTACCATTTTACTTGACGGCCTGGTTCCTTCAATGGTTGCATAGACATAGCAATGATCATCAACATACGCATTATCTATTCCCAGATCATGGAGTTGATCAACCAGCAATCTAGCTAGATCAAACTGTTTCATGGTACTTGGTGATGTCAAGCTTTTTTCATCTGATTGCGTATCTATCTTGCAATACGCTATAAATCTTTCGATCAATCTATTCATTTTATTTCTCCCATATATGCCTTCCATTGGCATTTTCCGATATACATCTCACTGAAGGTAGCTTCAAAACTGCTATCTAAAGGACTACAGGCATAAATACCGATTTTATATTTGGACATTGAAGGTAAATTAAATATTCGCATCTGTCGATAATTTTGACCATTCAAACTATTATCGATCCTAAATTCCCCATTACGATGACTTAACCGATAATACATAAAAGTAATGCCTGATGATAGTTTTGCACTTGACCAATCGCTCCTTCCATCAACGGTTACAACCGTTGATAATAAACTATATGCTTGATTATGATATTCAATACCGACCTTTGCCCAATTATGATCATCAATATAAATCAATATTCCCGCTTGATCATATTTTTTTTGATATTGAGCATCAACTTTGACCTTAAAGGTAAGATCTTGTTTCGTAGCTAGCAATAAAGCCGGAGCATTGGTTTTCTCTATATTAAAATAAGTTTTTTGCCACATATCGGTATGCGGCATCGTCGCTATGATCACATAATCACGATGCACAAGATAGGTTTGTGGTTTATTGCGCCATTCTAAAATAGTAGTATCTAATTTTTTTAACATATCTATCATTCCTAATACATTTCAATCTTAACGATCTTTCTTAATGTACGTAATTTCTCTGCCATATCTTTGATCAATTGGATCTTGGCATTAAGACTAATTGTTGAATAAGCAATAGCTTCATGTGCAGGGTTATCAGATAAGCCAACCATGAAAGTGATCATGGTGCTTGAAAGCAAAAATGCCTGGACCAAGCAAGTTGCACCATCAGTTTGTTTGCTTTGTAGCAAATTTTCCAAAAAGGCATTATCTTCAACGCATTTTCCTAGATAACGATTAACTTTTTGTAATGTTAATACTCCTTCGGTTACTAGATCGATGCCTTCGATATAGCCCTTAGGCGGCACATCGCTGGTAAAATCAATCAAAGGATCGGTCTCAATCGGCTTATCAAGATAACGTGACACGATCGTACTGGTCGTACCACCACAGCAAATTTTCAAACCGCTCGCTGACAATAATTTTGATACAACTTTTTCATCATCTTCTTTATGACTTGGCGGTCCAACCATTACTATAGTTTCCTTAGCTTCTAACATTTTGATACAAGCAACCGTTGAATCATCCCCAGGTTTTCCATCATATAAATAATTTACATTTGCAAGCAAGATCCTAACGATCTCTTTGGCACTATCTTTATTGGAAGTATAGTCTTGCAGAAATTTTTCTACTTCTTCATGTTGCCATCCAAAATTTAAAGTTTGCCCGACCCCAGCATGAATGATGCCATCAGAAAAGAAGGTAATATAATCATTGGGCAATACCGCAAAACTTGCTTCATATATTTTCTTTTGGCTATAGATCTTTTCCTGACGCTCGATTTCCATGATCTTTCCATCACGAATAAAAATCGCTAATGGATTATCAAATTCGATCAATTTTGCATAGCCGTTATAAAAAATCTGAATTACCGTAAATGTGGAATATGCCACACCACGTTCTTGGCAAACAGGCAAGGTTCTTGCAACAGTTTCAACGGTTTCACTAAGACTTGCTCCTTCAAATATCATCTCTGAAATGATCGTACTAGTAAGTGTCGATAAAATATTAGCTTTTACCCCACTACCTAATCCATCAGCTAAAACCATGATGAAAGATTCATCATTGATCTTACTGACAACATTGTCCCCGCATAATTCTTCATTTTTTTTATTTAACGAACTGTTCCAAGCATCAACATGAATCTTATCCTTCATCTTCCATGGCCTTTTTCAATTTGCTCAAAGCTACTTTGCTGCGTGCGGTGGTCTCACCTAATAATGATGCTATTTCCTGTACAGTTCGCATTTGTTCATCAATAACCTGTTGCGTTATCTCGATGGTTGATGAGCGCATCTTTTTCATGATTTTTTCTTTGGTTTCCTGCACCGTTAGATCCATAAGGATTACAACATAATAATCCTCATCGCTTAAGCGCATGATCGCGTGATCAAACGTCTTGCCATATTCTTCGTAATAAGCTCTAAAATATTGTGTTTCATTGCTATTTTGTTTGCTTTTTAAAAATTCGGCAAATTCATCTTTATTCAAGATAGCTTCAATTGGCATCCCTATCGGATTGATAGTATCAAGATGTAACATATACATTGCCGCTGGGTTGATTTCTTTTATTAGATTATTATTGTCAATAACAATGATACCATTAGGCGTATTTTTAATGATGATATTGCTAACGCTTTGAGCATGTTCCAAAGCATAAGGCATACATAACTTCGGATCAGCCTTTCCATCTAAGACCGCAATAGCTTTATCACGGCATGTCTCATAGCCACATGCTCCGCAATTAAATTCTTTGCTTTTAACATTTTTACCCATTAAATTTAGGATATCTTGAATTTGTTCTTCACTATATTGCGGACGATATATATCTTGCTTTTCCCATTTAGCAGCTAGATCCTCATCATTGCTCATGACCTGGATAGGTTTGGCTTTTTCGACATTATCACGAATCAAGCTCTGACCTAACCATTCATTATGTTTAAAGTGCGACAATAATGGACCGTTTACGCATGATCCATTACATGCGCTCATCTCAAAGAAATATCCTTCCAGCATTCCTGAACGAATTGCTTCTAAACATTCTTTGATCCTATTAACCCCTTCAACATTGACCCTTTTATAATTATCATCATCTGCCAATGTTTTTAAGATACCGCTAGGCGTTGGATATAAACGAGCTATTGGCTGTGAAATTTCATCCCATCCCCCATCTATACCAGGATCGACCCCAATCCATTTGACGACTTCTTCAACATTCAATGTTGCATCGACCGCACCATCGAACCTTGAATCATTAGCTTCTTTTTCTTTAGCAATGCAAGGTGATAAGAAAACTACTTTCGCATTGGGATATCGTTTCTTGATATCCTTGCCATGCGCGATCATTGGTGAAACTATTGGTGCCAAACAATCGATCAGATCACCATACTCTTTTTCAACCAAAGAAACAACAGCTGGACAACAGGTAGAGATGATATTGCGCATCTTCTTTTCGTTAATTAATTTATTGTATTCCTTGGATACCATGATAGCTCCATTTGCTGTTTCTTCTACATCATAAAAGCCCTGCGCTTTTAACTGTGCCTTCAGCCATTGAAAATTAGGCCATACCGTTACAAAACTTGGCGCAACGCTAACGATTACCTGCTCACCCTGAGCTAACCAGCCTTTGACCTTTTGAAAATTACTAATTATTTTTTTAGCACTATGATGACAAACTTTATAACATTCACCACATAAGATGCATTCATCTTCAATAATCGTTGGTTGATGATTGATATAGCTCATGGCCTTAGTTGGACAAACTCTTATGCATCTAAGACAATTACGGCAATTTGCTTCTTTAAGCTTGATATATTTCATCATAGCAAGGATTCGATCTTATTACTGATTATTTCCTTCGCATTTTGAAGGTTGATTCCTTCGATCCTTTCACCGTTGATCTTGATACCTAATCCCAGTTTATCCTGACAAGCTTGCATACAAAATGAGCCTTTGACTTCTACTTTGCCTTCCCAATTTTTTTCTGCCAATAGATCATTTACGATCTTTACGACTTGATTCGATCCTTTGACATAACAAGAACTACCAATACAAATTTCTAAAGTAATCATAAATTATACCTCTTAGTTTTCTCGATGCAGATGCACATTTTCAAAATTAAATTCTTCTACGACGCTCTTGATAGTTTTCTTTTGCGCACTTAAATTTTCTTTATTCATCCTGGCTTTAGCTTTAATGCTAGCTTCAAATGCTCCAGGTCCATTGATGCATCCTCCGACACAACTCATGCCTTCAAGGATATCACCCGTAAATTTACCAGCTTTCATCAACATCAGTTGCTTCTTACATTCCATGCAGCCATCAGCATACACAGCATTGATCGCTGGTTTTTCCTTTTCACTTGCTGCTTGGGCAACAGCTTTGCTTACTCCTCCGCCTTGAGCAAAATTTCTACCAAACACACTGGCAACTTCTTCTTCAGCTGCTTCTAGCTCTTCACAATGGATATGTTTTGCAATCATCATTGCAGCTAGTTCTTCGAAGGTCAAAACATAATCAACAGCAGTAAAAGATTCCATGGCTTCTTGTTTTTTGGCAACACATGGTCCAATAAAGACGATGCCATGGCTTGGATAATCTTGTTTTAGCTTTCTAGCTATGGCCATCATTGGTGAAACCATCGTTGATACATTTTCTTCATATATTTTTGGAAAATGAAGCTTAGCCATATTAACAAATGCCGGACAGCATGATGTTGTCATTGGAATCTTCTTTTCGATGTGTTCCATCAATTCTTCATGTTCATAATAAGCAACAGCATCAGCACCTATTGCAGCTTCATAGACTTTATCAAAACCTAACATTTTGATACCTTGTTTTATCTGAGCAAATGTTGCGTTCTCAAATTGTCCCTGAATGCTAGGGGCCACAATAGCGATACAAGGTGTCTTCATTCGCAATAATTCACAAACTGGCACGACCCAACTGATATCTTCAATTGCCCCAAAAGGACAAGCGGCCTGACATTGACCACAATTGATACACTTTGTTTCATCGATCT
Source organism: uncultured Erysipelotrichaceae bacterium (assembly GCA_944326795.1). Classification (GTDB taxonomy): domain Bacteria; phylum Bacillota_I; class Bacilli_A; order Erysipelotrichales; family Erysipelotrichaceae; genus JALEVB01. The sequence continues at coordinate 24,398 of CALVFJ010000012.1, forward strand.
GCGCAATGCCATTTTCATCCCAACTAATAGCATTGACCGGACAATGTGCACTACAAGGTCGTTCAGTTACAACGATCGCATTATATGGACAATTTCTTGCACAAGCTCCACATTCTTTACATTTATCATAATTAATTTCTGCTCGATTTGGGCCAATCGTGATAGCTCCAAAATTACATGAACTATAACAAGATTTGGCCATACAGCGACGGCAGTTATCCGTAATACGGATCTTTTTGATCGTACATCCATCACATGCAGCTTCGATGACTTGTACGATCTGTCGTGGATTATATTCAGCCGTATCGTTAGCCATCTTGCCCATTGCTAATCTTGCACGCTGCCTTAAGATTTCTCTTTCTTTATATACACAGCAGCGATAATTTGCCTTGGTCCCCGGAATCAATTTTTTAGAATATGATTGTACATTTTCTTCACATAAAGTATCTGTAAAGGTTTCTTCCGCAATTTCCCTTAAGATATCAAATTTTAACGCTCGCGAATCATTCGAAAAAACACCCATAATTTATTACTCTCCCCATCTTCTTTCCTTTATTCTTATATCATTAATAGCATATATTGTTGTAGGCTTTGGCAACTTCTTCTTTGCCAAGAATATTTTCTAAAATCATCTTAGCAAATTCAAAAGCTGCACCTAAGCCACAAGCCGTGATCACATTACCATCTTGCACACACTTCACATCCATTACTTCACTGTTAGTAAGATATTGTCTAAATGCTGGAAATGCCGTTGCTTTTTTTCCATCTAATATACCGGCGTTAGCTAAAACGCTTGGTGCAGCACAAATGGCACAAACCAATTTATCTTCTGCATAAGCCTGTTTTAAAACATTCAATAATGCTTCACATGCCTGTAAATTTGTAGTACCTGGTAGACCTCCTGGCAAGATATGGACATCATAGCTATCAGGATCATAATCATCGAAAGTATTATCCATCTTTACTTCAACATTATGACTTGAAACAACAAAACGATCATCGATACCGATCATATCGATATCAACCTTACATCTTCTAAACATATCAACAACGATCAACGCTTCACATTCTTCAAAGCCTTGAGCAAAATAAATAGCTGCTTTCATCTTTAAACCTTCTTTCTTCATAATATTATTATATCTTTAAATGCAAAACAATTGCATATTTTTTTATAATAATTTAAAATAACATTGACCCCCCCTGCACGGGGGATAGGAGATATTAGTATGAAACAAAAATTTGATGTTATCGGAATGAGCTGCAGCGCCTGCAGTTCACATGTAGATAGCTGCGTACGAAAACTAAAAGGCGTGTCTAGCGTTGAAGTAAATTTGCTTTCAAATTCAATGAACGTAGAATATGACGAAAAACAAGTGGATGCTTCCACGATAATGAGAGCAGTTCAAGAATCAGGATATGATGCTAAGCTGCCAAACGATAAAACACCTACTACAAAGATAAAAGATGATAGCAAGCTCATCAAACAGCGGATCATCTTATCATTTGTCTTCTTGATCATCTTGATGTATATCGCTATGGGAAATATGTTTTCCTATCCTTTACCTTTTTTCTTCAAAGGTGAACAAAACGCATTATTAAATGCTTTGACCCAACTGTTGCTGGTCTTGCCGATCATGTATTTAAATCGTGGTTATTATATCAATGGTTTCAAGATGCTGATAAAAAAACATCCTAATATGGATACCTTGATTGCTTTAGGATCAAGCGCTTCATTTATTTATAGCGTATTTGCCTTATATAACATTGCTTATGGGATAAGTTATCAACAAATGCATATCGTTCACAACTACATGCATGATCTTTATTTTGAAAGCGCCGGCATGATCTTGACATTGATCACCTTAGGTAAATACCTTGAAGCGCGCTCCAAGAAAAAAACAACTGATGCGATCGCAAAACTAATAAATTTAGCACCATCGCAGGCAACGATCATCAAAGATGGTCAAGAAATCACTATCTCTGCTAACGAATTGCAAAAAGATGATATTGTCATCATAAAGCCTGGTATGTCCATCCCTTGTGATGGCATCGTCATTGAAGGTCATAGTAGTGTTGATGAATCGATGCTTACAGGCGAGAGCATGCCAGTTGAAAAAAGCAAAGATGATAAAGTAATCAGCGCAACATTAAATAAACAAGGCCGGCTGCTGATCAAAGCAACCAATGTGGGAAATGATACCACCTTGGCTAAGATCATCGACCTTGTCGAAGAAGCAGCTAATTCAAAAGCACCTATGGCATCTTTAGCTGATAAGATATCTGGCATCTTCGTACCAACTGTAATCATTATAGCCATTATTGCTTTTACCATTTGGATGTTAAGCGGAAAAAGTTTTAGCTTTGCCTTGAGCATCGGCATCGGTGTTTTGGTCATATCTTGTCCTTGCGCACTTGGTCTTGCCACTCCCGTAGCAATCATGGTAGCTACTGGTAAAGCCGCTGAAAATGGCATCTTGATCAAAGATGCTAACGCCTTGGAAAATGCTCACAAGATCCAAACGATCGTTTTAGACAAGACCGGGACGATTACCGAAGGCCACCCATCTATCACTGATATCATCTCCAAGCATCTAACAAAAGAAGAAGCCATTAAGATTGCTAGCAGCATGGAAAAAGCTTCTGAACATCCAATTGCTAATGCATTCAGCAATTATTTTCAGGAAACATATCCTTTACAAAAATTTACGGCATTAAGCGGGCATGGTATCAAAGCTATAATTGCTGGTGATATTTATTATCTAGGAAATCAAAAGCTCATCGCGCAAGAAGGAATAACAAATGACTATCAACAAGAAATCACTCAGTTGATCGCTCAAGCAAAAACCCCCTTGCTATTAGCTAATCAACAACAAGTCATCGCGGTCATCGCTATTCAGGATAAGATCAAAGATAGCAGCAAACAAGCGATCAAATCCTTACAAGATATGCATATCAAAATCATCATGCTTACCGGTGATCAACAAAATGTTGCCGTTAAAATAGCTAATCAGCTAGGTATTAATGAAGTAGTTGCCGAAGTATTGCCACAAGATAAAGAAAACAAGATAAAAGAATTAATTGCCAACAATGAATTTGTAGCGATGGTTGGTGATGGAATCAATGATGCCATTGCTTTATCACGCGCTGATATTGGCATCGCTATAGGTGCAGGCAGCGATATCGCCATCGATTCTGCAGATATCATCTTAATGAAGAACGATCTTAATGACGTCGTAAATGCTATCAAATTAAGTAAAAAGACCGTCCTAAACATCAAAGAAAATTTATTTTGGGCATTCATCTACAACATCATCGGCATTCCTTTAGCAGCAGGAGCTCTATATCCATTTTTCCAAATAAAGCTAAATCCAATGTTTGGAGCAGCAGCCATGAGCTTATCTAGCGTATGTGTTGTTTCCAATGCCTTGCGTTTACGCTTCTTCAAACCTCAGCAACCCGAGCCAATTAATCCAGCACCTATTTATGAATATGCTTTTAGCATTCCTGATATGATGTGCAATCATTGCACTTCAAGGGTATCTTCTGCGTTAAATAACATTGATGGCATTATCAATTGTGATGTTCGCTTAGATACCAAAACAGCATTTATTCAGGCCACAAAGCCTCTAGACCCTAATAACATCATCAAGGTAATCAATGAAAGCGGATATGAAGCCAAGGAGATCTTACATGAAAAATAAAGATGCATACATCTTATTAAAAACAGCACAAGGACAAATAAATTCAGCCATAAAAATGATAGAAGATGAACGTTACTGCATAGATATTTCCAATCAATTGCTGGCAACTTCAGCCTTGATCAATAAAGCAAATAAAAAAGTATTGCAAAACCACTTATATACTTGTGTAAAAAATGCCACATTAAATGATGATATCGATCAAAAACTTGCTGAAGTTTCAGCTGTTTTAGATAAGATCATCAAATGACCCATTATAATAGTTAAAAAAAGAAATAGCAAATGCTATTTCTTTTTTATTTTGTTACAAGATCTAACAAGGCTTTGGCAGCATCTATGATGCCGTTATCACCTTTATTTGGTAAACCTAAGCAAGTATAGATCTCTCCGACAAATATATTTTGTTTAAATAATTGTTCAAACATTTGTTCGATCAATGGTTCACATTGCTGCTGACGCTGCATTGGTCCAAACGGATTAGCAAAGAAAGTTTTGCTGATACCTTTTTCTTGAGTCGTACCTAAAGCAAATCGCTTGCCTTCTACAAATACCGGCATAGCCTCTTCCATCGTATTGAAGCGTCTTAAACCACGAGAATCAGTATAATTGTTAGCATACATGAAACAATCGATATGATGTTGCTGAATGACCACATTATATGGCGCAGCTGGAACGACGACTCGCGCATTTGCACTTTCAGGATTGAAGAAAATTGAACGATCCATGTCTCGATAAGCTGTTCCTTTATCAAGATCATCAAGACGAACAAAAGCACCAATTTCCGTGCCCTGTGCAACGATCTTACCACTTTCATTGATATGAATAGAACCCATATCATCGAACACTACGACCTGATTGACGATTTCCTCCTTTGCAATAGCAGTCAAAGCTTCTATCGTCTCCGATTTTCCAGCACCAGAATCTCCCATGAACATGATATTCTTTTCACTGCCATCTTTTAGGTATAATTTGATCATAGCACCATGGATCGGAAGATAACCTTTTTCCATCACCGCTAAATTATGCAATGTTAAGAACATTTTTTTAACATAGCCAAAATATTCGATTACATCAGCAGCACTGATCTTTCCAACCCAAATATTCTCTTTTTTATCATGATAGAAAGACGTGTCATTTTTTCCATCAGGATTACCAAATAATACGATGCAATCAGGTTTGCGATTTACACATTCTTTCATGCTTGCCATTTCAAACAGGTTAGGAACAGCTATTGCTCCACCGATAAAATCACGGTGGAAATATGCAAATAACAGCAACGTTCCTACTTTACATGGCATGCATATCCATTCATTATCTTTATGAATGAATTCCTTGATCGGATTCTGATAAGTTTCCGTAAACATTCCTAAGCGTTTATTGCTCTTTGGATGAATGATCAGTGGGGTCCTCAGCATGATTTGATTAACAAAAGGAATATTTCTTAATGTTTCATAAGCTTCTGGAACTTCCCAGTCATAATTCTGCAATAACAAGCTAGCATTAGTACCAGCTTGAAGCTGTCTATACAATTGGTTATTGCTGCCTTGGATCTTTTGCTGGATCGTACGATAAAAGCCTAACACTAATCGATTAAAATCATCATCAGCTTCTAAAAAGTTCTTGATCTGAAATCCTTCATCATTACGGGTATAGATGATGGAATATCTTTCCATATTACGCCAGAAATGATATGCCTCTTCTACCAACTGTAAGAAATATACTCTATTTTTTAAAGCAGGATGTACGATTTCACTTGGTTCCAAAACCAAAAGCAATTTCAATAATCTTACAAGGCTATCTTTAACCTCAAATATCGTCGACCCTTCAAAAAGCCAATTATATAGTTCGATATTATGACAAGCCAAATGATTGAAAAATAAATCTAAAAAATGATGGAATCCTTCAGAAGATACCAATTCTTCCGGCTTGACGCAATACTGTTTAGTATAGTTAATAATTGCTAGATTACGTTTATAGTATACAGCTTCATTCATAAAAATACCTCCACGAAAAAAATTATATCACACGTGCGTTCTTTGCCTCAATACTTCATAAGCAATGACACTGGCAGCGCTACTAGCGTTCAAGGCATTGCGAAAATCGTTGGCATATGGAATATATATAAATCCATCCATCTCATTTAATACTTCTTTGCTTAATCCTCGCATCTCTCCGCCCACAGCAATCAATACTGGCTTGGTATAATCTTTAGCTAAATAGCTAACAGCATTATTTCGATAAGCAGCAAGACATTCTATGCCTTGACCTTTTAAACAACGTAGATCTGCGCCTAGATCATCACTTTGACAAATGCTGATAAGCTCGCTAGCCCCTGCACTGCTTTTGCATATAACGCTTTGCGCCTGTTGCCAATCTCGCTTATTGCACAGGACCCCGCTACAGCCCGCACTATATAAACTGCGCAATATATAACCAAAATTAAAAGGATCTTCAATGCCCTCTAACAAGCAAATAAAGCTCTGTTTTGTCAAAAGTGCATCAAGCGGCTGATATTGACGTTCACCAGCAATTGCAATGATACCACCATGTGTCTTCCCTTGCGCTATTTTTTGAATATTTGCTAAATCATCAAGTTCAAGTTTGATATCATTTATCTGACAGATCTTTTTGATATAATTGCTATCTTTAGTGTGTTTGTTCTTATCGATAATAACGCAATCAACTTTGCGTTTATGCCCATTAATAACGGCTTTTACGCTTAAAGCACCTTCAAATATCATATTACCTTCTCCTGATCATATCTAATGGTTCAACATTAAAATCAATTGGCACAAAAACTTCCGCCATTGGCCGATTGCTTGATATGATATCCTGCCCATCTTGATCAATTATCCTAGTAACGGTAAATGGTTCATCCGTTATATGCGGTCCAAAAACTTCTAGTTCATCATTGATCTTAAATACATTACGGCTTTGGATCTTCGCTAATTTCTTCTCCTTATCATAAGATAGTACCACGCCAACAAAATCATGAGTTACCCCAGAACCATTCACCCCATATAAATGAGTTTTATTAGTTGGCAAACCTCCATAAAAACCATCAGCGCAAGGTCGATTTTCTGCTTTGGCAATTTCCTGACGATAGTATGCCAAACGCTGAGGCGACAAATTAGTTCCACATGCTGCTATCTCATCAATCAACATCCGATAAGTTTTAACTACGGTAGCGATATAATAATTGGTCTTCATCCTACCTTCGATCTTTAAAGATGCCACATTGCTTGCCATCATGTCATAGACATAATCTACGGCCATAAGATCTTTAGAACTCATTGAAAACAAACACTCGGGATGACTTAATTCTTTACCATCTTTGAATAGATGATATTTCCAACGGCAACTTTGAGCGCATCCTCCTCGATTAGCGTCCCTAAAAGTCATTTGATTTGACAAAGTACATCTACCTGAATAATTAACGCACATGCCTCCATGAATGAAAGCTTCTATGCTTAGTGGGGCATGTTGTGCAATATATTTAACTTGTTCAATGTTGCATTCTCTAGCTAATACTACCCTATCTGCTCCTAATAAACGATAAAATTCTATGGCTGGCAGATTAGTTGTCGACATCTGCGTGCTCAAATGGATCTCTAAACCTGGAGCAACGCGTTTAGCAATTTCAATGATTGCAACGCTAGCAACAATTATGGCTTTTACCCCGATCCTTTCTAAAGTCATCAAATATTCTTCAATACCCTCAAGATCTTCTTCATGAGGGATCATATTAACGGTAACATGGATATTTGCCCCATGGATTTTAGCAAATTCACATGCTTTGGCAATATCTTCGATTTCAAAATTGCTAGCACGTGAACGCAATGAAAAGCGTTTACCACCTAGATAAACAGCATCTGCACCAAAACGAATCGCCGTCTTAGCTTTTTCTAAATCCCCTGCTGGAGCCAATAATTCTATTTTTTTATTCATCATTACTTCACCATACTAGTCTTTTGATACATATAACCACTGCTTAACGGATATTCAGCATATTTTTCTTCGTAAGCTTTTTTGATCGTAGTCGCATCCATTCCCTGTTCGATCTTACGATAACCAACGATAGCATCAAATACCAAATCAAAAGGCAAGAACATACGTTCAATGATAAAATGATCGATACCTTTTGCACCTAAGCTTAAAAATTCGTTGAAAGATTCCTGAATATATGGCGTATAGATACAAGTACCTTGCTCATCTTCATACACTGGCATCAGATCATCTCTAGTGGCTTCCTGCAAACGTAAATCAAAACAATGGTCCAAATCAATATCTTCATTGATTTCCACCATATAATTTTTTAGCAACTGGCGTTTAGAATAAGACATATTAAGATAGCCATGCAGCATGATCATGCTATCGTGGGTCTTAGCAGCAATTTCTTCCATCTGTGCCAAAGTTAATTCCTTGGCAATAACACAACCAAAAATTCCTTTGCTAAGCCACACATTGATATCATAAGAATTGGCACACAAGGTATCAGGATTATAAACCAGCTTATCTACCACACCTAGCTCTTGAGCCAAAATATATACTGCTGGATCACTAAAATAATATCCATCAACATCTTGTTTTTTCAAAGATCGCATATACTCACGCAAACTTGCTATTTCTTCATCTTGATAAATTCTATTAACTCCTATCATTACTTTCAAGTTTGCATCATGACATTTAACAATCAGTTCTCTTAGTTTTTCACGATCAAAATAAGCAGGAAATCTTGTTGCATGATGATCGTCTGCCAACATGATGATATTGCATCCTGCTTCTTTAAGTAGTTCTATTTCTTTTTCTTCTTTAATTCCGCAAATAATATTTTTCATCACAAATATTATAATATAATCTTGACAAATATGGTAAAAAAACATACTATGATAGCAAAATTGTATGTAAGCGTTAAGTGTCATTAAATGGGAAATAATGAACGAAAAGCTATGTCTTGCGGTTTACATATAGCCCTAAATGTGAATATGTGCTCTTTCTTTCACATATAGGTAAAAAGAAGGAGGAAATATTCATGTTTAAAGAGTCTTTTAATAATCTAAAATCAACCCGCATGCTAGTTTTGCTAGCTCTTTTCATTGCCTTAAAGATCGTTGTAGGCTATATCAGGATCCCCGTCGCTGATAATTTAAATATTTATTTTACCTTTATCGTAACCGCTATAGAATGTACGATATTTGGATACGGACCTTCCATGATATCCGGTGCTGCTAGCGATATCTTAGGTTATATCGTTAATCCTTATCCCCCATTTTTCCCTGGATATGCTTTAAGCAATGTCATTGCTGCTGCTATCTATTCTGCATGGTTTTATAAACGTAAGATCCGACTTGCCAATATCATCGGTGCCAAAACAATGATCAACTATATCGTAAATGTAGGGATCGGTTCTTTATGGAGCGCAATGCTTTACTCCAAAGGCTTCATCTACTATGCTTCAACCAGCCTAATTAAAAATACGATCTTGCTGCCTATTGAAATTATCATCTTATATTCTGTATTTAAGATGATAATCCCAATTTTACAAAATCGTAATTTAATTGATCGTAAATAAATTTATTTGATGCCGCCAACAACGATCGAATCATCAAGCTTTTGAATTATCGCTGAATATTCTTGATATATTTCTTCATGTTCTGGCAAGATATCATCATTTAATTCATCAAAGGTATATACTTTGAAAAAAGAATAATCATTCGTATAGTATGTATATAATAAGTCAGCTTTCGGCTGGCTTATTTCTATATCTACCTCACCATCGATCACGCTTTTTGTAATTTTAACGCTTCCCATCATACCGATAAGTGATGGCAAAGAGTCTTGAGCACTGATCAAATTTCCAAGCGAATAATAAACGATCGTATCATCGATCCACGCAACTGGTTGAATGACATGCGGATGAGAGCCGATAATGATATCTGCACCGCTATCAGCAATCAATTTAGCTAACCGCTGTTGCTCATCATTAGGATCATGTTGATATTCTTCGCCCCAATGCATGCTGACGATAACGACATCAGCCAATTCTTTGGTGCTGCTGATATCATTTTTTAATGTTTCTTCATCATAAACATTTACTAGATATTCTTTGCCTTGTGGGGCAACTAAACCATTAGTGCCATAAGTATAGCTTAAAAACGCAAAACTTATATTGTTAAGTTCATAAACATTGATCTTTTGCTCCTCTTGAGCAGATTCATTACAGCCAGCTAAGAATACCTTTTTTTGCTGCCAATAAGCCAAGCTATTACGGATACCGGCTTCGCCCATATCTAATGTATGATTATTTGCTAAAGATACCATATTAAATCCTAGATCATCGATCATATAATCACCAAAAGCCTGCGGAGTATTGAAGCGAGGATAACTGCTGATTCCCAAATCATCTCCCCCTAAGATCGTTTCTTGATTGTAGTACTTTAGATCATAGCCGCTTAAGATCGGTAACAAACTATCTAGCATCCCACTATAGTCATAACCTTCATCAGTAGAAGCAGCATAATTTACAGCACCATGAAGCAAAGCGTCTCCTACCATGAAAAGATCTAAGCTATATCTTTCAACTTCCTGAGTTTTAAATGGCTTTGGCTCAACTCCGACATCTACTTCTTGATTTTTGCGCACAAATATATTTAGCCCTAGATATAACGCAACAACAACACAGATCAATATGATAAATGCTTTAAAAATAAACCCCTCATATATCTTTTTCATATATCCTATCTAATATCCTTTCTACAATCGCCTGCATATCCCCTTGGCAATTGGTTTGACCCAGTTCAATATTTGGTTTGGTAACACCATGGTAATCGCTGCCACAACCACTTAAAAGTCCTTTTTCTCTTACGATATTTTCATAAAATAAGATATCATCTTGATCATGATAGCTACAATATACCTCAAAGCCATCGATCTTTGCTTGTATAAGCTTATCGATACTTTCAAGATCATGACCGATATTAACATTAGGATGAGCACAAATCGCTACTCCCCCAGTATCATGGATCAAATTTATTATTTCCCGAAAATCCGGAAGTTTAAGTTCTACATAGCCCCACTTACCGATAGCAAGATTATCCCAGTAATAATTAGCAATAGGATTAGCACTTTTAGCTCCTTTTTGATATGGAAGCAAATAAGGATCATCACAATCCGCCAACAGCACCCGTTCGATTTCAACATTGCTGAAGCCATCAAAATGACTAAGGCTTTTGATCTTGTCAACATCTAGTTTTACATGATGAAATTCTTCTACCTTTGCCAGCCTTTCCCAGGCTATCCTGCGCAGTTCATCATAATAGTGCAGTTCAAGTTCTTTAAAACGTTGATCTTTTAAATCACATCCCAAACCTAAAATATGAACGATCTTATCTTCAAAAAAACAATCTATTTCGATTCCTGGAATGATCTTTATTTTTTCTTGCTGTTGGGCCAACAAGCTTCCCGCAACGGCATTATGATCACAGATTGCCAAATATGTAATATTTTTTTCTGCAGCCATGTGTAAGATATCTTCTATCTCGCTTGTAGAATCAAAACTGTATTTGCTATGGACATGTAAATCGATAATCATCTATCTTACCTTCATTTCTTATTAATATTATAACATGGTATAATATTCTTGGTGATAAACTATGATCAATTATAACAAGCTATTAGAAGAACTTAATGGTGCCCGTTTGGTTATCGTCACCAAAACACGCACCGATCAACAAATAATGCAGTATTATAACTTAGGCCATCGCCATTTCGGCGAGAATCGTGCCCAAGAACTATTAACAAAAGTTCATCTGCCCCAAGATATTTGTTGGCATTTCATCGGCCATCTGCAAACAAATAAGGTAAAGCAGATCGTTCCCTATATTTACAGCATCGATTCCGTTGATTCTTTAGAATTATTAAGAACGATCGATGCCCAATCTGCCAAGATAAACAAGATCACTAATTGTCTGATTCAATTAAATCTGGCTGAAGAGGTCACTAAATCCGGGCTAAAAAAAGATCAGATTCCTTTTTTCATGGCGAATATCGCTAAATTTTCAAATGTAAAGATCAATGGGTTCATGTGCATTGGTCCTCATTGCGATGATACAAATGCTATTAATGATATCTTTGCACAAGCCTATGAAATTTACTTACAATATGCGCAAACCTATCATCTCACGACCTTATCAATGGGAATGTCTCACGACTATCCTCTAGCCTTAAAAAACCATGCAACAGAAGTAAGGCTTGGCTCTCTGCTTTTTTAGGAGTAAAATAATAAGAAAAGGAGTGATCAATATGACTTTTACCCGCAAAACCGCTGATCTAGTACCTATTGTAGATACTGTTTTCAGTATCGTGGAACTAGCAAAAAAAGATAAAGAACAAAATGGTGAAGACAAAGTAATCGATGCTACCATCGGCTCATTATATGATGAAGAAGGAAAATTAGTAGCCTTTGACAATGTATTTACACACTATGATGATATTGATAAACGTACCAAAGCTAAATACGCTACAAGTTTTACCGGTAACCCAAATTATCGCAAAGATGTATATCGTTGGGTAACCCGCGACAAAATAAAAACCCTTGCCCATTCCACCATAGCCACTATCGGTGGAACTGGTGCAGTCAGCATGACCATAAGCAATATCCTTGATAAGGGGCAAACTTTGATCATCCCTGATATTGCTTGGGGCAGTTATAAATTGATGGCATCGCAATTTGAATTAAACTGTGTTCAATATGAAATGTTCGATGATCAAAACCACTTTAATATCACATCATTTAAAGAAACCATCACAAAGACCATGGCTAATCAAGATAAGATCTTGGTCGTCATCAATGATCCTTGCCATAATCCAACAGGATTAAGCTTAAGCAATGAACAATGGGCACAAATAATTCAATTCGCCAATGAATGTGCCAAGAAGGTTCCTTTCGTCATTCTTAATGATATTGCTTATATCGACTATTCTTATGATCTAGAAAACAGCCGTAACTATATGCAAAATTTCGATAATATCGAGGAAAACGTTTTAATCAGCATCGCTTTTAGCTGCTCAAAAACTTTGACATCTTATGGTTTGCGCTGCGGAGCATGCATCATATTAGCCAAGGATCCTCAAGCAGTTCGTAACACAGAAATCGTTTTTGAAAAAAGTGCCCGTGCCGTTTGGAGCAACATTCCAAATGCCGCTATGGAAAACTTCAGTTGGTTAACAACCCAAAACAAAGAAGCGTTCCAAACAGAAAAACAAAAATATATCGATTTATTAAAACAGCGTTCACATATCTTCATCGAAGAAGCCCAAGCATGCGGTTTACCGATCTATCCTTATAAAGAAGGCTTCTTTATCACGATAAAAACCCCTGATAACAATATAAGAGATAAATTTCATCAAAAATTGATGGCTAATCACATCTATACTGTTTGCGTAAATAAAGGTATTCGCGTAGCTATTTGCTCGTTATCATTAACCAAAGTACATGGCTTAGCGGCTAAGATGAAAGCTTTGATGTAAAATAAAAAACTTCATTACAAAATACTTGTAATGAAGTTTTTTTATGGTAGCATCCGATCATTTGCTAAATATAATTGATACCATTCTGATCTGCTTAGCCAAATATCGTTTGCTTGAACCAGTTCGTTTAAGTGCTTAATAGAAGTAGTACCAACGATTGGTTGCATGTTGGCAGGATGACGTAATATCCACGCCAAGGCTATGGCACTTTTGTTAACATGATACTTACTAGCCAATTCAGCTAATTTCATATTTAATTTTTCATAATCAGGATGATCAAGATAAGTTCCTTTGCTCCATGAAGCCTGCAATATCGACCAAGGTTGTATCAAAATATCGTTCAGTCGACAATAATCCAATGCTCCACCATCATGATCGAGCGAAGCATCATTATCCATGTTAGCATTGATACCACTATCTATCATTCCCGCATTGACAACATTAAACTGGAGTTGATTTATCTTTAATGGCTGATGACAATGCTTTTGCAATAAGGCTATTTGATATGGTGTCATATTGGAAACACCAAAATTTTTCACCTTTCCTTGCGCTTTTAACTTATCGAATGCTTGCGCAATGACCTCAGGTTCCATCAAGGCGTCAGGACGATGAAGAAGCAGTGCATCGATATATGAAGTATGTAAACGTTCTAAGCTATTATTAACGCTATCGATAATATGATCAGCTGAAAGATCATAATAACCTTTACATATTCCGCATTTGGTTTGAATGTATATCTTATCGCGCAAGCTAGGATCATTCGCTAAAACCTTGCCAAATAATTCTTCGCTTTTTCCCTGTCCATAGATATCGGCATGATCAAAAAAATTAATACCTAATTCTATTGCTGATCTGATCAATTCATCTGTTTCTTTTTCAGTAAGCTTAGATATACGCATGCATCCTAAAGCAATCTGCGATATTTTCATTCCTTCAAACATCAAGTATTTCATTTTCTTTTCTCCTTAACTTATCTAACTACTTTTATTATACCATTCATTATCATAAAAGACAGAAAAGCCTTCACTAGCTAAGAAGTGCTTTTCTGTCTTTATTTCAGTCAAATTTGTCTTGTAAATATCTAAAATAACATCTATTTATCTGCTTCATTATTTGGTACCTTGCGCATTACGATCAGGCCCACGATGAGCAATATTAATAATCCAGCAACGCCCATCGTACTACTATCAGTCAACTGTGTAATGACCCCTACCAATAAGGTACCTGTAAATGAAGCACCTTTGCCAAAGATATCAAATAAGCCAAAATATTCATTAGAATTATCTTTTGGTACCAACCGTGAAAAATAACTTCTTGATAATGCTTGAATTCCTCCTTGGAACATTGCAACACAAACCGCTAAAAACCAAAATTCCCAGGCTTTATCTAGCTGCAATGCGAAGCAAACGATGAAAATATAACCAACAATAGAAATATTGATCAATTTACGAGCTTTTATCTTTTCTGAAAGCTTACCAAAGATGATAGCAAACGGAAAAGCAATAATCTGTGTTAGCAACAAAGCTAGCAACAACTGCGTTTGATTGATGCCAACATCATATCCGTAGGATGTAGCCATTTCTATTACGGTATAAACACCATCAATATAAAAGAAATAAGCAATCAAAAAATAAAATACCGCTTTATTATTCTTAACCTTCTTAAGGGTATGCCTTAATCCCTTAATGACATCGATAAAGTTTTGTTTTTCGGTTTCATGATTATAATAGACTTGTCGATAATTTTTAAGCAATGGCACACTAAGCAAGAACCACCATAATGCTGTAATGATCAAGCCAATCATGATCGAGCTCTGACTAGATAAACCAAAATTACTTCCTAATAAAACTATGGCCATGGCAACTACAAATGGAATGCAGCTCCCGATATAACCTAAAGCATAACCATATGATGAAACGATATGGCTTCTTTCATCATCGGTAACATCTGTCAGCATTGAATCATAGAAAACATTAGCAGCCTGATAGCCAACCCTAGCAATGATAAAGATCACGATAAAGCTTATCCAATCAAAAGAAAACCCTAAAGCTGCACAACCTAAGCAACCCAAAAGCAGAAAAAACAAAAAATATTTTTTCTTTTTATCTTTTTCATCTGCTAAACGCCCAAGCGTAGGCCCTAAAAAAGCAACGATCAAAGTGGAAATCGAAAGAGCGTATCCCCAAAATGCCGTTGAATCTGAATCACTAATGCCGGAAGCCGAGCATATTCCCTTAAAAAATATTGGTATGATCGTCGATACCATCAAAACAAAAGCAGAATTTGCTACATCATATAATATCCAGTTTTTTTCTATTTTTGTAAGATTTTTCATATATTTTTCCCCTATTACTTATTTATTTTACCACTATCATCGATAAATAAAAGTGGATAAGACGAGATTTTACAATTTTTAACATAGATGTTGTATAATAAAATGCAGAGGTGACAATATGCCAGCAGCAACCACACATTATGAATTTTCCAAAGATGTATATCTAAATTTACCAAATAATATCGTTGATCAGATAACTAATCTTCATATGTATTACCTAGGTTCCCAAGGACCAGATTTATTTTTTTTCAGCCAAGCTGGAATGAGCAAATCATCATTAAATATTTATGGAAGCCTTTTGCATAATGAAAAGATCCATGAAGTCATAAGCTATCTATATGAATACAGCAAGAACGATCTAGATCTATTAAGCTATACTTATGGATATATTTGTCATTACGCCTTAGATACTTTAGCTCATCCTTTGATTTATTATATGTCCCGCTATGGGATCAATAGCCCAGAAAGCGAAAATATCAAACATTTCAGGATCGAAGCCATTATCGATAGCAAAGTGCTTCAATATAAAGAACGCCCAATATCATCATATGATGTTTATAAGGCCGTAGCCATCACCAAATGTGATAATGTCAAGCTTGCAAATCTTTACCAACAATTATTTAATGATGTTTTTGATATCAAGCTTTCTTTTAATAAGATCCAACAAACGATTCGTGATTGTCCACGTTATTTAAAGATCTTAAAACCAAATCTTTGGAAATATAAAACTTTTGCACATATCGAAAATTTCATCAAGATCGATCATTTTGCATCTAGTTTGATGCTAAATAATGAAGCAAAAGAAGATGTATTAAATCTTCAAAGAAATGAATGGTATAACATTTTTGAACCTGATCAAATCAATGATAATTCTTTCTTTGAACTATATGATAAAGCAATCGTTAAAGCTGAAAAGATCATCTTAAATCCATTAGATCCAGCTTTTCAAACAACCACTTTTGATGGCAAAACCATCAAGGATAAATAATAAATTAAGCATGATCTCCTATAATCCATCATGCTTTTTTCTTTTGCTCATCTAAAAAAGCCCCTACTATCTATCATAGCAAATTTATTTTGCCATGATGGATAATAAGAACTTTTAGATTTTAAATCATTTTTTGTTCAATAATTTAGATTTAGCCAACATCTAACCTATTAACTTCACGATTTTAAAATATCGTTATTTTTCAAGATCTTGTTTGATCTGAGTCGTGGATATTTCCGGAGTCCTTGGCAAGTAAACAACCTCTACGCCATATTCCCGTAGATAATCAAACTTTCCTTTCCAGTCATCACCCATGACAAAAACATCAACATGATACTCTTTGATATCTTGGATCTTTTGTTCCCAGGTTTCTTCAGGAATTACCAGATCAACATAACGAATAGCTTCTAATAGCTGTTTGCGCTGAGCATATTTAAAATAACACACTTTATTCTTCTGATTTAAATTAAACTCATCAGTCGAGGTAGCTACGATAAGATAATCTCCAAGTTCTTTGGCTCTGCGCAGCAAATTGATATGCCCATAATGCAGCAGATCGTATGTTCCGTATGTAATTACTCTTTTCATCTTTTCCTTCCTTTACATGCTTTTTAGGATACGTGATAATTTTGGCATCAGCTGTTGCTTGCGCGAAATGATATCTTTATCATATCCCGAATGATCATCAAATTTTGTCTCGATGACATCAGCCATCACATAAGATAGAGGTCCATAGAAGACAAATAATGTTCCTTCTGCTAAAACATGAGTAAACATCATGACCATCAAATCACACTTTTGCTCTATTTGTTCTTTTTCGATCGTTTTTCTAAACTCTGGCAATAGTGCCTGAACTTGTTCTAAACGATTATAGTTTGTTTGACCGATTGCAAGACGATATTCACCGATATCATATAATTTAAGATCTCGATTCAGGATCTCATGGGCACTGGCATCTTTCAATGAAACACTGGCTCCTAACATTTCTTTGGCATATTCCTCGATATTTTCGATTCCTGCTCTTTGTGCCAGCCATGCAGCAGTATTTTTATCCAATGTGGTTGTCGTAGCACTTTTAAAATTTAAGGTATCACTGATGATCGCACTTAATAAGATACCGCTCATCTGCCAATCTGGTAACAAACCATTTTCTTGATATAGCATCGAAACGATCGTTGCAGTACATCCACACTTTTGATTGCGATAGAATATTGGATGATCAGTTTCGATATTTCCAATATGATGATGATCGATTATTTCCTCAATTACAGCTTTATCAATATTATTGATAGCTTGATTTTTAGCACTATGATCAACCAAGATAAATCTTTTTTTGCGATAATTTTGCATATGATAGCGAGAAATAGCCCCAAATACATTACCTTCATAATCTAGTACCGGATAACTACGCACCCGGCTTTTTGCCATTTTTTGTGCAACATCATCAACAAATTCATTATCATGGAAACATATTACATCCTTGGTCATTATCTTATCTATGCAAAATGATTCATTTATGACTTTTGCAACATTCATCGTATCAAGCTTGGTCGTTATTATTGCACAACCTTCGATAGAAGCTAGATGACGAATGCTTTGGCTAACCGGACGATTACAGGTTATTACCAAGCATTTAGCACCTTTTTCTATCAACAACTTTTGTTTTTGCAAGCCATCTGATAAAATGCAAATACTATCTTTAAAATCATCCAAGAAATCTTCATTTTGATTTAAGGTAACTATATATACCTTACCATTCGTCTTAAATTTCGTAGGTTCAACTTCAATATTACCATCAACAGTTTTCGTAATATCAGCTAATGAAGCGGTCTTCATCAGAGCATATAATTCTTCATTGGATAATAATCTTACCAGCGAAAGATTGGTAGTAGAAATTATCCCTGCCAATTTTTTTTGTTTATTCAGCACGAATAAACTACGGTTAGCTGCGCTTAACATTTTATTCCAAGCTTCATTTAGAGTTGCATCAATATCGATAAGATTAGGCTCATCCATCTCAATATCTCGCAGCTGGCTCCTTGCATCTTTAAGCAACAAAGGGTTTTCTAAGCCAAAGCGTTTCAAAATGAATTTGCTTTCTTCATTAAGCGGTCCTAATCGACATGCAAGTGCTGGCTCTCCACATTCTCTTTTTAGATTGGCATATGCCAAAGCTGAACATATCGAATCGCTATCAGGATTCTTATGCCCTACTACATACAAATAATCGTTCATGCTTCCACCTATTTAATTATTGAAAAATAATCCCTTCTTCTTTCTGACATCTCTGGGGTTTTTTGATCATAGTACCCTATTGCTAACGAACCGATACAGCTATATCCCTCTTCAACTGCCATCTTTTCTTTTAATAAATGATATTTAGGATCATTGAAGATATCTTTTACTCGATGGATCCAACAAGTTCCCAAACCAAGATCACAAGCCTGATACATCATGTTGCTTGCCGCCAAGGTCGTATCGATTACTGGAGCGATATTATCTTCTTTACAAAATAATAATATAAGATTATTAGCTCCATAAAAAGGATCAAATGAACCATCAGAGATCAAATGAGCTAGATCTTCTATGATGCTTTTATTATCAATCAAAACAAAAAACCATGATTGCTGATTCATGGCACTAGCTGCATATGCAGCGCTATCCATCACCTTAAGCAATTTCGCACTTTCTACAGGCCGATCAGCAAACTTTCTAATGCTTCTTCTTTTATTAAGCAATTCTTGAAATTCCATCATGGCCCTCCTATCGTGTTAAGATTTCATTTCCATCTTCTGTAATCAAGATCATGTGTTCTACCTGTGCACTATCTTTGCCGTCTGCCGTATAGATGGTCCAACCATTTAAATTATCTAAAACCACATTAGCTCTGCCCGCATTGATCATTGGCTCGATCGTGAATATCATGCCAGGAACCAACAGCATTCCAGTTCCTTTTTTGCCGATATGGGAAATAAAAGGATCTTCATGAAATTCTAAGCCAACACCATGACCACCTAGCTCTCTAACGACGCTGCAACCTTTGCTATGCGCATAAGAGGCAATGGCTGCACCAATGTCGCCAACAAAGCCCCATGGCTTAGCAGCTTCGATTCCTCGCCGCAGGCATTCCTTAGTTATTTCAACCAATTCATGTCGTTCTTTGCTAACATTACCAATTTCAAACATTCGGGAAGCATCACTAAAAAAACCATCTTTGATCGTTGATACATCAACATTGATGATATCTCCATCCTTTAATTTGATCCTTCGGCTGGGAATACCGTGGCAAACTTCATCATTGATGGAAGTGCAAACGCTTTTAGGATATCCTTCATAATGCAAAGGAGCACAGATCGCTTCGTGCTGTTTGGTAAAAGTACTGACCAGATCATCGATTTCCTGTGTACTCATGCCAACTTTGATATTTTTGGCTACATGATCTAATACCGCGGTATTGATTTCAGCACTTTTTTTGATCTTGGCAATTTGCTCAGAATTTTTTACCAGATCTGGGCTAGGAACAATATGTCCTTGACGGCGATATTCTTCAATTTTATCTTTATATTTTTCATAATAATCTATCATTTTATCCAACCTCTTATTCCTTATTTCTTGGTTGTGCTTCCTAATCCGCCATTGCGAATTTCTTGTACATCATCGTCTTCCGTTATTCCATATGGCATGAAAATCCCTTGAGTAATTGCAACTCCTTTTTCGATTTGAAATGTTTTGCCTTCTTTGCTATCATTGGTCAAACGGTGAAAAATATGTCCTTCATTATCGGAGTAGTAATAATCACTATCGATGATGCCTACGGTATTATTCATCTGTAACCGAAATTTAAAGCCCCATGAACTTCGTGGAAAAATACATAACACCCAATCCTCATTCATCCTTGCTCTGATCCCCGTTGGAAATTTAATTTGTTCACCAGGCTGCAAGCTAAAATCAATCGGACTATAGATGTCATATCCTGCACTACCTTTTGTAGCTCTTCGTGGTAATTTTATATCGTCATAAATACGTCTAATTTCTTCATCGCTTGCGTTATTAAAGCAATCCTTATAATCTTTAGCAAACTGCTCAAAACTAACTTTTTCAAACTTTCCAACTCTAATCATAAAATCTCTCCTTTAATAATATCACAAAATTAGCTAGTGCCATTTCAAAAGGCAGCAGCGTCAATAATATGTTTGTATTGATAATTCGTTTATGTTCATATAATTCTAAATTTATTAATTTTTCGATCATTGAATGCTTATCAAGATCTTTGATATAGCTAATGACATCTGTCACCTTTTTAGGAATCAATTCATAATCAGCTTCATATGCTGCAGCATATGATCCTACGATTTTTTTAGCTGCTAAAGGAAAAGCATATATCTGCTCGATATCAAAACCATCAATATCCATCAAATTATCCATCAAGCCATATATCACGTCTTCATAACAAATAACTCTTTTATGCAGCATTTCTCGCATAGTTTCAAAAATGGAAGACTTATTACTACGCAAGCTGTCACGAACGATCTTGATATCGATCTTTTGTATCTTATTATATACTTTATTAGCAAATAATTCATCTACAAAGGGTTCAAAAGTATACTTATGACCAACAAAATAGCCATATGCTTTATATACATCAAGATATCCCATACGTTTATTACGTTTCAGAATAGCTTTATCAAAACAGATCATTGGTCCAAGATCTATCTTAGGAAAAATGTATTTAACATTTTCAGCTTCAATATATTGAAAATGATTAGGTTCGGCACTCAGATCGATCGCGACGATATGGGTTGCTCCTAGTTCGATGGCATAATCTATCGGCAGATTATCTACATACCCGCCATCTATATAAGCTTTGCCATCAAATCTTTGAATAGGAAATATTGGAAAACAGCTGGCACTAGCCAACAAATACTCTTCACCTTTTTCTTTCATCATTTCTTTATTGATAAATACCGGACGTAAACTAGGATAATAAGCGCTCATACAGCCAAATATCATTGAAGATGCCATTAGCTTATCAACATTGAAATATTCCTTGATAAGCTGCTTAAAAGGCGCTATATAGGCACCTTTTTCTTTGACATACGAACGTAAGAATGTCTCAATTTTTTGTTTATTATGAAATATCGTTTCGATATCATACTGTTCTGGAATTTCTTGAGCCAAGATATCTTTCATCTCGATCTTATCCCATAGTTCAAATAAACGTTCTTCATCGTGCTGTGCGACAAGACAACCGTTTAAAGCCCCAATAGATGTTCCGGTAATAATATCAAATTTAACATTTAATTCTGTCAAAGCTTTAATCGCACCAGCCTGATAGCTTCCTTTGGTTCCGCCTCCACATAGCACTAATCCCCGTTTTATAATGATCACTTCCTAACATAAATCTAGAATATCTTTAATACTGTAACATTATAAGCTATAAA
Source organism: uncultured Erysipelotrichaceae bacterium (assembly GCA_944326795.1). Classification (GTDB taxonomy): domain Bacteria; phylum Bacillota_I; class Bacilli_A; order Erysipelotrichales; family Erysipelotrichaceae; genus JALEVB01. The sequence continues at coordinate 46,388 of CALVFJ010000012.1, forward strand.
TGTATTTCCCAAACAATATATCCTTTCGATCTTGCACGAATCTAAGATCAACGACAGATCAGTAGGCCTAGCCTTTT
>CALVFJ010000013.1 GCA_944326795.1 uncultured Erysipelotrichaceae bacterium
TTTCATATTTATTGGTATGAGTAATTTCTACTTCTTTTCATGTACTTATAAAGTGGAATTTACCTTTTCACTTCAGCGTTATAATATTTTTACGGAGGTATAAACGATGTTTTATGATGATATCTTAGAGAGTGCGGAGTATATCAAGGAACATATCAATATTAAACCTACGATTGCCATCATTCTAGGAAGTGGTTTAGGAAAGGTCGTGGAATCTTTAGCTGAACCATGTGTCATACCTTTCACAGATATTCCGCATTTTCCAACAAGCAATGTTTTAGGCCATAATTATCAAATGATTGCTGGTAAAATCGGAGAAAAGGCAGTACTTTTGCTGGAAGGACGCTATCATTATTATGAAGGATATACCATGAAAGAGGTCGCATATCCTGTTTATGTTGCCAAGATGCTAGGTGTTGAACAATTGATAATTACTAATGCCTGTGGAGCGATCAATAAGAATTTTGCACCAGGAGATCTAATGCTTATTGATGATTTTATCAATACGATAGGAAACAATCCTTTGATTGGTCAAAATGATGAACGATTAGGCCCTAGATTTTGTGATATGTCTGAGCCTTATGATCTAGCTTTGATCGCAAAGGTAAAAGAAACTGCTGCTGATTTAAATATTGATATCAAGCAAGGCGTTTACGCAATCTTTCAAGGCCCATATTACGAAACTAAAGCTGAGATCAAGATGTTAAAGACGATGGGAGCGGATGTGGTAGGGATGTCAACGGTTCCTGAAACGATCGTCGCTAATTATTTAGGCATCAAGGTCGTTGGTGTAGCTTGTATTACTAATATGGCAACAGGTATCAGAACCGGTAAGCATTCTCATGAAGAAGTATGCCAGGTAGCTAACGAGGCAAGCGATAAGATGGCTAAGTTAATCAGCACCTATATTGCAAGATAAATAACCAGTTCAAAATGTAAAAATTGCGCTGAATCCTACTGAAGGAAAAGCGCAATTTTTGTTATGAGCGATATATGCGACAACCAATCATTACTAATGGCTATTATATATTAATGAAATTCATTTTTTTAAAAGAAAAAATCGGAAAAATGATCATGTGCGCACATTCGATCTTGTTATTTAAGAAATAGCCGGATAAGCTTATCTTTTTGTTTGGTATATGGTTGATATCTAATTGGAAGATCGATCCAATTTTTTTTGTTGACGATGGATTTGATGTGTGAGAAGGTTTCAAATCCAGCTTTACCATGATACTGCCCCATGCCCGAGTTACCAACGCCACCAAAAGGCATGTATGTCGTTGCTAGATGGATGATCGTATCGTTGATACAGCCACCACCAAATGATAAGGTTCTTTCAATTTTACGGATATCGCTTGAACGGCGTGAGAAGAAGTATAATGCTAATGGTGAAGGCTGATTACTGATGATCTTTATCAGTTCGTCAAGATCATTGTAAGTTAGTACAGGCAATACTGGGCCAAATATTTCTTCTTTCATGATGGCATCATCCCAAGTAACATTATTCATTACAGTTGGTTCGATCTTGCGAGTTTGGGGATCACCATTTCCTCCAATGATGACCTTATCTTGATCGATCAGCCCCATGATGCGATTAAAGTGTTTTTCATTGATGATCTTTCCAAAGTTTTTTAGTGAAGAAAACTGAGTCTTGATTTCATCGCATATTGCTTGCACTAGTTGATCTTTGACTTTTTCATGAACATATAGATAATCACATGCTACACAAGTTTGTCCGGCATTTAGATATTTTCCAAAAACGATGCGGCGGGCAGCTAATTTGATATTTGCGCTGTCATCAACGATTACAGGTGATTTACCTCCTAGCTCCAAGGTGATAGGAGTAAGATGGATGCTAGCCTTTGCCATAACTTCATGACCAACATTAGGGGATCCAGTAAAGAAGATGTAATCAAACTTTTCATCTAATAATGCTTGGTTTTCTTTGCGCCCACCTGTAATAACACTAACATATTCTTCAGGGAAAACATTATTTAAGATCGTTTTGATCAGGGCACTGGTCTGTGGTGAATAGGCGCTAGGTTTGACGCATACCGTATTGCCAGCAGCTAAAGCGTCGATCAGTGGATCTAGGGTAAGCATGAAAGGGTAGTTCCAAGGGCTCATGATCAAAACGACACCATATGGACTAGGTACTTGATAGCTGGTTGCATGAAATTGTGCCAATGGGGTTGGATGATAGCGATAGCGAGCATAATTTTTTACGTGTTTGATCATATGATTTAGTTCTGATAATACCATACCTGTTTCGCACATAAAGCTTTCTGTTGCGCATTTACCTAGATCTTGATATAAGGCAGCATGGATATTAGGTTCTTGCTTGATTATTTCTGCTTTTAATTTTTTTAAATAAGTAATTCTTGTTTCAACATCTAAGGTATGACCTTGACGAAAATAAGCAGTTTGTTTGGTTACGATTTCATGAATTGCTTGAGCTTCCATAAATTTCCTCCTTATACATCAATTGATAATAATATGGTTCAAGTTCTTTAGCGTCTTTTAATACAGGAACTGGGTATAGAGGGTTTGCTTCTTTATCGGCATGTTTGGCTAAAGAAGGGATATCTTCCTGACGAATCTGCTTAAAGGTGGTAGTTATTGCAAAACGTTCATTTAGCTGTTCTATAGCGCTTATGAAGGTTTCGGCAGCTTTTTGTTCAGAAGCATCTTTTTCGATCAGTTTGGCGGCCAAAGCGCAACGTTTTAGTTTTGGATGGATGATGCTTCCGTATGATCTTAACATCATTGGTAAGATCACTGCATTAGCGTGTCCATGGGCAATTTGATAAAAACCGCCTAGGGAATGTGCAATGGCATGAACGTAGCCAACATAAGATTTTGTAAATGCTAAGCCGGCTAAATAGGCAGCGGTCGCCATGTTTTTTCTAGCTTCAAGGTTTTGAGGATCATCATAAGCTTTTTCGATATTAGCAAAGATCAAAGATATGGCTTCCAAACTCTCTTTGCGGGTATCTTTTGTCGTCGAATTGCCGATGTAGGCTTCAACCGCATGGGTAAGGGCATCTAAACCCGTGGTTGCCGTTAAAAATGGTGGTAAAGAAACGGTCATCTTTGGATCTAATAAAGCATAACGAGGGATCAGGACAAAATCATTGATCGGATATTTTTGCTGATGATCGGGATCGCTGATAACAGCTGCTAATGTACATTCGCTTCCGGTGCCTGCGGTAGTTGGAATTGCGATAAGGGGTGGTATTGGCTTTAAGATCTTTAAGATGCCTTTCATCTTGTTGATAGGCTTTTGAGGACGAGCTATCCTTGCGCCAATGCCTTTGGCACAATCCATTGAAGAGCCTCCACCTAAAGCAATCAATAATTGACAACGTTTAAGCTGATAAATGGCGGCGCCTTCTTCAATATTGCGGATCGTAGGATTAGGTTGAGTTTTATCATAGATGGTTACTTCAATATTGTTTTTACACAAGATATCGATGATTTCTTGGTCAAGGCCTGCTTTCCGGATTCCTTTATCGGTTACCAATAAGACCCTTGAAGCATTTTCTTTGGTAAGGATATCAGGAAGCTTATTGATGCTATCGATCAAAATTGGCTTACGATAAGGTAAAAAGGGTATGGCTAGTTTGAAAGCAGTTTGAAAAGTTCGACAATAAATTTTTTTGATTGTTTTCATTTTGATACCTCCTTGATATGTAATAGTCAAAAAAAGCCCGTGAGGGCTTTTTATATCAGTTGACCATTTTTAACTTGTTTATAGAATAAGGCTTGAGCTTGGGACATATAAGGCAGTACATAAAATAAAGCCAAGCCCATGGTACAAACCGAAAGTACCAGCCACCAGAAAAAAGATAGGTTAAGCATCAGCAACTGCCAGAAATGGCCTTTCATCATTTTTAGACTTTTTGTTATCGTTTTCCAAATGCCAAGTTCTGGTTCTTCTAAGGCAATATAAGGGATAAAGGCAAACCAGCATTCAATGATCATAACAACGACATAAACGAAAATGATCGCTAGTACAAATGAAGAGGCAGCTTGATATTCGCTAAGCAGATCATGTACGTTAATTATGCTGAATGCATAAACAAAGGCTATGATGAATGATAGGATAGCCGTAATCGCATAAACGATGACATCGGCAACGATCTTTTTTAATGTCGGCCATGTTAGATCATTCGCAACATTTTTAAAATCAGGAATCATTCCCTTAGATATTTGTAAGGTTGTCTTTGCCATCATCGTATTGACAAAAGCAACCAAGATCAAAAAACAAATCGTTGAAACCAGATTATCAGGGAAATAACTGATTGCTAGATTACATAAAACAAATAATAAAGTAATAAACGCTAATATTGGCATATTCGGGCGAATAAGCTCTTTAGAGCGCTTTTTTAATTCTCTGCGCGTCATATAGTTCTCCTTGCTAATTTAATTATATATGAGATCATGAATAATTGTAATATATTTTTTATCATCGGCATTTAGAGCTGGACATTTAATGAAAAATGACTAATTAGTTGTTAGAAATTTCTTCAATTTGATATGTATTATCATTAAGATTGATGGTAACGCTGATACCATTAGCAAAGATTGCTTTTTGCCTTTTGCCTTCATGATCTAGGATCTGATGATCGATCATTTCGGCTAACGCTACTTTTTCATGCAGCTGTGAAACGATATCACAGCGCTCTTGATGTTCTTTATTGCTTAGGCTTCCTTGAGCAAAGGCACCATCGGTATTTGGGTATGCCCCTTCTCGGATCAAATAAGGTGCACCGCCATTTAGCAAAGCATAGAGCATATAATCTTCATGATATTTTTCCATAGGCCAAGGCAAGATGAAACAATCATGATAAACAAGATTGAAAAGGGGAATAGGTATGCCCATTCGCTGTGGATCATTTGGATCTTTTAGCATGAATTCATATGGTCCATAATGCGCGAATACCAAAGAAGAAATAGCGTAATCATTGCATTCTTCGGAACTGCTGATGATATTTTGACTGGTTAGATAGTCAAAACAACCATTACGATAGGCGGCGCATTCTTTGCGGGTCATTGGATGCAGCAAATTGGCACATTCATCCAGCTCATTGCAGGTAAAAACATCTAGATAGCTTGCTTGTGGTCTAATGCCATGGGCAAATAAGGCGGTGAAATTTCTTTTAACATAATCTTTTGCTAAGGAAGCACATAGATAATTTTGTTTACCACCAGCCCAGCGTGCATGTTGATAATGATCATGATGGATATCTTCCAAGGCATTTTTGATATCATAGCTTGACGCTTGATGGTAATAATCCCGGTATTGATCGTGCAGACCGATCATGTCGCCATTGGCGGTAATGGTATCTATCATCTGTTTGAGACCATCCCAACCGCCTGCTGCAACACAAGGCGGCAGATAGTCGGGATGAGCGTTGTCATATCCGGGTTCGCCCCAACCATCAAGATGCAGGTAATAATGATGATCCTTTAAGCGAAGTTTTTCATATTGCTCTTGGCGTTGCTTAAAGGTCGTAAGGTGATCTTGGACCTTACCAAATAGCGCTGAACTTTGATCGATATGGGTCTTGATGCCAAAGTGGATGAACTGTGCTCCAATTAAATTTTGGATTTTAGGCAGTTTGATCATCTTAGTTTGTAAAGAAGAAAAAATTCCACATTCTTGAGCATAAGCACGATATATCTTGGCGGCTTTGACATGATCAAGTTCACTTGCAAATACCATTTGGATCTTTCGCGTATAAGCTAGCTTTCCTAAGGATGGCAGCCATCTTAAATAAATATTGGTCTTAGCTGAGGTATGGTCGTGATCGATAGCATATTTGCAATCCCAATAGGTATGATTGATCATGACATATCCTGATTTGCTATACTGAGCCCAAAAAGGCATGTAAGCACAATTACTGGCAAATTGCCCATCAAAAGCTAGTTCATGGTAATCATAGCAGTAAGTATTGGGAATAAGCAAACCTTGCATATATGGCAAAGCAGTTTTGCCGTTGATACCATTAAATTCGATGGGAGCTGGCCATAAAATTTCTTTAAAAGAAAGATCTTTGGTAGGTATCAGATTAAAATAAACGAAATCAGTAGCTTCCTCGATATATACATAAGTTAAAAAAGATGGATAATGGCTGATGATTCCTTTAGAACATCCTGTATCATAGTATTCGCTTCTAAGGCAATGTGGTGTATATCTTGTGTCATCTTCAGCAATGATCACTGGCCCTTGGTCTAGTGTTTGCCAATGATCGCCAAATGAAGTGATATGAAAGCTTTCGTTGATTTTTTCGATTGTTATATTTGGGGTTGATATTAACATGTTTTTTGCTCCTTTATGCATTATTCTATAACAAATGATTGATTATGTTTATTGTTTTTTAAAGAAATACGATTACATTATTATTTTGAAATAGTTAGTTATAAAAAATGAGCAATCAAAAATATTTATTAGGCACAGATGAGCGTCAAGCTTGGATGCGTAATTATCATTTTGCTCCAAGAGGCAATGGCTTCAAAAAACAAGAGAATGGGACAGCGATGATAAAGAATTTTAACATTTTAACTTTAGGCTTTGGTTTATATTATTGGATAGCTAAGATGAAAAAGGACATATCAGTGATAACGAAAAAAATTGACCGATTTGTTCTAAAGCAATGGTTAGATATGTATTGGCTATTCATGCTAAGATAATTTGCTATGTCATGGCATTGCTTTGACCACTATTGAAGCTTATGAGAAATGTTGTCATCTAAATGAACCTTTCATTATGGAATGTCAAGGTGGACAAGAATGTCAGGATGCCATCATGATGTTAAGAGATAATGGCATCTGTGCTTATCCAATGCCTGAACAAGCAGTTGAAGCGATGGTTAGCCTGCAAACATATGGAAAGATGCTGGAAGATTCCAAAAATTAGTAATTTTTTTGTGGATTTTGCATGAAAAAAATACCTTTTCGTATTATCATTAAAGTATAGAAATAATAGGGGAAGGAAAAGCTTATGAAAAATACGATAATTACGATCAGCCGTGAATTTGGCAGTGGAGGCAGAACGATTGGAAAACACATTGCTGCAAAGCTTAACATTCCATGTTATGATGAAGAACTTATCAATAAGATCGCACAAGAAACCGGTTTAGATAAGAACTACATCAAGGAAACCAATGAACAAAGCGAACAGAATTGGCTTCTTAATGCTTTTGCAAATCATCTATATCATGGCAATAACATGCAAGACTATGTATGGCTGATTCAATGCGATGTAATAACCAAGGTAGCTAATGAAGGACCTTGTGTCATCGTTGGTCGCTGTGCGGATTATGTCTTAAAGGGCAAAGCAAATTTATTAAAAGTATTTATCCATGCTGATATCAACAAACGAGCTCGAAGGATCGTTGATGTTTATGGAGAGACCGATGAAAAACCATTAAAACGAATAAAGGAGAAAGATAAGAAAAGAGCATCATATTATCGCTACTATACGGAAAATGAATTTGGAGAAATCCACAATTATGATCTGTCGCTAGATAGTGGAACGATCGGTATCGACAAGTGCGTGGATATCGTAGTAGATTTATATAAACATATTAATGAATAGGCTAAAAAAGCAAAAGATTGATTTTATCTTTTGCTTTTCTTATGGTGAATATTCCTCAACAATTGACATAGTACATTTTTAGCAATTAATATCTTGTTTTTCGTTATGAATGTCAGTATTCTTAATGAAACAATAAGTGTATAATTATGTTGGGAGAATTGAAAGATGAGAGAAATTATAGAAGAATTTACGAAGATCAGCAAAGCAAATGGCTATAAAAATAAACATATATATTATGCAATTAATATTTTAAGCTATCTTGTCAAATTAAGCATCAAAGAAGGCATCGATCCTTTGAATTTAGAAAATAAAGCAAATTATTTAGCGACCTTAGAAAGAGCTATCAAACAAGTAGATGATCCTTTGGATAAAGCAGTTGTAGAAGCATTAGCAACATATGACTATCTGTATTGCAAGCCTTTTGTCCAGCAATTTTATCAAAGCTTGATCGATAATAAACAGATAATTGCTACAAAGGAAACAAATAGCTTATGGAAAAATGGCGATCATTTAGCGAAAGTATATGAATTAGCATATAAGATATTGGATGATGGCTCTTCAGGAGAAATTCTTTTGGATTGTTGTGCAGCCAATGATATGTTTTTAAGGCATGGGGAAGGAAAATATCAATTGTGTGGCTTTGCACCTAATGATCTAGCAACGATCCTGACCACTGCCCAGCTTAAGATATCTGACTTAAATAGTGATATCAAAGAGGTTGATATCGTTTTAGATGAATATGATGGAAGATATGATCTTATTTTTGGGGATATGCATAATTTTGCTTATGATCAAAAATCTTGTCCGTTCAATGAAGATATTTTTATGCAGAGCATGACGGTATGGCAAAATATTTATCATTTGTTCTCACTACTATCAGCTCAAGGTAAAATGGTTTTTTTCGTTTCTTGGGTTGCACTGGATCATTTAAAAGGGCTTAATATCCGTAAAGAACTTTTGGCTGCAAAAGCTATTGAAAAAGTTATCTTGTTACCGCAAGAAGCCGCGATGGATCAACGCTTTGACTGTGCTTTACTGGTGTTTAGCCATGGCAATGATGATGTGACATTTATTGATGCTCGCAAAGATGATATCATTTCTGCGTTACAAAGCCCGATTAAAAAGACATTGAAAGCTGATAAGGTAACATCATTAAATGTATTTTAAAAGCATATCCATAGTGATATGCTTTTTAAATTAGTAGCTGGTAAGTATCTAGATATTGCTGTTCAACATCTTTAAAGGGCATTTCTTTTATCGTTGGAGTACAAGCTAACTTTGGTATCTTTTCCAGCTGACAGCTAGAAAAGATGATCGGCATTTCATTTGCGAGCATTTGATCGTCGATTTCTTTGATCAATTGTTTGTTAGCAGCGGATAGCTGCAGCTTAAAGTGGTCATAGATCGTAGAAATGATCTTGTCTTCTAGCTGCTGATATTGCGTAAGGTGAATCTTTACAGGTCTGATGATATCGGATATATACGCTTCAGAAGCATCGTGAAGCAAGCAGGCGAGCTGAAGATCTTTCGAATATCCACGGGCTTTAGCTTCGGTTGCGCAGTTAAGACAATGTAAGCCAACAGAATAAAAAAAATTGACATGACCGCATCCACGGCATAGCAGGCTTAATGCATGGGCGATATCGATGATGTCAATATCATCACAGGTAATGTTCCAAGGATCAAAGATCCTCTTGTTGTAAGTATTCATGACATTTTTCATAATATTTTTTCCTTATGGAGTATAGATTATTACAAAATATCATATTTGTCTAGTATATGTCTTGATTATTTTCAAGCACTTTTGCATAATAAATATTAAGAAAGTTGAGGTATTGTTTTTTTGGACCCCTTAGTAATACAATTGTTTATTCAAATTATATTGATATTGATCAATGCTTTTTTTGCAATGAGTGAAATAGCGATCATTTCTTTAAATGCTGCAAAATTAAAAAGTATGGAAGAAGATGGTGATAAATTAGCTGGTACCTTGCTGAAGATGGTAGAAAATCCAAATGGTTTTCTATCAACGATCCAGATTGGCATAACTTTGGCTGGTTTTCTTGGCAGCGCTTTTGCAGCAGAAAGCTTTAGTGATCACTTGGTTGATATGATCTATAACGATCTTGGTTTTACTTTGTTATCAGTAGATGTCTTAGAAACTTTGGCTATCATTTTTATAACGATCATTTTAGCTTATTTTACCTTGATATTTGGAGAATTGGTGCCTAAACGCATTGCAATGCAAAAGCAATTAGAAGTTGCTAAATTTTCTTGTCGCATCTTGATGATGGTAGCTAAGTTAACCAAGCCGTTGGTAGCTTTTTTATCTTTTTCGACCAATGTCGTATTAAAATTGTGTCGGTTAAATCCAAATGCTAAGGATGAAACCGTAAGCGAAGAAGACATCTTGCTGATGGCTGATATTGGGGAAGAAAAAGGTATTATCCAGCCATATGAAAGTGAATGGATCGAAAATGTTTTTGATTTCAATGATGTCTATTTGAAGGAAATAATGACCAGGATCAATGATGTTGATGCAATAGCAGCTGATGATAGCGATGAAGAAATCATTTCCTCAATCAAAGCGCATCGCTATGATCGTATACCGGTATATCAGGGTGATATTTCTAATGTTATTGCTTATCTTGATATCCGAGATTTTTTCTTGAATATTACCGAAAAGAATCCGCAAAAAACTACAGCTTTGTTTAAAAACTGTTTATATGTTCCCGAAATGATGAAGGCAGCAAACTTATTTGAACAGTTCAAAGCAAAAAAGATCGATCTAGCAATCGTTGTTAATGAATATGGAGAAACGACCGGTATCGTTACTTTAGAGGATCTATTGGAAGAAATCGTGGGCAACATTTATGAAGAACTTAATGAAAAACCGCGATTATTACAGAAAATTCAAGATAATACCTATTTGGTTGATGGCATTTGCCCGATCAATGATCTTGAAGATGAGCTGGATATGGAATTTGAACATCCTATAGATGTGGTTACGGTTGGTGGTATGGTCTTGAGCTATCTTCAGGTCATTCCTGAAGATGGAAGCAAATTCGAGCTAGATATCAATGGTTTCACTTTTAAGATCATTAAAGTAGAAAAACATCAGATAAAGCTTATTGCCATAGAAAAGAAAAAGCTTGAAGAAGATATCATACCTAAAAAGGAAGTTTAGTTTATGGAAAAGAAAAAAGAACTGATTATCAATGTATTATATTATGGCCTAATCTTAGCGTTTGTATATCTAGGATTCAAATATGTTCTTCCGCCACTGGTGCCATTTGTCGTAGCATTTATCATGGTATTTTTGCTAAAAAGGCCAATTAAGGCTATTTGCCGTAAATTTGCCTTCCATGATGGACAAGCAAAGTTATTTTCAATTATCTTGTTGATCGTTTTTTATAGTTTGATCATTGGTTCATTGGTGCTTTTGATCATTGGATGCATATCAATGATCAAAAGTTTAGCAGACATATGGCCAACTTTATATGCTGAAACGATAAAACCGTTTTTTGGTATGGTCTTGTCAGGCGGTTTGTTGAATGAGCTTAACTTACCACCAGAAATTACTTATGCGGTAAATGTGGTGATAAACAGCATCAGTAGCAGTTTTGAAACAATTATTTCCTTTATTTCTTCTTTTGTAGTGGCTGCTGCGTCATCGCTGATAACTAGCGTTCCCAATTTCTTTATCTCAGTGGTCATCTGTGTTATTGCATCTTTCTTCATCATGATCGATTATGATAAGATCACTGACTATGCCTTGGGGATGATGAATGATGAAATTAAATATTATTATCTAGAGATAAAAAGTTTTTTGGTAAATAAGGTATTTATCATCATTAAAGCATATTTGAAGATCATGTCCATTACTTTCGTTGAATTATTCATCGGCTTTACGATAATTGGTCTAGATAATGCCTTTGTCATTGCCTTGTCGATTGCGATATTTGATATCCTTCCGGTATTTGGAACCGGAGGAATCATGATTCCTTGGATCATCATTTGTCTGTTGCAACAAAAATTTATCTTAGGATTAGAATTGTTTGTTATTTATATCGTTGTGACGATCATTAGAAATATTATTGAGCCTAAGATCGTTGGTGCTGAGCTTGGCTTACATCCACTGGTTATCTTGGCAAGCATGCTGATTGGCGTAAGATTTTTCGGCGTTTTAGGTTTATTTGGTTTGCCAATCGTCATATCGTTTCTTTTATATGAAAGAAAAGAAAAACAAATTAAAAAAGAAGCATTAGCTCAAAAAAAAGGTTGAGCAAAAGCTTCTTTTTTTAATTCATATGTTTGCCGACATTGCGAATGATCAAAGGAATGATGATCAGCTGTAAGATGATGCCAGGAATTGCGCTGATAAACCCTGAAGCAATGAATATCTGCATATCGATCTGAATAAGCAGATAGCTAATAATTCCCCAGACGATTCTTCCTAGGAGCATGGCAACGATTAGGGAAAAATAAATGTTTTTTAGGTCATTTGGCGCTCTTTTTAACAAAAGACCACTAATGGCTCCATATGTTGCAAGTTCAAAAGCCATGGCTATGCCGGTAGGAAAGATCGGAGGCATATGAAATAGGCTAAAGCGTAGTAGGGGCAAGATGAAGCCAATCGTTAATCCATATGGCCAACCACAGATCATGCCACAAAGAAATACTGGCAAATGCATGGGAAGCAGCATGGAACCAATTTGAGGTATCTGCCCGGTAACAAAAGGAAGGATCAAGCCTAAAGCAAGGAATAAAGCGCTTAATGTTAATTGTTTTGCTTTCATAGAAAACCTTTCTAAAAAAATGGGGAGGTGTCAAAATAAAGATCACAATGGTCTTTTAGTGAACATTCATCAAAATATTCATGTTCTTTTTTGATCCATATGTTTTGAAAACGTTCGATATTTTCACCTCTGGCAGCTAATCGGGATAGCTGTATATTATTTTTACAGTCCAAGAAGACCTTAAGATCATAAAAAGCGGTCAGTTCTGGATATAAAGAGTAAGTTCCTTCAACGATCAAGATCGATGGATCATTGATCGTTATAGGATCTTGATAACGTTGCGAATGACAATCGAACGGACGATAAGCAAGCGATCTTTTGATTTTAAAATTTGATAATGCTTGATAAAGTGCAGCTATGTTGATGTTTCCAGCGATATCTTGTAGCCAAGTAGCCTTACGCTTTGCTTGCGGAAGATAGAAGTCATCAATATGCAAGATTGCGCTTTTAGCAAAAAAGTTTGCTAATTGTTGGGATAAAGTGGTTTTTCCGCTAGCACAGCAACCATCAATAGCGATTATTTTCAGGTTATGGTCATGAAATAGCCGGGAATATAGTGGAAAATAATAGGCATATTCATTTTCTATTAATCGATAATGTGGTTGATAGCATTCTTTGAATTGCTTGCTGTGAGAAATTGGCAAACAACCACCAGCGATATATTCTTTGATCATATCATCATGACAAAAATCTTGTAGCTTGCGCAAATTTTGATGTAAGGCATTTAGATCTTGGTTTGTTTGACACGAAGCGGAAAATAACGCAGCTAGGCATTCAAGATCGTTATTTTTATTAAAATGAAAACGCGAATATCTATCTGATATTTTTTCGATAAAAGCAGGGGTATCGCACGCTTCATTTCTTAATTGCATCAAGACATCATCGACATCAGTGATCGCATGGTTGGGACCAAGGGTAAACTGATAGGTTAGTTTTAGCAGATCAGCGGTTTGAAGCTGTGGATAGCGAAGACATTGTTCTTTAAGGGCATCTTCAAATGTCATAGCTCGATCAGTTCGTATTCTCTTTGACCATAGCCTAAAGCTGCAGCAGCTTCAATCGTATGGATGCCGTTGCGTGATTCGATCCTTTCAATCAAATGATCCTTACCGGGGTCATTGCTTTGATATACTAGATCGATACAAGCTTGGTCGATGGCAATAGGATCTAATGAGGCTAAAATTCCGATATCCTGCATGCATGGATCTTCGGCGATCGCACAGCAATCGCAGTCTACGGACATATTTTTCATTACGTTGATGTAGGCAATATTGCCTTTGAAATAATCAACGATGCTACCAGCTGCATCGGCCATCGATTCTAAGAAAAGGTCATGATCAGCGGTCCAGATCTTATCTGGTTCAGATGCTCCATGGATATATGCTTTGCCAAATGAAGAAGCTACGCCGATCGATAGCTGTTTTAAAGCTCCGCCATAACCACCCATCGGATGACCTTTGAAGTGTGACAATACTAACATTGAATCATAATTTTTTAGATGTTTTCCTACATAATTCTTTTTGATAACTTTGCCATTAGGAATATCTAAGATCATATCAGGACCTTCTGCATCCATCAGGTCAACTTTAAAATAAGTATTCCAGCCATGTCTTTTAATTAGTTTTTTATGTTTTTCCGTAGTGTTTCTTTCACCATCATAGGCGGTATTACATTCTACAACGGTTCCTTCTAGCTTATCGATGATTACTTTCCAAAATTCAGGTTTTAAAAAGTTTTGGTTTCCTTGCTCTCCTGAATGTAGTTTTATTGCTAAATTTCCTGGTAGTTTGATATTTAGTTTTTCGTACAATTCTAATACTTTTTGAGCAGTGATTTCACGGGTGAAATATACTTTTGCTTTCATGTTATTTTCTCCTTTTTTTTATTATACACTTTTTTATCTCAGTATAAATATGTAGTTTTGGATCGGTATCGATAAATTGCTTTTAAAATCATTGGATATTTATGATAAAATAAACTCAAAGCAGGGGGGCGCACATGATTAAATTATTTGCTAGCGATCTTGATGGAACCTTATTCAAGGACCATAGTATCGATGATAAGGTTGATCAGATGATACGTGAAGTAATCAAAGCAAAAAAGTATTTTGTTATGGCTACAGGCAGACAGATGCATCCGCAGCAACAAAAAGAATATAGATATGATGCCGATCGTTTTTATATAATCGCCAATAATGGAGCAACTATTTATGATGGTAATCAGAATTTGATCGATAAAAGCGTTATTGATCCGCAATTTATTACACGCTTGATGCAAATTTTTTCTGATGTTCATTTTGAATTTATTGATGAAGAAGGTACATATGTTCGTGCTGGTAAAGAAGAATATTTAGCGATGCATACCAGGAAATGGCCGTTATTTTATCAAAGGTTGGAAACGTGTCATTTTGCATGTCCATCAAATATGATCTTAAAAAGGGGTATCGTTAAGATCAATTGCTATATCGAAGATCTATCATTATATCAAAGGATCGATGAATTTTGTCAAAAAAATAGCAATTGGGTAGTAAATGCTCCTTTTGATAAACGACATATCGAAATAACAGCAGCCCAAGTAAATAAAGGACAAGCCATAAAAAAGTTAGCTCATATGCTGCATATTGTTGATGAGGAAATAGCAGTGTATGGTGATGGTGGCAATGATCTGGTGATGCTGCAGGAATTTACTCATGCTTATGCACCACAGAATGCATGTGAAGCAGCGAAAAAATTAGCTAAAGAAGTTGTAGGATCATGCGAAGAATATGGTGTGCCTTTGCATATCTTGAAAACATTAAAACAGGAGGAAGTATGAAAAAGATTTTATTTTTAATGCTTTGTATGGGGATTTTGCTTAGTGGCTGCAGCAGCAAAGAGGCGCAAGTTGAGCAGGAAACGGCACAATCGACACAGCAGCCTATTGCTTATTCAGATCCAATCTATATCATGACAACAGCTGATAGCGGTATCGTAAGCATTGATGACCTTTCTGGCAAGACGCTAGCAATTCAAACCTTATATGATAAAGAGAGCAGTGATTATGTGCTGACAATGCTCGATGATATCGATGTCGAGCTGTATGAATCAGAATATTATCAGGAACTTCCTGATCTGATCAATGATGATAAGATCGATGCATGGGTAATATCTAAAGGCCCTAATAGCTTGCTATATGATTATCGTCATGATTATACCGTTGACGAATATAAAATCGTTGAAGAATATACGATGCCGATATATGAAGAAGAGGAAATCGATGAAGATATCTTAAATAATGATCTTTTGAACAAACCTTTTGCTCTCATGATAACCGGCATCGACGAACGGGTAGATCCTTCTGATTATCAAGCTGGCCGCAATGATGTTAATATCCTGATGGGAGTAAATCCGGAATTGAAACATGTTACGACGATAAGTTTTCCGCGCGATAGCTATATAAAAAATGTTTGTACCGGAGGAACAGATAAACTTACTCATTTTGGTATCAATGGAACAGAATGCGTTAAGGATTCAATTGCTGAGCTATTGGATATCGATGTAGAATATTTTGTTCAAGTAAGCTTTTCATCGTTTATTGACCTTATCGATGCTTTAGGCGGAATCAAACTGGATGTTCCTTTGGATATGTGTATGGATCAAGATAGTTATCGTGATGTTTCACAACCATATTGTCTAAGTAAAGGTGAAGATCAGTTGCTTTATGGTGAATGGGCTTTGGCGCTTGCGCGAAATCGCAAATATGATGGTTTATATAATGGCGACTATGGCCGTATTCGTAACCAAGCTTTGATCGTTAATGCAATCATGGAAAGAATTGCAGAAAATCCATTCTTATTGGTATGGGCTGGTCTTGATTGGAAAGCTGAAACATTGGCTTATCATAATTTTGACGTGAATGCGCAGGATATTGCTGCCTTGTTTAATTTAGCTCGTAGTTTTTATGATGGATATACGGTTGATAATTATTTTGTGGTCAATAATGGTGATACAACTGAAAGCGGAATGTCTATTGGACGCATACCTGAATCCTCTTTAGAAATTGCTAAATTAAAGATGCAGTATGTTTTAAGTGGTGAGATGGATAAAGATAATCCATATTATGATGAAGCGATAATTGGATATATCACCAAAGGTGCGGGAAATTACGATGATAAATATATGGGTGAAGAATATTGCTTGGAAGAGGATTGTAAACTTAATAGCGAACAAGAATAAATCAAGTAAATAAAAATAATAATTGATATATTGTTTTGCTTTACAGACTTTAGAAACATAAGGCATAATATTTATGGGAGGAAGAAAAATGGAAAAGAAAATATTAAAGGCGTTGCTGGCGGCAGGCATCATGGTCAGCATGAGCGCCTGTGCTTCAAAAGAAAATACGAGCACAGAAACCACAACAACAGCTGAACCTAGTTCTACCGCAACTACTTCAGCAGAAACACCTTTTAGTGCTGAATACGAAATGCAGGGCACTACTTCAGCAGGATTACCAAAAAATGATACTTTCATTTTTGAAGGTACAGTTGATGAAAACGGCATCATCAAGACCTTGAATTTTGATATCATTCGTAACAAAGGAACAGAGGATGAGTATTCAAAAAAAGATATCATGGGCTATATGATGAATGTATCAGATGCTGATGTTCAAACAACCGATAATGGCTTTACCTTAGCTTCTTTGACTGCTAACGGCTTTGCGATCTTTCCTGGTAAAGATGCTGGAGAGCAGTTCATGGTATCAGCTAGTTTAGAAAATTTAACAGCAGAATCTACTTTTAAAGAATTAGAAGTCATTAATTTAGGTACGCAAGAAAAGATGGATCTAGATTCAGCTATCGTTGCATATTCTTACTTAGCTAAAGAGGCTGGAGTGGAAGAATTGACAGGTGATACGTTGCTAAGCGATATCTTGGCAGTATTTGGTCTTTATAAAGATGGCAATTTTGTCGCAGGACAAAATCGTGTTTCTTTCGCAGGATATAATGGCGGAAGAAGTTATGGCGAACAAATTGATGCGATAGTTGATTATATCTTGGCTAATGATATGACATTGGATGATGTGTATGAAATGTTCAGGACCGTTAATCAGCAAAGCACGCCTATTGAAGAGCGCGATATGATCACCGGTGCAACCATTGCCTTTGTTGGTGATTTCCAAAGAATGGTTTACCTAGCGATCCATGGCGAATTATTTGAAGGGGCAACAAATTCAACGACAGCTGATGGACAAACCAAGGTGGAAGTCGTTACCCAGGGCTTTGGTGGTGAGATCGAAACGCATGTTACCTTTGATGATGAGAGTGGTAAGATCGTAGATATCACGATTCGTGATGCTAATGAATCGGCTGATTATGGCGCAAAATTATGTGCTGAGAAGAGTGATTTCTTAAAATCATTGATCGCTGCCCAAGAAAATGTTGGGGAGGTTGATGTGGTTAGCGGTGCTACCGTTACCTCAAACGCCTTGATCAAAGCTGTTCAATTAGCTTGGGAAAACTATAACGCAAAATAGACTTTAAGCTTGATCGTAGTTTCGATCAAGCTTTTTTAGTGGCTTGTTTGGTTTTGCTACATTTTTTAAGGCTAAAAGTGTATAATCTTAATAGGAGATTTGTAACAATGGCAGTTTATGTTATGAGCGACATCCATGGCTTAAAAACACGGTTTGATGCGATGTTGGAAAAAATCAATTTACAAGATGATGATAAGGTTTATTTTTTAGGTGATGTCATCGACCGCGGAGATGATGGAATACAGATCATGGAGCAGATCATGCAAGATGAGCGCTTTGTATTGCTGATGGGAAATCATGAGATGTTGATGCTTAATTGTCTGCAAAATCCTACTTCTTCACATTTCATGGCCTGGTTTTGCAATGGCGGACATATAACACATTTTAATTTTTTACGTCTTAGCAAAGATAAACAGGAAGAAATTAAACATTATCTAGAAAATCTGCCGTTGGCATTATGTGATCTTGTGGTCAATGGCCGATATTTTTATTTGACGCATGCATATGCGGATGAACGTTTTTTACATGGCTATGTTTATCTAAAGGATATTGATGATCCTTATCGTTTCATCTGGGAACGAAATATCAATGATCTGCCTAGGCTTAAGGACCGTACGATCATTGCTGGACATACCATTACCGCATTGATTACCGAACAATTTCATGATTATTTAGAAATTTATCATGATGGTCATGATATAAATGATGCCAAATATATCAACATCGATTGTGGCTGTGCAAGCAAGAGCCGATATGCACGTTTTGCTTGTATTCGGCTAGATGATATGCAGATATTTTATGTATAAGAGGTGCTTTAAATGATCTATACGCTTACGTTTAATCCTTCGATCGATTATTATGTTACATTGCCGGAAATAAAGGTACATGGCTTAAACCGTGCTATTAATGAAGAAATGATGGCGGCTGGCAAAGGCATCAATGTTGCTAAAGTTTTACATGCTTTAAATGTACCAGTTTGCTCTTGGGGCTTTATTGCGGGTTTTAGCGGCAGGATGATCACTGATGAGCTAGATCGTTTAGGTATTGATAATGATATGATCGAGGCATCAAGTGGAAACACGCGCATCAATGTAAAGATCCATGATGATGGAGAAACGGAGATCAATGGCTGTGGTCCATGCATAGATGAAAAGTTATTAGCAACGTTAATGGATAAGCTTGCTATGCTAAATAATGAAGATGTTGTGATCATCAGCGGCAGCTTAGGAAATGGTATGAAAGGTGAGCAATTGGTCGCAATTTGCCAACGTCTGCAGGAAAAAGGTTGTATGTTTATTTTAGATACGACGGGAGATGGATTCAAAGATTCTTTAAGATATCATCCTTTTTTGATAAAACCTAATAAAGATGAACTTGAAGCTTTTTTTCAATGTACGATCGATGATGAAGAAATTGAAGGGTATGCAAGACGCTTACAGAGCTTTGGCGCGCAAAATATCTTGGTTTCTTTGGGTGCCAAAGGTGCTTATTTGCTTGATCATGCAGGTAAAAGCTATTATTGCAAGGCTTTAGAAGGCCAGGTGATATCAACTGTCGGAGCAGGTGACAGCATGGTTGCTGGTTTTTTAGCTAGTTATCTGCGAACAAAGGATCATTATGCAGCATTGTGTTGGGGAATAGCTTGTGGCTGTGCTACTAGCTTTGCACCATATCTTGCTGATAAAAAGCAGATCGATAATGCTTATGCTTTGTTATATAAGCTTTATCATCATCATAAAAGATATTTTTTCTTTGATATCGATGGAACGCTTACCGACAATACAACAAAGCAAGTTGTGCCATCAGCCTTAAAAGCTTTAAAAAAATTGCAAGACGCTGGTCATTTTGTAGCGATTGCAACAGGACGCGCCCATTATAAGGCGCGGATGATGATGGAAACGGTTGGTTTGCATGATATGATTTGTTCAGGTGGGATGTGTTTGGTAAAAGATGATCAGATCATCCAAAATTTACCTTTAGATCATGAGAAAGCCATGGCAATAATTGAACGCGCAGAAAGCTTAGGCTATGGTATCTTGTTGATCGTTGATGATTCGATCGATGTTTATGCCAAGAATGATCTTTTTGTTCGTCAGGTTGGACCTCGGCAGGAGCAAACTAATTATATTTTTGATGAAAATATGGATTATCATCAATTTAAGAATATCTATAAGATCTATGTCGCAATTGATGAAACGAAAGAGGAAAGCTTAATTGCGCAAACTTCATTAGGCCATTTGCGTTTTGTAAAAGAATATCTAATGTTTCAGCATGATGCCAAGGATGAGGGCATCATCATGATGATGAAGGCATTACAAGCAGATCATCATGATGTCGTTGTTTTTGGCGATGACTATAATGATCTGGTAATGTTTAAAGATGAATGGACAAGTATTGCCATGGGCAATGCTTGTGAAGCGTTGAAAGCCAAAGCAACTTTTGTTACTGCTAAAAATATTGAAGATGGTATATATCGAGCTTGTGAAAAATTTGGTTGGTTTGAATCAGTATAAACAAGGGGGCAATAAGGATGAAACTGGTTGGGGTATCTTGTAATCTAGGCGTTTCGCTAAAGCAAAGCGTACACAAAGTAAATGATAATTATATTAAGGCACTTGAAAAAGCTGGGTGTGCCGTTGTTGTGATCCCGCAGGTAGATGATAAGATCATCCATGGGATCGTAGATCATTTGGATGGTATCGTCTTAACAGGAGGCGATGATGTCGATCCTGCCCTTTATCAGGAAGAAAAAAGCAATTATGTTAAAAAAACAGATGTTAATCGCGATCGATACGAGATGACGATCTTAAAATATGCGGTTAAACGTAAGCTTCCGGTATTGGGGATCTGTCGGGGATGTCAGCTGATCAATGTATACTTTGGGGGAAGTTTATATCAAGATAACCGCTTGTGTCCATCCAATACCCTAAAGCATCGTACGCCATCTAATAAGCCGGCAACGATGCATAATATCGTTGTTCGCAATGATTCATTCTTAGATGATATCCTTGGAGAAGTTGCGGTCGTAAATAGCTACCATCACCAATCTGTTCATAAATTAGGAAAAGATCTAATGAAGATCGCTTTAAGCAATGATGGTATCGTAGAAGGCATCCAGCATAAGGTGTTGCCGATCGTTGGGTTGCAGTTTCACCCGGAAAAAAATTGTGAAGAAGACCATAAGATGCAAATGATCTTTGATAAATGGGTCAAGGAGTTATAAGGATGAAATATGTAATAAAAAATGTAAATTTATATCAAGGCAAGATCGATTCACATATCATTGAACATAGCAATGTATATTTTGAAAATGATATCATCGTAAGGATCGATACTGGTGAAACGATAGAAGATGGTTATGAGGTCATCGATGGCACTGATAAATATCTTTTACCAGGATTGATAAATCTTCATGCCCATCTATTTGGCAGTGGCAAGCCAAGTAAGATCCTCGGCTCTCAAAGTAAGTTGCAGCAATTTGTGATCAAGGCAGCAGCAACTAATAACGGAGTTAAGATCTTAGATAAGCTAATGCAAAAAAATATGCGTGATGCTTTGTATAGCGGAGTTACCACTGTTCGAGGCGTTGGCGATTTTTTTTATCGGGATGTAATATTACGCGATAAGATAAAAAAAGGTGAAGCTTATGGACCAGATCTGATCGTTAGTGGTCCTGCCATTACTGTTCCTGGCGGACATGGGGACCAAACCTTTGCTATGAGCGCATCCGCTAAAGATGAATTAGAGCACTGTGTTGAGCTAAATCATCAGCACGATGTCGATCTGATCAAGATCTGTATCACTGGCGGAGTGATGGATGCAAAAGTTAAAGGTGAGCCAGGAGAAGTTAAGATGAGCCTAGAACAAGCTAGGTGGATCTGCGATGCAGCCCATGCCAAAGGGTATATGGTGGCTAGCCACAGTGAAAGTGAGAAAGGGGTGGAAATAGCTGTTGATGCTAAAGTTGATACCATCGAGCATGGAGCAATGTTTTCTGATGAGATTGCCCGCAAATGCAAACAGCAAAATACCGCTTTTATTTGCACATTATCGCCGGCATTGCCATTAGCGAAGTTCTCGCCTAAACAAACGAAGCTAAGTGATCTTTGTGCTTATAATGCCAAGATCGTAGTTGAAAATATGATAGATGGCATACGTAAGGCGCTAAGCTGCTATATCCCAGTGGGGTTGGGAACCGATGCTAGCTGTCCATATGTCATGCAGTATAATATGTGGCGTGAAGTATGTTATTTTGCAAAATATCTCAATGTCTCCAATTCTTTTGCATTGTATACTGCAACCTTGCAAAATGCCATCATCTTGAAGATGGAAGATAAGATTGGCAGCATCGAGGTAGGTAAACATGCTGATATGTTCATGATCGCAAATGATCCTTTAAAAGATCTAAGAGCACTTTCCAAGGTGGAAATGGTTATTGCTAAAGGTCGAATTTACCGAGATTGTCATATTAAAAAAGATATAAAACTTGAAAAAGAGCTAGATACCTTGATATAAAAAAGAGCATGTTTTGCACATGCTCTCACATATAATATTATAGCATATAAAAATATTTAAAAATAGGCTTGTTGTTAATTTATTATATAGTAATATATAAGTACAAAGAAGAGATAACTTCAATGGAGGATAATCATATGAAAGAGGTACTGCTAGAATTTTAAGATGACACTTCTATTTAGTTGGTAGAGACTAATAGGAGTGGATATAAAGAAAATTTGCTGATAGTTCACAACATCAAAGAATGGCTGATGATAAGCGATTCTTAGCAGTAAATTTACATAGATAAAGCGAATCTTCTTTATATGATTATTAGTGATAGAAAGTGAAAAGTCTACATGAGGATAGACCAATGGACAAGGATAATTAAATAGTCATATATTAAGCTAGTTAAGATACATTAATATCATGATACGAAAAATTTTTAACAAATTTTTTCATAATAAGATATCACCTCCTTTTAAAATAACTGTGATATAAAGAAAGCTTATAAAAAGCGAACCAGATGATTAGCGTGGTTCGCTTTTATTTTGCCATAAAATTAATGAAACTACGGCAATGATGGCAAGGCATAACTGTGCAACAAAGATGCTTGCCCAAACTCCATTTAATTGCCATTGCAGCGGAAGCAAATAGGAAAATATCAGAACTAGTAATGGCTCAAGGAAGATCAAAAGATAGGCGTATCTATTTTGTTTGGCGGCATAAAAGTAAGCAGTGATGGTTTTGATTAGCCCAATAAATACGCATGTATAGGCAAAAAGTGGAAAGATGGTGATAAAATCTTTGCCAACATCGTAGCTTGTACCAAAAAGCCATGGAAATAACGATTGCTTAGCAATTAATAATAACGTTAACATGCTGCCAAACAAAATGGTGAAAACTAGACCGATATTTAGATATTTTTTGGCTTCATTTATTTTGTTTAGCCCAATGGCTCGGCTGATCAACGGTTGTAAACCTTCGCCTATACCTTGCATAAGCAGTTGGGCAATATAGTAAACATAACTTATCAAGGCATAGATCGCTATAGCGTGATCATGACCATATAAAGCCAGCTGACGATTCATGATCACTAGGATGATATTTGCACAAATGCTGATGCCAAAAGGTGAAATACCGATCTTGGCTATTTGTTTTATCAAAGATAGATCAGGGGAAATAATGATGAAGTGCAAGAATAACCCGCGTTTTTGCAGATAAATGATCAAGATCAAAGCTGTTAGGGCTTGTGAGGTGATGGTTGCTAGAGCAGCGCCGCCAAGACCTAGATTCAAAGGAAAGATTGCGATATAGTCTAGGATGACATTAGCGATGCAGCCGGTACACATGGCAAACATTGCCATCATTTGGCCTTCGAAATTTCTTACGATCGGACTGAGCGCTGTACCAAGCATATTAAAAAAGATTCCAAAGATAAGGGTCTGGATATAAGTCGTTGCGTATGGCATGATCGTAGGACTAGCTTTGAAAAAAATGAGGATAGGTTTATGAAAAAGCTGAAAGCTGATCATCGAAATGAGGCTAGAAACGATGATCATCAGCAAACAGTTGCCTAGGATCTTGCGCTGAAGCTTCTCATCATCTTTGTGTAAAGATAATAAAACTCCACCAGCCATACCGATGCCTGCGCCTAATGCAAAGATTATGGCAGGAAGTGGATAGGCAATGTTAATTGCAGATAATCCAGCATCTCCTAATTTTTGACCGATGAACAATCCGTCAATTATGGCATAAATACCGCTGAAAGCCAACGCAAACATCGTTGGAAATACATGTTTACAAAAATTTTTGATCATAGCTGTAGTATATCATATCTAAAGTTTTTTTTCATGGTTAATAGTTGACACTAATTTAAAACAATGCTAGCATTACAATGATTTTAAAGAGGTAAGAATAAGTGACGTTAGATAAAGGAATTATTGGCCAATGTTATAAGGTTGAAGATATTCAGCTGGATGATAAATTAACAAAACATTTGCAAGCTATAGGGATGACCAAAAATGTGAAGGTAACGGTCTTGAATAATAAGCACCATGGGACCATGATCATCAAAGTTAGACAGGTTAGATATGCTTTAGGAAAACATATAAGCAATAAGATCGAGGTGATACCATGTCAAGAAGCTTAAGGATCGGGTTTATCGGTAACCCTAATTGTGGAAAGACCACGTTGTTTAATGCGTATACGGGGGCAAATCTTAAGGTGGCAAACTGGCCGGGAGTAACAGTAGAGAAAAAAGAAGGCCATTATACATATCAAGGTACAACTCATGATTTGATCGATCTGCCAGGGACTTATAGCTTAACATCATATACGATGGAAGAGATAGTTGCCCGAGACTACATCATTAGTGATGAAGTTGATGTCTTGGTAAATGTCGTTGATGCTTCAAATTTAGAGCGCAATCTGTATTTGACACTGCAACTTTTAGAATTAAATAAACCAATGGTAATTGCCTTGAACATGATGGATATCGTCGAAAAAAGAAAAATGGAGATCGATATGCATCGTTTGCCAGAGATGCTAGGTGTACCAGTGGTTAGCGTATGTGCACGAAAACGTCAAGGATTGCAAAGCTTGATGCATGCTGTCATCCATCATCAAGATAAAAAAGCTTCGGATCCTTTGATCCACGAGCATAAGACCGTTAGTTTGCATCGTCATGATCATCATGCGGAATATGCCATGGTATATCAGGATAAGATGGAAGATCTGATCGATGAGATAAGTGAACAATTAAACGATAAATATCCTAAAATTACTAATTTGCGTTATCATGCAATCAAATATCTAGAAAATGATCAAGAAATTCGTAAAAAATATCCGTTAGAAAAAGATTATGTCAGCTATGAAAGTGAGATCATAAATGAAAAATATGATTTTATCGAAGAGATAATTCACGAATGTTTGATCAATAAAGAAAAAGCCGCTCAATTTACTGATCGTATCGATAGGATATTGACGCATCGTGTTTGGGGCGTATTGTTATTTTTATTGATCATGGCGATGGTTTTCTTTTTAACATTTACGATTGGTGATATCTTCAGCGCTTATGTCGAGCAATTCGTCAGTTTGATAAATACAGGATTGCAAGACGTGTTGGCTCAATGGCAGGTAAATGAGCTTTTGAGGATGTTGATCGGAGAAGGCATAATTGCTGGGGTCGGAGGAATCATAACTTTTTTGCCTAATATCATCATCTTATTTTTAGCTTTGGCTATATTGGAAGATAGCGGGTATATGTCTAGGGTTGCTTATGTGATGGATGACATCATGAGCTCTTTAGGGCTATCAGGCAGAGCTTTCATACCTTTGCTGCTAGGATTTGGCTGCAGTGTGCCTGCCATCATGGCTAGCAGAGCGTTAGAGAGCAAAAAAGATCGATTGAAGACCATGCTGATCACGCCTTTTATGTCATGCAGCGCTCGCTTGCCAATTTATATCTTGTTTTCTCAGATGTTCTTTGGACGTTATGCCATGTTAGCGGCATATTCGATGTATCTTTTAGGGTTGCTCGTTGCGATAGCTGTAGCATTTTTCCTGCATTTGATCGATCAAAGAAAAAATGAAAATCCGCTTTTTATCGAATTACCAGAGTATAAAATTCCAAGTATTCGTACGGTATTCATTTACGTATATGAAAAGGTCCTTGATTTTTTGACCAAGGCAGGAACGACGATCTTCATTGCCAGCATAATCATGTGGATATTGTTGAATTTTTCCTTTGCTGGATATACTGTTGATATGAGCACCAGCTTTGCTGCTATGATCGGAAAAGCAATCGTGTGGCTGTTCGTGCCGATCGGTTTAGGCTTTTGGCAGATCGTGGTTGCCATCATTGCAGGAATCAGCGCAAAAGAGGTCGTTGTCAGCAGCAGTGCTGTATTGTTTGCTGTAGGTAATATAAATTCAGCTTCTGGTATGGCTTTGATGAGCGAAAATTTGGCAGCTATAGGATTTACTGCTTTGAATGCATATTGCTTAATGGTTTTTTGCTTGTTATATGTCCCATGCTTTGGAACGATAATGACGATAAAAAAAGAAAGCCAAAGCTGGAAATTTACTTTGAGCGTTGTGCTATTTCAACTGTTGGTAGCATGGATGGTTACTTTTGTCATTTATCAACTTGGTTGTTTATTCATATGATGTAAATATTTTCAAAAATGCTTTCAAAAAAATTTACAATTAGGCATTGACAAATAATGGTAATGCGCTTATAGTTATTATAAATTCTAAGAACAAAAGAGTATTTTGATCAAACCTTCAGCGAGTTTAGGATTGGTGTAAGCTAAACAGGTCAATGTTCAAAAGAACCGCATTTGGGAGAAGTTTATCTGAAAAATATAGTAGGATAAAACGTTGTTGGCGTTAACAAACAGAGGTGGTCAAAATATTTTTTGACAATTAGAGTGGTACCGCGATTATCAGTCGTCTCTTTCATAGAGACGGCTTTTTTTATAGGGGGGATTCATATGGAAAGCAGTGGCCGACGATAAATCGAAAATAGCGACAAGATTAAAAGATATTTAGAAAGAAAGAGGAAATAGAAAATGAAAAAATTAATAATGACACTTTTAGCGATGATGATGTTGGTTGGCTGCGCTTCAACCGAAACCGTAGATATGAGCCAAAATACCCCAGATCAATCTGCTGCAACAACAAATAGCACCACAGCTACGACTAATAGATTGGAACAGATCATAGATAGCGGTAAGCTGATCGTAGCTACTTCTCCAGATTATGCACCAATGGAATTTATTGATAGCAGCAAATCTGGTCAGGAACAATATGTAGGTAGCGACATCGAACTTGCTAAATATATTGCTGAACAGTTAGGCGTTGAACTTGAAATCAAAGCGATGGATTTTGGTATGGTATTAAGCTCGGTAGATCTAGGACAATCTGATCTAGCAATTGCTGGTTTAGGATATGAGCCAGAAAGAGAAGAAAATTTTGAAATGTCGATTGGCTATAATCAGACTGGTGAATCAAGCTGTCAAGGATTAATGGTCAAGGCCGATGAATATGATGAATATCAAAGCTTAGATGATTTTGCTGGCAAGAAGATCATTGCCCAATCAGGATCTTTACAGGAAAGTTATGTGAACAGTCAACTTCCTGAAGCTGATTTGCAGTTGGTAACTACATTAGATCTTGCGGTCATGAGCTTGTTAAGCGATAAGGTAGATGCTTTTGCATGTAGCTGTGACCAGATGGAAGCATATGAAAAGAACTATCCAGATATCAAGATGAGTTCTGTGCAATTTGATACGACGGTAGAAGATAGCTATAGCGGAAATATCATCCTTATCCAAAAAAATCAAACAGAATTATTAGAAAAGATCAATGAGATCATCTTAGAAGTAAATGAATCAGGAATCTATCAGCAATGGAGCGATGATGCAAAGGCATTGGCTGCGGAAATGGGATTGGAGTTTGAAGAATAAATATGGGAAGCAATCAAACGATTTTAGAAGTTTTTATCAAAAATTATCCGTTATTCATGCAAGGTTTGATGGGAACCTTGCAGCTTGCCTTTATAACCGTTTTGTTTGGGACCATCTTTGGATCATTGATCGCCATAGCAAGAATGTCTAAGTTAAAGATAGTTAATTTTATCGTTGGGGCTTATGTCGAAATCATTCGGGGAACGCCTATCTTGGTTCAACTATATATTTTCTATTTGTTTTTACCAATGGCATTTAGTGCAT
This sequence comes from uncultured Erysipelotrichaceae bacterium, assembly GCA_944326795.1. Classification (GTDB taxonomy): domain Bacteria; phylum Bacillota_I; class Bacilli_A; order Erysipelotrichales; family Erysipelotrichaceae; genus JALEVB01. Next base: position 28,146 of record CALVFJ010000013.1, read on the forward strand.
TGAGCAATATCAGCGAGTATTGGTTCGTTGTTGGAGCCTTGATCATGAACAGTAGCGCTTATGTCTCAGAGATCATTAGAGCAGGGATCCAAGCTGTAGATCACGGCCAAACAGAAGCCGCAAGATCGTTAGGCATGTCAAGTAAAAATACGATGTTGCGCATCGTCTTGCCGCAGGCAATCAAAAATATCCTTCCAGCGTTAGGTAATGAATTTATCATGATGATCAAAGAAACTTCGCTGGCATCGGTGTTTTTCATCAATGAGCTGATGTGTACGCAAAAGATCCTGCAAAGTTCACAATATTTGGTTTGGCAACCATTATTCATCGTTGCCGCAATATATTTTGTCGTAACATATGTATTAAATCAACTTGTTAAGCTTTTAGAAAGAAGGTTGAGCGTCAGTGACTAATGAAGTAATCATCAAAGTAGAAGATCTAGTTAAAAATTTTGGCAGTTTGCATGTGCTAAAAGGCATCAATGAAGTTATTCATCAAGGAGAGGTCGTCAGTATAATTGGACCTAGTGGATCGGGAAAATCAACCTTTATTCGCTGTTTGAATTTGTTAGAAAAACCTACTAGTGGTAAGATCATCGTTGAAGGTGTCGATATCAATGGCAAGGGCGTTAACCTTGATCTGCATCGTCAAAAGATCGGAATGGTATTCCAGCATTTTAATGTCTTTCCTCATTTGACGGTAATGGAAAATATCACGATAGCTCCTACCTTAGAAAAAAAGCTTTCTAAGGAAGCAGCTTGTCAGAAAGCACTGGAATTATTGAAAATGGTAGGCTTAGAAGATAAAAAGGATGAATATCCGCGTAAGTTATCTGGCGGTCAAAAACAACGTTTGGCAATTATCAGAGCCTTAGCGATGGAACCTGATGTGATGCTGTTTGATGAACCAACAAGTGCCTTAGATCCCGAAATGGTAAAGGAAGTATTGAATGTTATCAAAAAGCTAGCTGATGATGGAATGACATGCGTTATCGTAACGCATGAGATGGGTTTTGCAAGAACCATCAGTGATAGAGTATTATTTATGGATGATGGCATCATTCAAGAAAGCGGAACGCCAGAAGAAGTTTTTGATCATCCAAAGAATCCGCGTACGATAGAATTTTTAGGTAAGGTATTATAATATGAAAACGACATTTAAATATGATCATTATTATGATTATGCGACAATAAAAGAGTATTGTACCTTCTTTGCTAAGACATATCCTGATCTGGTAAAGATGGAAACGATCTTAACAACAGCTAAGCAAAAAGATGTTTTAGCCATGACCCTGACAAATCAAAAGACAGGGAATGCGCTAGCTAAGCCAGCAATTTATATTGATGCCAATACCCATGCTGGCGAAGTGTGCGGTTCCATGGCTGCAATGCATACCATGGATTATTTGCTGACAAATTACGCTGAAGATCTAAATATAAAGCAACTATTAGATGAATATACTTTCTATATCATTCCAAGGATTACGGTTGATGGTAGCGATGTTTATCTAAAGACCGCTTATAATTTACGTAGTGCTGATCGGGAATATTTAAAAGAAGATGAGGGCATCTATCAAGATGATCTAGATGGTGATGGTTTTATTCGCATGATGCGGGTTCCTAATCCATTTGGAAAATGGAAAAAAGATCCTGATCATGATCTAGCCATGATCCATCGTGCACCAGATGATGTTGCCGGTGAATTTTATGATGTATTTATTGAAGGTTTGATGGAAAACGGGCAAGGTATCGATTTGTTTGAACAAAGGAATAAATGGGGCCTTGATTTTAATCGTAATTATCCATATGGTTGGTTTGGAGAGCATCGCCAAAAAGGAGCAGGCGCATATCCACTTAGCAATCCAGAAAATAAAGCAGTCGTTGATTTTGTATTAGCTCATCATAATATAGGAGCAGTATTGACCCATCATACTAGCGGTGGGGTAATATTGTATCCACCAGGAACGGTAAGTGAAAAAGCAGCAAATCAGGATGATATCAAGATGTTAAAAGAGATTGGTGCGATGTGTACCCAAGAAATGGATTATCCATGCATAAATATTTTTGATAATTTTAATGATGATCAGGAATTTTTCCCTTCCGGAGCATTTGATGACTGGTGCTATCAAGAACAAGGGATCTTGGCATATACACTAGAATTATGGGATCTACGAAAGAAATGTAATCAACCAGTTGATTGGTTCGATAATGCGGTTGAAACCCCGCAAAAGAAATTGGAAGTATTCAAGGCAATGATCGAGTTTGCAAAAAAAGAAGATCTTGATGTCATAAAACCTTGGACAAAGATCGAGCATCCGCAATTTGGTGAAGTTGAAGTTGGTGGTTTAGCTAGCAAGTTCTTTATTCAAAATCCACCATGTAAGTTTTTATGGCACGAAGTGGAAAATGCTACTCGTTTTACCTTGCGTTATGCTAAAAGTTTGCCAAAGCTGATGATATGTGATCATGAAGCGATCAAGCTTGGCAATAATACTTATAAGATTGATATCGTACTAGCCAATAAAGGATATCTTCCTACTTATATTTCGCAGGAAGCAAAGAAAATAAATAAAGCTAAACCAATCAAAATAAGCGTTTTAAACTGTCAGACCCTGGAGAAGAATATTCAACAGCTTGATGGTTTATCGGGATATAGTTTGACTGATAGTGATTATAATTATTATGGCAATATCAATACCCAAGGACATAATGTCATCAAAACCAAGGTTAGTTTTATCATCAAAAGCGATGCTCAATATGTTGAGGTCTTAGCATTTAGTGAGAAAGCTGGAAAAGCAACCTTAAATATCAAGCTTCCTGAATAAACAATGAAAAAAGATAAAAGCTTTCAGCTATTAAAATTTGTAGCTTTAGAGGATAATGTAGTTTATGATGGCTTATTTCAAGATGATGCGATCAAAGCAGCAGCAATAAATTATTATGGCTGTCGCTTTATTAACTGTGAGCTAAGCTTTCAAAAATTTCCTAAATGTGATTTCGTTGATTGCGAATTTATTCGCTGTAAATTAAATAATAGCGATCTTAGCAATGTATACTTTAAGCACTGTATTTTTAGCAACTGTCAGCAAGCTGGGATGATCTTTGAAGGAGGATATGGTGAACAAATTATCTTTGAAGATTGTATGCTGAGCTATCTTAGCGTATCTAAGGCCAAATTCAAAAAAATCATCTTTAAAAATTGTCTTATGCATGAAGCTTTATTTAATGAAAGCTCGCTCAATGAAGGAAAATTGCTAAATTGTCAGTTGAATGATGCAGCTATGATACATTGTGAAATGCAAGATACCGATATTTCTTCTAGCGATATTGCAAGGATGAAGATCACAGCAGATTGCTTAAAGGGATTGATCGTTTGTGAAGAACAGGCGCTAGCATTAGCAAGGCTCTTAGGGATGAAAATCGTTGCTTGATATTTCACTAAATTTTCATACTGTATACATAATGGTTACACAATGATTTAATATAATATCAATGTCAGTAGATGACTTATATTTTCTTTCCTAACTCTATAAACGTGAAAAAAGCTCCTTTTAGGAGCTTTTTTCATTGCTAGATATAAATTACACAAAACTTTCACTTAAGCAACATACTATAGACACAGATATCATATATACTATAATCATCAAACAGGAACATATTGTTTGATAAATAATTTCTTTCCCCCCGTTTCTAAATGTTTTGAAGATAAGCTCATATGAGCTTTTTCTTTTTACATCATTATGTTATTGTCTATTTTAAATGTTTAAGATTTTAGCTATAATAAACGCAAAGAGAGGATTATTTATGTTTCTTAGAGCAATTGTTTTATTTTGCGGATTATCTATGGATAGTTGTATCGAGATAATGGAAAAGGGAGCAACTTTGAAAAAAGTAAGCTGGCGACAAAATATCCTATATCCTTTGACATTTGCTTTAGTAAATATGTTTTTTTTAGGCTTTGGCTATTTTTTGGCATATTTGCTTAGCAGCGTCATCGTTATTAAGACCTTAGCGATTTTTGCCGTTGTCATCTTGATTTGCGAAGGTGTTTATTTTTTGAAAAAAGGCTTTAGTCGAAAGATATTTATCGAACGTTTAGATAAGAACTTTAATTATCAAATATGTTTGAAAAAAGCTGCATTGACAAGTATAGATAATTTTTTGTGCGGAATTAGCTTGAGCTTGATTGGTGTAGATTTTAATGCGATTATCTTGGCCGGAGCGATATTATCTTTTTTGATTTATGCTTTGGGTATTAGAGTAGGATATATTTATGGTGCTCGCTGGCAAAAAGGATTGGATATTATTGAAGGAATATGCTTGATTGCCTATGCGATCATTAAATTAGTAGGTTGTGGCTTATGGTAAATCGAAAATCAGCGATGAAGATCAATTTATGTGAATCTTTACGAGAGATTATGCTGAAAAAACCATTTGAGAAGATCACGATAAAGAATATCTGTGATGAAGCAGGCGTAATCAGGGCAACTTTTTATAATCATTTTGAAGATAAATATGATTGTTTGAATGCTATTGTGGCGATGGATATCGTTGATGAATTGCCAGATGAGAAGATCGATATCGATACGATGTTTAAGGCGTTAGCAGAAAATAAATTGTTTTATCGTATTGCTTATCGTGTGGAAGGACAAAATAATTTTAAAGATATGATGGTAGATAACATTGCCTTGATCATAAAGCATATATTTAAGAATAAAAGGAATGCTTATTTAAAAGAAGAGTTTTCAGATCTTTTCTTGGCCCGATATTATGCTACCTTAATTGAATTATATGTACACGAATGGATATTTTCTAATGAAAGCTTTAGTTTTGATAAGCTTAGATTGTTGTTGGGCAGCAGTTTTTATGATTTTGTTAAATGATGAGAAGAGCGTATCGCGTCGTTAACTGGCAAAATAGCCACCAAGTCAAAGACTTGATGGCTATTTTAATGTTATGCAGAAATCAGGCATTGAATCCTTAAATTATTTCTATCTTTCCTTTGTATTTTTTTAGGTAGGCATTATTGACGCTGTCTCCGCGATCAAGATTTCCGCTGACCCAGATTGGCGGATCGAAATTGTGATCTGCCATGATCTGAATAGCTTCGGCTATGATGCCGATCAAAACGGTCATGGTTACGACCGTAGATGTTGAACAAAATTTTTCAGTGATCCTTGGATCTTCTAAAACGGCATCTCCTTTGACCGAGCAGGTATCTAATACGATATCTACGACATCTTTGAGCAACTTGCCGCTAGAATGTCTAGATGTGACGTTATTGGAATAATTTAAACCTGTAGCGCCGATCACGCACATGCCTTTATTTTTAGCAGCCATGGCCATTTCGATACCAGCTGGATTCCGACCAGAGATACTAATGATGATCATCGTATCGTTTGGTGTGGTGTAGGTGCTATCCAGTACGGTGGCAGCAAATCCTTCGGTCCTTTCCATCAATTGTGAATAACGAGCCTTAGGATAAATATTATAGTGAGGAATCATGATGGCGTTGATTGGTACCAATCCTCCAGTTCTAAAGCATAGTTCTTCACCAAACATCTGGGAATGTCCACAGCCAAAAACATGGACGATGCCATCATTCATCACGGTATTAGCGATCTTTTGGGCACATTGTTCGATGATATCTTCCTGTTTAAGCGCTTCTTCTAATTGTTGTTGCATGATATGAGCAAATTCTTGGTATCTTTTCATGTTATTTACCATCCTTTAATGATAATATACGCTAAAAAAAAGCATCCTGCAATAGGATGCTTTTACATGTCAAATGGTGCCGACTATAGGATTTGAACCTACGACCTACGCGTTACGAGTGCGTTGCACTACCACTGTGCTAAGTCGGCAACTAAGCAATTAATTGCTCAGCTATATTATTATATCATTTTAATTCAAAAATGATAGTAAAATTTTCATTTTTTGCATTAATTGTTGCGTATGCCCCATTAATCAAGGTCATTCGTGGTATCGTATGACCGATATCCGCATCATTGATGATTGCGACATCATCGATAGCAGAAGTTAGAGCTTCAAAATAGCTCATGCCGGTGAAAGATGAAGGAAAGATGGTCCGCCCATTGATAATGGCTTTTGTTCCTTCAAAGTATCCGGCATATTTCATTTGTAGCAAGGTTAGATAAAAATCCTCCGCTGATAAGCCATAATTGTCGAAAAACCAGATGATGCCATCATTTTTATAGCGATTAATAAACGCTTTGGTTCCATCATATGGCGTGTTGATGATGTTACGGATCACATCGATGCAACCACCGATAAGTCGTCCGCTTATGTGGATAGAAGGTTGGTTTAATTGGTAGCACACCTTTTGATCATAAATGATCTTCTTGGCGTTATAATCTGGCTTTTGATAATAAATATAATTATGTTGAGCAATCAAATGTCCTTGCATCAATTTTATACCGTTGGTGATATATTCATGTTCGACATCAAACGAGCTAGCTGATAAGCCATAAAGCGTAGCAATATCAAATTTGGTCGTTAGACAGTAAAGCATGCTGGTAGGGTCAGAAGCTCCCATATACCATTTAGGGTTTTTTGCCATTTTTTCAAAATCAAGATGCGGCAAGATCTCAAAAAGAAAATCACCGCCGCGAGCACATAATACCATTTTTACCATAGGATCTTCTGCAAGTTCCATTACTTCATTGGCACGAACAACGGCTGAAGCAGAGCGCAGTCCATCAACACGGACGTGAGCAGTTTCTTTGATAGTAAAATGTTTATTTAAAGCATTATAAGCAATTTCGTAATTTTCAAGTTTGCTGCCGACCCCAGCGCTAGGTGCGCAGATGCCGATGGTGTCATTTGGATTTAGGAATTTAGGATAATGCATGATCTTACCTTTCTAGGATAACTAGTTCTTTGTATCCGGTATCATTATCTAGCTCACGGATGAATTCACGATCATCCATGCTTAAGATCGTTAATTCACATGTTGTATTGATGATGCAGCCGTTTAATAAATGGCCACCGATCGTATTGCCTTGATCATCAGCAACGCAAATATGCAGATGGCTATGATGCATGCTACATGTGCCATTAATGCTTAAGATCTCGAAGTCTTGGATATACTCGCGATCTTCCAGCGCTTTGGCCAAGCGAATATGTAGCTTTTGTAAACATCCTACGCTAGAAAGAATGATACCTGCATGAACATTGTTAGCTTGGCAGATTTCTTGGATGCTTTGCTTAAGATCGGCATCTTTATGTAAGCGGGTCGTAATGATCATAAATTAGTTCCTCATGATGATATAAGCGGTATATATGATGAATAATAAGATAAAAAAAGCTCCATTAGCACGATCTACCTTGTGCTTGATCAATGCGATGACCAATAAAATAATGGCGGAGATAAGCATGATAACACCATCAAACATTAGAATGTTTTCAAATCCATATGGTGAGATCGAACAACTAATTCCTAAGATGAATAACAAGTTGAAGATACATGAACCTACAACGTTGCCGATTGCGATATCGGTTTCGCCTTTACGGGCAGCAATGATCCCGGTAACTAGTTCTGGCAAGGATGTTCCGATAGAGACAATGGTCAAGCCAACGAGCTTTTCGCTCATGCCAAGGCTAAGAGCTAGATGCTTGGCGCTATCTACGACCATATCACCGCCTATGATGACCCCGGTCAAACCAATTAAGGCCAATATAATGGCTTTAGGTAAGCTTACGGTTTGATCTTCTTCTTTTTTAGCAACACTATGAGTAAAAGCAAACCGAATCAAATTTGCACAATATAAGATGATACCTAATAAAAGAATAAGACCTTCGATACGGCTAAGCCTGCTATCATACATAAAGATCAAGGTCAATATATTGGCCCCAACCAAAATAGGAAGATCTTGTTTGACGACCTGATTGGTTATTGGTAAAGTACAGATCATGGCATTGATACCTAAGACAGCTAAAATATTAAAGATATTTGATCCAATGACATTGCTGATCGAAATAGCGCTGGAATTATCTAACGCTGCAGCAATCGATACTGCAGCTTCAGGAGCGCTTGTTCCAAAAGCTATGATCGTTAAACCAATAATGATGGTTGGTATCTTGAAGAATAATGCGATCGAACTAGCTCCATCAACAAAGATATCAGCGCCTTTTATCAGCAAGACAAAGCCGATCAGTAATAAGATGACATTTATCAGCATAATTTTTATTCCCTTCCAAGGTAATAATTATATATTTTTTTAAGGGCATATGCTAGTAAAAATATGGAAAATAGTATATATTAATAATAATTGGAGGCTATATGAAACTGGATATCGATTTATTGCTTAATGTTGTTGCCATAGCTTTTTTGATCGTTGTTTTAGCCATGCTTTGCTGGGAAAAAATAGTTCACAGACGAAGAATGGAAGAACAAGAAGCTAAAAGCAATGCTAAGATTCGTCAAAGCTGATCCAGTTTTATTTGCGAAAGAACATTGCTTAGGGCATCGTTGATGACCAGGTCGGCTTTTTGGTCAAACGGCGTATGATCTTTATTGATCAAGACCAATTTGTCTTGCTTATAATAATTTATAAAGCCAGCTGCTGGATATACCTGCAGGCTGGTACCACATACGATCAATACATCGGCACTTGATATCAATGATAATGCATCGTTGATATTTTTTTCATCTAGGGGCTCTTCATATAGAACGACATCAGGCTTGATGATCCCACCACATGTACATCGTGGTATACCACTAGCGTGGATGATCGTATCCAAATCATAAAATTTGTGACATTTGGTACAATGATTGCGATGAATAGAACCATGAAGCTCAATGACGTGTTTGCTACCAGCGGCGTGATGAAGACCATCGATATTCTGCGTTATCGTTCCTAGGCATTTATGCTTTTTTTCTAATTTAGCAATAAAATTATGGGTTATATTTGGCTGGGCATGAGGATATATCATCTTATTTTTATAAAAACGATAAAACTCTTCCGGATTTTGTTGAAAGAAGGTATGGCTTAAGATGATTTCTGGGGGATAGGAATATTCTTGGTTATATAATCCATCTGTACTACGAAAATCGGGGATGCCACTGTCACATGATACGCCTGCTCCCGTAAAAAAGACAATGCTTGAAGCGTTGCTTATATAGTTTTGCAGCTGTTCGAGCTTATTCATGATGTTCCTCCTTTTGTTCATAAATAGTTGTAATGTTTTTGGCAAGTGTTAATAGTTGTTTTTTTAGATCTTGTGGGGCAAGTACTTCAGCTTGACCATTGAAGGCGATGATCCAAGCTAACAGATCATTGGAAATGATGCTGTTAAAATTAAGGATGAAACTTTTGTCATCTTGATAAGTTTTGATTGCATTGCCTTGCAGTCGATCATATACGATATGCTCGATCTTATTGTCAAAGCGCATTACGATATTTTCTTTGACACCAATATTCATGTTGAAATTTTCACTTAGATATTTTTGAATGTCGATGGATGGTAAAATGATGTCTTGAGATTTGATGCTTTGGATATTTACCATCCTGTCTAAACGATAATGAGAATAGCTTTGATGTTTATGGCTGTAAGACAATAGATAATAGTTGTCATTAGCTAAGATAATGTAACATGGCTTGGTTTGATAAACAGCAATCTTACCATTTTTATAGCGAAAATGTTTATTTGAAAAGGTCATATCGGCATAGTTGAAGCTGATATCTTCATGCTGTATAAGGGCATGGATGATATTGTTTAAATTATATACCGTGGCGTTATCCATAACTTTTTTATCTAAGGATATCGTTACGGCAGCTAATAGTTCTTGTTCAAATTTGGAAAGGTTGGAGTTGATGTTGCTGATAAGCTCGGTGGTTTTTGCCGTGCTTAAAAAACGCTGGATGTTTAAGGCGTCAATAATGATCTTGATATCGGTTATCGAAAGATTACGTTCGAGATAATATCCTTTCTTATTTTTATCGTAATTAATGGTATATCCGCATAGATTTAGTTTTTTGATATCACTATAGATGGTCTTACGATCAGCGTTGATATTTTGTTGAGCTAGTTTATCGGCTAGCATCGTTGCATTCAAGCAGTGGTTCTCATCGCTTTCTTGCTGGAATATCTGTAATAGTTTAATGATCCTCATAGCATTATTGTAACATATGTCCTAAATTTTGGACATATGTTTGTATGAAACTTTATATAATGATGTCACTTAGATGAGGTGATAGTGATGACAAAGTTACAAATGGTATATTTAGAAATGTTTTTGATCTTATTTGGTTTTTTCTATATGTTCAATGCTTATCAAACGGTAGTGTTGATCCTTGTTGGATGGGCACTGGTATTAGCAAGCTGTAATTTACGCTTTGATCATCGGTTTTTTATGCGAATGCTATTGTTCTTGGGCATACAGTATATCTTGATTGCTGTTTGTTCATTGCATGTGGTATTTGAACATGTATTTGTTTTATGTGCCGCAAATACGTTAGTGTGGGAAAGCTTTATGAACATTTATCATGAAGGAAATAGTTATCTGCGTTTTAAAATGGAAAATATAATCTATATCTTGATCTTGGTTTATCTAGGGTTCATTATGCTGTGGATCGTGTTGCCAAAAGGCATTACTGCTGGCTTTGCAGGAGGAACTGGCGGATCTTGGGGCTTATTGGTAATGATTCAGTTATTGTTCGTTCCAGCAATTAGTCGTTTTATCTTGGAAAAAATATGCTACAATTAATTACCAAGGAAGTGATAAAATGACTAAACTATTGATCGGTTTATTTGTAAAGGATCATGAAAATATTAATGATGATCATGTAAGATGGAGCTATGGCATGCTTAGTAGCTTGGTAGGCATCGCTAGCAATATTTGTTTGTTCTTAGTAAAATTTATCATGGGCTTGATTAGCAATTCCATTGCAATAACCAGTGATGCCTTTAACAATCTTAGCGATTGTGTCAGTTGTATCATTAGTTTATTTGGCTATCGTTTAGCTAGCAAGCCAGCTGATAAAGATCATCCTTTCGGCCATGGAAGAATGGAATATGTCGTATCGATCATCATTTCGTTTTTTATTTTTATGGTTGGAGTTGAGTTGTTAAAAAGTTCTTTTGGCAAGATCTTAGCTCCTGAACCAGTAGCTTTTAATATCGTTGTTTTGATCATCATGATCATAACGGTTTTAGTAAAGGTATGGATGTTTACATTTAATCGTTATCTTGGAAAAAAGATCAACAATTCAGCTATGGTTGCAACGTCTAAAGATAGCCTTAATGATTGCGTCGCAACCAGTGTTGCGATCTTGTCGCTGATTTTTAGTAATTATACGACTTTGCCAATTGATGGCATAATGGGCTTGTTTGTTTCACTGTTTATCTTATATTCAGGGTATGGCATCGTTAAAGAAACTTTAGATGACCTTTTAGGTAAACCAGCTGATAGTAAGATCGTAGGGCAGATCCATGACTTGATCATGGCTGATCCACATATCATAGGCATTCATGATCTGATAATACATGATTATGGGCCAGGTAAGGCAATTGGCTCATGTCATGTGGAAGTTAATGCACATGATAGTTTCATTGCGGTGCATGATGTCGTAGATGAAATTGAAAAGAAAATTCAGGAAGAACTGCATATCATGATGACCTTGCATATGGATCCGGTAGATACCGATGATGAATTGACAAATCATTATAAACAAATGATCATGGATATCGTAAGATCGATCGATGAACATTTATCGATCCATGATTTCCGTATCGTTAGCGGACCAACGCATATTAATTTGATATTTGATTGTGTGGTCCCATTTGATAGCAATTTAAGCGATGATAAGCTTAAGATGCTGATCGATGAAAAGCTTGATGATCAAGATCCAAAATTGTTTACCGTCATAACTTTTGATCGTAATTATTGTATGGATTAAAAAAAGGCTGAATAAATCAGCCTTTTAATTTTTATTTGCTTTGATCATTAGATCACAGATCTTGTTGGCGTATGCTACTGGATCTTCGATTGGCATACCTTCGATCAATAAAGCTTGATCATATAAGATATTGCTGTAATCTGCCAATAATTCTGGATGATTATCGTTGATATCTTTCAAAGTTTGGAATACTGCATGCTCAGGGTTGATCTCAAGGATCTTGTTTGCTTTGATCTGTTGAGCATTTGGACCTTGTGATAAGATCTTTTCCATTTCGATCGATAGCCCATCATCGGATACCAAACAAATTGGATTTAGTTTTAAACGTGAAGAGATACGAACGTCTTTTACTTTGGCGTTTAATGCTGTTTTCATTGCTTCTAGCATGTTTTTATTTTCTTCTTGTTTTTGATTAAGTGCTTGTTTTTCTTCTTCGCTATCAAGATCTAAGTCGCCTTTATTTACCGATTTGAATGGCTTATCGGCATAGTTTTGCATGATGTTGATCATAAATTCATCGACGTCATCTAAGAAATACAATACTTCAATTTCTTTATCATTGATCTTTTCCATTTGTGGTAGTTTTTGGATCTCTTCGATGTTTTTGCCACAGACATAATAAATAGCTTTTTGATCTTCTTTCATGCGGTCGACGTATTCTTTTAAGGTTACATATTTACCTTCTTTGTTTGAACGGAATAGGATCAGATCTTGAAGGATATCTTTATGTAGGCCATAGTCTTTATAGATGCCAAATTTCATGTTTAAGCCGAAATTATCAAATAATTTCTCATATTCTTCTCGCTCATTTTTTAGCATATCTTCTAAATAGCTCTTTATCTTCTTTTCGATAGATTTTGCTAAGGCTTTGACTTGACGGTCTTGTTGCAAGATTTCTCGCGAGATATTTAGATTTAGGTCATCGCTATCGATCAATCCTTTGACAAATTTGAAATAATCTGGAATCAGATCTTTGGCGTTATCCATGATAAAGACGCCTTTGCTATATAGCTGTAATCCGCCTTCATAATCGGCATTATAGAAATTATATGGGGCTACGCTAGGAATGAATAACAATGCGGTATATGAAATGTTTCCTTCAACGGCATAGTGGATGACTTTTTGAGGATCTTGCCAATCCATGAATTTGCTCTTGTAGAATTCATTATATTCTTCGGGCTTGATCTTTTTCTTGTTTTTCTTCCATATAGGAACCATAGAATTTAGGGTTTGTAATTCCTTGACAGTTTCAAATTCTTGATCATTGTCAGCCTTTGGTTTTGATACTTCAACTTCCATTTCGATAGGATAACGGACATAATCAGAATATTTCTTGATTAGGTTTTTAATTTCATAATCTTCTAAGAATGAAGAATATTTTTCATCTTTGGTATCTTCTTTAAGTTCAAGGATGATCGTAGTTCCATAGTCTTCTTTATCGATTTCAGAAATTGTATAGCCGTCTTCACCAGAGCTTACCCATTGATAAGCTTTGTCGCTGCCAACTTTTTTAGACATGACGATGATGCGCTTAGCAACCATGAAAGCGGAATAGAAACCAACACCAAACTGTCCGATGATGTCAATATTCTTTGTTGCTTTTTCTAATTCATTCTTGAACTCTAGCGAACCGCTTTTAGCAATCGTTCCTAAATTTTTATCTAGATCTTCATCACTCATACCAATACCGGTATCCTTGATGGTTAGGGTATGGTTCTCTTTATCGGTTTCGATCGTGATCTTAAGATCTTTCTTATCAGTTTTATATTCTTCATTAGTTAACGATAAATAGTATCTTTTGTCTAAGGCATCTGATGCATTAGAAATCAATTCCCTGATAAATATTTCATTATTGGTATAAATTGAATTTATCATTAGATCTAGTAGACGTTTAGATTCTGCTTTAAATTGTTTTTTAGCCATGATATCTTCCTCCTTTAGCACTCATTAAAACTGATTGCTAAATTAATATAACATTATCACTCGCAACAGTCAAGTGCTAAGCTGTGATAATTTATGAAATTATCTGGTAACATGGTAAAAAATTAAAATGGTGTGTTAAAATAATTTAGAGGTATAACTATGCGATTGATTAATGTTGATACGATCAAAGAGATAATTCGTGAATCATGCTCAAGCTTGCTTTTTAATTATCCTTCTGATATTGAAGAAGCAATGAGCTTAGCAGCTGAAAAAGAAGAGGGAAGAGCAAAAAAGGCTTTTGAGTTACTGTTGGAAAATAGCCGCATCGCATCCCAAAAGCATATTCCGATCTGCCAAGATACGGGAATGGTGATCGTGTTTGTTCATGTGGGCAAAGAAGTGCTATTTGAAGGCAATATCGATGAAGCTATCAATGACGGGGTAAGAATTGGATATCGTCAGGAATATTTGCGGCAAAGCGTGGTAGATGATCCACTGTTTAAAAGAGAAAATACCAAAGATAATGCTCCGGCCATTATCTATTATGATTATATCGATGGAGATCGTGTGATCATTGAGATGATGGCAAAAGGTTTTGGAAGCGAAAATACTTCTAAAATTGCCATGTTAAAGCCCGCCCAAGGGGTTGAAGGTGTTAAAAATTTTGTTTTGGATACTGTCAAGCAAGCTGGACCAAATGCTTGCCCGCCAATGATCGTTGGCGTAGGGATCGGCGGTAGTTTTGAGCTTGCTCCGCTTTTAGCTAAAAAAGCATTATTAAGAGAACTGACCGATGTAAATCCAGATCCAAATTATCACCAATTGGAAGATGAACTTTTAGCCTTGATAAATCAGTTAAATATCGGGCCATTGGGCTTAAAAGGAAAAACAACAGCTTTGAAGGTACAGATCGAATATTATCCAACGCATATTGCAGCGTTACCAGTTGCTGTAAATATTTGCTGTCATGTGTCAAGACATACGAAGGTGGTGATCTAAGATGAGGATCAATGTGAATACGGAGCAAGAACGTTTTGCTAAATTGCATGCCGGTGATCTAGTCTATTTGAGCGGTGAAGTATATACTGCAAGAGATGCTGCTCATAAACGCTTAAGCAAAATGATCGAAAATAATGAAACCTTGCCATTTGAACTGGAAAAAAATGGGATTTATTATGTTGGACCAACACCTTCACGTCCAGGGCAGATCTATGGTAGCGCAGGACCAACGACAAGCACTAGGATGGATGTTTATACTCCAACCTTGCTGGATAGAGGAATTAAATTTATGATCGGCAAAGGAAGACGTGATGAAAAAGTAAAGCAAGCTATCATACGTAATAAAGCAATATACTTTATTGCTGCTGGAGGAGCAGGAGCTCTCTATGCCAGTTGTGTAAAAAAAGTTGAGGCTATTGCCTTTGCCGATTTGCTTAGTGAAGCAATCAATAAGCTAACGATAGAAGATTTTCCGGTTTTCGTAGGAATCGATTGTCAAGGAAATGATATATATGAGGAGGAAAATTAATGGATGTATATGAAAAAGCATTAGCGTTGCATAAAGAACACAGAGGAAAACTATCAATCGAAGGAAAGGTACCATG
>CALVFJ010000014.1 GCA_944326795.1 uncultured Erysipelotrichaceae bacterium
TGAAGACCTTTATAGACGAATTTGGCCAATGGCTGAGACATAAGATACGTGTGATTATCATTAAACAATGGAAAATATCAAAGAAGATAGAGAAAAGCCTTCAGGCATTAAATAAGAAGTTACCATATAAGTTTAGTGATGAACAAGTCTATGCGGTGGCAAACACTCGACTAGGCTGGTACAAACGAGCAAATGGTAATGTGGTCAACTTTTTACTTAACCAAGATATACTAGCCATTAGAAAAGGGAATCGACCAGGACTGGTCAATCCCCTTAAATACTATCTAAGATAGTTGTAATTTAACATATAAATGTAGCGCCGTATACGAGAACCGTACGTACGGTGCAATGAGAGGGGCGAAATTTTATTTTCCCTCTACTCTATTAATAGCCATGATAATATGGCTAAGACCATAAAGCCTGTTAGCATACCGCTAAGATCAAGCAGGCAGTCACTAAGCTGAGCACTGCGCCCTGGAACAAAGTATTGGATCGTTTCATCGATAAAAGGAACTGCTAAAAATAAAAAATGCAGGACATGATGTTTGAACAATGGCTGATATTGGTATGCCAGCAAGATCAAGATACCTAATATGGCGTATTCAGTAAAATGAGCACATTTGCGGACAAAATGATTTAAGGTATCTAATGAAAAATGCCAATCAAATAAGCTTAATAGGTCATCAAGGATGTATACAAAAAAGAAGGATTGGCCATCGCTGATCTGTGCATTTTTTAAAGAGTAACTAAAGATCAAGGCAATCCATAAGAAAACGATGATCCAGATCGTATAACGATAATTAATTTTTTTCATGAAGATATTATAACAAATTTTTTAAAAAGCTTTATGATATAATTATGATGTTTAGAAGGAATTAAAAAGTACATGAAAAAAAATTTGCTGAATTTTATTTTGATCTTGATAGGAAATTTGATGTTGGTAATTGGGGTAGGGGTTTTTATCTTACCTTTTAATATCTTATCTGGAGGGGTTGCCGGAGTAGCGGTAGCGTTGGATCCAATATTGAATATCGATAGAGAATTAGTGATCAATGGAATAATCATCGCTTTTTTTATCGTTGGTTGGATCGTATTGGGCAAAGGCTTTGCGATGAAAACTGCCTTGTCTTCTATTGCTTATCCTATTTTTTTGACGGTGCTTACCCCTTATTTTCCTAGTCTTGACCTGGATCCTTTCATAGCTAGTATCTATGGTGGTTTAGTTTGTGGCGTTGGTATCGGTTTGGTCATGCGGTGTGGAGCAAGTACAGGTGGTATGGATATTCCGCCGATGATCTTAAATAAATTATTTAATTTTAAGATCAGCAGCTGTGTCATGGTGATCGATACCTTGACGGTGATCTTGGGAATATATGCCTATAATATCGAAGCGGTGCTTATTGGTTTGTTTAGCGTATTCATGACTAGCATTGCAATTGATAAGGTATTAAGTTTTGGTGGATCAAGTTCTAAAGCAGTATGGATCATTTCGAGCTTTTATAAGGAAATCATTGAAGAAGTTGGTCGAGTGCTAGATCGGGGAACGACGATCACAGAAGGACGTGGTGGCTATACCAATGTACAAAAACCGGTGGTTTTGTGTGTTGTTAGCAGTAGCCAATATCCGCAGCTGATCGAAATTATCCATAAATATGATGAAAGAGCGTTTGTTTTTGCAACTGATGCAACGGATGTACGTGGGGAAGGCTTTAGTTTTGGATTTAAGGTCTAATATGTTATAATAAGACAAGTTTGGAGATGATAAGATGATCGAATTAACGAATGTCAGCAAGACTTATAAAAATGGGGTCAATGCCTTATATAATGTCAATCTAACCATCAATCAAGGAGAATTTGTATATATCATCGGACCTACTGGTTCGGGCAAATCAACCTTGATCAAACTATTGGATGGCGAAGAGATACCAAGTTCAGGAACGGTCAATGTCGTAGGTATCAATGTCGGCAAGCTTCGCCATAGCAAGGTTCCTTTATATCGCCGTAATATCGGGGTAGTTTTCCAAGACTATCGCTTATTGCCAAAAAAGACCGTGTTTGAAAATATTTCGTATGCTTTGGAAGTTATCAATATGCGCAAAGATGCGATCAGGCACCGGGTCCGTCGGGTCATGAACCTTGTATCTTTAGACGATAAAGGAAATTCATTTCCAAGTGAATTATCAGGAGGTCAGCAGCAAAGGGTGGCAATAGCTAGAGCAATTGCTAACCGTCCAAAGGTTCTAATTGCTGATGAACCTACGGGGAATCTAGATCCAGCTAAATCTGATGAGATCATGGCACTATTGGAAAAGATCAATCGTGAAGAAGGAACGACCATCTTGATGGTAACTCATGATCTTACTTTGGTAAATAAACATCGCAAACGGACGATATCCCTAGAAAATGGGCATATCGTTGCAGATATGGAAGACGGAGGCTATATGCAGCATGCTAAGTAGATTATTCAGACCGATCAAAGAAGGATTTTTTGGAGTAGGACGTCATGCCGCCATGTCTTTATCAAGTGCTAGTGCGGTAACGATAACCTTGTTTATCATTGGCGTTTTTTTGGTCTTTACGGCAAATGTGCAGTCGTTTACGGTTAATATCGAACAAAGCATGGAAATATCCGTCTTGATCGACTATGACCATGAGCAACAGGAACAAATTGATGCGATCGGTTTGACGATCAGTGAGATGGATGGGGTCAAAGCTGTTAATTTTTCTGATAAGGATCAAGAATTCCAATATTATATCGACAGTTTTGAAGATGAAGCCGAACAGGCGATCTTTGAACCATTTAGAGAAGATAATCCGATGCATCATGCTTACTATGTCGAGGTAAATGATGGTGATGATCTGGAAACGATCGCTAATCAGATCTCTAAGATCGAAGGCGTATATGAAGTAAACTACGGTGGAGAAAGCAGCGTAACCTTGGTAAATGTCATCAATAGCGTACGCAATGGCGGAGCGATCTTGGCGGCAGCACTGAGCTTGCTAGCTGTTTTCTTGATTCAAAATACCATCAAGGTCACGATCTTGGCACGTGCTGATGAAATTGCCATCATGCGTAACGTAGGCGCTAGAAATGGTTTCATCCGTTCACCATTCTTGGTTGAAGGGGTAATCATCGGGATCTTAGGAGCGATCATTCCGATCCTTTGCATGGTATTTGGCTATATCTATCTATATGATGCCTTAGGCGGAATCGTTATCAGCAATATGTTTACCTTGATCCCGCCACATCCATTTGTCTTATATCTAGCTTTGATCTTGCTAGGGGTAGGAAGCGTAGTTGGCTTGATCGGAAGCTTGCTTTCTGTTAATAAATATTTGAGGTGGAAACGATGAGAAAAGGGCTTAAATTATTATTGATCATCGCTATCTTGCTGATAAATATTGGTGAAGTTAATGCCGAGGATGACTATGCAACCAATGGTGAGTACTATGAAGAGCTATGTACCAGCGGCAATGGCTTGACAGAAGAACAAAAAGCCGCTTGTGAAGGCTATCGTGCTTATTTATCTTCCCAGACCGCTTCCATGCAGGAACAATTAGCGCAGATCGAATCGCAGCGAGAAGAGATTGCCGCTAATATTCAAGAATATGCGGAAAAGATCCGCGATTATGATGCGCAGATCGAAACCTTAAATAGTCAGATCGCTTCTTTGAATAATGAGATCCTGGTCGTACAAGCCCAGATCGAAGAGAAGCAAGCGGAGATCGATGCCAAGCAAGCAGAGATCGATAGCTTAAAAGGCAAGATCGAAGATCGAATGGTTGCATCACAATCCAGCATGCGTTTAAATAAATATATCGATCTTTTGATGGGAGCAAAAAATCTGCAAGATCTTTTGCGCCGAGCAAACGGCATCAAGACCATCACGGAATATGATCAAAATACCATGGATGAGATCAAGGTCTTGATCGATGAGCTAAATGCGATCCAAGCCCAATTAGAAAGCGATAAAGCGGAATTGGAAGTCATGAAGCAAGAAGTTGTCGATAAACAGCAACAGGTCGTATATCTAAGAGAAGAAGCCAGGGTCGTCAAGGAAGAGTACATGAAACAAGAAGCGGCCTTGGAGGAACAAGGAAATAAGATCGCAACCGATATCAGTGCCATCAATGAAAAGATGAACGCAATCAGTGCGGAACTAGGCAATGTCGTTGCCAGTGCCGGATGGACAAGACCAGTAAATTGTTCGATCTATGAAGGAACATGGCATTATTCAAGCGGTGGTGTTCACTTGGGAGCTGATTTCTCAACTTCGATCGGAACGCCGATCGTGGCCGTAGGTAATGGCGTTATCTTGAAAAGCAGCGATGGCTGCCCAGCCGGATATCTTGGAAACACTTGCGGGGGATCAGGATCAACTGGCGGAGGAAATCAGGTTTATCTTCTTACGAATATCAATGGCAGCTTGTATGCGGTCAAATATTTGCATATGTTAGCAGGTACACCAATTGCGGCAGGAACGATCGTTAATGCTGGTGACAAGATCGGTGAAGTAGGCACCAGTGGCAACTCTAGTGGTCCACACTGCCATGTCGAAGTATTCTATCTTGGCACGATGTCGATCCAGGAATATGCAACAAGCTGGAATGGCGATCTGTCTTTTGGGGCAGGTTGGAGCAGTGCGGCTTTGAACCGTTTGTGTGAAAATGGGGTAGGAGCACCTTGCCGCGTAAAACCAGAATCGGTATTTGGTGGATAATAGGCAGCAATGCTGCCTTTTTGAAATATTGCTACCAAGGGCTAGGAGCTTTAGATAATTGGTAGTTAAGCAAAAGGAAGAATAGATATGAGTGATAATAAGAAAAGAATAAAACTGCAACGGTATGAATGGCCAGATGAAGTGTTAGCCAAGAAAAAGGCTCGCCGACAAAAAATGATCAATACTTGCATCATCGTCATCGTCATGATCGGTTTGGCGATGGGCGGATATTTTTGGGGTATCAGCAAAGCACAAAATATTGCTAGCGGCATTTATGCCTATGATGGCAATAAGATGTCGACGGTCTTAGATATCTTAAGCAGTCAATGGTATTTTGCCGATCAAGTGGATGATGTCGAAGAAACCCTGACCGATCAAGCTTTGATCGGCATGACAACCTTGGAATTGGATCCTCATACGGCTTATATGTCCAGTCAAGAAATTGAAGATTTCTTTGCTAGCATTGATAATAACTTTGTGGGTATTGGTGTAAGGGTCAGAAATTATGATACCTATCTGGTCGTAGACAGTGTTTTTAAAAATAGTCCAGCAGAAGCTAGCGGTATTGTTAAAGGTGATATCATCGCTAGCGTTGATGGCGTACAGGTTGCTGATCGGGAATACGAAGAAATCGTTGATATGATCAAAGGTGAAGCCAATACCAAGGTATCTTTAGGGATCATCCGTGATGATAACGAGTGTCAGATCGATGTCATTCGCCAACAGGTCAATACGACGGTTGATGGTGAGATGCTTGATGATGGCATCGCCTATGTTGAATTAAGCAGTTTTGGAGAATTGACCAGCGATCAGCTGATTACGTACCTTGATGAATTTAACGCCCAAGGAGCAGACAAGCTGATCTTAGATCTAAGAGATGATGGCGGAGGTCATTTAGGCAGCGTTGTCGATATCGGTAGCTTGTTCATTGATAAAGATAAAGTGATACTTGAACAAGAAAGCGCTGATGGCACCATCGTGCAATATAAATCGGATGGCAAACGTCATTATGAATATGATGATATCGTTATCTTGGTTAATAATTCAACCGCCAGTGCCGCAGAGGTCTTGACCTTGGCACTTAAACAGCAAGTGCCAAACGTAACCATCGTTGGTACAACGACATATGGCAAAGGTACGATCCAAACGACCATTTATCTGGAAGATGGTTCGGCATTGAAATATACGACCAGCAAATGGAATGCGCCTGATGGCAGCAATATCAATGGCGTTGGCATCGAACCTGATGTCGTCGTTGAAATACCGGATATCATCACTAGCCCATATTATGATATGGAAGAAGATATGACCTTAGCTTATGATTCAGTAAACGCGATAAATGTCCAACTGCAAAAAAGCTTAGATTATCTAGGTTATCCTATCACAAGAGATGATGGATATTTTGACATGTCAACACAGGAAGCATTGAAAATGTTTGAAAGCGATAATGGTTTATTGATCGATGGCATCTTAGATAAAGATGATAATGAAAAGATCTTTATGGCCATAAGTGAAAAATGGGCCTTAGATGAATCAGATGTGCAAAAAAATGCTGCTTTGGAAATAATATATAATAATGAAGAGCTTGATCAATGATGATCAGGCTTTTTTAAATAAATTAAAAGTATTTAAACTTTTTGCGAATCGTAAATATCTAATATATAGTAGTGAAAGTATGGTAAACTAATATTAGCGATTTTGTAGTTTTTTTAAGAAAGGATCAAGCATGGAATTTAAGCTAGTTTCTAAATTTTCTCCGACTGGTGATCAGCCTAAAGCAATTGATGAGCTGGTAGCCGGTTTAAAAGAAAATAAAAAATATCAAGTTTTATTAGGCGCAACCGGTACAGGTAAGACCTTTACCATGGCTAACGTTATTGCCAGAGTAAATAAGCCTACTTTGATCTTTGCTCATAATAAGACCTTGGCTGGACAATTATATAGTGAATTTAAAGAGTTATTTCCAGAAAATCGTGTCGAATATTTTGTTTCGAATTTCGATTATTATCAGCCTGAGGCTTATATGCCCAAAACGGATACCTATATCGAAAAATCCAGCAGTACCAATGATGAATTAGATATGCTGCGCATGGCAGCGGTCAATTCAGTTTTGGAAAGAAGAGATACCATCATCGTTGCCAGCGTAGCATGTATCTATGCTGCCAGCGACCCTAAACAATACCGCGATATGTTTTTTACCTTGCGTACTAATGAGATCATCGATCGTGATGAGATCTTAAAAAAATTAGTAGAACGGCAATATAAGCGTAATGATCTTGAACAAGAACGCGGTTCATTTAGGGTTCGCGGCGATACGATCGAAATCGTGCCAGGACACAGCGATCAGTTTATCATTAGGATCGAAATGTTCGATGACGAAATCGAAAGAATCGCGGAAGTTGATAGGATAACTGGTAAGATCATCAACGCTTATACCGTATATGTGATGTATCCTGCTACTGGTTATGCCCGGGAAATGGATAATATGTATCGCGCTTGTCATGATATCGAAGAAGAATTGCATGAGCGGGTCGCATATTTTGAAAAAGAAGGAAAGCTTTTAGAAAAACAACGTTTGGAACAGCGTTGTTTATATGATATCGAAGCTTTAAGAGAATTTGGAATGTGCAGCGGCATTGAAAATTATTCGATGCATATCGATGGCAGAAAACCAGGAGAGCGTCCTTATAATTTATTTGATTATTTTCCCAAAGATTTTTTATTGATCGTTGATGAATCACATGTTTCCTTGCCACAGATCCGCGGCATGTATAATGGCGATCGGGCGCGTAAGGAGACATTGGTTGAATATGGTTTTCGGTTGCCAAGCGCTTTGGAAAATCGGCCTATGCGTTTTAATGAATTTGAAGGTGTCTGCAATCAGGTCATATATTGTAGTGCAACTCCCGGTGATTATGAATTAGAGAAGGTCAATAATCAGGTGGTTGAGCAGATCATCAGGCCAACGGGCTTATTAGATCCAACGATTCGTGTTGAGCCAACCAAAGGTCAGATCGATGTGATCTGCGATGAGATCGATGAGCGGATCAAAAAAGACGAAAGGGTATTGATCACTACCTTGACCGTAAAGATGGCAGAAGATCTTTCAGCCTATCTAATAGATCGCGAATATAAGGTAGCTTATCTGCATCATGAAACCAAGACCCTTGAAAGAACCGAAACGATCAGGGATCTAAGGATGGGCAAATATGATGTCTTGATCGGTATCAACCTATTAAGGGAAGGTTTGGACATACCAGAAGTATCTTTGGTATGTATCCTTGACGCTGATAAGGAAGGTTTTTTGCGATCATACCGTTCCTTGATCCAAACGATCGGGCGGGCGGCTCGTAACGCTAATGGTCAGGTCATCATGTTCGCGGATACGATTACCGAATCAATGCAAAAAGCCATTGATGAGACCAATCGTCGCCGTAGCGTGCAAAATGCCTATAATGTTGAACACAACATTACGCCAAAAACCGTCAAGAAAGATATCGCCGATGCGATCCATGGCAAAGAAACCAAAGAGATGGCAATGCAATATATGAAGAAAAAGACCAAAACATCGAAGAAATCGAGAGAAGAGCTGATCGCATCTTTAGAAAAAGAAATGAAAGAAGCCGCAAGGGTACTAGATTTTGAAAGAGCAGCTCAATTGCGTGATATGGTCTTTGAACTAAAAAGTGAAAGTTAAGAAATTTGTAAGAATATAGTTTTAGACTATCCTTATAAGTTATGATAAAATTTTGACATGTTAGGAGAGGGAAAATGGGAGAGAAGAAAGATTTTTTAAGTTCGATCGCACAAGAAGTCGAAGATACAAGAAAAGGTCGAACACCAAGCAAAAAGGTAATGTCCTTTGAAGACTATAATAAGCAAACAACGATCAAGCATGATGATGAAGCAATTCTTGAGGATTATCCTCAAGCCCATCAAGTGCGCCAGCATCATCAGCCAACGCCAGCATATGAAACGCCGGTAGAAGAACCAGAGGAAATTGATGAGGAATATGATGATAATTATATTTCACAAGATGAAGGCTATAACATGGGCGATCGTCCACGCAGCTTCGAAGAAGAAAAATTAGAAAAGATCGAGAAGAAACCGATCAAGATCGATAAAAAAACGATGATCATCGGGGGAATTATTGCGGTATTAGCCATCGTAGGAATATATTTTATCTTTTTTGCTCCAAAGATCAGCTTACCTGATTTTACAGGTAAACCAAAAAGCGAACTGACGACCTGGCTAAGCCAAAATGGGATCCAAAGTTCAGTAGTAGCGTTAACGGAAGAATATTCAATGGAATATGATAAGGATGTCGTTATTTCGCAGCAACAGAAAGCTGGTAAGAAGATCCATAAGGATACTCCTTTGAATTTTACGATTTCTAAAGGACCAGATCCTGATGAGCTAATTCCTTTTCCAGATCTTATGAACATGGATTACGAAAGCGTAACGGCTTGGAAAGATGAAAATAAGCTTTTAAATACGAAGATCAATACTGTTTATAATGACAACGTGCCAGAAAATGATGTCATTGACTACAATCTGAAAAATGTTGCGGAAAATAACTTTACGCGAGGAACCAATCTAACGATCAATATTTCCCGTGGAAAAGCTCCTGCTGGCCAAGTGACGATCGATGATCTTAGCGGTAAGACTTATGAAGAAGTACAAACGTGGGCCAAAAATAAGAAGATCACTTTGACCAAACAAGAAGCATATAGCGATACGATCGATATCGGTAAGGTGATTTCGCAAAGCGCTGCTTCAGGTACGACGATCAAAGAAGGCGAAGAACTTATCGTCGTCGTATCTAAGGGCAAAGCAGTAACGATCCCTAATTTGGTTGGCTATGATGCAACGATGCTAGAAGCATGGACAAGCGACGCTAACAATAAGGTAGCCGTCGTTAAACGTGAGACCTATAGCGATCAGCCACAAGGTACCGTCATTTCTCAATCTATTGCTGCTGGCAGTCAAGTAGACCAAGGAACGGTCTTAGAATTAGGTATTTCATTATATATGCCGGTATTGCAAACTAATAGCCAAGAATGGTATGGAAAAGATTATCTAAGCTTAGTTGCCAAAGTTGATGAATGGAATGGTAAAGGAGCTAGCATTGCTGCTGGCGCTTGGGATGGCGAAGAATGTAGCGATACTTATCCAACGCCTGGACAGATCATTGAATACCGCTGCTTAGATGCCAATGGTAACCAATTGCCATATGAAGCCAATGGCTGTGCTAGACCGCTGCCTTTAAATGCCAAGATCTCAATGAAGATCTCAACCGGAGCATGTAAGGTAACACCACCAGCTGCTAAGGAAGTTGAGGTTCCAAATACTCTGATGTCTTCTAGCGATTTTATATTATGGGCTAGTCAAAATAATATTTCGGTAACTGAAACAACTGTTGAAAGTACTACTACAGAAGGATGTGAACTTCTTAATTCAGATTGGAGCAAGACAGGAAAGGATCCAGGAGTTTATTGTGCATTTAATGGTCAAACATTAACTACAGGTAATACTTATATTTTGAGAAAATATGTTAAACCTGCGCAAACTACATCTCCAACAGAGTCTTTAAATTAAAATAATTAAACAATCAACAAAATAATTTATCTAAGGAGGTATGCAGATGAATTTTTTGAATCGGGCGATCAAGAATGTCTTACGAAGGCCGACAAAATCCATCTTGTTGGCGATCACGTTCTTTGTGATCGGCAATTTGGTAATCGTTGGCTTGGGCATATCCAGTGCTTCGGAAAATGCTAAGATCTTGACGCGTAAACAAATGCGGGCAATCGTTAGCTATGAAGTAGACTATACCAAGTATTATCAGGATGCTGAAGCAATCGAAAATGAAGATGAGCGGATGGAATTTTATAATAATTCTCCAAAGCTGGATACCGAGCTGATCAAGACGATGATGAGCGATGAAAGAGTAGCAGCGGCTAATAGCTTTAGCAACTGGACAACCATGTATTCGTCGGATATTAATAGTGTTCCTAATCCATATGCATCTTCGGATAGCTTTGGTGGTGGAACGGTTACGATGTCTGATGGCACATCATATGAATACGTCGAACCAGGCTTTAAGATCCAAGCTAATAATTATCCAACACAGATTGAAATTTATGAAAAAACTTATGAAGTAATCGAAGGACGCTATTATACCCAAGAAGATATCGATAATGGAAATTATGTATGCTTGATCACGGATGAATTAGCTGAGGCTAATAATCTTAAAGTTGGTGATACGATCACTTTGACGCAGATGCAGCCTAATCAGATCGAAGATTTTGCAAAGCAGATGAATGCTAATGCAGATGATTTTAAATTTAATCTGGAAATTATTGGTATCTATCATACTACCAAAGAACTTGATCCAAATGATAGCAATACCCAATATAAACAGACATATGAAGTTCCGGCTAATACGATCTTGATGCCTGCTTCGGCATATAATGATTTCACTTATTACATTGGAAAGAAACAGTTTGACTATTATAAATCAATGGATACGACGGGTTCTTATGGCGAGTATCCTAGTATCGAAGAATATTCACAGGTTACTTCTTCGGTGATGCTGCTGAAAGATCCTTTGGATGTCGATGGCTTTGTTAAGGATTATGAGGGTAATATGGGTGAATATACCAAGCTTAACGCCAATAATGCAGAGTTTAAGAAATTATCTCGTCCTTTAGATACGATGTCATTTTTCGCTAATGTCGTTGTTAGCATCGTTATCTTTACGGCTATCGTTATCATTACCTTGGTAACGGCTTTGACCTTAAAGACCAGATCTTATGAAATAGGAGTGCTGTTATCTTTGGGCGTTTCAAAGGTAAAGGTCGTGTTGCAGTTATTTAGCGAATTGCTGATCGTAGCGGTATTAGGCTTTACTTTGAGCATTGCTAGCGGTTATATGATTGCAGGCAAAGTGGGTGATATGGTCTTGGAATATCAAACGGCAACGGAAGACAAATATGCCAGCGATGATACATATCAATATGTAGATCCAGAAAGTTACTTTACGACCATTTCGCAAGATACGTTGATTTCGCAGTATCATGTAACGATCGATGCAATATTGATATTGGAAATATATGTCGTTGGTTTGGGCGTTGTATTTATCAGCATCCTGATACCTTCAGGTATGATCATGCGCTTTAATCCAAAACAAATTTTGATCAATACATATTGATAAGGAGGGATTAAACATGAATTTTTTAAGACGAGCGATAAAAAATGTGATACGGGTTCCTTCTAAATCAATTTTGTTGGGAATAACCTTCTTTGTGATCGGTAATCTGGTGATCGTTGGTTTGGGACTTACCAGTGCTTCGCAAAATGCCAAGATCCTTACGCGTAAGCAAATGCGTGCGGTTGTCAGCTATGAAGTTGATTTTGATCGCTATTATGCTGATGGAGACAGCATAGAAAGCGAAGAGGAAAGAAATGAATTCTATGAAAACTATCCTAAGATCGATCTAGAACAAAATGCTAAGATGATTGCTGATGAGCGGGTCAAAGCTGTTGATGCCTTTTATGATCGCATCACTTATGCTCCAGATCTTGAATATATCAAAAATCCTTATAGCAATAGTGAAGGTATAGCTTATACGATCGATGCTGATGGCAATCAAGTAGAATATCAGATGCCTAGTTTTAAGATCCAAGCAAATATCTTCCCGATGCAGATTGCTTTGTATGAGGGAACCTATGAAATCGTAGAAGGTCGTTATTATACGCAAGAAGATCTTGACAACGAGAATAGAGTTTGTTTGATTACGGATGAATTGGCTGATTTGAATAATCTTAGAATTGGTGATACCATCAAGCTGTGTGATTATAGCCAGACCGATCTTGATAGCTTTGCGAAGGCGGGCCTTGATGTTTCTAATATGGATCTAGAACTGGAGATCATTGGTATCTATCACAATAATAAAGAATTAGATCCAAATGATACTAATACGCAATATATGCAAGCGTATGATGTACCTGCTAATACGATCTTGATGCCTTCTACGGCTTATAATCGTTATAATTATGATGCTAGCATAGTATCAAATACATATTATAATCAGATTTATGGGACGGGAATAATTGAAAATCCTGATTATGAATCATTTACTCGGGTCAATAGTGCTGTTTACTTGTTAGATGATCCGTTGCATGTTGATGAATTTATCAAGGATTATGAAGGTGAATTAGGTGATTATCAGATCTTGAATGCTAATAACGATGAATTTAATCGCATGGCTAGACCTTTGGATTCCATTTCGATGTTCGCTAATTTGATCTTATTGATCGTAGGAGTGGCAGCTGTGATCATCATTACCTTGATCGTTGCCTTGACCTTGAAGACCAGAACTTATGAAATGGGTGTATTGTTATCGATGGGCGTTAGCAAGATTAAAGTTATCATGCAGCTTTTTGTAGAACTGTTGATCGTTGCGATCCTTGGATTTAGCTTAAGCATCGTTAGTGGTAGCTTGATAGCTGGTAAGGTTGGCGATGTTGTATTAGATTATCAGGTTGAAACAGAAAATGAATATGCTTCAGATGATAGCAATGTCATATACTATGGCGGTGTTGAACGTTATTTTACCGAGGTTACGCAAGAACAGATCTTGTCTCAATATAATGTTACGATCAGTCCGTTGATCATTGCTGAAATATATATCTTAGGCTTAGGCGTGGTATTTATCAGCATCGTGATTCCAGCGATGATGATCATGCGCTTCAATCCAAAACAGATCCTATTGAATACCAACTAAAGGAGGAAAAGTTATGAGCAGTATTTTACGACTTGAAAATATCAATTATGGATATGAAGACGGCGGTTATCGTCGACAGATCCTTAAAGATCTTAGCTATGATTTTGACAGCGGTAAGTTTTATACGATCCTAGGGCCTAGCGGCAGCGGCAAGACAACATTATTGAGCATCATCGCTGGTTTGGATAAACCAGATAGCGGAGAAATTTATTATGAAGGTGAAAATATCAATAAGATGGGATTGTATAAATATCGCCGCAATAAGATCGGTATCGTGTTCCAATCTTATAACTTGGTCAATTATCTAACAGGCCTTGAAAATATCGAACTTGCAATGACGGAAACGGATAATAAGATTCCTAAGAATCATAAGGAAGTAGCATATGCGTTGCTGGCAAAATTTGGTATTGGTAAAAGCAAGGCTGACCGTTTGGTAACAAGATTGTCAGGTGGTGAACAGCAGCGTATCGCAATAGCCAGAGCTATTGCCTCTAACGTTGATCTGATCTTTGCGGATGAACCTACCGGAAACCTAGATAGCGCCACAGAAGAAGAGATCATCAAGATCTTTAGGATGTTGACCGAAGAATTTGGTAAGACGGTCATCGTGGTTACCCATAGCAATGAGGTCAGCAAGCTTAGCGATCATCGGGTCTTGTTGCATGAAGGGGTATTAAAAGAAATTGAATAAGTTTGACGTCCATTGACATGGACGTTTTTCTTTGGGCTTTAGAAAAGATTGTGCTACAATAAATGATAACAGAGGAGGGATAGACAATGGATGATGTAAAATTGTTAAAGATCTTAGAAAAGGATCCGCGTATCAGTACGAAGGATCTGGCAGATATCCTAGATGAAAGTGAAAATAATATCTTAGAAGTAAAGAATCGCCTAGAAAAAAATAAGGTCATTTGTGGCTATCATACGGTCATAAATTGGGATAAGACCAATTGTGATCGCGTGCAGGCCATCATTGAGGTGAGCGCCAAGACCGAAAGAGATAAAGGATATGATGATGTAGCGATGAGGATCGCTCGTTTTCCTGAAGTTAAAAGCTTGTATCTAATGAGCGGGAAAAATGAGTTCATGGTATTGATCGATGGTAAGACGATGCGGGAAATTGCGGATTTTGTGGGCCAAAAATTGGCTCCGCTTGAAGGGGTCATGTCGACGGTTACCTGCTTTGTTTTGAAGCAATATAAGATCGAAGGCGTCGTTATCGATGAAGAACGTTTTGAAGATCAAAGGCAGATCGTAACGCCATGAGTCGTTATTTAAATAAGAAGATCCAGATGATAGCTCCTTCCGGTATTCGTAAATTTAGCGAGATGGCGGCAGGAGTTCCAGGAGTCATATCGCTGGGGGTAGGCGAGCCTGATTTCATTACGCCTTGGCATATTCGCGAAGAAGCAATATATGCTATTGAAAAAGGACGGACCTATTATGCCCCAAACTTAGGCTTGCCAGAATTAAGGCAAGAAATATGCAATTACTATCAGCGGCGTTTTGGTTGCTCATATGATTGGCAACGTCAATGTTTGGTAACCGTGGGAGCTAGCGAAGCCATCGATCTTTGCATGCGAACCATGCTTGATCCTGGCGATGAAGTTATCTTGCTTAGTCCTTGTTATGTTGCTTATACGCCAAGTGTCCAGTTAGCAGATGGTGTGGTGCGTTATGTTAATTTAAAAGAAGAGGATCATTTTAAATTGACGCCTGAAGCTTTAGAAGCAGCGATAACACCTAAGACCAAGATGCTGTTTTTGAACTTTCCTAGCAATCCTACCGGCGGCATCATGAGCAAGGAAGACTATGCTAAGCTGGTACCGATCATCAAGAAGCATGATCTGGTAGTTTTAAGCGATGAGATCTATGCCGAGCTGACATATGATGGACATTTTTGTTCTTTGGCTAGTTTTAAAGAAATAAAAGATCAGGTCATCATCTTAAATGGGTTCAGCAAAGCCTATGCCATGACTGGTTGGCGCGTTGGGTATATCTTAGCTGATAGCGATATCATCAAGGCAATGATCAAGATCCATCAATATGCGATCATGTGTCCTAGCATCATCAGCCAGTATGCAGCTATCGAAGCGGCTAGAAATGGTGATAATGATTGCGTCATCCATAAGGAATCGTTCATGGCACGACGCAATTATGTCGTCAATAATCTAAATCGTATCGGTTTAGAATGTCATATGCCTCAAGGGGCATTCTACGTCTTTCCTAGCATCAAAAAGACCGGCCTTAGCTCAGAGGATTTTTGTGAGAAACTTTTGTTTGAAGCTAAGGTTGCGGTAGTGCCAGGAAGCGCCTTTGGTGAAAGCGGCGAAGGCCATGTACGTATTTCCTATGCTTATAGCATTGAACAGCTTAAAGAAGCTTTGAGCCGAATTGAAAAGTTCCTTAAGCAATTTGCATAATAAACATTTACAATAAAGAACTTTTTTGGTATAATACCACAGCGGAAAGATAGATAACAATCTGTTTATTCCTTGCTAAATTTTTAGCCGATAGACCAAAAGGAGGTAAAAAACACATGAGAAAGTATGAAGTAATGTACATTGTCAATGCTTCTTTGGAAGAAGAAAAACGTGTTGCTTTGATCGAAAGCTTACATGGTATCATTACTAATGGCGGTGGTAGCATCGTTAAGGTTGATGAATGGGGCTTGCGTGATTTCGCATATCCAATCGAAGATATGACAAAAGGTTACTATGTTGTAACTACGTTCAATGCAGACAACGAATGCGAAAAAGAATTCGATCGTTTGATGCGTATCAATGCAAATGTAGTTCGTTACATGATCGTTAAATTAGACGAAGAATAAGAGGTAAGATATGATTAATCGCGTGGTTTTGGTTGGTCGTGTGACCAAAGATGTTGAAGTACGCAAAACAACTTCAGGATTAAGCGTTGCGCAGTTTACCGTTGCTTGCAACCGACGTCAAAGTGCTAATACGCCAGAACGTCAGGCTGATTTTATCAACTGTGTTGCTTGGCGGCAAACAGCTGACTTTATGAGCCAGTACTGTAAAAAAGGTTCTTTGGTCGGGGTTGAAGGACGTATCCAGACCCGTAATTACGATAATGCGGAAGGCCGCAGGGTATATGTTACCGAAGTTATCTGTGATTCGGTGCAGTTATTAGCTCGTCCTAATCAAACAGGCGCTCCGGTCGCTAACAATCCTCAGCCAAGTATGAACAATACTTATCCAGCTGATGATTTCGCTAATAACGCATTTGATGATAACGGATTTGATGATTTCACTTCAGGAGTATCTTTGGATATTTCAAGTGATGATTTACCATTTTAATTGAAAGGAGATTGTTATTATGGCATTTAAGAAACAAAGAATGGGACGTAAGAAAGTTTGTTACTTTACAAAAAACAACATTACGTACATTGATTATAAAGATGTTGAATTATTGAAGAAATTTATCTCACCTAACGGTAAGATCATTCCTAGACGTGTAACAGGTACACGTGCTAAATATCAACGTATGCTAGCAGTTGCGATCAAACGTGCACGTCAGATGGCATTGCTTCCTTACGTAGCAGACTAATTGTAAAGCTGACCTCCTTTATATCAAAAGGAGGTTTTTTGTTAAAAGAGGTATAGTTATGGACAATAACGTTAGAAAACTAACAGACGGGGCTCTGATGTTAGCTATCATCGGCATCTTTGTTTTGGCTGATGTGCAGCTGGCAGGGGTGCTTACGGGGTATTCGGCATTTTTGGTTCCGCTGCCTTTAGCTTTGTATGGTGTTAAATATGGCCAAAAAGATGGCATGATCGTTTTGATTGCAGCATCTTTGCTGGCAATGATGCTAGGAGGCTTTACCAAGCTTTTTTATATTGCTAGCTATGGTATTTGTGGTTTGTATTATGGGGATGGCGTCAAGCAGCACAAAGACATGGCTAAGGTGATAATCGTTACTTGCTTGATCGCTATTTTTAGCAATGCCATGACGACAGTTGTGCTTGCTAGTGTATTTGGTTATGATCTATTGGGTGATATCGCAATATACACAGATATATTGGACAAGATTGGTTATGCGCAGCTGGTTGGAGCTAGTGATATTTCCTCGGTCATCAAAAGCATTATCGTTTTTACGACGATCTTTTTAGGGATATGTGAGGGGTTCATCATTCATTTTTGCTGTAAGCTATTGTTAGCAAGGCTAAAATATAAGGTACCAAAAGTAGATTTCTCGCATCTTAAAGCGGGAAGGTGGAGCGGATATTTAGCAATTACAGGTTTTATTGCTTATAATATTTTGCACGGGATGATGCCTGATCCTGCATTAAATGATGGGTTGTATGTTTTTTCGATGCTTTGTAGCTTGTATTTGATGTTCTATGGAGCTATAGGCCTTTATAGCATGCTGCAAAAATATTTTGTTATAAAAAATAGGTCATTACGCGTTATAATTATTATAATAGCGCTATTGCTATTTAATTTGCTGATGATGATAATTGGTTTCATTTATCTGACAACAGATCTTAAAGAAAGGATTAATACAGATGCAACAAATTGATAGGCTAAAATGGCAGATATTTTCCTTGATCGTCTTACAGGCTTTTATCCTGATCGTTTTGTATTTCTTTTTTGAGATGAGCGTCATCGTTCCAATGATCATTACGATCGTTGAGGGCTTTATCGTTTACTATATCATTTATTTCTGCAAGAAAGAAATGGATAACTATAGCCATGGAGTTGAGAATTATCTAGGAAATTCATATCGCGAGATCTTTGGTTTTGGGCAGATCGGTATCGTGATGTATGATGAGAACTATGTCGTTACGTTCATGAGCGAGCTGTTTAATGACAGCAATATCGATCGAGTAGGAAAGAAGATCCTTAGCTGGTTGCCAGAAGTAGATGAGCTTATCAGCGGTAAAAGCGAAACCGCTAAGATCATGCTGGATAATCGCTTATATGAAGTTAAACGAAAAGATGATGATGCGGTCTTATTGTTTAGGGATATCACGGCCGAAGAATACTTTGAAACTTGTTATAAGGATGAGCAACTGGTAATCGGTTTGTTCAATCTTGATAATTATGAAGAATCAACGCAGTATGAAGATGAGATCGAGGTTAGCAACATCAATTCGATCTTGCGTACCTGTATCAATGAATATGCCAAAGAGCATAAGATCATGTTAAAACGGTTGAATAGCTTTCGCTATCTGGCTGTTTTGAATGAAAAGATATATAAAGAACTGGTTGATGAAAAATTTAGCCTTTTATCGAAAGTAAAAAAAGAAGCGCAGAAGCTGGATGTACCAATTACTTTGTCGATGAGCTTTGCTAGAGGATCTAGTGATATCCAGCAGCTAGATGAAGTTAGCGTTCATCTGATGGATCTAGCTCAGACCCGTGGCGGCGATCAGGTCGTTACCAAAAAAATGGATGAAGATGTCAAATATTATGGTGGATCAAGCGAAGCTTTAGAAAAACGTAGCCGTGTTCGTGTTAGGGTCATGGCTAATACCATCAGAGAATTGATCATGAAAAGTAGCAATGTCATCATTTGTGGTCATAAGGTAGCAGATTTTGACTGTATCGGTGCTGCCATCGGAATGTCAAGGATCGTTGAATGTTACCATAAACAGGTTTGCATCGTAGCAAAAAGCGGTGGTGTCGAGGAAAAGATCAAGGCAGCAATGGATATCAATGCCAAAGCTTTAAAGGATCGCGTATTTTTCGTTACAGAAAATGAAGCTCTTAATCAACTGCGCGATAATAGTTTGGTCATCATGATCGATCATCACAATTTATCGCAGTCCAATGGTCCGCAGATCTTGCAAAAGGCTAAAAGGATCGCTATCATCGATCATCATCGTCGTAGTGCCGAATTAGAAGTTAAACCGATGTATGTATATATCGAAAGTGCGGCTAGTTCAAGCTGTGAATTAATAACAGAATTTATTCCATATATTAGCAATCGGTTGGATATCAATGAAGTTGAAGCAACTATCATGTTAGGTGGTATGACGGTCGATACTAATTCATTTAGGCGCAAGACCGGTTCAAGGACCTATGATGCCGCTAGTGTTTTGCGGAAGCTTGGAGCTAATCCATTGTTGGTAGATGATTATCTAAAGGATACCTTTGAGGAAATGCGTATCAAGAACATGATCGTAGCTAATAGCTATCAGTTGAAAGATGGCGTGGTCATTTCGTGCAATGACGTCTTGATAACGCGTAGCTTGATGTCCCAAGGAGCCGATAAGATCATGACGATCCAAAACATGCGTGCAGCATTCGTTATTGCAAAAGGTGAGGATGATCAAACATGCATATCAGCTAGAAGCGATGGTACGATCAATGTTCAGATCATCATGGAAAAGATGCATGGCGGTGGTCATTTGACCGGCGCAGCATTGCAACGTAAAAATACCACGGTCGAAGCATTGAAAGAAGAACTGATCATGCAGATCGAAGAATATTTTAAGGAGGTACAAGATGAAGGTAATATTAAAAACTGATGTTAAAAAAGTTGGAAAAAAGGGAGAAATCGTTGAAGTTAGCGATGGTTATGCCCGCAACTTTTTGATCAATAAAGGGCTAGCAGTGCAAGCTACAGCTAAAAGCTTGGAGATCTTAGCTGATCAAAAAGCTCAAGAAGCAGAACACCAGCAGCTTTTAAAAGAAGAAGCTTTAAAATTAAAAGAAGAGCTAAAAGATATGGTCTTTGAATTTAAGGTCAAAAGCGGTAAGGAAGGCCGAGTATTTGGTAGCGTTAGCACCAAGCAGATCCATGAAGCATTATGTGCTAAAGGCATTAAGATCGATAAACGGAAGATCTTAGATACGGCACCTATCACTTCTTTAGGTACGACGATCGTTAAGGTCGAATTATATAAAAATGTCATTGGCGAGATCAAATGTCATTTGAGCGCAAATGAATAATTAGGAGGAAATGATGGTAAGAACAATGCCTTGTGCCCTTGAAGCTGAGTCTAGTTTATTAGGGACGATCATGTTATATAACAGTGCTCCAAGGATCGCAATCGAAGAGGGGCTAAGAGACAGTGATTTTTATCTTGATGCTAATCGTAAGATCTTCGGGGCCATTGTTGATATCTATAATGAAAATAAGCCGATCGATATAACCACGGTGGCGACGCGGTTAAATGATCTTAATCTTTTGAATATTGTCGGCGGAACGGATTATCTGGCTAACCTTAGTGAAGCGGCAGTAACCAGTGCTAATACCAAGATGTATGTGGATATCATCAAAGATAAAGCATATATGCGTATGATGATCGAGGCCGCACAAAAGATCTTGGATGAAGGTTTTGATGGTCAGGTAAATATCGATGAATATCTTGATGAAGCAGAAAAAGCGGTGCTTAATGTCAGCCGCAATCGCCGTACCAGTGAATTTTTAACGGGTGCGGAGGTCATTGACAGAGTAATCGATAATATTCATAAGATGGAAGATAACCATTCTAACATTACTGGAGTTGCGACCGGTTTTAGAGATCTTGATTACGTTACGCATGGTTTTCAGCGTTCTGATCTGATCATATTGGCTGCCAGACCTTCAATGGGTAAGACGGCCTTTGCATTAAATCTAGCGATGAATATGGCGCAATTGCAAAATAATGAAGCTGTAGCGATCTTTTCTTTAGAAATGCCAGCCGATCAATTGATATCGCGTATCCTTAGTGCCAAAAGCCATGTGCCTGGCGATAATCTAAGAACAGGAAGATTGAATAATAATGAGTGGAGCTCGATCAATGAGGCAGCTACCGAGCTAAAAAGCTGTAAGATCTTTATCGATGATAAAGCAGGAGCAAGGGTCAATGAGATCTTTGCCAAATGCCGGCGCTTGCAAAGCGAACATGGTTTGGCTTGCGTGCTTATTGACTATATTCAGCTGATTACTGGAAATGGCAAAGCAGGAGATAATCGTCAGCAGGAAGTCAGTGATATTTCGCGGGGCTTAAAAGCTTTGGCCCGTGAACTTAATGTACCGGTCATCGCCTTATCTCAGCTTAGCCGTTCGGTTGAACAAAGAAACGATAAAAGACCGATGCTGAGTGATTTGCGTGAATCTGGTGCTCTAGAACAGGATGCCGATATCGTTATGATGCTTTATCGTGATTCATATTATAATGCTGAATCAAAGGAAAAGGCGAACGAAACCGGTAGTGAAGTCATCGAAGTTAATATCGCCAAGCATCGTAATGGTGCTACCAAGGTCGTAGAAATGGCTTTCGAAGGAAAGACCAATGCGTTCTACAATATCGATCATAGCAAGGAGTAATGCGATGAAGAAATTTTTGCCAATACTATTGATGGCCGTATTAGCAATAGCAATTACAATTGCAACCAACAGCGCAAAGATCTTTTCAAAAGCGCAAGGCGAAGCTAAAGTAGTGTCTAATGTTAATGATGCCATGATCACGCAGCAGATAGTTGGAGTAAATGATCAAGCAAAGATGATCTATAAGCTATATGATGCCGGACATTTGGTCGGGGTATTAGAAGATCTATCACCAATTTCTGATGTCTTGCAAAGCGTCTATGATGTTGAATTTTCTGAGATCTTTCCTGATAAAGATATTTATTTGGGCGAAGACCTATATATAGCTCAAGAATTAAGTTATTATGATTTTGAAGATGTTTCAGCACAAATCGCTGATTATATCAAGGAACGTAATGTTTATACGATCCAAGCTTATAGCGTCGAATTTGCTGATCAAGATGGCGTTTATGCCAATATATTTGTGCAGGATCTAAAGATCTACGAAGAAGCCTTGATCAAATATCTAGGATATTTTATCGATCCAGAAGATCTGACGATCCTAATGAACAATCAAGAGCCTAAAGCTTTGACGACATATGGTACGCGTGATGTGTCTTTTGAGATCAAGCAGACGATCACCACATCGGGAACCTATGCCCCAAGCAATCAGGTATATACGACAGTTGATCAGGTCTTGGAATTTTTGAAATACGGAGATAATACGGAACGTGAGTATTATACGGTCCAGGAATTTGATACGGTAGCAGGTGTTGGTTCCAAAAACCATGGCTTGAGCGCTACGCAGGTCATGAATATCAATAGCGATATCATCAACAGCGTCGATCAGGTCTTGGAAGTAGGTACTGAGCTTTGTGTCACTTACTTTACGCCGGTCATCGATGTCATCGTTTATCGTGAAAACATGAAAAAGGAACCAGTATATTCGACTGAAACCTTGTATATCGAAGATCCAACGATCCGAGAAGGCAAGGAAGAAGTACGTCAAGCTGGTGAAGCCGGTAGTCAAAATGCTTTATATCTAGAAAAATGGGAAAACGGTGTCTTGGTCAGCGGTGAATTGCAAAGTTCGGTCGTTACCATTCAACCGGTCCAGGAAATCATTGCGCGCGGTACGATGGTCATTCCAGGGGTTGGAACCGGTACCTTCCGTTGGCCGGTCGACAATCCGACGATCAGCTGTGGCTGGGGCTGTTATGTTGGACATCGTGCGATCGATATCCAGAATATGTATGATCGCTATGGTAATTTATATGCTGCCGATAGAGGAACGGTCATTACCAATTCTTATAACAGCATCAATGGTAACTATATGATCATTGACCATGGCAATGGTTATCAGACCTATTATGGTCATATGAATACCCCAGGTTATTTTGCGGAAGGAGAAACCGTAGATAAAGGTGATATCATCGGACAGATCGGCATGACCGGATTAGCTACCGGGCCGCATGTTCATTTCTTCATCAAGGAAAATGGAGAGCGCAGGAATCCATGTGATGGTTTCTTGCCGTGCTACGGATGAGGATCTATTCATTAGCAAGTGGATCTAAAGGCAATTGTTTCATCATAAAGTTTCCAAATACATGCTTGATGATCGATTGCGGAACGACCCAAAAATATCTAAAAACAGCAATGGCATCGCTGCAGTTTCATAAGCAGGACATCGATGCCTTGCTGATTACCCATGATCATAGCGATCATGTTGCACAGTTAAAAATGTTTAAGGATCTGCCGATATATAGTCCGCTGCCTTTTAAAGATCTTGATCTGCAGATGATAGAACCATCCGAGGCTTTTTTGATCAAGGATATCATTATCTATCCTTTGGCGCTGAGCCATGATGCTAGCATTACTTTAGGTTATATCTTTGATGATGGTACGCAGCGCTGTGCATATATAACGGATACCGGTTATGTGCCGGAAAAATATTATCCTTTGCTTAAAGATTTGGACTATATCATCATCGAAAGCAATCATGATGTTCAGATGCTGATGGAATCAGCTCGACCGCTGCATGTGAAAAGGCGGATATTAGGAGCAAGCGGGCATCTTTGCAATGAAGATTGTGCTGATGTCTTAAGCCGGATCATCGGCCCTAAAACTAAAGGCATCATGTTGGCTCATATCTCGCATGAAGCTAATGATCATGCCTTGGCTCTAGCGACTAATATCAATTATTTGCAAAGCTGCGGCATCGATACCCAAGCAATTCAGATCAAAACGTGTGAACAATTTGCAATCGTGGAATTAGGAGGCTGAAAATGAAGAAATTTATTTATATTGCCATAAGCATCTTATTTATTTGGAACATTTTCTTGACTTTTGAATTTTTCAATACGCCGCAACATAGTACGATCGAACAAAACATCATTGAAACAACGATAACAGGTTATACGACGGATATTACCAAAACCGTAGCTGATTGTGAAACTAAGGTTGTAACGGTTGAAAATTATCAAGATGAAGTCTTAGATTCTATGGGTAGTGGCATTGTTTATGAATACAGCCAAAATGAAGCATATATCGTTACTAATTATCATGTTATCAAAGATAGCCAACGGTTGAATGCTATTTTTGCCAATGGGACAAGCGTTGAACTTAGCGTTGTCGGTTATGATGAAAATTATGATGTTGCTTTGCTTAAGGCCAAGACTGATTTCAATGTTGAACCTTTTGTTCATGGTGATTCTGAATTGGCTAGAAAAGGCGAGTATGTGATCGCTATTGGCTCGCCATTGGCACAGGATTTTGCTGGCAGCGTTACTTTTGGCGTCATCAGCGGTAAGGATCTGGTCTTGAGCATCGACAGTGATAATGATGGGATCTTGGATACTGATATGGTCTTGCTGCAGACCGATGCTGCCATGAATATTGGCAATAGTGGCGGAGCCTTGGTTAACCTTAATGGCGAATTGATTGGGATGAATTCTTTGGGATTGACAGGTTCTAATGTGCAAGGCATGAATTTTGCGATTCCGATCAACGAACTAAGCTATATCGTGGATCAGCTACAGGAATATGGCGTGGTGAGCCGCGGTTATCTTGGCGTAAGCGGAGAGGATGTAGCTAATCTTGAAAGTTATGAAAAAAGCTACTTAAATCTTAATCTTGAAGTCGATGAAGGATATTTGATCCATATGATCGAAGAGGGCAGTCCTGCTGCTAGCGTTGGTTTGCAGCCTAATGATATCATCATCAAGGTAAATGGCCAGGATATCGCTGGATTCAAAGAACTTAGGACATTATTGTATTCTTTAAATCCTCAGGATACGATCCAAGTTACTTATTTGCGAAATAATGCAGAAGAAACGGTTAGCGTGGTATTAGGATGATCAAGATCGTCGCTGTAGGCAAGATCAAAGAAAAGTATCTTAAAGATGGCATCAACGAGTATGCCAAGCGTTTATCACCATATACCAAGCTGGAGATCATCGAAGTATTGGACGAAAATACTTATGAAGATAAGCCGGCCTTGAACGAACAGATCAAACAAATTGAAGGACAAAGGATCTTAAGCAAGATCGGCAAAGATGATTTTGTGATAGCTTTGGACCTTCATGGAGAAGGATTTAACAGTGAAAAATTGGCTAAAAAACTGGCTGATATCAACACTTATCGTACTAGCAAGATAACTTTTGTGATCGCTGGTTCGCTTGGTTATAGCAAGGAGGTCTTGCAGCGCGCAGATCTGCGCTGGAAATTAAGCGATTGTACTTTTCCTCATCAGTTGGTTCGCTTGCTTTTGGTAGAACAAATATATCGCTGCTACAAGATCAATAATCATGAACCATATCATAAATGATGCCGGCTTTTTTATCGAAGCCGGCATTTAATATGTTTCGCTTAATTCGATGTCAACGATATCTTTGATCTTAATGATCTTATCGACGATCTGAATGGTCTTGGAGCTGACAAGATCGATCTTAGCTACCATACCGCCAAGCTTTATATAATCTTCGCCATCAAAATAAATTATGTTAATGATATCATGGGGCTTTACCATATGAATTTTCCATTCTAGTTGGGCATATTCATCTTCCGAAAGGCTGCGACAAGATACAACGATCCTTTCTTCTTGACGCAGAAACTCTTGAAAGCCTTTTAAGGCATCAAAACTTAGAAAAAGCTTAGCACGTTGAACTTTATTGGGCATTATGGCCTCCTATCAGCTTATTTCGCTCTAAGGTGGTTGCTTTAGGCAAAAGATTCATGCCTTTGATGACGGCGCTTTTACCATAGCGTTTTTTGATCGTTGAAAGCGTGTGCTGAAGCTTTTTTTCTTCGGCCAAGGCTTCTGGATCACAGAAAAGATCATATTGCTCAAATAATTCATCCTGAAGGTTGCCAAAAGCGATGGCCAAGCGGCGGATCTTATAAGAGGGATCGGTTATCCTTTTAAATAAGTTTATGAATTCATGGGTCATCAGCTGACAAGAGTTGGTGGTGGATGTTAGCTTGCACGATCCTTGTGATCCTTTGCGGATATTTTGGGAATAGCCAACATATAGGGCAATCTGGTTGCTGACCAAATGTTCATCACATAATCTTATTAGCGTTACTTCGATCATTTCTTTTAAAACCAGCATGGCTTCTTCATAGCTATAATCTTCGAACAAGACCTGAGAGTGGCTGATAGAATTGCTTTTAGGACGGTAGCGCTTGATGTCTTGGATCGTGGTAGGTTCAACGCCCCAGGCATGATCGATCATATATTCGGCATTGATGCCAAATTCTTTATATAAGATATGTTCAGGATAATGCGCCAGATCATACATGTCTTTGATGCCAAGCTTATGCAAGCGAGCTGTGATGCCCTGACCGATATGCCAAAAATCAGTAAGCGGCTGATGGTGCCATAAGGTTGCTTTATAGATATCTTCATCTAAGAATGCTAAGTTATCTTTGGTGTGTTTAGCACTGATATCCAGGGCTAATTTGGTTAGATAAAGATTGGTACCAATACCGGCGGCCGCGGTTATGCCGATGCTTTCTTTGACATCGTTGATGATCTTCTTAGCTAATTCTTTTGGACTTAATTGATAAAGATGCAGATAGCTGGTAATATCAAGGAAGCATTCATCGATGGAATAAACATGGATATCAGCGGCACTGACATATTTTAGATAGATGCCATATATCTTGGCCGAATATTCCATATATTTTTTCATCCTTGGTTTGGCGATGATATAATCGATCGAATCTGGTATCTCAAAAAGCCGACAGCGATTTTTGATGCCTTGGGCCTTTAATTTGGGAGAAATTGCTAGGCATATGGCGCCTTTGCCTCTTGAGGGATCGGCTACTACTAGATCAACCTTAAAAGGATCAAGCCCGCGCTCTACGCATTCAACCGAGGCATAGAAGGTCTTGAGGTCGATGCATAAATATCTTTTATCTTCCATAAGTTCATGCTCCTTTAGGCATATTATATGCTAAAAAGTTTCTTAAAACAACCAAAATAAGAAACATTTATTGAAATAATTTTAAATATTTCTTTTTTTAGCTGTATATGTTATAATTTAGGAAACTGGAGCAAACAATATGGATCTAAGGATAATTTTGCAAACATACAAAGATAAAAGCGGCTATAATAACGAGATGCTTGCCGAAAGATTAGGAGTAACCAAGTCCGCAGTTTCTAAATGGCTTTCTGGGCAAGTGAAAAAAGTTAAGCCGGAAACGATGGATAAGATCAGCGAGCTGGTTGGCTATGATATTGCACCAATCTTAAAAGGGCATGTCGTTAGCTTTAAAAAACCGATCCTAGGTTATGTCAAGGCGGGATATGATCTTTTTCGTGAGCAACAGTATCTTGGTTATGAAGAAGTGAATGCCAGCGAAAATCTGCAAGGCGATTATTTTTTGCAGGTCGTTGGTGATTCGATGATCGGTGATGGTATCATGGAAGGATCGTTGGCTTATGTCAAGCAATGTTCACAGGTTGCAAATAACAGCATTGCTGTTGTAGCGATCGGCGATGATGAAGTTACGATCAAAAGGGTCATCCAACGCCCAGAGGTATTTATCCTAGAGGCTTCTAATCCAAATGTCAAAGCTCGATATTTTACTTATGAAGAAGTTGAAAGCTTGCCAGTAAGGATCATTGGCAAGGTATTATATGTAAAAACAAGCTTTGGATGATGCTGTGAAAATCAGGGTGATATGAAAACCTTTTCAATTTAAACTTGAATAATATGAATTATTGCGTTAAAATATCACTATACAAAGATATGGTTCTCGGGAGGATGATTAAAAAATGAAACAAATTTCTGTATTAGTAATAGACCCAGTAGGATTACATGCTCGTCCAGCTACTGTCGCTGTTAATGCTGCTAGCAAGTTCAAGAGCGAAGTAAAAGTTGCATTTAAAGGCAGAACTGTTAACATGAAATCAATCATGGGTGTTATGTCTTTAGGAATTCCTACACAATCTGATATCACTATCACTTGTGAAGGTGAAGACGAAGAAGTTGCTATTAATACAATTGAAGAAGTTCTTCGTGCACAAAAAGTAATTGCATAACAAAAATCAATTTGGCAGGAAGATAGGCTTCCTGTCTTTTTTTAGTTAAATTTTAGGGAGAAAATCATGGAAATAAAAGATAATTATCAAAGATGGTTAAACCATCCAAATTTGGATGCTGATCTGAAAAAAGAATTAGAAGCAATGGATGAAAAGCAGATC
The DNA here is from genome assembly GCA_944326795.1 of uncultured Erysipelotrichaceae bacterium. Classification (GTDB taxonomy): domain Bacteria; phylum Bacillota_I; class Bacilli_A; order Erysipelotrichales; family Erysipelotrichaceae; genus JALEVB01. The sequence continues at coordinate 28,483 of CALVFJ010000014.1, forward strand.
AATGATGCTTTTTATACCAATGTTGAATTTGGAACCGCTGGGATGCGCGGTGTCTTAGGGGCTGGAACGAACCGTATCAATATTCATACGATCAGAAAGGCAAATGAGGGGTTTGCCAAATATATCATGGATAATGGCAAGGAAGCATGTGATGCTGGTGTTGCCATTGGTTATGATAACCGTCATATGTCCAAAGAATTTGCTTTTGATAGTGCAAAGGTCTTAGCTAGTCATAATATTCGCTGCTATGTTTTTGAAAGCTTGCGTCCAACGCCAGAATTGAGCTTTGCGGTAAGAGAGCTAAAATGCTTTGGCGGTATCATGATCACCGCTAGCCATAATCCTAAAGAATATAATGGCTATAAGCTGTATGATGAGAAAGGATGTCAATTGGTGCCACATCTGGCTGCTAAGGTCGTAGATAATGTTAATGCGATAAAAGATGAATTGGCGATCAATCCGGTATTGACCCCTGAACAGGAAGCTTTGATAACGGTCATTGGCAAAGATATCGATGAGAAATATTATGCTAAGGTCTTGAGCATTCAATTGAATCCAAATGTTGATAAGTCAAAAGTAAAATTTGTCTTTTCACCAGAGCATGGAACCAGTGCGATTCCGGTAAAGACATTATTTGAAAGAGTAGGATATCAATTGATCTGCGTTGAAGAACAAATGACTCCGGATCCTGATTTCTCTAATACGCCAACTCCTAATCCAGAAGAAAGAAAAGCATATGATCTAGCTTTAGAATATGCTAAAAAATATGATGCCAATGTTATCTTGGTATGTGACCCAGATGCTGATAGGATGGGGGTTGCGGTCAAAGATAAAGATGAGCTGCATGTATTGACCGGCAATCAATCAGGTGCAGTATTGATCGAGTATATCTTCTCGCAGTTGAAAAAACAAGGCAAGATGCCAGCTAATGCGGTCATGTTCAATACGGTAGTTACTGGTGATCTAGGGGAAAAGATTGCTGATAGCTATGGGGTAGAAACGGAAAAGACCTTGACAGGCTTCAAATTTATTGGTGAAAAAGTAGCAAAATATGAAGTTAATCATGAAAAAGAATATGTTTTCGGTTATGAAGAAAGCTATGGTTCTTTGATCAGTCCGTTTGTTCGTGATAAAGATGCTCCACAAGCATGTTTGATGTTGGCAGAAGCTGCCTGCTATTACAATGAACAAGGCAAGACCTTATGGGATGTCTTGAATGAATTGTACGCTAAATTAGGCTATTATGATGAATCGCAAACTTCTATTTCTTTAGCGGGCGAAGAAGGTGCTAAAAAGATCAAAGCTATCATTGCTAAGTTACGAGCTGAGCGTTTGAGCACAATTGCTGATGCTAAGGTTGTCGCATGGGAAGATTATGGTACATGCGAAAAGATGAAAGATGGCAAACTGGAAGAATTAACAGGCTTTACCAAGAGCGAAGTGCTTAAATATTATCTTGATGATGGTTCTTGGATCGCAATTAGGCCTAGCGGAACCGAGCCTAAGATGAAGATCTACTACTGTGTCAAAGGTACTTCAACTGCTGACGCCAAAGCTAAAGCTGCGGTTTATCAGCAAGCTATGAAAGAAATTACAGCATAATAAAAAATGGATCATTTCGATCCATTTTTTTCTTCCCACTCTTTTTTAAGATTGCATACTGCATGATATTTTCAAAAATTGATGTTCTATCTTTGGCGTTGATGAAAGTGATAAATTCTTTGAAAAGCCCTCTTGGCGCATGCCTAATTTTTGACATAATTTTTGAGAAGCAAGGTTATCTTCTTTGACATAAGCGTAGATACGACGAATATTTCAATGTTTGAACAAATGATCCATATAAGCATAGGCTGCTTCATAAGCGTAGCCTTTTTTGCTATGTTCATTCAGCAGATTCCAACAAATGCCGAACGTGTCATTGTTACGTTCACCAAAAAGATGGCTGATAAATTCATCATTTTCTTTAAGACATATCGCTATTAGTTTGTTTTCTTAGCAATTGATCATAAGCTTCATTGATGTTATTGAGCTTTAAGCGTGAGCTATAGATATTGATATCATTCATTTATTTAGCTCCTTTTGCATGATCACGATAGTGTATTGTGGCTGGATGGATTCACATCCAGTAGGAAGAAAACCATTTTTTTGCCAGAAAGCTTTGCTTTGAAGGTTAGTTTTTACATAGCCAAGACGGATACGGTCATATCCAGCTTGCTTGATAAAGTCACAGGTTTCACGGATGATATTAGAACCGATGCCTTTATTTTGGCTTTTCTTGGCAACCATGAATAAGCCGATGAACGCGGTATGTCGATCGGGATAATTGAAGATCAGATCCATGATAGCTATCATGACATCATCCTGGAAAAAGCCCAGAAAATATTTGTCGTCATAAGTAGTGTTGGGCGGTAAGGCCTTAAGGTCTTCCGCAATGCTTTGATAGCTGACCATTGGCGGACAGTGCTGGTAAAATAAGGTGTTTTGTTTGGCTAATTCATAGATCATCGTAATATCATCAGGTGTCAATGTTCTAACATGATGACTAGTAGAAAGTTTTTGTATCTGCATATAATCTCCTTAATCAAAAGTGATCAAAGTTTCGAAAGTATAGTATTTATCTTGTTTGATGATGTATTTATCTAGAGGTTCAACATCTAAGCTAGCATTGCCTAAGCCGCGGCTATAAAGATCAAGATTGACGATGACATAGTCTTTAGGACTTAGTTCTTGGAAGTGGCTTGCTTGGGTGATATCCATATCATCGTAGCGGGTAACCTGAATGTTCATCGGCTGCAACATGGAAAAGTTGATATTACCGATATTTAGATAACGTACTTCGCTTTTATAGTTTGAGGTCTGAGGCTTTAAATATTTGGTGTTGAAATATTCATCGATCGTTTCGGTATAAACATTTAGCTTAGCACTAGTGTTGCGGTCGACAAAGTTTTCAAATGGTCCTTTGCCATAGTAAGTTAAGGTCTCAATGCTTTGGTCTAGTTTCATGGTCAAACCGATATTGGCCACTTCACCGATCTTGTCGATGCCAGGAACAAAAAGTTTGGAGGTGATCTTTAACTGATTGCCACTGGTTTCAAAACTAAGTTCAAAAGGGGCTTCTAAAATTTTGATCGTACCTTTTAAGGTTAATTTGTTTTCTTGTTGTTTATAACTGGTGATATCGAGCTTTAGATCAGCAAGTTCGGGGATGAAAAGCGGATCGTTATCGACCGGAGCACGATAAAGGTCGAATGTTAGATCGCTGATATGCATATCGTGATAAGCAATATCGATGGTATCGTCATAAGTTATCTGAATGTCAGATGATATTCCGGCGGTAAATTGGGGATAAGCATATTCGTTCATGATCTGTTGTTCAAAAGCGATTTCATCTTGATCATCAAAAGCTTGGATGGTTATGATCAGTTCTTGATCCGTTGAAGGGATATCAAGATCGATGGTTGCTAATTTTCCTGGATCGATCGTTAAGGCAAAAGTATCTTGTTTGATGATCTGCTCGCCAATTTGGTAACTAAGGGTAAAGGATATATCGCTAAGGTCGCGACTATGGAAAAGATTGGTGATGGTCAAGCTGCTATCTGTGAATTCAAAATGAATATCTTGGTAAACTTTTTTTACCTCATAGCTTTCTGCTTGCCAGCTACGATCAGCGTTCAATATGCCGTTGCCGCAGAAATCACCATCATTTAATGGTTGGTCCCAATCATCCCCATAACCAAAATAATCGTCGGTGAGGATGCTTTGATCGATCATATCCCAGATAAAACCGCCAACCAAGCCTTCTTCTTGGTAATAAAGATCGAAATATTCTTGCAGATTACCGACGGCATTGCCCATGGCATGCGCGAATTCTTGCTGGACAAAAGGAATATCATATTCTTTGTTGGCTTGCTTGACTTGTTCCAAGGAATAGTATTGGCTGCTAGCAATATCGACCATGGAAGTTTCACGGCTATCCTGCGTACGATTATCACGTTCATACATTCGTAAGCGACTAGGGTCTTTGGCAAGGATCCAACGAGAATTGTTGTACATGCCGTAGTTGTCATCCAACGGATATTCCTGATAGGTTGATTCATTGCCTAGGGAGTAGATGATGACAGAAGGATGGTTTAGATCGCGTTCGACCATATTTTTGGTACGGTCTAATAATAAAGGATTAAAGATGGGGTTGTTGGCTGGCATCGATAATACCTGTTCGCCTAGATGACTTTCGATATTGGCTTCATCAATGACGTATAAGCCTAGCTCATCAGCAAGATCATAAGTGATCTTGGCGTTAGGGTAATGAGCCATCCTGAAGGCGTTGATATTTAATTGCTTCATCGTGGTCAAATCATAGATGATCTGCTCATTGGTTAGATATCTGCCGCCTTCTAGGCTGGTTTCGGTGCGATTGATACCTTTGAACATGATCGGGATGCCATTGATATAAACGTTATTTTCATCAAAGGTAATATTGCGAAGGCCAATATTTATCATGGTAGCTTCGGTTGGTTGATCATCATTTGTGGTTTTTACGATCAAATGATATAGGTAAGGGTGATCATAATCCCATAGCGAAGGCTCAAAAATGGTAATGCTTGATCCTTGACCGATCAGCTTTTGGTCGTGGTCATATAAACTAATCTGAATCTTAGTAGGGTCTAAAGCGTTAACGGTGGTATTTAAGGTCACGCTGCCATCATCATTAAAAACTTGGGTCGTTTCGATGTCTTCTAGATAGTTTTTTGGATGAGTGATGATCTGGACATCACGATAGATGCCATAAGTGCGAATGCTGTCTTGATTTTCAAAATAAGAAGCATCAGCATATTTCATGACCTCAACGGCTATCGTGTTGGTGCCTTCATGAATAAATGCGCTAATATCAAAGACAGCGTTGCAGGTCGAATCTTCGCTGTAGCCAACAAAGCTGCCGTTGACATAGACATAAAAAGCTCCTAAAACTCCTTCAAAAGACAGCTGGGTAACATCTAGCAGGTAGTCAGATGGTATATCAATGGTTTTTTTATAATGCATGACATAATTCGAAGCGGTTGCAGCGGTAGGCAGCCCATCCCATCCATATTGGATCTGTTCATAATTCAGCCAAGGATAAGTGCTGTTGACATATAACGGTTCTTCAAATAAAAAATTGCCATCTTCATCTTTGATGGTTTGGATAGTGCTAGGAACATCGATCGTTACAAAATTACTGGTATCCCAATCTTCATAGCGTTGGGTATGGTCAACTCCTTGCAAAGGAAAAAGCCGTTGTGCAAGCGGCGTATATAAAAATTGCCATGATCCATCTAAAGAAATGATCCTTGAAGAAATGCTGTGATCGATATCATCAAGAGCGCTTTTTTGCGCTAGATAAGCCGTTTCTTCATCTTGAAAGGGATAGAAGCTAGCTTTAGGTTCCAAACGATTTATTTGATAGATATCATAGCGATCAAACCATTCTTCATTGGCGTAGGCCATCGTTGAAGCTTTATATGCAATGACAGGTTCTGTTTCTGATGTATCTTTTAATAAATTGGGGGTATTAGGGGTGCATCCGCTAAGAAATATCAGCAGATAAATCACGATCGATAATTTATGCATGTTTATTCCTCCATTGGCTATATTATATAATAAAGAAAGAGGTTTTAGGCCTATTTAAAAATGTTTTAATCTTTTTAGCCTTTGTATTATAATATATTGTAGTGATAACGTTTTCAGATATGAAAGAGGTATTTTATGGAAGATAAGATAATTGAAAGTTTTCATCACGGTCATTGCATAAATGCATATCGTGCTTTTGGGGCCCATTTTGCGCAAGAATCCAAAGCAGGCGTACGATTTACCGTTTGGGCGCCACATGCTCGTAAGGTTAGCGTGGTTGGAACATTTAACGATTGGCATGATGAAGGATATCAGATGGATAGGATAAGTGACGGTGGGGTATATAGTTTATTTATACCTGGCGTTAAAGCATATGATATGTATAAGTATCGTATCGTTGATAATAGTGGCCGTACTTTTGATAAAGCTGATCCGTTTGCTTTTTATAGTGAATTGCGGCCAAATACAGCTAGCATCGTATATGATTGTTTCAATTTTAAATGGCATGATAAAACTTGGATGAAAAAACGAACCAAAAATTTTGATCGCCCAGTTAATATTTATGAAGTTTATGCTGGAGCGTGGAAGTTGAAGGAAGATGGGACACATTATTGTTATGAAGAACTAGCTAAAGAATTGATCCCATATTGCTTGGAACACGGTTTTACCCATATCGAATTGATGCCGCTTAATGAATATCCGTTTGATGGTTCTTGGGGCTATCAAGCTAGTGGTTATTATTCTTGTACGAGCCGTTATGGTTCGCCAGGTGGTTTTGCTTATTTTGTTGATGAGTGTCATCGTCAAGGACTTGGTGTTATAATGGATATGGTTCCGGTGCATTTTGTCAAGGATGACCATGGTTTGCGATTGTTTGATGGTCAACCGTTATTTGAATATGCCAATCAGAATGACGCTAACAGTCAATGGGGAACATGCAACTTTGATCTTTGGAAAGAAGAAGTACGTTCTTTCTTGATGTCAGCTGGCAGCTTCTGGTGTGATATCTTCCATATTGATGGCATTAGGATCGATGCGGTTAGCAATTTGATCTATTGGGAAGGCAATAAGGATCGTGGTACCAATGAAGGCGCTTTGGCCTTTATTAGAAGGATGAACTACTATCTAAGCAAAGAGTATGATGGCTTGATGCTGATTGCGGAAGATAGCTCGGATTTTCCTAAGGTAACTTGGTCAACTTTGGATGGTGGCTTAGGTTTTGACTATAAATGGGATCTAGGCTGGATGAATGATACCTTGAATTATTTCAAGAAAGATCCGGTTTATCGTAAATGGGAGCATAATAAGCTAACATTCTCGATGGCTTATTTCTATTCAGAACGTTTCTTGATGCCACTTAGCCATGATGAAGTAGTACATGGCAAACATACGATTGTTGATCAGATGTGGGGATTGTATGGTGAAAAATTTGCTCAGGTAAGGACGCTTTACATGTATATGTTTACCCATCCAGGCAAAAAGCTTAATTTCATGGGTAATGAGCTAGCGATGTTTAGAGAGTTCGATGAGAAGAAAGAACTTGATTGGTTCATGCTGACCTATCCGGCACATGATGCTTTTTTGCGATATTTCAGCGATTTGTCAAAGATCTACAGCCAATATCCATCATTATATAAATATGATTATGATTATAAGGGCTTTAAATGGATCGATCCGGATAACAATGAGCAAAGCATCTACAGCTATTATCGAGAAGCAGATGATGAATGCATCATAACAGTTTTGAACATGACGCCAGTATCTAGGGCACAATTTAGATTAAAGGTCCCATATAAAGGCACCTATACGGAATTGTTAAATTCTGAAAGAGATATCTATGGTGGCTGCAATATGTGCAATTTTAAGCCGGTTCAAAGCAAGCATGATCGTAAAAAAGGGGAAGATTATATTACGATCGACGTTGCACCATTTGGTGGTGTGATGTTAATTTGTAAAAAACGCAAAGAAAGGAAAAAAGTAACAAATGTTTAAAAATAAGGAAGAATTCAAGCAAGAGTTTGCATGGAAGGTTGAATCAGTTTTTGGCCGTCCGGTAGAGGATTCGCATTTGACGGAAAAATATCTAACTTTAGGTTATATGATCAGAGACTATGTCAGCCTAAACTGGAAAGATTCAAAATATATCGTCAGTGATAACCAAGAAAAAACCATGTATTATTTTTCGATGGAATTTTTAATGGGGCGTTTGCTGACCAATAACCTTATGAATTTAGGTATTTATGATATCGTAAAAGAGGGACTAGCAGATCTAGGGATCGATATCAATGAATTGGAAAATGTTGAAAGCGATGCTGGTTTGGGAAACGGTGGCCTTGGCCGTTTGGCAGCTTGCTTTCTAGATAGTTTGGCAAGTCAAGGCTATGCAGGACATGGTAACTGTATTCGTTATAAGTATGGTTTGTTCAAACAATTGATCGATGATGAAGGCAATCAAATTGAAGTTCCTGATCAATGGCTGAAAGTGGGAAATGTTTGGGAGGTTCGTAAACCAAAGCATTCTTTCGATGTGAAATTTTGGGGCCGAGTTGAAATGGGCGAGATGACCCCTGAGGGTAAGATGACCTTTAATCATGTTGATTATGAAGCGGTTAGAGCGGTAGCGTATGATGTTCCGGTCGTTGGTGCTAATAACCGGCAAACTAATACCTTGCGCTTATGGAGCGCTGAGCCAAGCGAAGATCTGCCTAAAAATAAGGATTTCCGCCATTACTTGGAAGAATTAGAAGAAATTTGTTTGAACGTTTATCCTGATGATTCAACGGAAGATGGTCGTATCTTGCGTTTGAAGCAACAATATTTCTTTGTTAGTGCCGGCTTGCAGGCTATCGTTAAGCAGCATCTGCGTAATTATGGCACATTAGATAACTTTGCTGATAAGGTAGCTATTCAGCTGAATGATACGCACCCTGCCTTAGCGATACCTGAATTGATGCGTATCTTGATGGATGAACATCAATATGAATGGGCAGATGCATGGCGAATCGTAGTAAATACCATGGCTTATACCAACCATACGGTATTGGCTGAAGCTTTGGAAAAATGGCCGGTATCATATGTAAAACGTTTGTTGCCACGTATATATATGATCATCGAAGAGATCAACCGTCGTTGGTGTCAGGAAGTAAGAGAAAAATTCCCGGATAAATATTATCTTTTACAGCGTGTTTCGATCATCAAAGATGATCAGGTATATATGGCAAGCTTAAGCGTCGTGGGTTCACACAGCATCAATGGGGTTGCTAAGATCCATAGCGATATCATCAAGAATGATGTTTTCAAAGACTTTGTCAGGATGTATCCAGAACGGTTTAATAATAAGACCAATGGTATTACGCATCGTCGCTGGTTGTTATATTCAAATCCTCAGTTGACCAAGCTGCTTGATGAAACCATTGGCGCAGCTTATCATAAGGATTTTGATAAGATCATCGATCTAATGGAGCATGTTGATGATGAACAACTACAAAATAAATTTTTGCAGGTAAAGCGCGAAAGAAAAGTAATCTTGGCGAAGTATATCAAGGAAACTTGTGGAGTAGAAATTAATCCAGACAGCATCTTTGATGTACAAGCGAAACGTTTGCATGCGTATAAGCGCCAATTACTGAATGTTTTCCATATCATTTATTTGTATCAACGGTTGAAGAGCGATCCAAACTTTAAGATCTATCCTCGTACCTTTATCTTTGCGGCGAAAGCAGCACCGGCTTATACATTTGCTAAACAAGTTATCAAACTGATCAATCGTATTGGCATGGTCGTTAATAATGATCCAAGCATCAATCAGATGTTGAAGGTAGTTTTCATTCCAAATTATAATGTATCGATTGCAGAGATCTTGATGAACGCAGCAGATGTGAGCGAACAGATCAGTACGGCTGGTAAAGAAGCAAGCGGTACCGGTAATATGAAATTTATGATGAATGGAGCTATTACCTTAGGAACATTAGATGGTGCGAATGTTGAGATCGATCAATTGGTAGGACGTGGTAATGATGTGATCTTTGGCTTGACCGTTGAACAAATCAAAGAAATCAAGACATACTATAACTATAATAACTATCTAAATAATGATGCGCGTTTGCGTGATATTTTCGAATCGCTGCGCAATGGTCCATGGGTCAAAGATATCAATGATTATCGTAAGATCTATGAGGATCTAAGCTTTAATAATGATGAATACATGTTATTTGCGGATTTTGACAGCTATGAAAGTGCTCAAAGGGAAGTTGAAAGAAGATATCTTGACCGCGCAGGTTGGGCAAGATCATGCTTGATCAATATAGCAAAATCTGGATATTTCTCAAGCGATCGTACGATCAGGGAATACTGTGATGATATCTGGCATATCAAACCAACTGGTTTGAAATAGGACATCATGCAAAATAGTGACAATATCTTAGCTTATATGGATGATTATGGGAAAGTGGTGGTTAGTGTTAATCGCCACTTTTACCAAGGGAAATGTGATTATTTCTATATAAGTGATAATGAAGGCTTTTGCCATGACTGTGTGATCAGCCGTATCGAAGAAAGAGCGGATGCTAATATCTATGAATTAAGCATTCCTTGTGATATCAAGATTGGAAAACAATATTACCTAGTGGAAAATCACGGGGTACAAAATGTCATCCAATATCGCTTTATCGTTAAGACCAGACAGTTTAATAATGAATTCTATTATGATGGCAGTGATCTTGGAGCACACTATCATAAACAATATACAGATTTTGCCTTATGGGCACCAACCGCAAGTAAAGTATGTGTCGAAATTGAAAACAATCATGAAACCTATGTTTACATGATGAAACGCAGCGAAAAAGGAGTTTATCGTCTGCGAGTAAATAAAAATCTTGAAAGAGCTACATATGTATATTATGTATATGTTAATGGCAAGGTCAATATTTCTGCTGATCCTTATGCCATAAGTTCATGTGCTAACGGCGATCGCAGTGCAGTTATCAACTTTGGACGCTTGGAAGCATTGGCTGATGATCGCTGTTGCGCTAAAATTTCTCATAATAATGAAGCCATAATTTATGAAGCTAGCGTAAGGGATCTAACTAGTTTAGCTAGCAGCGGAACTAGTACGCATGGATTATTTCTTTCGCTTTGTGAAGCTGATACCTCATATAATGGCTATTCTACGGGCTTATCATATATCAAGGAACTTGGTATTACGCATATCCAGCTGATGCCGATCTTTGATTTTGCGACCGTTGATGAGAATCAGCGTAAGAGGCAATATAACTGGGGCTATGATCCAAGCCAGTATAATGTGCCTGATGGCAGCTTTGCTAGTGATCCTAACGATCCATATGCGCGTGTTGCGCAATTGCGAAAGATGATCAATTGTTTCCATAACAATGGTATAAGGGTCAATATGGATGTAGTTTTTAATCATATGTATGATGTAAACTATTCTGCTTTTCAAAAATGTGTACCATATTATTATTTTCGTTATAATCAAGCAGGTTATCTTTCTAATGGTTCTTATTGTGGTAACGATCTGGATTCAACCAGCTTGATGGTAAGAAAATATATTTTAGATAGCATCACTTTTTGGATGAAAAATTATGGTGTTGATGGCTTTAGATTTGATCTAATGGGCATCATAGATATTACTACCATGAATGAAGTGTTAAAAACGGCCAAAAACATCAATCCTAATGCGATGGTATACGGTGAAGGCTGGAATATGCCTACAGCTTTGGGTGATGATCAAAAAGCCAGCATGATGAATAATGATAAAATGATGGGGATCGCCCATTTTAATGATTATTTCCGTGATGTCGTTAAAGGCAAGACCAGTGATGATGAACGTTATGATCAAGGATATATTACAGGTAATATCTATAAGATAAGGGAAATGGAATCAGCTCTGATTGCTAATTCAGCCATGGCTCGAGGTTACGATTATATCTATGCTGATCCAAATCATAGCATTAGTTTTGTTGAATGTCATGATAACTGTACCAGCTGGGATAAGATGAAAGATTGCTGCAAAGATGCGATCCGTGAAGTGCGAATATTAAAGCATAAGATGATGATCGCTGCTGTAATGTTTGCTCAAGGTGTGCCATTTATCCATAGCGGGCAGGAATTCTGTCGGACCAAATTGCAGTATGGCAATACTTATAATAAACCAGATACTATCAATGGTATCGATTGGTCACGGCGTTGTGCCTTTAACGATGTCGTAGAATATACCAAGGCTTGTATCAAGATAAGAAAGAAATATAAGGCTTTCAAGCTGAATAGTTCTCAAGAAATAATTTCTAGCGTGCGTTTTAATATCATTGATAATGCCGTGCTAGAGTATACGATCGTGTGTCCTGATGAAGATAACAAGATCACTGAGGTCAAGGTAGTCTTTAATCCGACCGAATATCAGAAGTATCTAAGTTATGATAATGACTATTTCATCATTTTAGATGAGGTTGGTATGGTTGAAAGTCAGTTAGCTACGAGGGTAATCGTTGTTAAGCCTTATAGTTGTGTGGTGTTTGTTAGATAAAAAGCTCATTAGAGCTTTTTTTGTTTTGCTCGAAAAGAAAGCGCATGCAATTTAAGTGAAACAAATTTACATTAAAATGAAAAATAAATGTAAAAAATATTGACAAATGTTTTCACGGTGGTATACTAATGATATTTAAAAAAGGGGGAAACCACATGAAAAAGATGAAAAAGGTATTAAGCTTGCTCCTGTGCATGCTGCTGATGGTTGGATGTTCTTCTGGCAATGATGGACAAGCAGGTACCACAACAAATGAAACAAGCGG
>CALVFJ010000015.1 GCA_944326795.1 uncultured Erysipelotrichaceae bacterium
ACATTTATGAAATATCATGTTTTTTTGTTATTTTTGTTTCTATGTGATTTTAAGAACTTTCCTATTAGATAAAAAAAAGACATGTATATCCATACATGCCTTAATCTTTTTTAGGTTTAGGATGCTCGGGATTCATCCACGCCGAATAACTATTAAATCGCACAAATAAATAAATGCCTACCGCCATTATCATCAAAGAAATAAATAACTGTAAGCCAATATCAGCTAAATTTTCCAGATGAAGATCAAAGCCAAAGATCTTGATCAGCCCTACCGGGATACCAAGCAAAAACAGATATGTCCATTTATTGCTGACGATCAACCATTTTTTCATATCTTTCACGCTCCTAGCCTCAGCCTCTATTTATATATTATCATCATAGCTTGCAGAAAACAACGCTGCCTACTCTTCAGGATTGGTCTTGATGCCAAAAGCAAAGTATAAGACATGAAAGATCCACACGATCATCAGGACCATCTGCCCAACGAACACCTTGTGCATCATGACAAAGCCAATAGCCATCAAAAGCGTAACCATGGTCATGATCTTGATCTTAGCCTTTTTGCTCATGCCCTGTCCTTGCACATAAGAAGCTAGATTATCCTTATACAAAGCCGTACCAACGAACCAATCATGAACTTTTCGTGAGCTGCGTGCAAAGCCATATAAAGCTAGCAGCAAGAACGGAAATGCAGGGATCAAAGGCAAAATAGCCCCCACGACCCCTAAGCCTAGTCCCACAAATCCTAATATCAAATAAAATGCTTTTTTCATTTTTTATCCTTTCATCATATGTTTGATGACCAAAATCGGATGATAAAAGACCAACCGTGGTCCACTATATCTCATTACCTTTTTGATCTGCTGACGATAATGCTCATGATAACAATGGATCTTACAGCGTGAACAAAAGGTCTTCTTAGCCATCAGCGGGCATTTATCGACTCTTTGGTTAACATAAGCCAATAACTTCTTCGCATCGATATCATCATGCTTTTTGGCATATATCTTGACCATCAAAGCAACCACCGCTTTTTCCTTTGCTCTTTTCTGCGCAATATCCATACCTAGCTGATCCTTCCCGCATCGATCTTAATGATCTTATCACAGCTTTTTAAGGTAGATTCACGATGACTTACCATGATGATGGTCTTATCTTTGACCTTACGCAAAGCATTTAAGATCAACGCTTCATTCAAGCTATCAAGATTACTGGTCGGCTCATCCAACAAAAGCAGTTGGCCATCATGCAAGAAAGCTCGTGCTAAATTAAGCCGTTGCTTTTCACCTGAGCTCAAGCTTGCCCCTAGCTCAGCAACCATTGTCTCATAACCTTTAGGCAAGCTCATGATAAAGTCATGGATATTAGCTTTTTTACAAGCTACGATCAGTTCTTCATCCGTAGCATCAAGCTTAGCGATCTTCAGGTTATTTTTTATCGTGTCATGGAACAAATGGGTGTCTTGGGTCACATAGCTTTCCATCTTCCGCAGATCACACGTATTGATCTTAGCAATATCTTTTTCCCCGATCTGAATGCTGCCTTTATCCACTTGCCAAAAACGCATCAACAGCTTTAGCAACGTAGATTTACCGCTGCCGCTCTTTCCTACGATACCTAGGATCTGGCGTGGCTCAACGTTTAATGACAATTCTTTAAGGATCGTTTCATCCTTATAGCTAAAGCTTATATCTTGGACCTCGATGGCCCCAAAAACACTTGCATCTGCATTGATAACATCGTTTATCAGCGGTTTTTCTTCTAGGATATCTAAGATGCGATTCCCTGCCGCAATGGTATTTTGCAAGCCGCTACCAAGATTTGCCAAAGCAATAAACGGACCAAAGGAAGCAAACAAAGCCAACACTGCAAGCAACCAAGCCTCAAAGCTGATAATGCCATGACCAAATAAATAACCACCATAGAAAAGCATGATCATATCCGCTGCTAAGACCACTAAATTAGTTATGGAAACATTAAAAGCCATTACCTTTTTCAAGCTATTTTCTTGATGATCCAGCTTATTTGTAAGATCTTGCAGCATATTTAGCCTTTTCTGACCTGCATCATATTGAATGATCTCCTTGATGCCGCGCAAGCTTTCTAACACAAAGCTGCTTAGATCACCGCTTAAATTACGAAATAACAAGCTTTTATCCTTGCTCAAGCGATTCATCAATAACGGGATAACGATACCTACCACTGCATACGCCACAAGCGCCACGATACCCAGTCCAAGATGATAATGAGCGATAAAGGCAAACATCACCATTGCAAATAACGATGCGATCACGATGGGAGAAATGGTATGGGCATAAAACACTTCCAACAGTTCGATATCGCTGGTTATGATGCTGATCATATCACCCGCATCTTTGCCTTCCAGTTTGGCTGGCGCCAATTTGCGCAGCGCCCCAAAAACTTTATCTCTGATCAAAGCTAAGAGTTTAAAAGCAATATAATGATTGCTCGCCTGTTCGCCATACCTAAACACCGAACGCAAAACGGCCAAGCTCAGCATGATGAACGCTAATGGCCAAAACGCTATTTTTCCTAATATGCCATAACCAGCCAAGATCGTGATAAAGCTAGCAGCAAGATGACCTGCCAACCCTAAAAGGATCGCTATGACCATATTGATCATCAACGGTTTGATCATCACGATCAGCTTTAACATTACTTTGCTACTGCTACGCTTCATCTTCTTCACCATCCTCCAAAGCTTTTTGCGCTTCCCATAATTTTTTATAACAGCCATCATGTGCTAATAGCTCTTGATGACTACCTTGCTCAACTATCTTGCCCTGTTCCATCACGACGATATGATCGCTAGCCACTACATTAGCTAAACGATGTGAGATCATGATGACCATCTTTATCTTCGCTAATTGATAGATATTCTTGATGATCAGCTCTTCACTTTCCACATCAATGTTGGAAGTTGCCTCATCAAAGATGTAAATGTCACTGTCAGCTAACAAGGCCCTAGCTAGAGCTAATCTTTGCTGTTGACCGCCAGAAAGATTGCTACCTTTTTCATTTAGCTTGGTATCTAAGCCATCCATCTGTCTTAAAAAAGCCGCTAATTTAACTTTTTCTAACGCCTCCCACATCATCTTGTCATCAATAGCGATATTGCCCAGTTGCAAATTATCTCGTACGCTACCTTTAAAGATATAGCTTTGATGCGAAAGATAAGTAACATGCGCATAAAAATCATTATCAGCTATTTCCTTTAATAAGCGACCATTAATGATCATATCTCCTTGAGGATCGATCAATTGCTTGGTCAATAGGGCTGCCAACGTCGATTTTCCACTGCCGCTTTCGCCAACGATTGCGCTAAGCTCTCCGCTTTTAAATGTTACATTGATCTCATCCAACACCTTCTTCTCCCCATCATAGCTATAACTAACATCTTGCAAACAATAATCACCTAATTCAAAGTTCAGGCCGCCTTTTGCTGGATCAGGAGCCGCCAAGATCTTGAAGATCTTATCGCTTGCTGCCATGCCATTCATCGCAATATGGAAAAAGCTGCCTAAGGTACGCATCGGCAGAAAAAAGTCTGCTGCCAGCAAGATGACCAGGATACCTTGCATAAGCGTCAAGCTTCCATCTTGCAGATGTGCTATCGCAATCAGCATGCCCAAAGCTGCTCCGCCATAAGCCACCAGATCCATGATCGATATTGAATTTAGCTGCATGATCAAGACCTTCATCGTGATCTTTCTAAATTTTTCAGCTTCTTTATTCATCAGCTGATGCCGATATTCATCCGCTTGATAGATCTTTAAGGTCGTTAATCCTTGTAAATTTTCTAAAAAGGTATCGCCCATCGTCGTATATTGATCCCAATAACGACTAAGTAATTTTTTTGCCCATCTTTGAACCAATACGATCGAAACAGGAATCAACCATACCCCTATCAGCAATACCAGACCAATCGTCCAATCAAAAAACGAAAAGACCACAAACAAAGTAATCGGTGCCAAGATCGCATAAAAAAACTGTGGCAGATAAGCACCAAAATATGTTTCTAACTGCTCAACGCCCTCGTTGGTAACCTGAACGACCTGCGCGGTACTAAGGATTTTTTCATAACGTCCTTGCAAATGCAAAAGTTTTTGATAGATCTTTTTTCTAAGCTTATCCTTTACCTGCTTGCTGCTAAGATATGCCATACGATTAGCTCCATAAAGCAAGATCATCCTGCTTAAGATGCAGCCAACGCACACCACGAGCACCTGCAACAATAATTCATGACTGAATGTTCCTGCTATCATCTGAGCCAACAATAAAGCAATGTTATACATCATCACGATATTCACAACTAGTCCTAGCCATTGAAACCCAATGTTCAAAACAATATATTTCTTAGTTTCCGGCACTAAACCGATAAGTTCTTTTTTGATCATCTTTCCTCCCGTTAGCCATAACTAACTCATTTTCCTTTAAAAAAGCAGCCACGTTAGTAGCTGCTAACAGTAGATATTGTATCAAAAGCGGTTAGTCTTGTCAAACCTATGCAAATTCATTTAAATATAACGGTTTTGCTGATAAAGCGAAGGCTTCTTCTACGCTAGTTACACTGCTACGATATAAACGATTAAATAATTCATAATCATTGATCCTGGCCATCGTAAAACCATATCGATAAGGTTTAACGCCTTTAAAGATCGCATTTAGATTCTCAGCATCGCTAACATGCAAGCGTACGATATCCCTTTGCTGCAAAGCGATCGTCAACAGTTTCAGCAAAGCCTTGCTGTTCATATATATACATTCTTCCACATTTACCTTGATGCCTTCATTGATCAAGGTAACATAACCTTGGATATTATGATTTTCATCATAGTAAGCACAGATCCTACCACCTTGCGCCTTGATCTCTTGGATATAACGGCGAAAATCGTCAAAATTTCTTACATAAAAGCCATTAAAGCGTTTAACAAAGCTACAGTATACCTTAAACATTTCATTAACGCTTGGATTGAACAAACAACCGCTAACGCTATACTTATCAAAGTTTTCCTTGGTAAATTCATACACCTGACGATAATAGATCATCTTAAAGCCAAATTGCTCATATAGCGCGGGATTATACGCTTGGATAAAAGTAACCAGTTCGGTATGCTCACAGCTATCTAAGCATACATCCATCAGCTTATGCATATACCCGCGATTTTGAAACTTTGGCAAAGTAGCAACGCCCAAGATCATCGATGCCCTTAATACCCTACCATTAAGCATGACATCATGCGGTATCTTATGCAAACAGCTTACCGGTTTATCATCGATCTCATATACCCAGCATTCATTAGGTTTAAACATCTTTTGAAAAAAGAAATCAGTATAGCGCATATCTTCCTGGGTAAAACAAATGCGCCAGATATCCTTGATTCCCTTAACCATATCTTTTGTTGGTCTGATAATCACTTATTACACCTCGCTGATCTTATATTTCTTTATCAGATATAGCGGATTATACGCTTCCTTGGCATGACGCAAGTTCTCAATGCCAAGATCATCTTCCCGATTGACCAGTTCATAGTTAGCAAATTCATGAATGATCAGCTGCTGCAGCATGGCCTGATACAAGCCACGATAACGATCATCAGCTTTTTCGATATTTTCCTGCCACATACGCTTTGACAAGTGACTGCCAATGGCAAAAGCCTTGATCTTGCCATCGATCCTGATCACGCCACCGCGATAGTCCAGCTCATCAACTAACTGTAAAACCCGCATCACGCCTTCGATCTCCGCCAATAAAAAATCTTCTTTATTTTCTTTGCCCCATTGCTGCAAAAAATGCTGACATTCCACAACATTATGCTTATCCAGCTTTTCATATTGCCAGCGACCATCATATAGCTTATAAAAAGCATTTAGATGATTACGTTTTTTTTGCAGTTTCTTACCTTTGAAGAGCTTTAACATCTCATTGTCATAAACATAGTCAAAGCTTTCCCGCGCTTCATAAATTTCCACGTTTTTAAGCAGCTTTGCTGCCATGTCTTTTTGCTTTTCAACAAAACAGCTCATGACAAAACGCGTATCATAACGTTCAAAGATGCTTTTAGCTTTCATAAGTGCTTGCGCAAAATACTCATCTTTGCAAAGCGGCATATAGATAAACATTTCATTTTTATGTACGCCCAATAACAGCAAATAATTAGCTTCTTTATAATAAAACAAAGGATACCATTTCATCCATAGTATCATATTAACAAGATTATGATTGCTTTCTTCATATTCTTGGATCTGTAAATAATCTTTGATCATCATAATGTTTGACATATCAATGATAGCAAAATCATTACTCAGACATTCTTCGATTGACATAAAACTTTTAATTCTCCTTATTGGCAAGCTGAGCAATCTTAACAAAGCGATGCTTGATGCCCGACTTGCTGATTGGCATGCCATAAACCTTTTCATATTCCGCACAAAGCTCGTTCAAGCTCATTTCTGGATTAGCTAAACGCAGCTTGGCTACTTCTTGCAGTTTGCTGTCCAAACGCTCCAGATGCAAACCTAATTTATTGATATCTTCGATCTGCTGCTTAGCAGCCTTTTGGCTTTTTATCTCATTGGCAACCTCGCAGTTATCCAGCCGCGTCAAAGAATTGGTAAAATCCCGGCTGATTCGGATATCTTCAAACTTCAACAAAGAATCACTAGCACCGATACACCTTAAAAAATCAGCGATCTTATCAGCCATCTTAACATAGACGACATAGTTATTACGACGCTTGATGACCTTGGCATTGATATAAAACCGTTCCATGGTCGCAGCGATAAATGCCGCCAATTGTTCATTATTAGCAGCTATTTCCAAATGATAATCGCTTTTTTTCGGTGTATTGCAGCTGCCCGTTGCCATGAAGGCCCCTGCTAGATATGATCTGGCACAGCATTCTTTCTGCACGATCTTCTTTAGCGGCCTTTCTAACAGGGCCCGGCTTGACCACAAACCAATATCTTCTAAAATTGCTGCCGCTTTATTCCTAACTTTTAGATGGTAGATGTTATTTTTTTTCAGATTCATCTTTTTGATGATCGAAAGATCGACATCAACTTCATAAAGTTCTTTGATCAGCTTATATATCCTTTTCGCCACCGTAGCATTTTCGGTCTTGATCGACAAAGCTAGGCCTTCATTAGAAATATTTAAAGTTGAGCACAGCTGGATGATTGCTGAAAGCTGCGCCCTGATGCAACATTTATTTAATTCATTATTGGCAATTTCTTGCTTTATGTCGGTAGAAAACGACATTTATAACCCTCCAATATAATCTTCAACAAAATCCTTGATCTTTAAGGAATTATGACGAATGACATTTGTGCTAAAATCTAACAAATTAGCATATCTTATCTGATAATCATGTTTTTCTTCTATTACCTTGACCGCACTGCTATCCTGTTTGCGATAGCGTTCAATGATGTTTGCAGGGATATCATCGCTGGCAACCACAACTTCATCGATATCGACCTTATGCATATGCAGTGCCCTCACATGATCTTCAACGCTATAACCATCTGTTTCTCCCGGTTGGCTCATGACATTGCAAAAATACAGCTTTCTTGCGCTAGATTGCTTCAATGCTTCCTGGATCTTAGGAATGATAACATTAGGCAAGATGCTAGTATAAAGCGAACCGATACCAAAGATGATCAGATCAGCTTTTTTGATAGCCGTTACCGCAGCTGGAGTAGCCTTAACATCACAATCATAAAATACTTTGGTGATTCGATTGTTAAAATTAGGAATATTAGCTTCCCCTTTTACGATGGTCTTATCTTCCATCATGGCATACAAGGTAACCACCTGCAAGGTGCTAGGAACGATCTTTCCTTTTACATTTAAAACTTCAGCACAGGTCGTGATCGCTTCCATGAAGCTTCCACATGTTTGGGTCAAAGCTGTTAAGATCAGATTGCCCAGATTATGACCTTGGATATCCTCATCCTCTTTATCCGGATCTTCATTTGACTCAAACCGATAATCCATCAAATTAGATAATAACGATTCACTTTGCGCCAATGATAACAGCACATTACGGATATCACCCATGGCTGGGATATGAAACTGCCGGCGCAAACGTCCGGTGCTTCCACCATCATCCGCAACGGTTACGATCGCCGTAATATCGATATCATCGATATTCTTTATACCTCTTAAGATCGTTGACAAACCATGACCGCCGCCAATGACCACTACTTGCTTATTCTTCATTTTCCAGCCCTACTTTATCACGATGCTCTTTATAACAGTTATAACGCTTAGAATACTTATCATATAAATAATTTGTTATACTGACCGAACGATGCTGACCTCCGGTACAACCAATCGCCACGGTAAAATGATTCTTGCCTTCTTTGACATACTGTTCAAAGGCATAATCCAAAAAAGCATCTAAACGTGCAATGAATTCCTGGGTTTCTGGCTTATCCATTACATAATCATATACACACTTGTCATCTCCGCTATATGGGCGCAGCTTTACATCCCAATATGGATTAGGCAAAAATCGTACATCGATCATCAGATCAGCATCCATTGGTACTCCATTCTTATACCCAAAGGAAACAAAGCTGATCGAGAATGCCGGAACAGTATTCAAGGCAAAGTATTTTTCGATCTTTCTTTTAAGTTCTTTATTTGATAAAAAAGTCGTATCAATAGTTGTAAAACTGCTTTCTTTATGTTTGATGAACATCTCACGTTCCCCGCTGATCGCCTCTTCTAAGGTATTAGCCATATTGCTGATCAAAAGCGGATGCATGCGCCTTGTAGATTTATAACGATGAAGCAACACATCATCGCTAGCATCTAAAAACAAGACCCGTACATCGATATCCGACCCTCTAAAAGCATGCAAGAACATTGGAAAATCCACGGCTGAAGTTGCTAAAGCCGTATAATTATATCTAATATCATTGCTGTTTTCGATCAGATCGACCAATAAGCTAAGCAATTGTACCGGATATTGGTCGATACAATGATAGCCCATATCTTCTAATACGCTCATCGCGCTGGTCTTACCAGCTCCGGACATCCCACTTACTAAAATTACTCTTTTCATAATTTACTACCTCGAAAAAATTGTACCACGGTTATGGGCGTTCCACAATTGAAATAACTGCTTATTATCGTAATACGCGCCGTAATAAAGCAATTGCATTATCATACGCGATCATTTGACATTGTTTTTCATCAAGCCCTTGCGCTTTCAATGCTTCGACCAAATTTTGAGCACAAGCAGCACTAGCTAAGCCTTTGCCCATGGCATTATCATGATCAGGAATAAAGTCCATGAAATCAAAGCCGATCGCTACATGCTCGCAGCCAATCAAATCAGCAATATAACGTCCATGTGCTCCTAAATGCGCCACATCCTGCTGATCATCATGATCACTGATAAAATGTCTAGCTGCATTTAAGCCCACGATCCCACCTTTTGCCTTGATAGCTTTCAACTGCTGATCCGTAAGATTACGATCATGGCCGCATAATCTTCGCGCATTAGAATGCGTAGCTATGATCGGCCCTTTGGCTATTTCTACGATATCCCAAAAGGTTTTTTCATTGGCGTGTGAAACATCGATGACCATTCCCAGCTCTTCCATCTTCTTGATCACCAGTTTGCCCGAATCCGATAATCCTTGGCAAACATCACCTTTGACACCATTAGCTAAAGCATTTTTTTCATTCCAGCAAAGCGAAGCTACTCTTACGCCTTGATCATAAAGCCATTGGATCTTTGCTTCAACATCATCAACGATCCCACACATTCCCTCAACGCTCATCAACAGTTTGATCTTATTATCATCATTTAGATCAGCCTGGCTTTTTATCCAAGTAATATCAGGAAGCAGTTCACTGATTTGCCGGCGACTAGTTTCAACCATCTTCTGCATCTGTTGCCAATCTTCGCTGCCATCAAAAAAACTAGCTATACATACGCCTTGGATTTCACCAGCCTCTAATTTTGGCAGATGTTCATTTTGCAAAGCATCATTACATCCTTGTTCTTCCTTATGCAGGATGTCCCATCCTATATCCGCATGCAGATCAAAAATTCGCATCTTAACCTCCTTATCTTGGTCTTGAACCAAATATAAAATATTGATGATATTATATCATCTTGCAGCAAAAAAGTGCCGATATAAATCAGCACTTTTTAAATTTCAATATTGATCCATTTGCCACGATGATAACGTGTTGCAAAAAAGATAAAACGAGATACTTGATCGGAAAGGACACCGATCCAGATACCTATCAAGCCTAAATTTATGATTCCCCCTGCTAAGCCCCAGGTAACTATGGTCCTGATGACCGTCACCGAAATTAAAGCACCAACCAATGTATATCTCGCATCCCCAGCTCCTCTTAAGGCACCAGCGAAAATGATCTGTGATATTTGAAAGATAGAAGTGATCGCAATGAAATTCATGATCATGCTGCCCATATCCAAAATTTCAGGTTCAACAAAGAAGATGCTAAAGATATCTCGGCCAAAGAAAAATAATATGATCATCAAGAATATGGATATTACCAATCCCATCCTTTGACACATACTGCCATAAGCTTTAGCTAAAGGCCCATTCTTTTCACCTAAGCTACGGCCAATCAAAGCAACGGCTGCTACCTGCATGCCATCGCCAAACGAAAAAGTAAGATTTAAAAAGTTCATACCTACTTGATGAGCAGCAAAAGCATCTGTTCCCAGCTTTGCCGCCATGACCGCCGTCGTTAAAAAGCCGATACGCATTGCTAGGTTCTCAGCAATAAAATTGCTAGAAAGATTAATGATGCTTCTAAAAGTATCCATCTTAGGCCTAATATGTTTTTTGATAATAAACTCTACAGAAATGTAGCTGCTTTTCCTAAACATCGAATGAATGGACATGATACAAGCGATCACCGTACCTAAAACCGTTGCAAACGCTGCTCCAAATACGCCCCAGCGCGGAAATCCCAGATTACCACCAATCAGCAAATAGTTAAAGATGATATTTATCACGCTGCTAGTAATATTGGTCGTCATTGCAATCTTAGTATTACCACTGCCTCTTTGAGCGGCATTGATTGCCAAAGAAAGCACATTGAAGATCATTCCCAGCTGAATAACGCTAAAATACGTTACCCCATCGGTATGCGTATCTGCATTGGAACCACACCATCGTAAGATCGTATCTGCTCCTAAAACGGATATTGCTGTTATGATCAAACAAGCAATAATGGTAAATATAATTGCTGTAACCACGATTTCATTAGCGCTTTCTTGATTTTTTTGCCCATATCTGCGCGCAACCAACGCACTGATACCAATATTTACTGCCGTAAATATCGCTAAAGCAATAAATTTAGGCTGCGTCGTTAATCCCACCGCTGCAACTGCCGAAGGTCCTAGCGAAGAAATCATCAGGGTATCGATCATGCCGGCTAACGAAACGAAAAAGCTCTCTAGAACTGCCGGCCACGCCATTCCAAAGGCTTCCTTGAACATCACTTTATTTTCCATGAAAATATTATATACCTAAAAAATGATAATATAATTAATTTGTTACTTTATTTCATTTTATTTTTAAAAGCAAAGCAAAAGCGATGTTTCCATCGCTTTATCATTTATTAATAATCTAATTTTTTTATTTATAAACATAGTGATACGCTTTCTGTCCCGCAATTGCACCATCGGAACAAGCTGTAATTACCTGCCTTAACGGTTTGTCGATACAGTCCCCTGCTGCAAAGATACCTTTGACCTTTGTTTCCATATTATTATCAACCAAGATATAGCCTTGTTCATTAGTAATGCCAAGTTCCTTAACAAAATCCGTATTAGGCTGAGCCCCAATGTAAGGGAAAATAGCTGACACATCAAGGGTCATTAACTTTTTTGTTTCTACATCTTCTAATTCAATGCCTTCGACATGATCTTCCCCTAAGATTCGATGAGGAACATGTTTGGTAATGATCTTTATCTTAGCATTGTTTAGCACCTTATCTTGGATGATCTTATCAGCTCTGAATACATCACGGCGAATAACGATATAGACCATATTGACAAACTGAGTCAAGAAAACGGCTTCTTCTAAAGCGCTGTTGCCTCCGCCGATGATAACAACATCTTTGCCCCGATATAATGCGCCATCACATACCGCACAATAAGAGATGCCCTTGCCAACCAAACGATCTTCCTTCGCTAAGCCAAGCATTTTTTCCTTGGTACCGCTAGCGATGATCACACACTTAGCAGTATATGAGCTATCAGCTGTAATTACTTCTTTATAGTCTTGATGATCTATGATCTTTTGGACATCGCCATATACATATTCTGCTCCAAAAGAAGTAGAATGCTCAAACATCTTATAAGCCAGATCCGCTCCACTTTCTTCTTTGGTAGCCGGATAATTTTCAATGCTAAAGGTCTTGATCAGCTTACCGCCCGGCGCGCTCACTTCCAACATCATCGTCTTAAGTCCTGCTCTTGACGCATAGATAGCGGCGCTCATCCCTGCTGGACCAGCCCCAACAATTATTACATCATATTGTATGTCCATTCATGATCCTCCTTGATGATATCCAAGATATCTTTTAGGTCTGATATCACAGCATTTGGTTTTTCCTCGACGATAGCCAAAGTTCTGACCTCATCATTGCTCACATAACCGATCGTATATACACCGGCGGCTTTTGCGGCTTGCATATCGCCTTTGCTGTCACCAACATAGATACATGAATCATGACCTTCGTTAAGCGCCGCGCAGGCTTCATACAAGCCCGATGGATCAGGTTTGACCTTGCTCACTTTATCTTTGCCTAAGATGACATCAAAATACTGTTTAAGATCAAACATATCTAGACCAAATTCGATTGCTTCGGTATATTTGGTCGAAACGATACCAACTTTATAGCCATTTTCTTTTAGTTCTTTCAATACCATCTCGCAATTAGGCATCGGTTTGACCAATTCTTCATGTACCGCAAAATTATACTCCCGATATTCTTTTAATAATTGTTCCTGATCGATATTAGGAAAATACTTTGCAAACATCTCGGTCAGTGGCGGTCCTTGAACTTCTGCCTGTACCGCTGCAGTAAAGTTTTCTGCCTTGTCATATTTTTCAAATAGATGACGATATGTCGCCATAATGGCTGGCTTGGTATCTAAAAGCGTACCATCCAGATCAAAAAGTACGATTGGTTTTGCAGCTTTCTTCTTAAAACGAATATAGATCAAGCCACAAGCACCGACAATGATGAACATCAAAGCCATCAAACGAGACATCCGCATGCCTAGAAACATTAAATTATCCGTTCTAAAAGATTCAACGATAAAGCGCGAAACACCATACCACATCAGATATAAGCAAGTAATATCTCCCCGTCTGCCATGTCCATGTTTTTTATAGCCATAGCGCAAGACAATAAAACCTAATAGATCCAAAACGCTTTCCCACAAAAAAGTAGGCTGACGATATTCTCCACCGATATACATGCCTTGCTTGATAAAATCTGGAGCCCAATTAAAATAAGCTTCATTAACGATGCGGCCATACGCTTCTTGATTGATAAAATTGCCCCAGCGACCAATGGCTTGAGAAATAAGGATATTGGTCGCAACCACATCGCTGCTGCGTAAAAAGCTCATCTTATGCTTTTTGACATAATATAAGCCATACAAGGAACCACCGATCAGGCCCCCTTGGATAGCTAGACCACCGCCACGGATATCCAAAAGATGCGTGATATCGCTAAAATAATACTGAGCATCCCAAAATAAGCAAAACCACAAACGTGCACAAATGATACCGCAGATCAGGCAACCGATCAAAAGATCATCCAGGGTTTCCTGACTATATCCATTTTCTTTGAAATCTTTCTTAGAAAAGTAATAAGCTACCCCTATGCCGATGATGATCAATACGGCATACCATTGGATGCTTAAAGGACCAACGCTCAAAAATGTTTTTGAATTAGGAAAAAATTCCATTAGTTTTCACCTCTACTGCTATTTTGTTTGGCAATCTGCTCATAAACACGTTTTTCAAATTCCTTGGCACTGTTAAAACCATTTTCTCGCAAACGGAAATTAATTACGGCCGATTCAACCAATACGCCCATGCTTCTTCCCTCTTTGACCGGTATGACGATCGTTGGAATATTAACATCTAAAATTGTCGTATAAAGATCATCCTCGTTACCAACCCGGGCATATTCAGCATGTGGATCAAATTGTTCCAGATGGATGACCATATCGATATTATCTTTAGACATCAAAGCGCTAGCCCCAAACATCTTGCCAACATCGATGATACCGATACCTCTGATTTCCAGCATCCCTGCTAGCAATTCAGGACTATGACCAATAATTGAATTGTGAATACGAGCAACATCGACCCGATCATCCGCAATCAAAACATGCCCGCGCTTGATAAGCTCAAGTGCAATCTCACTTTTACCGCTACCGCTTTCCCCAGTAATCAATACCCCTTTGCCATAGACATCCAGCAAGACACCATGCAAGCTATCGCTAGGCGCAAGCCTTTCATCTAAAAAAGTAATGATCTCAACCATCAAACGATAAGTTGGGCTATTTGATCTAAAGATCGGAAAATTCGCATTGATCGCCACTTGCTTCAATACCGGTGGGCATTCGCGATCTCGGCTTAAAACGATCATCGGCGTGAAAACATCCGTGATCTGTTCAAATCTGGATCTTTGCACATCTTCTGGCAGCTGCGCAATAAATGCCTGCTCTTTATCGCCAATGATGATGATCCTTCGTGGTTCGGTATGTTTGAAAAAACCAGCAAGCTCTAGGCCCGGACGATTGACATCCGGAACTACGACCCAGCGGTTAAGTGATTCAGCATTGCCTGTAACTTGTTCAAAGCCAAAAAAATCTACGATATCTTTGATCATGACCTTGCCGATATATTCCATCTAATTATCCTCCAATACTTTTTTTAAGTACATTCCTGTATAACTTTCAGGGCATTGAGCAATCTTCTCCGGTGTACCGCATGCCACGACATTTCCGCCCATATCACCGCCGTCTGGTCCAAGGTCGATGATATAATCCGCCCTTTTTATCATATCGAGATTATGTTCGATAATCAATACAGTATCACCGTTATCTACGATTTTTTCCAACACTTCAATCAAGCGTTTGACATCATGGATATGCAACCCGGTCGTAGGTTCATCAAGGATATATAATGTTTTTCCCGTAGCTTTCTTTTGCAGCTCGCTAGCTAGCTTGACCCTTTGAGCTTCTCCCCCGCTAAGGGTCGTACTGGATTGACCTAATTTGATATAGCCTAAGCCAACATCATTCAAGGTCTTTAGTTTATCTTTGATCTTGGAAACGCTGCTAAAAAATTCTAAAGCATCTTCTACCCGCATATCCAAGACATCAGCGATCGTTTTATCTTTAAAAGTAACTTCTAAGGTTTCCTCATTATATCGCTTGCCATGACATTCGCTGCAAGTAACATAAACATCTGGCAAAAAATTCATTGATATCTTTTTAACGCCATCACCTTGGCAAGCTTCACATCGGCCACCTTTGACATTAAATGAAAAACGGCCCTTATCAAAACCTTTCAGTTTTGCCATCGGTGTCAAAGCAAACAAATCACGAATATCATCAAATACCCCGGTATAAGTTGCCGGATTGCTACGTGGCGTACGGCCAATCGGATCCTGGCTGATTTCAACGACCTTATCGATATTTTCTAACCCTTTGATTTGTTTATGCGCTCCCGGTTTTACCCTTACGCGTCCTAATGATTGTTTGACCGCTTTTAAGAATATCTCATTTACCAAGGTTGATTTCCCGCTGCCGCTAACCCCGGTAACGATGGTCATCGTTCCTAAAGGTATCTTGACATTGATATTTTTTAAATTATTTTCTTTAGCGCCAACGATCTCTACCCAATGACCATTGCCTTTTTTACGCTCACGTTTATTCTCGATACGCAGCTTATGACTTAAATATTTCCCGGTCAATGAATCTTCATTGGCCATAACTTCTTGTGGTGTTCCGCACGCAACGACCTTACCGCCATGTTCCCCGGCTCCTGGTCCGATATCCACGATATAATCAGCTTCAAGCATCGTTTCTTCATCATGCTCGACCACCAGCACGCTATTGCCTAGATCGCGCATATTCTTCAAAGTCTGGATCAATTTCGCATTATCTTTTTGATGCAGACCAATGCTTGGTTCATCTAAGACATATAAAACACCTGTTAATTTTGAACCGATCTGCGTAGCTAAACGAATTCTTTGCGCTTCCCCGCCGCTCAAAGTTCCAGCCAAACGATTCAAGCTTAGATATTCCAAACCAACATCTTTCAAAAACTGCAAGCGGTTATGGATTTCATCAATGACCATCTGTGCGATCTTACGATCGGTATCGCTCAATTCCAAAGCATCCAGCCATTTCAAAGCCTCTTTAACGCTCATCAAGGTAAATTCATGAATGTTTTTGTTGCCGATTCGCACCGATAAGGCACGCTCGTTCAAACGTGCGCCATGACACACATTACATTCCTGCTCCATCATAAAAGAATCATACCATTCCTTGGACATTGCTGAGGTCGTTGTGACATAACGTCTTTCAATCAAGGTCTTGACCCCTTCGATATAATTGGTCGTACTACGGATACCGGAATTGCTATGGATCTCATAAGAAATCATCTCTGGCGAACCGTTCAAGATAATATCTAGTTCTTGTTTGTTAAAATCCTTTAATGGCTTGTCATATGAAATACCGTAGTGCGTACACAAAGCATCAAACTGCTGCCACTCGATATTGGTCGAGCCATAGATATTTTTATAGTATTTGATCCCGCCTTGCGCGATCGATTTATCCCAATCTAACAAGATATCCAGATCTACGCTCTTGGTAACTCCTAAGCCATTGCAACACTCACATGCTCCTAATGGTGCATTGAACGAAAACAGCCTTGGTTCTAGATGACCTACGCTAAAGCCACAGATCTTACAAGCATAATTACTAGAAAATAATATTTTTTCATCTTTGACCTTAGCTACAGCCATGCCATTAGCTAATTTCAATGCAGTTCCCAATGAATCATGGATCCTTGAGCGGCTCTTCTCATTTTTTACGATACGGTCAACAACGACATGGATATCATGCTTCTTATTCTTTTCCAGTTCGATCTCATCTTCTAACATCTGCATCTGATCATCGATATATGCTCGGATAAAACCATCTTTTAACAGCTTAGTTAAAAGATCCTTATGCGTTCCTTTTTTGCCATTGATGATCGGTGCTAAGATCTCAACTCTGGAACCGTCTTCTAGCTCCATGACCTTATCGCACATCTGGGTAATGGTCTGACTAGTGATCGGTTCATTATGCTTAGGACAATAAGGCACTCCAACTCGCGCATATAACAAACGCAGATAATCGTAAATTTCCGTAACCGTTCCCACGGTACTGCGGGGATTATTGCTGGTCGTTTTCTGATCGATCGAAATTGAAGGTGACAATCCTTCGATCGACTCAACATTTGGTTTTTCGACACCACCTAAAAACATTCTTGCATAAGCGCTTAGCGATTCAACATACCTTCTTTGTCCTTCGGCATATATCGTATCAAAAGCTAAAGAGGTCTTGCCGCTGCCGCTTACTCCTGTCAACACTACTAACTTATCGCGCGGTATCTCCAATGAAACATTCTTAAGATTATTTTCTTTGGCTCCGCGGATGATGATCTTATCATTTGCCATATTTTCACCTGCCTGCTGTCTTTTCTACTTCTTCTTCATATAAAAATGCCATTTCGGCCTTACCATTGGTAAATTCACATATCTTTTCTATCATCTTTTCATCTTCCAGATACAAGATATATTCTACTTTTTCTTCATAATTTTTTTGGGCAATATATACATCCTGCAAAAAATAATTTAACTTATCTACAAGATCATATGTAAAACGCAAGCTATAAACCTTGCATCTGACCACTTCCATCAGCTGCGCATTGGCAATGGCTCGTGCCACGCTAGAACTATATGCCCTAACCAAGCCGCCTGCTCCAAGCTTTATCCCGCC
Source organism: uncultured Erysipelotrichaceae bacterium (assembly GCA_944326795.1). GTDB lineage: Bacteria > Bacillota_I > Bacilli_A > Erysipelotrichales > Erysipelotrichaceae > JALEVB01. The sequence continues at coordinate 18,104 of CALVFJ010000015.1, forward strand.
AAAATAACGAACGACACAAGCACAGATATCTTCTAGATCGTTTTTTTGCAAGACATCCAACATTGGCATTCCTGCGGTCTTGCTTGGCTCGCCATCATCACTGGTCTTGATGGTCATCCGCTGATTCGTGATATATGCCGTACATACATGCGTCGCCTGAGGATGAAGCTTTCGGATCTCATTGATGAAACAACGACATTCATCTTCATTCTTGCACTTTTCTAAGTAGCAAATAAATTCCGAGCGATTGATCGTTTGGGTACTTTCGACCCTTAATTTTATCCGCAAGCTGTTCACCTCCTATATCGTGCCTATAATTATACCAAATAATTATAAAATTTATCATTAAACAACCTGTTTTTTTTACACCGAAAGATCATCATTGCTAAAAAGCATATTATCCGTTAGAATAGAATACGATTTGCAAAGGAAGATTTTTATGGAAGAATTAATTACCTCACTTATCAACAGCTATGGCTATTTAGCAATCTTCGCATTGATAGCCATTGAAAACATCTTTCCCCCAATTCCCAGCGAGATTATCTTAACCCTAGGAGGCTTTTTGGTAATTCAATCATCATTAGGTTTTTCTCAAGTCGTTTTTTGGGCAACCTTAGGTTCAACGATTGGCGCCTTTATCCTCTATTATATAGGCTACATCCTGCAGCCAGCCCGCTTCAAAAAAATGTTATGCTCTCCACAAGCTCAAAAACTTGGTTTTAAATATCAAGAAATTGAAAAAGCACAGCGTTGGTTTGATCATAATGGCAAGATCACGGTCTTTTTATGCCGATTGGTCCCTGTAATTCGCTCTTTGATCTCTATTCCTGCTGGAATGAACAAAATGCCAATGCTGACCTTTTTAAGCTACACGATTGCCGGTAGCCTATTGTGGAATTTGATCTTGGTTTATATCGGCACCTTATTAGGTGAGAATTGGGCCATGATCTCAAGATATATCGATCGCTACGCCCTGATCATCCTGGTCATCGGCATCATCGCTGCTGCAGTTTTTTTCTTAAGAAAAAATAAAAGCAGTAAAAAGCGTTAAGACCATATACGATCTTAACGCTTTTTCCATCCTATTTGCCCAGCAGGTCTTGCCGAAACACATAAATTTGATTGATATATTCAACGATCATGCTTGTAAGCAAACTGCGATCATCTTCGTTCAAATGATAGCAACTGCGCGTCCCATCAGCACTAATTTCTTTAACATTGCCATCGCTGTAAAAATAGATCATGCTATCATTATCCATATTTTTCAAAAACATCAAAACATTGTTTTCATCAAAACTGGCTTCTGCTGCAGTTTCTAGCGAGCTTACTTGCATGATATCAAAGATATTCTTATTTAATCTGGTCGTAAGATCATTAACCTGCGCATAAAACTCATCTTGCGGGGTATCTTCAATGTTCGTTCCAAGATTTGCTTTTATCGGATAGTGAAAGGAAGTCATATTTATATCTTCATCGACCGCAATTTCGTCTGAAGCCCGATAATATACCATGATATTATCTGCATCAACAAAATCTCTCATGATCTTGACATCTTCCTTGGCACTAGTACACCCCATCAACATGAATAATAAGAACAATATTAGCTTTTTCATAACTCTAAACCTCCAAGCTAAGATATTATTAGATATATGATAACATTTTCACAATTATTTTCATATAGCTAAATCAACCGTCTTTTGGTCATAAGGATACAAGTTGATCACAAAAAAAACGATCCGATAAGGATCATTTTTTTATCGGCGGATCTCCATTAATTTAGCGTTTAATTCGCCTTCGATCTTCGCTAATTCCTTTTGAGCCTCTTCGCGTTTAGCCTTACCTTCTGTTTGGATCTTCAACACTTCATCTAAGGTAGAGATCAATTGTTCGTTGGTATATTTCAAGGTCTCGATATCCACGATGCCCCTTTCGCTTTCTTTTGCTGTTTCGATCGTTGCCATCTTTAGGGTCTCAGCATTTTTCTTTAAAAGCTCATTGGTCATATTAGACACTTCATTTTGGGCTTTCATCGCTTCCTTAGAATGACTTACGCCCAAGGCTAAGACCATCTGAGACTTCCATAAAGGAATGGTATTGACCAAGGTACTTTGGATCTTCTCGGTCATCAACGTATCATTATTTTGCACCAAACGGATCTGTGGTCCCATCTGCAAGCTTACTGTTCTGGTCAATTCCAGATCATGCAATTTCTTTTCAAAGCGATTTATCGCATTGGAAAGATCATTGGCCGCCTGCGTATCCTGGGTCAAACCGCTTTTTTCCGCTTTCGCGATAAGCTCAGGAAGCTCATTATTTTTGATATCTTCCAAGCGTTTATAACCAGCTAAGATATACATCGATAGTTCCTTATAATTATTTAAATTTTGTGCATATAGCTCATCTAATAAGGCAATATCTTTCAGCAAGGTAATCTGATGCTGTTCTAAGATCTTCACGATCTTATCAACATTGTTTTCCGTTTTATCATATTTGGTCTGTAAAGCTTTTAACTTATTGGTCTGTTTCTTAAAAAAGCCAAAGAAACCATCTTCTTTTTCTTCGATCTCAAATCCTTTTAGCTCCACGATCAAATTAGTTAAAGCATCTCCTACTTCTCCTAGATCCTTGGTCCTAACATTTTCTAGAGCGCTATCGCTAAAAGAAGCTAGCTTTTCCTGAGCATTTGAGCCATACTGTAACACCAAATTGCTGCTAGTAATATCTATTTGCTTGGCAAAGTCTTCGACCATCTGCTTTTCTTCCAGGCTTAAGGTATTTTCATCAAATTGTGCTTGTTTTGCAAGCATTTCTTCACTTGTTTCCTTTTCTTGGGCATTTAATGCTTGTGGTTTTTCTTGTTCCAAAGTCAATGTGATCTTGTCTGCCATTTCTTATCCCTCCAATACAAAATCTTCTTTTTTCAACAGTTCGATCCTGCTGTTGCTATCATTTAACAAGCGCTTAGCTTGCTGCAAGATTGCTTTTTCCACCAGATTACGAGCCAAACGTCCATTACCGCTTGGAGCACTTTTATCTTTTTGCTTAGCAGCAAAATACGCTAGCAAACTGGCATAAGCACCTTCATCGATCTGATACTCCTGCTTTTTAGCAATGCTGATGGCAATCTGCAACAATTCTTCCGCCGTGTAATCTTCAAAATGAATGATATTAGGAAACCGAGAGCGCAAACCGCTATTTGCCGTTAAAAATTCTTCCATTTCACGATCATACCCCGCTAAGATCACGATCAGCTCATCTCGATGATCTTCCATCGCTTTGACCAAGGTATCGATACATTCTAATCCATAGCTATCATCTTGGCCACGATATAAGCTATACGCCTCATCGATAAACAAAACGCCACCTAGCGCTGATTTAACGATCTGCATCGTCAAAGGCGCCGTATGTCCTACATATTTACCAACCAGATCAGCTCTGGTCACCTCCACCAATTGACCTTGATCAAGCGCACCTATTGCTCGCATATAGCGGCTGATAAGCCGCGCAATGGTGGTCTTACCAGTTCCAGGATTGCCCATAAATATCATATGCTTGCTTATTTCAGTAGTTTTCAAACCTTGAGCCTTGCGTTTTTGCTGGATCAGCATATGGCTTTGCAAGGTCCTGATATGATCTTTAACCTTCGTTAAGCCAACGATTTCATCTAATTCATGATCGATCGCTGCCAAGCGGGTCTGCATATCATCTTGCTCGCTCAATGCCTTGATGGCATTTTTACCTTTGATGATCGGCATGCCCTCAACGATCAAAATAGCTTGCTCATCATTGCCATTTTCCAGAACAAATTGTGATATGACCAGATAGAAGTGTTCTAGATAGGCCATTATCGATTCCATCTGCTTCTGCACATCAAAATGATCCAAAAGCCATGCGTGGATACTTTCATCGACCTTCAGCGTCAGCTTTAATTTATCATTTGCTTTTATTTGCAGCTGTTCTAGCTTTTTGCTGATCAAGATGCTGATATCTTCTTTGCTTAGCTGTTCAAAAGCAATCTCATCTTGGATCTTATCCAAAAAGCTTTTGCCAAAAAGTTCTTCTATTTCTTGTATGTCATGATCACTGATGAAGATCAAGTATTTGTCCCTAGCTTTGATGGTGCGGATCGCATCTTTTACCAAACCGGACTGCGATTCGATAAGCTGACCCTTTTGAGAGATATAGCGCTTGTTCAAGATGATCTCTCCATCAACGACCAGATCATTCAACATCTGCAAAAAATTGCGATGACAACCTTTAAAATTTTCAAAACAAATGATCGAACCTCGGCTATTGATTGCCGTAAAAAGATCCTGCAAAAACAACAATTCTTGCGAAGGACTGCTGTATAAGCTCATATCCATGCTATAAACATCATAACTATTAACGATATCATCCTTGCTAAGGATCTTCGCTAGTTCGCTGAGTGCGGCATGCTTGCCAACGCCCATTTGGCCATATATGATCATAGCATTTTTGCAATGAGGATTTTCCAAGACATAAGGTCGTCGAAATGCCATGCACAGCTTCTTTAATGCCTGATCTTGTCCGATGATCTTGCTTTTTAACTGTTCCAAGGCATTATCAAAGATCTGCTTTTCATCTTTGGGCTTTTCTTCATATATAACCCCATAATCTTTCTTGATCTCCTCTTCAAAAGTTTTGATGTCAAAATCACCATATCGTTTTTTACCTAGGACTTCTGCCATCAAACGCTCTTTTTCAAGGGTAATTTTACTTTTTTTGGTCATCATTGTTCTGCTTGATCCTTTATTTCATTCACAATTGCATTTAATTCCCTATTTTTATATGCCTCATATGCATCCAGCAAAAATTTCAAGCTGCTATGTGGTTTTAAAGCATATTCCTGCCTAGCCTCTTCTATGATCGTTTCAACATCTTCACAAGAAAGTTTTTGCAGATATTTATTAACGATATCATCGCTTTTGCGCATGTTTAAGGCGTTTTGCAGATATTCCCGCTTATTTTTGGCATGGATATTATCTAATATCTGAAGATAAGCTTCGTTGATCAAATCTTTATCAACCATGGCGTTATAGTCAGCATATCCACATAGCTTAGCATAATCTTCTAATTTATCATCGATAAGAGCGCTGAATTTCTGAGCGCTGGTTTCCTGTAAATTAGGATCATCTTTTTCTAGCTGTTCAAACATTTCATCAAAGATAGCATAGACATCTTTTTCATTGCTCATCTTGACCACCCGCCTTTTTCTTCATGATGCCTTCGCCCACCAAACCATCCTTTTTTAGGATTGCTTCCAAGGTCGAAATATCAGCAGATAAATTAAGGATATCATCTTCGCACAACGTTGCCGTCAAGGTCTTCATCGCGTCGTTTATCAAGATGATCGTTTTTAATAGCTTTTCTTTGGTTTGTTTAAATTTTTCATTATGCTGCGTCTTTTCTAGATCCTTATATTGATTCAAGATATTGATCAATATCGGCAAATAGTAGCTATAAAGCTTCTCCAGCTTTTCATGAGAAGAAGGAAAAGTTTCCTCAATGGTCTTGATCTGTTTTAATAAAGCACAGCTTTCATAAAGTCCATTGCTGATTTCTTCATCAGGGATCGCGGTATTAAGTTCATCGATCGTTGTGATGAAACCTGCTGCCTTAGTTTGAACATCTGGCGCTTTGTTTTCTTCCCTAGATTTGCCTGCCTTGTTACTAGCTTTAGGTTTATCCTTTTGTTTATACAGTGGTTCTTCATCCATGGCAAATGACAGTAACAGTCTTAAGATCTGATTGTAGGTCTTAGGATATTGATAGCCAAACTCGGCCAATGAACACACATAATCATTATTTCTAAATACATTAAGGCTATTAAGGCTACGATAACTATTATTTTTCAAGCGTAGATTAACATCTTTCATGACCGGAAGCTCTTCGCGTTCACTAAAATAATCCTTCAACCGATCATTGATCATACCCATCTGTTTTGCGGAATATTTAACCAATGGCACGCGATAGTTTTTATCTTCATCATCAAATTCAAAGGTTTGCTGCTGATAATTAGGTCTGGTACGCGGACGATAGCTACGTGTATAGATGATATTATTTCCATCTTTGTTCTTGCTATTATATATCAGCCAAAATACTCCTAATGGAATTAAAAAACCAAAGCCGCTGATAACCCCTAAAACGATGAGGATGATCGGCAAAAGATTAGGATTGTTATTTTGACCATCATTATTATTAGGTCGATATTTATAGGCCATCTTCTTCACTTCCTTATTCATTGATTATATCATAATATCATTATATTTTATTGAAAATCCTTATGCATCCTTGGTAAATTTCATCTTCGCAAGAAAACGCAAGATTAATTTAATTTATCTTATGCTATAATGCCATTATACAAGGAGCACAAGATATGAAACAGCAAGATAGGCAGTCTTATTATGCCAAGGTCGCCAGCAGCGATCATCAACAACAGATCGAACTGATCAGATCACAGCCAACATATCAACAAAGATGCGAAGCCAGCACTAACGATATACCTTGGTTCTATCATTCGCTTAAACAGGCATTTTTGAATCCCTTTACCTTTTGTCTGTTATTTTTGGCTGTCGTTTCCTTTTTAACGACACGTAAATTACCAAATGATGAACCCATAAACAACTTTTTATGTCTGATCCTTTTTATCATGGTCTTGATCAGCGGCTTCATTCGGCTGTTTCAGGAATATCAAGCGCATAAAGCCCTTAAAGCCTTACATAAACATGATCAAGATCGCTATCAGATCATCCGTTTAAATCAGCTCATGAATGTTACAGCAGCTCAGCTGCAAGTTGGCGATGTGATATCCTTAGCTCCAGGCGATCGGATCCCCGCAGATATCATCGTACAAAAAGCCCGCGGTTTATTTGTTTCTACTGCCCCTTTGACCGGTGAAAGTGGCATTGAAGCCAAACATAGTGAACCAATCGATAAAAATGCATATGAATCATTGCTAAATTATCCCAATATATTATATAAGGGTTCAACCATCATCTTAGGTCAAGCCCAAGGCATAATCCTTGCCATTGGCAATGATACCTTATACGGCAGTTCGCCACATGAATATCAATTAAAAAGCGATAATTTTGCTAATGGCGCAAATCAGATTGCCCTAGTATTGATTCGCTTCATGATCATACTGATAATTTTGGTTTTTGGCTTAGATATCATCATTCGTCATAACATTGCGCAAGCCTTCTTCTTTGCCATTTCCATCGGTATCGGTTTGATACCTGAAATGCTGCCTATGGTCATCGCTGGCTGCTTGAGCCATGGAACGCATAAGATGCGCCAAAAAAATACCATCATCCGCAATATCAATTCCATGCAGGGCTTTGGCAGCATGGACATGCTATGCGTTGACAAGACCGGCACGCTTACCAATGATCGCTTAACTCTAGAATATTACATGGATATCTTAGGCAATGAAGCCCTGCCGGTCTTGGACTACGCCTATTTGAATAGCCACTTTCACCAAGGCCTAGATAATCCGATCGATATTGCCATAAAAGAATGTAGCCATGGAACGATCGGCGAACATTTGACCAAGATTACCGCAAGATATCAATTTATCGAAGAATTCGCTTTTGATTACCAACGTAAATTCTCAAGTGTCATCATAAAAGAAAAAAGCGGCACAAAGCTTATGATCACCAAAGGCGATATCCAAAGCGTCATGAACATCTGCACGCATATCAGCTATCAAGATCAGATCATCCCTCTAGATGATCAAAGCAATCAAAGCTTGGATATCCTGCTGAAAGATATGCTCGATATCGGCATGAAGATCATTGCCATCGCCTATAAGCCCCTAGCTGAAAACGAAGAATTGATCGAAGATAAGCTGATCCTTTTAGGCTTCATCGCCTTCTTTGATGCTCCAAAGCAAAGCGCACAGCTAGCTTTGGACCAACTGCGCCAGCTAAAGGTCAAGACCAAGATCTTGACCGGAGATCGCCTTGATGTTGCTCAGGCTATCGCAAAACGCCTTGGTTTTACCCAACCCAAGACCCTTAGCGGCAGTCAATTAAATCTAATTGATGATGCCAACATTAATATCATCGTGGAAAATATCGATATCTTTGCTGAAATGACCCCTGCACAAAAAGCGCAGATCATCGCCATCCTGCAAGAAAACGGCCATACCGTCGGTTATCTTGGTGATGGTATCAATGACATTCCTGCGCTTTGTAAAGCGGATGTTGGCATTACCGTCGATAACGCCATCAGTGCTGCCAAGGACGCTGCTGATGTCATCCTGCTTGCAAAAGATCTAAATATCTTAGGTCAGGGCATCATCGAAGGGCGCAAGACCTTTATCAAGATGGCAAATTACATCAAGATCACCGCCAGTTCCAATTTTGGCAATATCCTTTCGATCATCATCGCTAGTATCTTTTTGCCATTCATGCCAATGAATGCCATTCAGATCCTTTTGCTAAATTTATTATACGACTGTTTATGCATCATCCTGGTTTGGGATAATGTCGATATCCAAGCATATCAACAGCCCCAAAGATGGTCAGGCAAGACCTTATCCCGGTTCATGCTTACCTTTGGTCCCATTAGTTCATTATTCGATATCATTACCTTTATCCTGCTGTATCTGATCATTGCGCCTGCTGCTTGTGGCAACCTACCTTACGCAAAGATCAGCGACCCTCAGATGCAGCAACATTTCGTCATGATCTTTCAAACCGGCTGGTTTTTGTTATCGATGTGGACCCAGCTCATGATCATTCAGCTTCTGCGTACCAAAAAGATTCCTTTCCTTCAAAGCAGACCATCAAAAGCGGTAATGATCGGTACTCTGCTAGGAATCATCATCTTTACCAGTATCCCTTATAGTTTCATCGCTAAGCATATCGATCTTGCACCTATGCCGTGGACCTATTATATCTACTTGGTCATCACGGTGTGCTGTTATCTAGCCTTGACAAGTTTCATCAAGATACGCTATCTTAAAAAATACCATGATTTAAGTTAAGGAGGCAACATGAAGAAAAATGTAACATATTTATTATTGCCTTTACAACTGATCAAAAAAAATCTTGAACTGATGCAAACCATCGCTGCTGAACCTGAGCAGCTAGATTTAATAAACGCCTTCAACCAATTGGCCAACCAGCAAGATACAACTTTGATCATCGAACAAAAAGAGCAGCAAGCTGCTGTTAGCTCTGATCAAGCATTGATCATCGATCCTAAAAGCCGCAAGGTTCTATTACACGGTATTGAAGTGGCGTTAACCCCGAAAGAATTTGATATCTTATATTTCTTATATCAAAACAAAGGAGAGGTCTTTACCAAGGAACAGATCTATAATGCCGTATGGTCAGAAGAATACCTTATGGCTGACAGCAATATCATGGCTTTTATCCGCAAATTACGCAAAAAGATCGAACCAAACCCAGATGCTCCGATCTACATCTTGACGCTATGGGGCGTAGGTTATAAATTCAACGAAAACATCTAAGATATTTCTTACCAAATCGCAAGAAAATCGCAAGAATTTAGCCATATCAAAAGATATGGCTTTTTATTATGCTATAAGCAATAAGGAGGATGTCATCATGCAAGCAAAATTAATTATTTTCGGTTTTATCTTAACCGTTGGATCTTTGATCCCCCTATATAAGCCTATAGGCTTTGATAAGATATCACATAAGCACCTAAGTGTTTTCGCTAGCAGTGCAGGCATCATCTTTTTACTATGTGCCGCATTTGCTCCGCTTCAAGATCACTTTACTTTTATCATGTTGATCTGGCTGCTGTTGATCAGCAGCGACATATATTATCTTGAGCGCAAAAGCAAGATAATAAAACGAAAAAACGAGAAAGCGAGGTTAAAACATGACCAAAAAAGAAATGGAAAAAAGAAATCAGCAAGCACTGATCCACGAAAATCTTAAGCAAGCTTCCTTAAGCTTACCTAAAGATATCTTTAAAACATATAACAGCCATCTTTGTGGCTTGGATAATGAAGAAGTATTAAGCAGCCGTAGCCGTTATGGCAAAAATCAAATAACCCACGAAAAGAAAAAAAGCTGGTGGAAACAGCTAGCTCACGCATTTATCAATCCTTTTTCCGCCATCTTGTTCTTTTTAGCCGGTGTATCCGTAGTTACCGACGTCATCATTCCTATGGTGAATAAAGCTCCGGATGATATCAATTATCTGACCTTTATCATTATCACAACGATGATCATGATTTCTGGCACCCTAAAATTCATCCAAGAATCCCGCTCAGGCAGTGCAGCAGAAAAGCTATTAGCCATGATAACCACGACATGTACCGTCGATCGTCATGATCATCCTAATCAAGAAATTCCTTTAGATGAGGTCGTAGTAGGTGATATCGTTCACTTAAGCGTAGGAGATATGATTCCCGCCGATATCCGCCTGCTAGAAACCAAGGATCTATTTGTTAGCCAAGCATCATTGACCGGTGAAAGCGCACCAATCGAAAAAAATGCCTGGATCTGTCAAAACGATGAAACCAGCATCAATGACCTGACCAATATCGCCTTGATGGGCAGCAACGTTATCAGTGGGATGGCTAGCGGCATCGTCATCGCCGTTGGGGATCAAACCGTATTTGGTTCCATGGCAAGTTCTATTGCGAAAGAAAGTACTGAAACCAATTTTTCCAAAGGCATCAATGCCGTTTCTTGGGTATTGATCCGCTTTATGATGTTCATGGTACCGCTGGTCTTCATCATCAACGGCATTACTAAAAATGATTGGCTTAACGCCTTTTTATTTGGTATTTCCATAGCTGTAGGCTTAACTCCCGAAATGCTACCAATGATCGTTACGACCTGCTTGGCCAAAGGTGCAGTATCTATGTCCAAGAAAAAGACCATCGTTAAAAATCTAAATTCGATCCAAAATTTTGGTGCCATCGACATCCTATGTACGGACAAGACCGGCACCATCACTCAAGACAAGGTCGTTTTAGAATATCATTTGGATGTATTAGGCAATCAAGATATTCGTATCCTGCGCCATGCTTATCTAAACAGCTATTTTCAAACTGGTTATAAAAATCTGATGGATCATGCTATCATCCAAAAGACAGAAGAACTAGAAGCCCAAAATCCGCAATTAAGTGACTTATCAGAATGCTATGTCAAGGTCGATGAGATACCTTTTGATTTTACCCGTCGCCGTCTATCCGTCGTGGTCAAAGATCAAAGCAATAAGACCCAAATGATCACTAAAGGTGCTTTGGAAGAAATGCTAGCGATTTGTTCTCATGTTGAGTATCAAGGAAAGATCGAAATATTGACCAATCAGTTGAAAGAACAAATCAAAGATACCGTTGCCAAGTTAAATGACGATGGAATGCGAGTCATTGCCATTGCCCAAAAAAACGATCCATCTCCTATTGATACCTTTGGTATCAAAGATGAATACGATATGGTCTTGATCGGTTATCTAGCCTTTTTAGATCCCCCAAAAGAATCCTGCGCCCAAGCAATCAAAGCTTTAAAAAAATATGGCGTAACCACCAAGATCCTAACTGGTGACAACGAAAAAGTTGCCCGCTGTATCTGCAAGCAGGTCGATCTTAAGGTCGATAATATGTTATTAGGTCATCAAATTGCCACCATGAGCGAAGGACAGCTAGCCAAAGCTGTCGAAACAACCCAGGTCTTTGCCAAGCTTTCTCCTGATCAAAAAGCTCAGATCATCACCATCCTACGACAAAACGGACATATCGTCGGCTTTATGGGCGATGGTATCAATGATGCCAATGCTATGAAAGCCAGCGATATCGCAATCTCTGTTGATACTGCCGTAGACATTGCCAAAGAATCAGCCGATATCATCTTACTAGAAAAAGATCTGATGGTATTGGAAGAAGGCATTATCGAAGGCCGCAAAACCTATGCCAACATGATCAAATATATAAAGATGACCGCTTCTTCAAATTTTGGCAATATGTTTTCCGTGTTAGCAGCTTCTGCTTTACTGCCATTTTTACCTATGATCAGCATCCAGCTGATCCTGTTAAATCTGGTCTACGATCTATCTTGCACCGCCATCCCATGGGACAATGTCGACGAAGAATTTCTATTAAAGCCACGAACCTGGGATGCTTCCAGCGTTGGTAGCTTCATGCTTTGGATCGGCCCGGTCAGTTCGATATTTGACTGGATAACTTATGCATTCCTATATTTCATCCTATGTCCAACCTTCGTTTCTAATGGCATTTTGTATAATGCCTTGCCAGCCCATTTTAGTGCAACATCTTTAACGCTGATCCAAGCAAAGTATGTTGCAATGTTTCAAGCAGGATGGTTCATCGAATCAATATGGACCCAAACCTTGGTCATTCATATGATCAGAACTCCTAAGTTACCATTCATCCAAAGTCGAGCATCGTTGCCTGTTTCGATCATGACCATGTTAGGATGCTTGCTATTAACGCTCATCCCATTTACCCCGTTAAGTTCATCTCTAGGGTTTACCATGCTTCCTGCTGCCTTTTTTGCATACCTTATTCCTTGTATCATCTTATATATGATCATGGCAACCATCATAAAAAAAGCCTATATCCGTCATCATCAAGAATTATTATAAAAATATCCCCTATAAGACTTTACTTATAGGGGAACATTTTATTTTTAACGATCACATCATAAATTTTATTGATATTTATCGGCTTATAATAATAGAATCCTTGGATCGAATCAACGCCTATCTTTTGCATGATCTGCATCTCTTCTTTACTTTCGATCCCCTCGACGCATACTATTTTATTAAGCTGATGACAACAATATACGATGCTATTCAATAATTTTTCATTATCCGCTGAACTAACTACTTCTTTCACCAATGAACGGTCAAGCTTGACGATATCCGAAGGATATTTTAACAGCATTGCTAACGATGAATAAGCATTGCCAAAATCATCCAAAGCAAATTTTATGCCTATGCGCTGACAATCATTTATAAATGTACGCAACCGTTCTGGATGTTCGTCGATATGATTCTCAGTCAATTCAATGATCAATGCTGAGCCATCAAGTCGATATTTGTCTAAGGTCTGTTGGATATACGCAAAAATATTGCTGTCGTATATCTGAATATAAGTAATATTGATCGAGACATAAAAATTTGGACGATAGCTGCGGATCCTAGCCACGCTGCGCAAGGCTTCCTCAATTACCCATTCTCCTGCATTTATTATTGCTTTGCTTGTTTCTAATAATGGCACAAAAACGTTGCACGGAATCTTTTTCCCATCATGTTCCCATCTGAGCAATGCCTCACCGCCAATGATTTCTTCTGTACCTATACTTACTATTGGCTGAATATCTAAGCTAAAATGTTCCATAGATTTATTGACATCGCGATTAAGTGCCAATGCCAAACGTGAATTCATCTTAGCTTTTTCTACCGCCTCATCAGCATATATCGCAAAATTCCTTTCTGGAAAATCTTTGATATATCCAATTACATTCATCGCCTTTTCAATTATCTTCTGTCCTGACTCTTCTTGTTCCAAGCACAAATACCCAATTGAGCATGGGTCAACGATATTTATATCATATATCTTATACCATAGCGATACCGTATGCTCTAATTTAATGATCAGTTCTTCGACATCTTCAGCGTTGGCAAAAGTTCCAATGGCAATGAAACGCATACCATCCATTCGATAAAAATATACCTCTTTGCCATATTCTTTTTGCAAGGCAAATGCAATATCCCTGATCAAAGAATCAGCGATTTCACGCCCCAAAGCTTCATTGATCTTACGTAAGCTATTCAAGGAAAAGCCAATGATATAAACATTTTTTTCTTGATGATGCAGCTGTGTCAGCATTTCTAATGCCGCTGCTTCTTTGGGAAAATTGGTCAATCGATCAACGATAAAATCATATTCCTGATGCGATACGCTGCCCGCAAAGAAAAGCGGCTTGCTTTTATCTTCATTCCATTTGATCTTACCTTGACAATGGATCCATAATATATTTCCTTTACAATCTTTCACTCGATATCGAAGATCATGATACTCGCGATGATTTTCCATGATATCGGCAATATCCTGATTATACATCTTGAGATCTTCTTCATCACATATTCTTTTTCCCCATTCAAGCAATAGATTATAAACGATATTGTTCTCAAATCCAAACATTTCTTTCATATTATCTGATATGAAAAAGAAATTCGATTGCATATTTCCATAATATAAATAATGAACCGTATTGCGAGCTCCTAATGAATTCCAAAAGAATTCGCAGTCAAAATGATTATTTGCCATGAATTTAGCAAATTCCGAATCATTTGTTTTCTCATGTGCATATTCATTGCGTGAACGACCGCGACGATCAAAGATCGCATAATATTGCCGTTTGTCTTCATACATCATGGCATCAGCTTTTTTCATCATATCTTCGATATTTTTATCTGATGCTTCGCTAAAATCATAACCGATAGCCAAATGATAGGTATCCATCTGGATCTTTGTTTTCAGTTTATCGATCATCGTCAAAAATTTACTTTTTGATACATCCTTTATCAAAGCAACGAACTCATCTCCACCTAAACGATATAACTTAGCATCTTCAATGGTTGCTTTGATAACGCTGCACCAATGCACGATCAATTTATTCCCCTGCGAATGGCCATAATTATCATTGACCTTCTTAAGCTCAGTAATATCGCAATAAATCAATCCTACACTTTTCCGACCATCTATATTCTTAGCATCCTCAAAAAAAGCGTGACGGCTATATGTACCAGTTAATTGATCACGATAGCTCGTTGAGAATAATTTATCTTGCAATATGCTACTACGCAAAATTACACTTATATAATTACTGTTAAGCTGTAAAAAAGTCTCACAAAGCTCTTCCTTATCTTTTCTAGGATTATCTATACCTAAAACAGCAATTATTTCTTCATTATAAGATACAGGTACCCCAATAAATGAATGAATACCTAATGATTTTATCGTTGCATATGCAATAGGATAACTTTCTTTGATAAGTTCGATATCTTTGATCAAAACTGCTGAACGCTCATCCATAAAGCACCAGGCAAAGGTATCAATCTGTTCTTTTTGCAACAATGCTTTTCGAGTCGATGTTCTATCAGCACACCATTCATAAGAATTATAAAAAGTACCATCAATATTTTTTTGAAAGATATGACAGCGTTCGCATCCAAAAGCATTGCCGATAAAAGCTAGCAAATCATTGATAGCAGAATCAATATCATCGGACAAGGGACACTGTTCAACCAATTGCTTCATCAGTTCTAGGATCATCTTTTCTTCTAGCATCTTTTCTACCTCGATATAATTATATCTTAGCTAATGACGCCTTTCTACTTTTTTCCACCAAGATACAAAAAAACTACCCCGCTTATGAAGCAAGGATAGTTTTTCATATTATCATACCTTTTATTTATTGGGCAGCATTACGTCCGGCAATACGACCAAATACCATGATATCGGCAATCGCATTTCCACCAACACGGTTTCCACCATGGATACCGCCGGTTACTTCACCAGCAGCATATAAGCCAACGATCGGTTCATCATTTTCATTTAAGACCTGTGCATCGGTATTGATTGCTAGACCACCCATCGTATGGTGAACGCTTGGTTTTTCGATAACTGCATAGTATGGAGCAGTTTCGATCTTGCTGCCAAAGACATTCTTACCAAATTCTGGATCTTCGCCTGCATCGACATATGAATTATATTTTTCAACGCTTTCGATCAGATTTTCGCTTGGACAGCCGATCAATTCAGCTAATTCTTCTAAAGTATCAGCTTTATAGATGATACCTTTTTCTACCATGGCATCAACTTGTTCCTGCGTTGCCTTATTTTGCAAGGTTGGGATCATATTTTGATCAGCGATATGATAGAACACACCATCAGTTTGTGATAAAGCGGCGCTAGCTAAAACATCACGTTCAGCATATTCATTAACGAAACGCAAACCTTCTTGATTTACGAACATATAATATTGGCTAGGTACCAACAATCCATCTTCCAACAAACCAGTAACTGCGCTAGCTGTAGGCATCAATTGTACCATGCCCATACCTTCCAATTTAGCACCAGCTTGCAAACCAAGTTCGATACCATCGCCAGTTGCACCGGCAACATTGGTCGTTTTGATCTCATCTGGAATGCTTGGCCAATAGGTATTATATTCTTTGACCATCTCACCATTAGCCCCAAAACCACCAGTAGCCAAGATAACATTATTAGCATGAATCGTTAATTTTGAACCATCTTCACGCGTACAAACAACACCAGTAACTGCACCATCTTCAATGATCAGCTCTTCAGCCTTGGTTTGCAGATATATCTTACCACTGTTATTTTCAATATATTCTTGTGAAGCTTCAAAAACACCATTCTTAGTTGCAAAGTTATGTCCGCGCATCCACAAAGAACCAACAGGACTAGTTAAAGTGTCACTTAGTTCAATACCAACGACCTCTCCTAACCAATGATAAGTATCTAATGAATTTTCACACATGGTCTTGACCAGGTCAAATTGACCTGAAATTTCATTACCATCTAGATCTTTTCTTTTTCCTGCGGTATAAGTTTGAATGATATGCCATTCGGTAGAGTCAAATTCTTTTGAAGTATCACCAGCAAGGTATTCTTCGATCTGTCCTTTTAATACCGTTAGCGTGTCAGCATATTCACCAAATTCTGCTTCATCATAATCCAAAACAGCTTTTAAAGTATCGACCTGACCATTTAAAGCATCTAATGTACCTTCAAGTTCAGGATCAGCTGCATTCATGGCCAAACCGCTCGCTAAGGTATTTCCCCCTAAAGCTGCCGTTTTTTCGACCAAGATAACAGCTGCACCATTTTCAGCAGCACTGCTAGCTGCCGCAATTCCGGCACCACCACCGCCAACGACTACGACGTCAGTTGTTTCTTCACTATCTTCCTGTTTTGTTGTTTCGGAAGTAACTGCTTTTAATGCTTCTACATCAGCTCCCGCACTTTCCAATGCACTTGTTACAGCAGCGATAATTGCTTCACTGGTAATGGTTGCTCCACTGACCGTATCAACACCCAAGCCCTGAGCTTCTACGATACTAGCTGGGATCTGTTCGATAGCAGGATCAGCGATTCCTTCAGTTTCACTGTGTGATGTGACCGTAACGCTATCAATGGCTGTATCGCTTAAAACCACTTCAACTGTCAATTCACCATTACGGCCTTCAGACGTTCCTGTATAGGTACCGGCTTTAAATGTTGCAGCAGTTCCATCTTCGCTCGTACTACAAGCGCTCATCGAGACTGCCAACAACAAAGCTAAAAATAAATTTCTTAATTTTTTCACTTTCTTAACCCCTTTCATTAAAAAGGATTATACACTTTACAAGCCTTGTAAGGTCAAGATGATAGTGAAAAAAATAATTTATGTACTCGAACATCGATTCCTTCTTCGTTGATATAATTGCCAATGGTATAGCCCCAAATATCGCCTTTTAGCACCATAGCATTATCTGCGATATATTTCCAAAGAAACGTCAACGATTCATTGCTAAGCCTATTTTTACCAATCGTTTTAACGATCGTCGTCACACATTCTGGATAATCAAACACCTCATATTCATCATAAATAATTCCTTCCAGCGCCTGCAGATCATCCGCCCTAATAGCATAACCAAATTCGATCCTATGATCTTCCTTCCTTATTAACGGTGAGATAAAAGAAACTGGTAAAAGTTCGATCATTTGTTTTTGTGCATGAGAAAAATGTTTATCAATGATATGCTCATCTTCGATCATTGAAATGCGAACGATCTTCTCGCTTTTCTCTTTTTTAAAAATCATATAATTAGCTTCAATATTTTTCCATTCATCTACGATAAAACTGATATTTTTCAAGATAGCTTGCTGCTTCTTTATCTCATATTCACTACGCTGCTTAGCTGCCTCATATGCCCGCCATGTCTGCGAATAATCATTTTCATATAATAACTTGGCAGTTTCAGCTAAGGTAAAATTCATCTTTTTATATCGTAAAATCCCTAGCAACAAATTGATATCTTCTTTATCATAATAGCGATATCCGCCTGGATTCCTTTTAGGCTTGATCAAGCCCATACGCTCGTAATAACGTAATAGCTCACTGCTGACATTTAAAAGCTTTGCAACTTCATTGATCTTATACATGATCATCACCACCCGCTTAAATTGATAATATTTTAGCAAAGTTTTTACGCATCAACAATGATATATGCTTAAATAATTTTTATTATTTCTTTAATATAATTGACGTTTTTATATAAAAATTATGATACGATATAACGCAAAGGAAGTGATATCATGGCTAGATCACATCATAAATTCAAAGCTGGATTTTTATCATCATTATTGCTCATTCCCATCATAATAGGAACGTTGTTTTTTAGTCAGAAAGCTCCATCATCACCATCAGTTGTTTCTTCTGCTATACCATCAGCTTACGACCTTTCTGAAAATTCAAGTTTTTCAATTCAATTTATCGATGTTGGACAAGCAGATGCTGCCTTGATCGAATGTGATGATCAGTATATGCTTATCGATGGTGGCAATAGTGCTGATTCTAATACCATCTATAGCATCCTGCAGCGCAATAATATAACCAATCTTAATATTATAGTAAATTCTCACGCTCATGAAGATCATGTTGGCGGTTTAAGCGGCGCATTAAACTTTGCCACATGCGATCTGATCCTTGCACCAACCACCGCTTTTGATTCCAAGGCTTTTACCAGCTTTGCCACGCTTGCCAGTCAAAGCAATGGCATCTTGATCCCAAATATCAATGATGAATATTCTTTAGGCTCTGCTAAGATCAAGATCCTTGGCTTAAATGCCGGCGAAGGCAATGACTCCTCGATCATCTTGAAGATAACTTATGGCGATACATCCTTTCTTTTTACCGGCGATGCTGAAATAGCCAGTGAACAAGCCTTATTAGCACGTAACGCCGATCTTCATGCTGATGTCTTAAAAGTAGCACACCATGGGTCTAATAGCAGCACTTCGCAATCCTTCTTGGATCAGGTCGATCCAGAATACGCCATTATCTCAGTAGGCACAGATAACAGTTATGGTCACCCGCATCAAGAGGTTATCGATCGCCTGCAAGCTAAAGATATTAAAATATACCGAACCAATATCGATCATGATATTCTCTGTTCTTCTGATGGCAGCAAGGTAACATGTTCCCCTTATACTTATTCATCAACGGTTTCCAAAAACCAAAACGATCAAATACAGGAATATATATTAAATACCAACTCATTTAAGTTTCATCTGCCAACTTGCTCTAGCGTTGAAAAGATAGCTGATCATAACAAAGAAAATTATCAAGGATCAAGACAAGATCTCATCACTCAAGGATATCAGCCTTGTAAACAATGCAATCCCTAAAAAACGTCAATAGCTTGACGTTTTTTGCTGAAGTGAAAAGGTAAATTCCACTTTATAAGTACATGAAAAGAAGTAGAAATTACTCATACCAATAAATATGAA
>CALVFJ010000016.1 GCA_944326795.1 uncultured Erysipelotrichaceae bacterium
AATAACCAGATAAGAATATTCTAATTGTACATTCTTATCTGATCAAATTTGTACATTCATATGTTGACATTTATAATGCTTTCCACACTCTTGTGTTTTTTCCATCGATAACATAGTCCCTTTGCTCGATACAATGAATTAGATAATCTTGTTTGGTCAAACCACTCAATGCTACCTTGGTTTCAAGCATTTTGTTTTCTTCTTCAGACACTCGAAATGCGATGGTTTTACTTCTAAAACGATTATATTTATCTCTGTTCTTTCTACTCATCGTCCATATCCTCCCATTCATCATTTAAAGAATTCGCAATCTCAACTCCTTTCGATGGAAATAAATGCGCATATTTGTATGTGATACGAATGGATTCGTGACCTACTCTTTCAGCAATTGCCAATGCACTGAAACCTTTCTCAATCAACAATGAAACATGGCTATGACGTAAATCATGGATTCGAATACGCTTTACACCTGCTGCTTTGCTTCCTCTTTTTAGCTCATGGTGAAGATATGATTTCGTGATTGGAAACACTCGATCATCATCCTTTAATCCATATAAACTTTTAAAATAGGTATACATTTCATCAGCTAGAAATTCAGTAATATCGATAGTTCTGTAACTATTTACTGTTTTTGGTGGTGTTATAATGTCCTTTCCATGGATTCTTTGAAGTGATTTATTGATACGTAATTTTTTCTTTTTTAAATCAAAATCACTTCTCGTCAATGCTAATAATTCACCAAGACGAATACCACACCAATACAACACTTCGAAAGCACAGAAACTCACCGGCTTATCCATCATTTCTACAATGAAACGTTTGTATTCATCTGTAGTCCAAAATAACATTTCTTTCTTTTCTGGTTTTCCCATTGTTCCGACAACTTTAGCTGGATTTTGTCGTAAACCATAGTAACGAATCGCATGATTAAACACTGCACTTAGTTGAGCATGAATCGTTTTTAACGTTGCATTAGAATAATTGTGTCCATCATCCAACTCTTTAGAAATAATCTCATTCTGCCATTTCATGACAATTGCTGGAGTGATTTCAACCAACTTATAACTAGCAAAGTAAGGACGGATGTTTTTCTCAATGATATTTTTCTTTGTTAAAAAAGTGTTTAGTTTTAAATGTGATTCACGATCACTATAATAAATTTCAATATAATCATTAAATACCATATCTTGATTTCCATCTAATCTAGCCATAAAACTATTCATGAATTGTTTTGCTTCTCGTACTGTTTTAAATCCTCTTTTAAACAATCTTTTATTCTCTCCTTTCCAATCTTTGTATCTTCTTGATACATAATACGTTTTTGTCTTCTCATCGTAGTAAATTCCCGGTTGCATCTTTTGTTTCACCTCCATAGATTTTGTTAAAGAAGAAAGATCGATTGATCTTACCGTGGAGAACTACATATCCTCCTTTGGCCATTTCCTGATTCATTTCTTGAATCAACTTATAAGCATAAGCTTTTGACATTCCCAATGTATCGGCCACTTCTTGGGCTGTCATGAACAATTTGTTTGACATCTTAATCTCTCCTTTCTCAAAGCTGTTAAACTTTTTTGTTCACGTATATTATATTAAACATATTTGTTAACGTCACTGGTTTTGTTAACATTTTTGTTCTCTTTAGATATTATACATGATATAATTAATATGACACTTTATATGAATCGAGGTGAAACCATGGATATAGGGCAAAGAATTCGTTTCGTTCGTTTGTTTAGAGGTATGAAACAAGAAGAACTAGCCGAAAAAATCGGTTTAGGCGGTGGAGAAAACGGGAGAACACGAATTTCTCAATACGAAAATGGAAAAAGGACACCGAAGGAAGATCTATTAGAAAAAATTAGTGATGCTCTTCAAATTGATTCTTTATATTTAAGCAATAAAGAAAAAACCGATGCTTTAAATTTGGTTTTCACATTATTTGATTGGGATGAAGGTGGTCTCCCAATTGAAATCATCGAACACGATGATAAACTTCTACTCGATTTAAACAATCCACTTTTTTCAGATTTCTTATTACAATGGGCAAATAAAAAAGCTGACCTAAAATCTAAAAAGATCAGCAAAGATGATTACATAGAGTGGAAGATCAATTATAAAGGTTAGTTTTTAAAACGGACCTTCATTAATATAAGACCCATTTTCTTAATAAAACAATTCTAAAAAAGGTGATAATCAAGTGAAAGTATTAACTATAATTGGGAACGGATTTGATTTAGGTCACAATCTACCAACTAGAATCTATGATTTTATTCAATCAAATTGCAAATTTCAAGAAAAATATCAGATATTTAAAGGAACGAATAAAGGAACAAACTGGAATAAATTAGAATCAAATTATAAAGAGTTATTACATACAATCATGTCTAATAGACCTTATGGAGATCCCGAAGAAGAATTAGACGAAATACTTAGTAATAGCAATTATGAAAAATATGGATATATTAGCTATCCTTCCATTTCTTCTGATAAATATATTAAGGAGATTAATGAAATCAAGCAATTAATAAAGTTATTAAGTGATTTCGAAAAAGACTTTTTATCATATTTACTAGCAAATTGTAATATAGACAAATTACAAAGTATTCATCCAAGAAAAAAAATATTAGAAATTCTTAAATCATCGTCAGATATTATTAATTTTAATTATACTCAAGTGATTGAAGAAGTTTATCAAATTAAACATGTTAATCATGTACATGGAAGCCTAAACGAAGGTAACATCGCAATCGGCACAGCTGCTCTTGACGAATTGAAAGAATCACTAGTAGATTTAACATACCCTACAAAAAGACCATGCAAAAATAAATATGACTTTCAAAAAACAATGAAATATTACGTTGAAGACATGAATGGTCATTTACACGAAGATGATTCAATTAAATCAATGTTTTACGAAATAGGACATTATATCGATAAAAATGAACATCAGTTATTTGAATTAATTGATAAGAAAAATAAAGAAGCTTTATCGTCTAGACAACATATTGAGGAAAAGTTAAAAAAAGAAAAATACGATACTGTATTTATTCTAGGTCATTCGTTAGATGACGCCGATATGTCTGTATTCAAAAAAATAAATAAAGATGCAAAAATCTACTGCTATTATTATGAACATATGGACGATTGCGATTTTAAAAAAATGAAAGAAAACTTGCATAAATTAGGTAACACTTTTGAATTAATCCCTAACAACGATTTGTACGATATTTAGTCATCACGGAACATTATTCATCATTTTTTCTTAGATGGTAGCATTTTGGTAGCAATCCTCGCCTAAACATTAAAAAAAGCCTTTAAATAAAGGCTTTTTTACATTCTATTTACTATTCGAACTCAATCGTTCCAGGAGGCTTAGATGTGATATCTAATAACACTCTGTTAACATGTGGAACTTCATTTACGATCCTATTAGAGATAACTGCTAATACATCATAAGGGATCTTTGCCCAGTCAGCTGTCATACCATCAATTGATGTTACCGCTCTGATAGCTACTGCATAAGCATATGTTCTTTGATCGCCCATTACCCCAACTGATTTCATGTTTGTTAAGGCTGTGAAATATTGCCAGATATCACGTTGTAAACCAGCTTTAGCGATTTCTTCACGTAAGATCGCATCTGATTCTCTAACGATTTCTAGTTTTTCTTCGGTGATTTCTCCAATGACGCGAATACCAAGACCTGGTCCTGGGAATGGTTGGCGCCATACCATGTCTTCTGGTAAACCTAATTCGATACCTAATTGACGAACTTCATCTTTGAATAATGTATTCAATGGTTCGATCAATTTGAATTGCATATCTTCTGGTAGACCGCCGACATTGTGGTGTGATTTGATGGTTTGTGCTGTTTTGGTACCACTTTCGATAACGTCGGTATATAGCGTACCTTGTGCTAACCATTTGATATTTTCGCCTGCAACCAATTTCTTTACTTCTTCATCGAAGGTATAAACAAATTCGTTACCGATGATCTTTCTTTTCTTTTCAGGATCGGTTACGCCTGCTAATTTTGATAAGAATTTTGCAGATGCATCGATCTTGGTTAGGTTTAGCTTCATGTTCTTACCAAACATTTCCATGACGCTATCGCCTTCACCTTTTCTTAATAAGCCGTGATCGATGAACATGCAATATAATTGGTTACCGATAGCTTTGTGTAATAGGGCCGCAACTACGCTTGAATCAACTCCGCCTGATAAAGCTAATAATACTTTATCATCTTTTACTTGTTTACGGATCTCTTCGACCTTCATATCGATGAAGCTTGCCATTGACCAGTTTGCTTGGGCATGACAAATTTCAAAGACGAAGTTTTTCAACATTTGTAAGCCATGTTCGCTGTTTCTTACTTCTGGATGAAATTGTACCGTATAGATCTGTTTTTCTACGTTTTGGCTAGCGGCAAATTCACATGTATCACTGCTAGCGATCTTTTCAAAGCCTGGAGCTAATTGACTTACTTGATCCCCATGTGACATCCATACCATTTGATGGGTATCTAAACCTTTGAACAATAAAGATTCTTTGATCGAGATATCAGCGCGACCATATTCTTTCTTTTCACAAGCTTTTACCTGTCCGCCATTCATATAGTGGGTCATCTGCATGCCATAACAAATACCTAAGATAGGTAAGCCGGCTTCAAAGATCCTTGGATCGCACTTAGGAGCATCTTCTTCATATACGCTGTTTGGTCCACCGCTGAAGATGATACCTTTGACATCACCTAGAGCTTGGATCTCTTCTAGGGTCATCGTATTTGGGTGAAGTTCGCTATACACCCCGTATTCTCTGATTCTGCGGGCAATCAATTGGTTGTATTGACTACCAAAATCTAAAACTACTATTTTATCTGCCATATTTTTTACCTCGCCTATATTTTAACAAATTAACGTCATGTACGCTACTTTATTTCATGCAGTAATAGAAGATGAATATCAAGATCAAGATCCAGCAGATCGGACTTACTTCCTTAGCTTTTTTGCCAAATAGCATCGTCAAGCCATAGACGATAAAGCCCATTGCCAAACCATCAGAAATTGAATATGCCAAGACCATGAAGATGATGGTCACAAAAGCGCTAGCGGCAATGCCCGTATCCTGCCAATCGATTTCTTTTAATTGTTTGGCCATCAAGATACCAACGACAAAGATCGCTGGTGCCGTTACGGCATTTACCGAAATGCTAAGTACTAGCGGTGAAATAAACAATGATAATAAGAAGCAAATACCGGTAGTTACCGCGGTAAGCCCAGTTCTGCCTCCAGCTGCTACCCCTGCTCCAGATTCTACGAATGAAGTAACTGTAGAAGTACCTAAGGCGGCGCCGACGACCGTACCTACCGAATCCGCTAATAAGGCTTTTTCAATATTTTCCATCTCACCTTTTTCATCGACCAGGCCGATGTTGTTACCTACAGCTACCAAGGTACCAGCCGTATCGAAGAAATCAACGAACAAGAAACTAAAGATAACAATGAACCAGTTATCATGGGTGAATAGTCCGCCCATGCCCCGGATAAAGGCACCAACAGCTTCTGTATTGAATGATGTTGAGAAGGTAGATGATGGCAAGGTTGGCATATTGTTAATGCCCACAAAGCCTAAAGCGATACCTACGATTGCCGTTATCAACAAGCCATAGAAAGGTGCGGCATTGACTCCTTTGACCATCAGACCGATAGTAACGATGATACCAAAGATAGCCAAGATCACAGCTGGATCTTTTAAGTTGCCTAAGGCAACGATCGTTGATTCATTAGCCACCACGATACCAGCATTTTTCAAGGCAATGAAAGCAATGAAGAAACCGATACCTGCACCGATCGCTAATTTCATGTTCTTAGGGATCGAATTGATGATAAGCTTACGAATACCTGTTACTGAGATGATGATAAAGACGACACCAGATACCAAGACTGCAGCCAAGGCTTCTTCAAAGGTATAGCCATAGCCTGCGCATACCGTATAAGTAAATAGCGCGTTAACGCCCATACCTGGCGCTAGACCAATTGGATAATTAGCTAAGATGCCCATCAGGATGCTTGCAATACCACTTGCAATGGCCGTAGCGAAAAAGACCGAAGCAGGATCCATGCCTGTTAGATCGCCACCTAAGATCGAAGGATTGACGCCTAAGATATAAGCCATGGCCAAGAAGGTCGTCAAACCTGCGATGATCTCTGTTTTGACGTTGGTGTGTTTTTGATTCAAATGAAATAATTTTTCTAACATATTTTCCCCTTTTTTTATTTTATCTAAAAGCATCAAAGACACTTTAAATGTAAAGTGTCTTTTGTTAAACATTATTTTAAGCTAGCTTTGATAAAGCCAGTGAATAATGGATGTGCTCGATCGGGACGGCTCTTGAATTCTGGATGGTACTGTACCCCGATGAAGAAATCATTTTTAACATTTTCCACGGCTTCGACCAAACGGCCATCAGGTGAGGTACCAACGATTTCTAGACCGTTATTATTGAATTCATCACGGAATTGATTGTTGAATTCATAACGATGACGATGTCTTTCGCTGATGTTGATCTCACCATAGCATTTAGCTAATAAGCTGCCTTCCTTGATCGTACATGGATAAGCGCCTAAACGCATCGTACCGCCTTTATCGATATCGTCGTTTTGTCCTGGCATGAAGTCAATGACGCGATGCGTGCTCAATTCATTGAATTCACGGCTATTAGCATCCGCATATCCTAAGACATTGCGGGCAAATTCGATCACTGCGATCTGCATACCTAAGCATAAGCCAAGATATGGAACATTGTTTTCACGTGCATAGCGACAAGCGGCAACCTTACCTTCGATACCGCGATCGCCAAAACCACCAGGAACGATGATGCCATCAACATCGCCTAATAGATCATCGATCGTTTCATTGGTGATATCTTCAGCTTCGATCCATTTGATATTGACCTTTGCGCCATTTTCATATCCACCATGTTTCAATGATTCGATAACTGATAGATATGCATCATGCAAACGGACATATTTGCCAACTAGTCCGATGGTTACTTGTTTATCACAACCATGGACCTTATCTAACATGGCATTCCAATGGGTCAGATCGATCGGTTTAGCCTCGATCTTTAATTCACGACAAACGATTTCGGATAAGTTTTGTTCTTCTAGCATGCTCGGTGCTTCATATAGATCATTGACCGTTAGATTTTCAATGACACAGTCAGGTTTGACAT
This sequence comes from uncultured Erysipelotrichaceae bacterium, assembly GCA_944326795.1. GTDB lineage: Bacteria > Bacillota_I > Bacilli_A > Erysipelotrichales > Erysipelotrichaceae > JALEVB01. Next base: position 7,238 of record CALVFJ010000016.1, read on the forward strand.
TACAGAACAAAGAGATCTTTTGTTTGACATCATATGGGATACGACCATCGCATCGAGCAACGATGATATCCGGACGAACCCCGCTGACCTGTAGTTCTTTGACCGAATGCTGGGTTGGTTTTGATTTATATTCATTGCTGCCAGGAATATATGGGATCAAGGTAACATGAATGAACAAGCAATCTTCCTTAGGTCGATCGATTGCGATCTGACGGATCGCTTCGATGAATGGCTGTGATTCGATATCACCGACCGTTCCCCCAATTTCGGTGATGATGACGTCAGCATTGCTTTTTTCACCGACCGAATAAACAAAACGTTTTATTTCATTGGTAATATGCGGGATGATTTGTACGGTATCGCCTAGGTATTCTCCTCTTCTTTCTTTGTTTAGTACATTCCAGTAAACCTTACCGGTCGTTAGATTTGAATACTTATTTAGATCTTCATCGATGAAACGTTCATAGTGACCAAGATCTAGATCGGTCTCCGCACCATCATCAGTTACGAATACTTCCCCATGCTGATATGGTGACATCGTTCCAGGATCGACATTGATATATGGATCCAATTTTTGGGAAATGACCTTAAGACCGCGCGATTTTAACAGCCTTCCTAAAGAGGCTGCCGTGATGCCTTTACCTAATCCGGATACGACACCACCCGTTACAAATATATACTTCATATTACCCTCCTATAATTACACATAAAAAATAAAAAGAAGTCACTAAATGCGACGACAATTTGTCGTTTTTTTTTTAGAACTTCTTTTTCAACATAGCTATGATATCAAATTTTGCTTTATATTACAACAACTATCTTAGTAAATCATCAATAATTTGTACCATCTGTTCATGCTGAACATATCCTGGCACATAACCATAAACGCTTTGATCATCATCAAAGAAGAAAGTGCTAGGAAATCCTGAGATACCATACATCGAATGGACCAGATTCTTATCATCATAGATGACCTCGATATCAAAATCGTTTTCTGCTAGATATTCTTCGATGCCTGCTTCATCTTTTTCACTGTCCATATTAGGCGAGGTGATCAGATAAAATTTAACATCAGGATATAGCTCTTTTAAGCTCATCAGATCGCTGATCTCTTGCTTGCAGTAAGTGCACCAGGTCCTAAAGAACGTTAGTACCACATGCTGATCCTTGATATCGCTCAGGGTGATGGTATTGCCCTTATTGGTCTGCAAGGTAAAATCATATTTTTGCATGTCGGTTTGTTCTTGGGTGCTGGCACTTTGTTGGCTGTTAGGATCAGCCATCGCGCTTTGCAAGGCCATGACCTGTTTGCTAGCATTGATGAACATGTAAGCGCCCATGACGATCATCAAGATACCGCCAACGATCGTGGTATATCTGATGATATGTCTTTTTTGGTTGATGATGTTCAACAATTCTTCAGTAAACAATCCCACCAATAAGAACATGATGACAAAGCCTACGATATAACATAAGATATAAGCTACCCCTAAGCTAATGCTGCCCGCGGTCGATGCTAGAACGATCGCACTGGTCAAATAAGGACCGATACAAGGGGTCCAAGAAAAGCTAAATAAGAAACCGAAGATCAAAGCATTGAGATAATTCATGTTATTTAGATCGATCTTGGCATTTAGCTTCTTTTCTTGCATCAAAAACGGTACCTGGATGATACCTAAGGTATTCAAACCAAAAAATATCAGCAAGAAAGCACCAATAAAAGAAATGATCAAACTGTATTGGCTAAAGAAATCATTAAAGACGCTAGCCGAAATCCCTAACAACAAGATAGCAAAGGAAATGCCCGCAACAAAGCAGCAGGTCGTAATGAAGACCTTAAGCCTTGAATAACTAACATTGCCATCTTTATCAACGCTCTTGGCTACGCTAGCCAAATAGCCAAAATATAGCGGCAAGACCGGTAAGATGCATGGTGAAAAGAAAGACAACAGTCCTTCGGTAAACATGCTGACAACAATCGACATTTCCATCTTTAGATCACCTTAAACAATACGCACGCAATAACAATGATACCTAAGGCGATACGATAATAACCAAAGATCGTAAAGTCATGCTTACGGATATACTTCATCAACGATTTGATCGCAATGATGCTGACGACAAAAGCTACCAACATACCGATCAACAAGATCGTAATGCCGGCAACATCCAAGCTCATCTTTAACTTGATCAGCTTCAGCAAGCTAGCTCCAAACATCATAGGGATCGCTAAGAAAAAGGAAAATTCACTAGCTACCTTACGCGAACAGCCTAAGATGGTTGCTCCTAGGATCGTTGATCCGCTACGGCTGGTCCCTGGGATCAAAGCCAACATCTGAAATGCTCCGATCTTTAAGGCCGTTAGATAATCCAGATCCTCCAAGGTCTTGATCGTTGCTGGCTTCTTGGTCTTTTCGATCACGATGAACAAGACGCCATATACGATCAAAGCAATAGCCACGGTCGTAGGATTATATAATAAGGTATCGATGATATCATCAAACAATAAACCCACGATCGCTGCCGGAACCGCTGCCACCGCTACCTTGAACCATAAGACCCAGGTATTCTTCTTTTGAACAGCCGTTTTTTTCGGACTAAAAGGATTCAATTTATTAAAATATAACAACAATACCGCTAAGATACTGCCAAATTGGATAACGACCATGAACATATCTACGAATTCTTTATTCATGGCAGCGTCTTTATATACCTGCAGCGGCATAAAAGCATCTACCAAGATCATATGTCCGGTCGAACTGATAGGCAACCATTCGGTAATACCCTGGACGATACCTAAGATGATCGTCTTGATAATTTCAAAAATAAACATATTCTCAACCTCAGCTTTAAATTATAGCTTATCGTCAGCTAATTTAAAAGCTTAACGTGCACTTTTTTTGATCATCCGTCGATACTTGCTCAAGACCTGCTTATATTCATCATAACTTTGGATGCGCGGATTCCAATCCGGATCCCCGATGGTTCCTGGGGTATTGATGCGATAACGATCGGTCTTGTTGATTAGATCGAAGAAATTGATGATCGCATATTCACATGGTGAATTTAAGGCGTAAGCGATAAAATTATCATTCATCAGTTCATAACGATACTTATGTTTTTTAAAATATTCCTTGGCATGTTTTTTAAAGCTTGCTTTATTTTGGCTGAACCATGATCTCAAGGTCTGATTATCATGAGTACCGGTATAGATGATCAAATTTTCTTTCAGTTCTTGTTCATGCTTAGGATCAAAATTAAATTGGATGACATGCATGCCCTTGAAATGATAATGATCGCGCAATTCTAAGACCTCATCCCTTAGCTCCCCTAGATCTTCGACCACGATGTTGATGCCCGGATGCTGTTTGAAAAGTTCATCAAAAAATGCATAGCCTGGCGCTTCGCACCACGAACCATCAATAGCGGTAGGACACGTCGCTACGATCTTCCAATAGGTATCAAAGGCGCGAAAATGATCGATCCTTATGATATCGAACATCTTGGCCGTATAGCTCAAACGTTCGATCCAAAACTTAAAATTCGTCTTTTCCAGATATTCCCAATCATAGATCGGATTGCCCCAGCGTTGTCCGGTCGCACTAAAATAATCCGGTGGTACCCCGGCTATGAAGGTTGGCCGATTATCCTTATCTAATAAGAAACATTGTTTATTATCATATACATCATTGCTGTCTAAACCTACATAAAAAGGAATATCTCCCATGATCTGCAAGCCCTTATTATTGGCATAGGCTTTTAATTCATGCCATTGTTTATATAACATAAACTGGATGAACTTTTCATAGTTGACCAGATCTTCATCCGTTTCTTCTAAGCTTAGCTTTTTCCATTCATTCCAACAAACATCATCATTTAGATGCTTCAAGGTAATAAAACGCGCATAGCTATCGATCCAATCATTGTTCTTAATAAAATCTTCATATTCGTCATTACTGACAAAATTTTGATAGGCTTCAAAAAAATAAGGTCTTTTGAACAAGCGCACCTTATCATAATAGATCTTATCGACCTTGCCCGTGATCGGTTGGACCTTTTTGATCAGCTTGGCTTTTTTTAATAGATCTAGCGATAGATAAAGCTCATCCATCGCATAGCTCGAATATGGCTGGTATGGCGAATTCCCATATCCCAAAGGATTAAGCGGCAAGATCTGCCAGATCTTAAATCCTGTCTTGACCAGCAGATCGACAAATTCATAGCTGGTCTTGCCAAAATCACCAATGCCATGAACGCTAGGCAAAGAGGCGATCGGCATCAAAACTCCGGCTTTTTTCATAAGTTACCTCATTATCAATACCCTATTATTATACCGCAAAACTTGCAAAAATACGGCCATTGTGTTAATCTATCGGCGTTGTCTTTAGTTTTTTAAAGCATTTAGGAGGATAAAGCTATGCATTTAGAACAACAAATTGCTAAGCTTTTAAATAAAGATATTTCACAAGCTAGCAATCAAGAAATTTATGTTGCTTTGCTGCAATTGGTCAAGCAAGAAGCTGCTAAGATGCCAAAAGCCCAAGGCGATAAAAAATTATATTATATCAGCGCAGAATTTTTGATCGGCAAATTATTGTCAAATAATTTGATCAATCTAGGCATCTATGATCAGATCAGCGATATCTTAGCTGCCCATGGCAAAGATATCAACATGATCGAAGAAGTTGAAAACGAACCATCTTTGGGCAATGGAGGATTAGGCCGCTTAGCAGCTTGTTTCCTTGATTCCATCGCAACCTTAGGCTTAAATGGTGATGGTGTTGGTTTGAATTACCACTTTGGCTTGTTCAAGCAAAGCTTCAAAGATCTAAAACAAGATGAACAGCCAAACCCTTGGATCAGCGAACCTAGCTGGCTAAATGATACCAAGATCAGCTTTACCGTCAATTTTGGTGATTTCAGCGTCAGATCCCATCTATATGATATCGATGTCTTAGGTTATCACAGCGTAGCCAATAAGCTGCATCTATTTGATATCGAAAGCGTAGATGAAAGCATCGTCAAAGATGGCATCAATTTTGATAAAAGCCAGATAACCAAGAATCTGACCTTATTCTTATATCCTGATGATTCGGATGAGGCTGGTCAGCTTCTAAGGGTATATCAGCAATATTTCATGGTCTCTAACGCTGCGCAATTGATCTTGATGGAAGAAAAAGCCAAAGGTCATGATCTAAAAGATCTAGCCAAACATGTACAGATCCAGATCAATGATACCCATCCTACGATGATCATCCCTGAATTGATCCGCTTATTGATGCTAGATGGCATCGGTTTGATGGAAGCTATGACCATCGTCAGCGATACCTGTGCTTATACCAATCATACGATCCTTTCGGAAGCTTTGGAAAAATGGCCGCGTAAGTTTATCTTAAAGGTTTGTCCAAATATCATGGCCATCATCGAAGCCTTGAACCTATATGTCGGAGTCATCTATACTGATGATAAGGTCCAGATCATCGATGACCAAGATCGCGTCCACATGGCTAGGATCTGCATGCATTTTTCCCACTCGATCAACGGGGTCGCTCAGATCCACACCGAGATCTTGAAACACAGTGAATTAAAACCTTTCTTTGATCTATATCCGCAAAATTTCAACAACAAGACCAACGGCATTACCTTTAGACGCTGGCTGATCCATGCTAACCACAAATTAAGCAAATACATTGATAGCTTGATCGGCGAAGGCTGGAAGACCAATGCCTATGAACTAGAAAATTTATTACGATACTATAATGATGAACAGGTACTAGACCAGCTAGATGCCATCAAGCATGAAAACAAGGTTGCCCTAGCCAATTATATCCAAGAACATGAGGGCATCACGATCGATCCTGATTCGATCTATTGCATCCAGATCAAGCGTCTGCATGAATATAAGCGACAGCAAATGAACGCTCTATATATCATCTATAAATACTTCCAGATAAAAGAAGGTAATTTGCCAGCTCGGCCAATTACCATCATCTTTGGTGCTAAGGCGGCACCAGCTTATAAAACAGCCAAAAACATCATTCATTTGATCCTTTGTCTGCAAAAGCTGATCGACAGCGATCCAGAAGTAAGCAAATATCTAAAGGTCGTCATGATCCAAAACTACAATGTTACTTATGCGACCAAGCTGATCCCAGCATGTGATATCAGCGAACAGATATCATTGGCCAGCAAGGAAGCTAGCGGTACCGGCAACATGAAATTCATGCTTAACGGAGCTGTTACCCTGGGTACGGACGATGGCGCCAATGTTGAGATCCACCACCTGGTTGGCGATGATAACATCTATATCTTTGGTCAATCTAGCGATCAGGTCATCGCCCATTACAACAATCATGATTATATTGCCAAAAACTATTATGATAATGATGCTTATATTAGAAAGATCATTGATTTCATCACCGATGAAAAACTATTGGCGATCGGCGGTGATGAGCAAATGTTGACCGATCTAAAAAATGAGCTGATCAATAAAGACTGGTTCATGACCCTGTTAGATCTTGAAAGCTACTGTGATACCAAGGAACGCATCTTCGCTGACTATGAAGATCGCGCCCGTTTCAAAAGGATGTCTTTGGTCAATATCGCCAAGGCTGGTTTCTTCTCTAGCGATCGTACCATCAAACAATATAACGATGATATCTGGCATCTATAAAGCTTTTATATCATATAAAGTCCCATGTTTTCGCACTGAAAGCATGGGACTATTTTTGAGCTTTTGCTAGTGAAGCTTAGCAATGATGGCATTGGTAAATTCTTTGGTCGTAGCTTGACCACCTAGATCAGGCGTCAGCCATTCTTTATGGAACAATACTTGATCGACCGCCTGACGGATGTTATTGGCAACTGCTTGCTCATCAAGATGATCCAGCATCATGCAGGCCGACCACAAAAAGGCCGTAGGATTAGCGATGCCTTTGTCCGCGATATCAGGCGCGCTGCCGTGAACCGCTTCAAACATTGCATATTCGCTGCCTAGATTAGCGCTTGGCATAAGCCCTAGTCCTCCGATCAGCCCACTGGTCAGATCCGAAAGGATATCACCATATAGATTAGGCATGACCAAAACATCATAGGCTTGAGGATATTGCACAAGCTGCATACACATATTGTCAACGATGCGATCATCGCATATGATATCCGGATATTCCTTAGCAATTTCCTTAAAGCAGGATAAAAACAAGCCATCGCTCATTTTCAAGATATTAGCTTTATGGACGCAGGTCACTCGTTTACGGTGATTTGCCTTAGCATAGGCAAATGCTGCACGGATGATGCGCTCGCTAGCCTTACGTGTAATGATCTTGGTCGCATGAACCGTATCCGCATCGATCTGTTCTTCCACCCCAACATAAAGATCTTCGGTATTTTCGCGGAAAGTAACGATATCGACATTAGCAAACGGGGTAATGATCGCCGGATTGCTTTTGGCTGGCCGCACATTAGCATATAGGTCATATTTTTTCCTTAACAAGACATTGATCGAACGAAAGCCCGAACCAATCGGCGTAGTGATCGGTGATTTCAATAAGACCTTATTTTTTTCAAAGGAAGCAAACGCTTCTTCGCTGATCAATTCACCACAGCACTCATATAAAGGAATACCTACTTGAAAAATCTCATATGCCAAAGGAGCCTTGGCAGCTTGCAAGATCGTTAGTACGGCATCCGTTATCTCAGGACCGATGCCATCGCCTTTAAATACCGTGATCGTTTTCATCATCTCTATCCTCCATCTTTTTATAATCATATAGCTCTCCGACATAACGGGTAGCCGGACGCATGATACGGCCATCATATAATTTATTTTCGATATTATGCGCTAGCCAGCCAACCAAGCGGCTGCAAACAAATAATGGGGTATACAGTTCTTTAGGAATATCCAGCATGGTATATACCAAACCGCTATATAGATCGACATTAGCACAAATGTCGATGCCTTTGCGCTCTTTCATCAATGTCCGCGCAGCTTGCTCATAACATTGATAAAATTGAAAAAGCTTTTCTTGGCCTTTTTCTTTAGCTAAGCGTTCACAATAAGCACGGATGATCGTTGCCCGCGGATCAGATAGCGTATAGACCGCATGGCCGATGCCATAAAGAAGTCCGACATGATCATAAAAATCACGATCTAGGATGCGGATCAATACTTCCCGCATTGCTTTTTGGCTACAGTCCAAACCGATCTTGGTTTGAATGTGTTCCATCATTTCTACGACCCGCAAGTTTGCTCCCCCATGGCGCGGTCCTTTTAACGAGCCAATAGAAGCACTTATTGTCGAATATAGATCTGACCCGGTCGAAGAAACGACGACATTGGTAAATGTGGAATTATTGCCTCCGCCATGATCAGCATGCAACATCAATAAAACATCCAATGTCTGAGCTTCCATAACGCTATATGCTGAATCTTCACGCAGAAGATATAACAAATTTTCCGCGATAGATAGCTGTGGCTGCGGATAATGGATCATCAAAGATTCACGATCACAATAATGGCGCTTCACCTTATATAATGACATGATCAGCTCGGGCATCTGTGCTAATAAGCTCAGCCCCTGGCGCAATGTATTGGCTGGCGAGGTATCTTCTGGGGATGGATCATAATCAAATAACGCTAAGACCATCTGCTGCAAACGATTCATAAGATGCGGCGAATGGGTCGGCAAGATATTAGTTTCCATAAAATGATCCGGCAATTCATAAGAAGCAGCCAAAGCTTCATGGAACGTTTGCAATTGCTGCCTATTTGGCAACCAGCCAAATAGCAATAGAAAACAAGTTTCTTCAAAGCCCATCGATGCCTTATTTTTTACCAATTCCTCAATTTCATAACCACGATAGATCAATTTTCCCTCACTTGGGTATTTTATATCATTTTTATATTCATAACCAATGACATCAGCGATGCGCGTCAAGCCTACGCAAACACCGGTCCCATCTTCATTTCGTAAGCCTTTTTTGACATTATAGCGACGGTATAGTTCATTTGCGATCTTATTATCTTTCATCGCTTGTTGAAGGTAGACATCGATCGAATCCATACAAATGTTCCTTTCATAATTTTTTCATAATTGTATCATATTTTTTCACGAAATATGAAAACATTTTCTAACTTGTGTTACAATACCGTTATATCATGAGAAAAGGAGGGTAATCATGCCCAATTTAACGAAAAAAATCATTAAAACCCATTTATGTGAAGGAAACCTCAATGCGCAAGAACCAATTGCGATCAAGATCGATCAAACGCTTACTCAGGACGCGACCGGAACGATGGCTTATCTGCAATTAGAAGCCATGGGGGTCGATCAAGCAAAAACCGAACTTAGCGTTAGCTATGTCGATCATAATACCCTACAAAGCGGCTTTGAAAATGCCGACGATCATAAGTATCTACAAACCGTTGCTGAAAAGCATGGCATCTTATTTTCTCGACCAGGAAACGGTATCTGCCATCAGGTCCATCTGGAACGTTTTGCCAAGCCTGGAAAGACCTTGCTAGGTTCCGATTCGCATACGCCGACTGCTGGGGGCATCGGATGCTTAGCAATCGGCGCCGGAGGTTTGGATGTAGCTTGTGCCATGGCCGGACGACCATTTCATTTACGAACGCCCAAAGTCATCGGCATTGAACTAAAAAACAAATTACGTCAAGGCGTTAGTTCCAAAGATATCATCTTGAAGATATTGCAGCTATTGAGCGTCAAAGGCGGAGTTGGCAGCGTGATCGAATATTTTGGGGATGGTGTTAGTTCCTTAAGCGTTCCTCAGCGTGCGACGATCACCAACATGGGGGCAGAGCTTGGGGCAACTTCTTCCCTATTCCCAAGCGATGAAAAGACCAGATCTTTTTTGAAACAACAAGGACGGGAAACCGATTTTATCGAACTAAAAGCTGATGAAGATGCAACCTATGACCAAGTGATCACCATCGACCTAGAAGAACTAGAACCGATGATCGCTTTGCCTCATTCTCCTGATCATGTGGTAACGGTCAAAGAAGTGGAAGGCATGAAGATCGATCAGGTATGTATTGGCAGCTGCACTAATTCTAGCTATCACGATCTGGTATCGGTTGGCAACATCCTTAAAGGAAAAACCGTGCATCAAGATGTATCCTTGACGATCTCACCGGGTTCCCGTCAGATCTTTAAAGAATTATCCCAAAACGGCACCTTGACCGACATGATCATGGCAGGAGCTAGGATCTTAGAATGCACCTGCGGTCCTTGCATCGGCATGGGGCAATCCCCGATCTCTAACGCTGTTTCTTTGCGAACCTTTAATCGTAATTTCTATGGTCGCAGCGGTACCTTAAGCGCAAAGGTATGTCTGGTATCGCCTGAAACCGCCGCTTATAGCGCCCTTTGCGGTGAACTTCGCTCACCGTTAGGACTTTCATATGAAATACCTGTTGAACCGGCGATGATAAAAACCGATGATAACATGTTCATCTTTCCAAAAGCAGCACAAGAAGCTGCTATGGTAGAAGTGGTCCGTGGCCCTAACATCCGCCCATTGCCGATCAATGCCCCGCTAGCTGATACGATCGACAAAAAAGTCATGATCAAGGTCGAAGACAATATCACGACCGATCATATTGCTCCTGCTGGCGCAAAAGTATTGCCATACCGCTCAAACATCGAAAAGATCAGCACCTTCGTCTTTATGAACAATAAAGCTGATTTCCATGATTGCTGCATCGCCAACGGTGGTGGTTATATCATTGCCGGTGAAAATTACGGCCAAGGATCAAGCCGTGAACATGCAGCATTAGCGCCGATGTATCTAGGGATCAAGGCTGTCATCGCTAAAAGCTTTGCACGTATCCACAAAGCTAACCTGATCAATTTTGGCATCCTTCCTCTAACATTCACTTCCGCACAAGACTATGATCTGATCGACGAGATGGATGAGCTGCTGATCGAGCATGTATGTGATATCTACCCTGGCGGTAAGCTTACCGTTTATAATAAGAGCAAGCAAAAAAGCTTTATGGTAAGCTACGACCTAAGTGATCTTGATATCAAGACCTTAAAAGCGGGCGGCACCTTAAATCTGATCCGTCAAGAACAATAAAAAACTTTGTAGTCGGATGATAAGCTCATGGTTTATCATTCGGCTTTTTTATGATCTAGATCATTATTCACCTAAAATTCACATTTAGTTAACGCTTTTTTCACTTTAAGGCTATATCATTATTATCGTAAAGGAGGAAAATATGATGATTGAAAATGAAAATATCGTAATTGACAGTGAAACAGGCCAAGTTATGAACAATAACAAGCCAACAAAAAAAGACAAGAAAAATCATCCTGTCCTTATCTTTGTATTATGCATCGTAGTTAGTTTAGCAAGCGGCTTTGCCGGTGGATATATCGCATCCAAGAATACGAACCAAACCGTAATCTACAAAAATGAAAGCACCGTAGCAAATAGCAGTTTTGAAGATCCAACCAGCTTACAAAGCGTGATCGCCTCAGTTAAGGATAGCGTGGTAGAAATTAATACCGAAGTCGTTTCTGAAACTTCCAATTATTTTGGTTTCTTCGGCATGCCTAGCCAACAAGTGATCCAAGAAGGCGCCGGTTCAGGTGTCATCATCTCTACTGATGGCTATATCATTACCAACAACCATGTCATCGATGGGGCAACGACCATCAACGTTCGCTTGACCGATGGCAATGTATATCCTGCAACCTTGATCGGTACCGACAGCAAGAGCGACATCGCTGTGATCAAGATCGAAGCCGAAAATTTAAGTCCTGCCGTTATTGGTGATTCTGATAAATTATTAGTTGGTGATGATGTCATTGCCATTGGCAATCCATTAGGTTCTTTAGGTGGTACGGCTACCGATGGTATCATCAGTGCTTTAAATCGTCAGATCACGGTTGAAAATGAAGTAATGAACCTGATCCAGACCAACGCAGCTATCAATGAAGGCAACTCTGGTGGCGGTTTATTCAATGCTAATGGCGAACTAGTTGGTATCGTCAATGCTAAATCTTATGGAACATCGATCGAAGGCTTAGGTTTTGCCATTCCGATCAACGACGCTATCAGCGTAGCACAACAATTGATCGAATCTGGCTATGTAACTGACCGTGCGACCTTGGGCGTATATGTAACTGAATTATCCCAAGATACCAATGGTTATAAAGCCGGTGTATATATTACCGAGACCATCGAAGGCGGAGCTGCCAGCAATGCTGGATTACAAGCTTACGATCGGATCATTGCTTTAAATGATGTCGAGATCTCAAACTACACCGACCTGAGCACCTGCTTAAATAACTACAAAGTAGGTGACACCGTAACTTTAACGATCGTCCGTGACGGTAAACAAATGAATGTTGAAGTTACCCTAACCCAGCCTATTGTGACAAGCGATGAGCAATAGCTTCCAGCTTGGCAATAGAGATATATTTAACCGGATACTTTTGAGATATCCGATCAGCTTTGACATAGTCAACGTAGATCACTTGATCGAAAGTATCCAAAATTTCTAATCCCCTCTTGATACCAGGAATCTCTGGTACGATCTGAGCAAGTGCTAAACGATAGTGCTTGCTCATTTTGTTATAGCGTTTAAGCTTTTTCGGAAGACGGCCGGTATTATTGGTGCTTAAACGATCGATGACCATGACATCGCGCAGATGTTCTTCATCGATCAAAGGCATATCCTTAAAATAGCTATAGATAAGATCGGTATAGCTATCTAGATCGATCTTATAATCCATCTTGTCTTGCAAATATTCGCCAAAGCCCAACAAGATATCAAATACGCTTTGTTCGGTCGTTTTGATGATATAGTCTAAAGTATTTAAGAAACGTCCGCTGTTGTTCATCCGCTCTAAGACATCTTCCAACCGATGGATCTTAGCCATTTCTTCAATGCTTAACCATGGGGTCCTTATGATCTCATATGGTGGCTCTTGATGATATTCATATTGGTACTTATCCAGATCATCTGCCATAGGCGTACCGTGCAAGATCTTCAAAAATCCTAATTGCAGCATATGGGCATTTAGATGGTAAGCCGTATCAAAGCTTTGACGCAAGCTATCCATATCTTCAAAAGGCAAGCCAACGATCAGATCGATATGGATATGCATGTTTTGTTTAGCTAACAAACGTTGGATATTTTGCTTCAGCCTTGTCGTATTCGTCTTGCGATTGATATACGCCAAGGTTTTTTCATTAAAAGATTGCATGCCGATCTCTAACTGGAACAAACCCTTTGGCGCACTTTGCAAAAGTTCGATCGTTTCGTCATCCATGATATCTCCTGCTACCTCAAAATGGAAACAAACATCATCACTAAAGGTTTTGCCTGAATTATCCATGATGAAGCGGATGATCTGCTTGCTGCGCTGTCTGTTGGCATTGAAAGTACGATCGACAAATTTGATGGTCTTGGTACCTGAATTAGCTAAGCGAATGATATTATCGAAAGTAGTCTTTAGGTCAAAAAAGCGCACCTTGCCACAGCGGCCGGACAAACAAAAATCACAGCTAAACGGACATCCTCGCGTGGTCTCGATATACACGATCCGTTTATCTACGCTGTTGATAAATGCCTCGGTATAAGGATTTACCGGATCTTTAGTTGACACATAGCTTTCTTTAACGATCAGCTTGCCATCTTGACGATAGGTAAGCCCTTTTATATCATCAAGAGCTTGTTGCTGATATAAAGCATTGGCCAAGGCGGCAAAGGTCTCCTCACCTTCACCGCTTAGGATAAAATCAACTTCCGGATGAGCTTCCATGATCTGTTCCTGATTATAGCTAACTTCCGGACCGCCTAGCACGATCAACACCTTACTATCGCTCTTACGAATATTTTTGATCAGCTCATACATCTTGGTAATGTTCCAGATATAACAAGATAAGCCGATCAAACGCGGTTTGATCGCCAAGATATCCTGCGCCAGTTTAGCCATATCAACATGGATGGTCGTATCAAAAAGCGTCGTAGCTAGGTGTTTATCGCCATATGCTTCGATACCTGCTTCCAAACACCAGATTGCCAATGATTTATGGACATATTTAGCATTTAAGCTAACCAAAGCGATATCATACATCAGATCATGCAAACAGTCTCGCAAATGATCATAAAATTTGACAGCCACCTTTTTGACCCTCGCATCACAGTTGCGCATGGCCATCTTACCAAAGGCTTCGATCATCGTTAGATCATTTTGACCATCACCTAAGGCATAAATTTCTGTTTCTTGATAGCTTTGGGCAATGATCCGCAAACCATTATCCTTGCTGCTTTCTTTCGCATAGATATCTAGATTATCATTATTGCTCAAAGCATTGACCGGAAAATGCTGCGTGATATACGCTTGGATCCGTGCTAATTTTTGCGGATCGCTGATCTTGACGAAGATCGCATTGGTAGCCTGCTTAGCTTTAAGCTCGTCATAGCTTAAACAATCTTCATTATATTTTCTTGCTCTTTCATCATCTTGATAATAGCCAAAATAATAACCATCGCTGATGCAATAGGTACAATCATTAGCTTGCAGATAGCTTTCGATCGCGGCAAAGACCCTTGGATCCATATGATAGCTTTTGATCTCTTTGCCTTCTTTATCTAGGATGATGGTACCATTGCTGCATACCAAAAAATCCAGCTGCAGATCCAACTTTGCTATTTCCTTAACGATCATCTTATAAGGACGACCGGTAACGATACCAAACTTATGCTTCTTTTGAAATCTTTTGATCATCGCAATATCTTCACTGCTTACCTGATCATTGATCTTTAAGGTTCCATCATAATCTGAGCCAAATAACATCTTATCCTCCTAAAATATTCCTGGTATCAACCATGCTAGATACCAACCGCCAACCATCGATACGACATTGGCACAAACTGCATAAAGCAAGATCCGGCTTTTAGAAACGGCCATCTTTGTTCTTACCTTGTTATAGTATATCATTTCAATCACACATACAAGCACTTCAAACGGCACGAAAGCTAACATGAAAAGCAATGATCCCCCATAATAATTCACGATATTCAAGGCAACATTCAATAGGATCTGGGTCATGATATTTATCTTGACGATATTTGGCAAAGCTTCTTTTTTCCATAAGCCAAAAAATAAAGCAATCGCCAATTCGATCATGATCGTTAAGATGATCCTGCCACCTAAAGAAAGCAATTCCCAGCGATAATCATAAGCTTCATGCAAGATCAGCTTTTCTTCGTCTTGTTTTAAGACATAGGTACTATCAAACGCATAAGTTTGATAGCTATCGCTTATCTGATAGGTATCGCTTTGTGGATAATACAGCAAGACCTTAAAATTTTTAGGTGGATAATAGGTCCAGCTGATCATAGGTTCTTGACTTAGATCCCACACGATCTGCATGAAATGATAGCCATCCGTATCATCATAAGCAGCAAAGGCAGCAAAGATCTCTGGATCGATCTCTTGAGCTATATTTCTTTGTCCATAAAGATCATAAGCCTGATAAGGACCTGAAACATCCTGAGCCGATAAAAGCGTGGCATAGCAGCTCTCATCTTTAAGATCTTCCACGAATATCTCGATGATCGGTTTAGGACCTACATCCGCCTTAACATTCGTCGGAAATATTGCCCAGACGATAAAAAATAAAATTATCAGATATTTTTTCATGAGGGCTCAGCCTCCTTTCATAGTCAGTTAAAATTGTTTGATTTTTTTGACAAGAAAATCATCGATAATTTGAGCAAAATGCAAATGTACGATCAAACTAGTCATCATTATTTCCTTTACTCTTTGATAGATCGGGTGGCATAAAAGGTCGGAATCCGATATTCATGCAGATTGCCATAACCATTGGTATCTTCAAAGATCGCACTCAACCGTAAACCAGCATCAAGCTGTCCACCGATCTGATCTTCGATCGGATGTGAGAATTGGATGCCCCAATCATTGTTGATCGAATCTTCATATACTTTAGGATCGTTTAGTGGATCAAACGGCAACTTATAACAGATCTTGGTTTGAGAATCATCAAAGACACAATTGATCTCATTATCCAAGCCGCAGACCAAGATCCCTCCTTTTTTCAAGACCCTTGCGCATTCCTTGAACAACGAGCGAACATCTCGGATATAACAATTAGCAACCGGATGGATGATGATATCAAAGCACTCATCACAAAACGGCAAAGGTTTGGTCATATCGCCTTGTATGATCGTGATCTCATAGCCTTCTCTTTTCGCCACCATGGCTTCACTTGCACACTGTTCAGCGGAAATATCTAGCAAGGTACACTTAGCTCCTAAAGCAGCCATGAGCGGCATCTGCTGACCCCCACCACTGGCCAAACCTAAAATATTTTTTCCTTTGACATCACCTAACCATTCATGTGGAATTGGTTTGGTTGGGGTCAGCAACAACTTCCACTCGCCATTTTGAGCAGCAAGAAATTCTTCATGGGTAATAGGCTGTCCCCATTGCCAACCTTTTTTGCACCAGCCATCTATGATCTTCGCATTTTCTTCCTGATATCCCATAAGATCCCCCATTAATCAAAATAAAATAATTCTTCAAATTTTTTATCTAGGGCTATGCACAAGATCAACGCCAATTTAGCGGTGGGATTAAATTGTCCCGTCTCGATCGAACTGATCGTATTGCGCGATACCCCAACCATCGACGCTAAAGCGCTCTGCGACAAATTTTTCTCAGCACGGGCTTGTTTAAGTCGATTTTTTAATATTAGCTCATTTTCCATCATTTTATCACGCTCATAGCATAACCAACAATGAAAATAAAGGAAATGACCATCCAGCATAAGCCAAAGATCAGATCGCTACGCTGGTTATTGAAATGATAACGATATAAGCTATGCACGCCTGACATGATACCGATGATGGCATAAAGGTCATACCACGATTCATCATCGGCAATCCGCAAAAGCATCAGCATGCAGCAAGTCAGTCCGCCACCGATCATGCCATAGCGATACCCTTTTAGGTCGATCTGCAGCATCCTTTCATCCGGCTCTTTTCGCGCCCTAGCTAAGATTTCTTCTTTGTTCATATTATCAGCTCCTTATTGCCAAGTATACTTGGTAATTACAGTATATCATACCAAGTTTTGTTGTCAACATAAAAAGCTTCTTACTTAGAAGAAGCTTTCTTAGGCTTATATGTTTTTGTATGATGTTCATAATTATTTTTCAATGGCTTGACCAAACAATGCTTGCCATAACCGATCAGATCCTCGCGATGAGCCTTCTTTAAAGCCTCGATGACCAACGCCTGATTTTTCGGATAGGTATACTGCATCAAGACCCGCTGATATAATTTTTCTTGTTTGGTCTTAGCAACATAGATCGGTTTTTTGGTATATGGATCCATCTCTGTATAGTACATACAAGTTGATAGGGTCATTGGTGTCGGATAAAAATCTTGGACCTGCTGTGGAATATGATGGATGCTTTTTAGATATAAGGCTAATTCGATGGCATCCTCTAATTCACAGCCTGGATGAGAGCTCATCAGATAAGGTACCAAGTATTGGTTCTTGCCATATTCTTCATTTAGTCCGATATATTTATGCCTGAATTTCTCATATAGTTCATGATTACACTTGCCCATATAACGTAGCACCTTATTGCTGACATGCTCAGGCGCGACTTTCAATTGACCTGAAATATGATGTTGGATCAATTCCCTAAAAAAGGTATCATCCGGATCATACATCAAATAATCATAGCGGATACCGCTGCGAACAAAGACCTTCTTGACCCTTGGAATTTGACGTACAGCTTTTAAGATTTCCAAATAATCTTTATGAGATACTACCAGATTGCCACATGGCTTAGGATCTAGACACTGTCTGGTCTTACAGGTGCCATGTTCTAATTGGCGATAACAGCTAGGATGGTAAAAATTAGCTGTTGGTCCCCCAACATCATGGATATAACCTTTAAAATCTTTATGTTGGGTTATCTTGGTAGCTTCTTCAACGATCGATTCCTTGCTGCGGGAAGATATTCGCCGTCCTTGATGCGAAGCTAACGCGCAAAAACTGCAAGCGCCGAAACAGCCACGATTGCTGATGATCGAAAACTGCACTTCTTCGATGGCAGGTATGTAGTGATATGTTGGATGGAAGGTCCTTTCATAAGGCAAGGAATAGGTTGCATCCATTTCTTCCTGCGTCAAAGGGAAAGCTGGTGGATTACAAACCACGAACCACCCTTGATATGGTTCGACCAAGATATCGGCATTGATCGCATCGGTATTTTGATATTGCTTCAAGAAAGAATCACAATATTTGCTCTTATCCTTGCAGATATCCTCATAACTATCCAACATCACATAATCATACAGATAATCGATATTCTTGCACTTATAAGCACTGCCACGGATATAAGTAACATCGTGAATATTCAAACCGCTGTTCAAAGCATCTGCCATCTCCACGATACTGTTTTCCCCCATGCCATAAAGCAAAAGATCTGCTCCGCTATCGATCAGAATACTTTTTCTAACCTTATCATCCCAATAATCATAATGAGCAAAACGACGCAAACTAGCCTCGATACCGCCAATGATGATCGGCATATCATTGCCATAAATTTGTCGCAGTTTCTGACAATATACGATAGTGGCACGATCGGGTCTTTTGCCCATGACACCATCATCCGTATAATTATCCTTATCTCTTTTACGTTTGTTGACCGAATAATGATTTACCATCGAATCGATATTACCAGCTGTTACCAAAAAACCTAACCGCGGTGTACCTAAGATCTGAAAGCTTTCTAGATCATGCCAATCCGGTTGCGAAATGATCCCGACCTTATAACCTTTTGCTTCCAAGCAGCGGGAAATGATGGCATGACCAAAGGACGGATGATCGACATACGCATCTCCTACGATATACACAAAATCGCATTGCTCCCATCCTCTAGCTTCCATATCTGCCTTGCAAATTGGCAAAAACATGATACTACCTCCTATTCAAATTCATCAGTATAGGTAAAAACAAAATTGTCTCCATCTTCGATGCTGGTTTCACTAACGCCCATGCATATTCCAGCTTCTAAACAATCATCATTATTATCAGATTCATAGACCCAGAAATTGGTATCCGTGCTAGCTACGTCTAATATCGATGTGATATATTTGCCATATTCGCTATCTTCCATGACAACCTTTAATTCTTCCTTATTTTCTAACGCATCAGCTAAGATCTCATATCTTGTTTCAATTGATCCATTAAATAATTCTTTATCGTTGATTTCATCAACGACCTTGATATTGATGGTCATGGTTTCATCGCTCATTTCAGGTTGTTTGCTAGAACATCCTGCTAATACCATCAAACATAATAAACTAATAATAATTTTTTTCATCTTGTGCTCCTCAATCTTTTTAAAACTTCATAACAAGGCTTAAATAGCACACAACAGGCAATAAAGCTAATAGCTCCTTGCAAAAAAGATGTTTTCAAGCCCATTAATAAGTATATCATCGTTAAATTTTTTGAAAATAACATAAATGGCAGCTGCAATAATTGACCGGTCAAAAAAGATAATGATCCACATATAATACATAGCAACCAAGGAAATCTTAATAACCATCTTCGCATCATCGATATCAACAAGCTATAAACCGGATATATGCATAAATACATCATGTTCCAAAAATTGACACCATTAAATACCAGCATGATGCTGCCAAATACCACGCTAGCCAAAAAAGCTTGTTCACTACGAAAACTAACTGCAAATAAACAAATGGTAAATGTTATCAGTTCCAAATATAAGATATTGGAAAAACTAACAAATACGACATATTCTAAGCTAGCTAACAAAGCAATCAAACAAAGATCATAAACCTTAAGCTTGTTCATAGAAAGGATGGGCTTTACAAAGGGCAGCTACCGCTGTTTTAACTTTTTCTTTATTTGCATCGCTGTCATCTTTTAAAACTTGAGCAATTAACTTTCCAATTTGATAAAACTCCGCTTCTTTATAGCCTTTGGTCGTCATAGCAGCGCTGCCTAACCTAAGCCCGCTAGTTATGAAAGGTTTCTCTTCATCAAAAGGAATAGCATTCTTATTTGCAGTGATATTTACGCTTTCCAAGATCAGTTGTGCTTGTTTACCGGTCTTGCCACAGCTATTTTTTACATCGACCAACAGCAAATGATTATCACTGCCATCGCTAACCAATTTAAAGCCTTCCTCTTTTAAAGCTTTAGCCAAAGCTTGAACATTAGCTAAGACCTGCTGACAATAAACTTTAAAGCTTGGTTCTAACGCTTCATGGAAACATACGGCCTTGGCAGCAATGATATGCATCAAAGGACCACCTTGCGAACCTGGGAAAATTGCGCGATCGATGTCTTTGGCATATTTTTCTTTGCACATGATGACACCGCCACGTGGACCACGTAGGGTCTTATGGGTCGTAGTCGTTACAAAATCCGCATAAGGGATAGGTGATGGATGTAAACCGGTTGCTACTAGCCCAGCAATATGTGCCATATCCACCATCAGCATGGCTCCAACTTCATCAGCAATCGCTCTAAAACGTGCAAAATCAATGAAGCGCGGATAAGCGCTAGCTCCACACACGATCAATTTGGGCTGATATTTTTTAGCAAGCTGCAATACCTCATCATGATCGATCATGCCAGTTTCCTTATTTACCCCATAACCATAAAATTGATAATTGATCCCCGAAAAATTCAAGGGATGGCCATGGGTTAGATGTCCGCCACTGTTTAGGTCCATGCCTAACACGACATCCCCATGTTGCAACACAGCATTATATACGCCCATATTGGCTTGTGATCCGCTATGTGGCTGAACGTTGGCATGTTCACAGCCAAATAGTTCCTTACAGCGGTTTATCGCTAATTCTTCCACTTCATCAACATGCTCACAGCCGCCATAATAACGCTTATGAGGATACCCTTCAGCATATTTATTGGTCAAGATGCTACCGCATGCTTCTAGGATATCAGTTGAAACAAAGTTTTCTGAAGCAATGAGTTCAATATTATTTTCTTGACGGTCTAATTCTTTTTTGATCAAAGCTTCAAGCTGTTTATCTTGCATAACTTTTATCCTCCAACGATTTCATCTATCATTTGCTGAGTAATGATACCCGGCCTTAATACCTTATAACCATTGACGCAATCAACGATCGTACTAGCTTTTTCGCCTCCAGGCTTGCTATCATAGATCATTTCTACTTCAAGCCCTTCTTTTATTTCCTGGGCTGTCTGCATGACGGGCTGACCGCTTTTGTTAGCGCTGGTCATAAAGATCGGAACGTCTAGGCCTTTAATGATCTTTTTCAAGGTATCATCACAAGCCATGCGTACGGCGATCGTTTCTTTGCTATCATTCATCCACGGTTCGATGATATCTTTTTTCTTTAAGATCAAAGTGATAGGTCCTGGCATAAATCGTTCTGCCAGCTTACGATCTATATCATTAACCATGGCGATCTTTTCCAATTGTTCCATATCCGCAACCATGATCGGGAAAGACTTTTCCAGTGGTCGATTTTTAACATTTCTTAAATGCTCACATGCATTTTGGTGATCAAAACGCACGCACACGCCATAGACCGTATCGGTCGGATAAGCTACGACCCCGTCATTTTTTAAACATTCGATATATTCTTCTATCATCATCTTTGCTCCATCTTCGGTACCGTTATCAACGGTATCATTATTTCTTTTTCTTTTGATCCAGCGTGATCGCCTTTATCCTTTCGGTCAAACGGAAATAAAGATACATCCGTACAACCAATAGCTAGATAATCACCAATAAATTCTTCAAAACGCTCATGCGCTTGCCCGATGCCAAATATATTCATCCTTATTGCTTCTTCATGTGATAATAAGGCAAAGTCTTCGTTAAAATGCCGTCTAAAAGCTTTTTCAAAAGCTTCATGATGATCATCCTTCACGTCAAAACTTATACATCTGGCCTCTATGGATGGCTTGCGTTTCAAACAAGCTAAGATATCCGGATAATCATCCAAGATCTTAGCTTTTACATCGATCTGACCATGATCAGCAATGATCAACAAGCCACAATCCTTATCCAAAGCATCTGCTAGCTGTTTTAAACATCGATCGACATCCTGCATCATTGCTGCACAAATTGCAGAACTAGGTCCATGCTCATGCATACATGCATCAAGCTGATCAAAATAACCATAAATAAACGCAGGTTTAGCTGCAGCAGCTTTTAAGACATTATCAACAAATTGCTTAAGATCATCGGTACCATTTTTGCCCCAGCTTGGATATACTTCATCATATGTGATACCTTTAGCTGCCAGCTCATCCATCAGGGTCGTGATCTTTAATGCTTGATAGCTATGATCAGGATATGGCTTATTATTATACAAACCAACATTTCTAAATAAGACGATGGTATCATCCATTTCTTTAAAATATTGCGACCACCCTAACCATGCCGTTTCTTTAGGACTTTTTCCTGTTAAAAAAGCCGTAGTTGCAGCAGTAGTAGTTGGCGGAAAAACCGTTGGCATCTCCTTGACCATATTTTTCATCAAAAAACTATCTCGCTCAAGATGTTGTTTGATGATCCTAGAGCCCATGCCATCGATCAACAAGACGATCAACGTTTTAAAATCATGTTTTTGCAGCCAACTGCTCACCTTAACATCCGGATCATGATACGTATCTAAGCCATAAAACTGCCGGATGGCATTGCTTAGCTGCAGCAAGCCCTCATCATATTTAACTAGCATCTTTTCCCTCCA
Organism: uncultured Erysipelotrichaceae bacterium; assembly: GCA_944326795.1. Taxonomy (GTDB): domain Bacteria; phylum Bacillota_I; class Bacilli_A; order Erysipelotrichales; family Erysipelotrichaceae; genus JALEVB01. Next base: position 30,042 of record CALVFJ010000016.1, read on the forward strand.
AATAAGCAATGACGTCGCTTGGATTAGTATCTGGCTTGACTTTTTCCATCACTTTTTCGATATAACCATTTTCATCAATGATGAAAGTGCTACGTACTACTCCCATGAAACTTTTGCCATATAATTTCTTTTCTTTGACGACGCCATAAGCTTCAGCAATCTTATTATCGGGATCGCTTAATAAGATAAATGGCAATTCATATTTTTGAGCAAAATTAACATGTGATCTAGCACTATCTTTGGAGATACCTATCAAAGCGATATCATGCTGCAAAAAATAATCATAGCTTGCTTTAAAAGCACAAGCCTGTTTGGTACAACCAGGCGTATTATCCTTAGGGTAAAAATATAAAACAACCTTTTTGCCTAAAAAATCATTTAATCTAACGATCTTGCCAGAAGCATCGCTTAAAGCAAAATCATAAGCTTTTTCCTGTACCTTCATTTATATCTCCTCCTTTTACGAAGATCCAACGCTTATCATCAGAAAGCTTGTCACAATAACGATAGCCATCTTCATGATATGTTTTTAATAATTCCGGATCTTCTATCTTATGTACGATGCAATAGTGCATCATCTTACCACGCTGGATCTTGCTACTTGTCGCTTTAGCCTTTAGATCAGCCTCTAAAAATTCGATCCTAAGTTGATCAACCTCAATGATTTGCGCATATTCCTGTGAACAAAGATTAATAAGTGGCAACGTTAAACGGCTCAAAAATTCATTTACTTGCTTACGATGATAATCAATGATCTTTTTACCGTCGATGATATCATCATAATCCAACCGATATAAACCAATATTATCGCTTGCTCTTAATAACCCATACAGACCACTTAAGATCCCAATATGATCAAAAGCATAATTTTTATCATCTTCGTTTAGATCATCCCATGCTAATTGCTTAAATTGCAAGCCATTAAATGCAGCGATCGCCAAGTTATCCTCTTGCATCTGAGCATACATATCTACGCATGCAGCAGCTAATTTATCATTTATATGCAACACTTGCTTAAACTTTTGTTGATCATAAGTTTTTAATACTTTGATCAGCTCATCACAAGTCTTATGAAAAAGAGGCTCGCTTTTTCCATTTTCTTTGGTCTTACGCATCGTTTTTGTTGGTGAACAAAGTATCATCATCTTCAATTACCTCGTTAATATTTTACAATAAATAAATAGTTATGCTCAAGAAAATAACCATATGTTAATGTTATAAACTTATATGTTAAAATATTTTCATGAAAATAAGAACGATCATATATTTTTGTCTGCTGATATTATTATGTACAACATTTCCCCAGCATAAAGTAGTTCGCTTTACTTCATATCATCCTCATGATGCTTATGGTTCGGGAACATGCACAGCTAGTGGCTTATGCATTGATGATTTTACGACAAATGATGAAGGAATGTATCTATATGATAACAATGTCGTCATTGCCAGCGCTAATAAAAAAGCTACTAACACTGAAGATAGATTCATCCTTCCAGAAAGCTACCAAGATCATGATTATTATGAAGTAATAAATTTTACAATTGAAGACAAGCATTATCAAGGCATCATCCTTGATCTATGCGGTGCTTGTTATTGGCAAGAAGACCATCAGCGTTATGACATCTTCGTCAAAGATGCCGCTTCAGCCAAAGATCGTATCGGAACGATCGATTCACCATCATCTTTTAATTTCATCCTCTTTCTTTTTGGTACCATCACGTATCTAGGGATATCATATTTTTGTAAAGCCAAAAACTTGACTCTTAAACGATTAATGCTAAGATTAAAGCATGAGAAAAAATATCTTTGAAAACTATTCTAGCATTGCTACTAGCATCATTGCCATCATCTTAGGATGCTTATTTTTGTTGCGTCATGAATCATTATATTTTTTGATCAAGATTGGTTTTATCTTATTTGCCGCCTTGTTAAATATCAATCTCTTGTGCCAAATTTTCGATAAAAAACATTTTGATCTGCCTAATATCATCTTATTGATTGCTGATTTATTTTTTTTGATCACTACCATCTATCACTTTGAAAAGATCATTCAGCTAATTAACATGATCATGGGCATTTGGCTTTTATTTAAAGCTATCGTTCATATCATCGATAGCTATCGATGTAAGATCGATATGATCCATGGCACCATCAATAACGCTATTAAAGGCCTTATTGATATCATTATAGGGTTTTCTTTAGTTTTACAACCTGATGGCAAAGCTTGGTTCGTTGCTTTGATCATAGGCATCTATCTCTTGCTTTTTGGTTTTTTTGATACAATCAGCAAGTTAAGCATGTATCTTCCACCTTATTTGCGACAAATTTACAAAAAACACACTAGCGTATCTTTGCCGGTCATCATAGATGCAATGATCCCCCAGAATTTTTATTTTTCCGCCAAAAAGTTTTACGCTTCTAATAATCTGCAGTTTTCAAATGATCCAGACAACGATCCTCCATTAGATCTTGAAGTATTGATCTATTTAAAAGGCAGCGGTCCAGAAGCTCTTGGTCACGTTGATATATCTTTTGATGGCTTAATATATTCTTACGGTTGCCATGATGCACATCATCGTCATCTAGGCGGAACATTTGGTGATGGTGTCTTGATAATTGCTCCTCGCAATCGTTTCATCAAACAAGCGATGGATGATAATAAAATGATCATTAGCTACGGTTTTCATTTAACAGATAAAGAAAAAACAATTATCCAAAAGCGTATCGACGAATTATGCCTAAGAACGATTCCGTGGTCATGTGATGCCAAGATCGCTTTAGCAAACGATCAAGATGCGCAAAACATCAATGACTATCCTTCTCGAGTATATAAAGCAGCCAATGCTGCCATGTATAAGTTTACCAAAGGACGTTTCAAGACCTATTTTGTCTTAAGTACCAACTGCGTATTACTTTCAGATTACTTGATCCGTACTCCTGAATTGAACCTGATAAATCTTTCAGGTATCGTCACGCCTGGATCATATATAAAATTCCTAAACGAAGAATATCTCCACCATACTTCATTAGTTTGGCGACGTTTGGTCTATAAAAAAAACATGGACTAATCAAACAAGATAGGTTATAATCTTCACGGGGAATGAAGTTCTCCCTTGGTCGTTGACCTAAACCGCGATATTAGCTGATGGCTTCTGCATGCTTTTTTATCATGCAGGTCATCAGCTTTTTTATTTCTAAGGAGGATAGAATCATGTTAACATCATTAGCTTATATTTTTATCGTCGGTCTTGCTATGGCTAGTATCTGTGATAAATTAAAACTTCCAAGGATCATCGGTATGCTATTTACTGGTATCATCTTAGGACCTTATGTCTTAGATCTTTTAGATCCTAACATCTTAACTATCTCTGCCGATCTTAGGCAGATGGCCTTAGTGATCATCTTATTAAAAGCCGGATTGTCATTAGACCTTAGTGATTTAAAAAAAGTAGGACGTCCAGCATTGATGATGTCTTTTGTTCCTGCCACTTTTGAGATCATTGGATATATCATCGTTGCGCCATGGCTTTTACATATCAGCGTCTTAGAAGCAGCTTTGATCGGTTCGATATTAGCAGCTGTTTCTCCAGCTGTCGTAGTACCACGAATGGTACGATTAATGGATGAAGGATACGGTACCAATAAAAGCATTCCTCAAATGATCATGTCTGGAGCCTCATGTGATGACATCTTTGTAATCGTCTTATTTTCAACATTCTTAAGCATGAATCAAGGACAACAGGCTAATTTAAGCAGCTTTTTGAATATTCCGATATCCATTGCTTCAGGAATCATCATTGGGATCATCGTCGGTTATATCTTGAGCAGCTTTTTTGAATATAACTATCGCCATGGTCATCTAATCCGCAATAGCATGAAGATCATCATCATTCTTGCTATTTCCTTTTTCCTATTAGCTCTAGAAGATTACATTACAACTTCTGGCTTGTTAGCCATCGTTGCCATGGCTTGCACCATTAAACTAAGAAGCATACCTGTCATTTCTCAACGTTTATCAGAAAAATTTGGTAAGTTATGGTTGGCTGCTGAAGTCTTGCTATTTGTCTTGGTTGGAGCAGCCGTAGATGTCCGTTACACCTTAACTGCGGGTATCGCAGCGATATTTGTTATCTTATCTGCTTTGTTATTTAGGAGCATCGGCGTCGCAATATGTATGATAAAAACACCACTTAACCTAAAAGAAAGAGTTTTTTGTATTCTAGCATACCTTCCTAAAGCAACGGTTCAAGCAGCTATCGGCTCTGTACCACTAGCAGCTGGCGTAGCTTGTGGACAATTAGCATTATCAATTGCCGTCTTAGGTATCTTGATAACTGCTCCGCTTGGCGCCATCGCTATTGATGCAACTTTCAAACGCTTATTAATAAAAAAATAAAAAAAGACTAAAATATTAAAATTTATTTCATTGACAAAAATTTAACAAATGATTAAAATTCTTATGTAAGCTTACAAAAAAAACATTTTTTTCGGAGGGAATTATGAATAAAGTAGTAAAGGCTTGTTTAGCAGGTACGATGTGCCTTAGCTTAGCAGCATGCTCAACTAGTTCTGATCCAGCTACGACCACTACACCAAGCAGCACTACTGAAGGTGGAACCGTTTATGAAGCAACTGGCAGTGGTTATGGAGGAGAATTAAACGTAAAAGTTACCATTGACAATGGTACGATCACCAATATCGAATTAGGTGAAAATCATGAAACTAACGTTGTCATTGATCGTGCTTTCCCTGTTATTGCAGAAAGAATTATCGAAGCTAACAGTCCAGTAGTTGACAGCGTAACTGCTGCAACTTTCTCATCATATGCTGTTAAATCAGCTGTTGCTGATGCTATGAGCCAAGCTGGCTTAGAAGCACCTGAAATCACGATGACCACAGCTGACGAAGAAAAACCAGCAACTGAACTAGAACCAGTAACTTGTGATATCGTGATCGTTGGTGGTGGACCATCTGGTCTTGCTGCTGCTATCGGTGCAAAACAAACTAACCCAGATGCAAATGTAATCGTTGTTGAAAAATTAGATATCCTAAGTGGAAACGGTAAGTTCGATATGAACTTCTTCGATCTAATTAATTCTGAAGCTCAAAAAGCTGCTGGTAACGAGAAATATACCGTTAACCAAGTAGAAAACTTCATTGCTGATAAAGCTGAATCAGGTGAATCAGCTGAAAGAATCGAAGTTTGGGCAAATGAAGCTAACGAACTAGACGCTTGGTTACGCGAAATGGGCGTTGAATTAAATTATAACTATGGTGGTACCAACCACTTAGCTGAAGAAGATCAATATTCTGGTGAAGTAATCCAAGCTGGTTTAGAAAAAACAGCTTACGAACTAGGCGTTGATATCCGTACTGGTACTGCTGGTACTGACCTAGTTATGACTGATGGCACTTGTACTGGTGTAACCGTAACAAATAACGATAACGAAAGCTATACGATCAACGCTAGCGCTGTAATCGTTGCAACCGGTGGTTTCTGTGCAAATAAAGAATTACTAGCTGAATATGCTCCAGGATATGAAGTTATGAATACTTCTAACCAAATGGGTGCTACTGGTGATTTTGTAAAAGTATTTGAAGAAAACGGCTTCATGATGGAAAACATGGGCAAAATGAGCGTTTTCTCTAATATCATCGTTCCTCGCCGTGACCTAACTGGCGGTGCCGATATGAACCTATTAGTTAATAAAGAAGGTGCATTATTGAACGATAACATCTCAGGTCTTGATCGTGGAACCATGATCCAAGAACAAACTGATGGTGCTGCTTTCTATATCACTGACCAAACTGGTTATGATTCATTCTACCGTATCAGAAAACACGTTGGCTTAGGTTACTATGCTCAAGGTGAAACGATCGAAGAATTAGCTGAAGCATTAGGCATCGATCCTGAAGGATTGAAAGCAAGTGTTGAACAATACAACGCTGATGCTGAAGCTCAAACTGAAAATGCCGTACTTGAAGAAGTACCTAGCCGTCCACTTGATGCTGAAGGCCCATATTATGGTGTTCAAGTTGAAGCTGCAAACCACATGACCAAAGGTGGTGTCGTAGCTAACGAAAAAGCTCAAGTATTATATGAAGATGGTAGCGTAGTTCCAGGCTTATATGCAGCTGGTGAAGTAACTGCTCAATCTGGTGGTTATGCACAATCAGTCGTATTTGGTAAAGTAGCAGGAGAAAATGCTGCTGCAAGCTTAAGCGAATAAGCTTATCAATAGAGTAGAGGGAAAATAAATTTCGCCCCTCTCATTGCACCGTACGTACGGTTCTCGTATACGGCGCTACATTTATATGTTAATTTACAACTACCTTAGATAGTATTTAAGGGGATTGACCAGTCCTGGCCGATTCCCTTTTC
>CALVFJ010000017.1 GCA_944326795.1 uncultured Erysipelotrichaceae bacterium
CAGTTTCGCTTATTTTTGTCAACTACTTTTTTTCTTCTTTTTCGTCAACGCTTTTTTCGCTACCGCTAATTTTTGCAACCCATTTATCTTATATCATTTTCCCCTTATTGACAACCCCCTTTTTTTACTGTATTCGCTTTCATTTGGAAAATCATATAATTTTAATATGTTTTTGATATTCTCGATAATATTTTTTAATGCTATTTTGATCAAATGGCGGTTTTTTATTTTCAATTTGTTGGATCAAATCCTTAAGCTGATGCTCAATGATTTTTTTTAGTTCTTCGCTATAACACATCTTTTCACCATGATCGATATATTCATCCTCATCTAATATTTCAAAATATCCATCAGGAAATAATTTTACATCAAGATCATAATCAATATTTTTAATAGCCTCTCCATCATAAATGCTAGGTGAAGCTATATTACAATAATAATATGTACCATTTTTTCTGATCATAGCTATGATGTTATACCATTTATCAGGATAAAAAAAGCATACAGCTGGTTCTCTAGTGATCCATCTTCGGCCATCAGCCTCGATAACCCATGTTTTATTAGTAACAACAACTATTTCTTTTGTGTTTGCTTCTACTACAAATCCTTTTGACCATGTCCGGTGAAGCTTACCATTATGTTTATAGCTTTGAATGTATACATGTGTGTATTTTGGTGGCAACATACCAGCATCCTCCTTACATGACTCATTAATTTTAGCATTTAAAAAAGAGGTTGTCGATATCGACAACCTCGATGTTTTATTTTTTCAATATTGGTTTTAGACTATTATACAAGATTGGTACAACGATCAACGTTAATATCAATGTTGGCACCATATATGAACATTGATAAAGGATAGATCCCCACAAAGCAGTATCCCAAATGACTACTCCTGAAATGGTACTACACACAAATCTGATAAAATTTGTGATAAATACCCCACTATAGAACCAACCAAAATTAGGGAACAAACTAGCTAAGCCATAAACACTAAAAGCTAAAAAATAATCAAGTAGGAATCCTAAGATATCTGGAGTATACATAGGCCCAGTGATAAATTGAGCAAAAACTGACAATACTGATACTGCAAGTCCTTTTTGCCATCCTAAATGATAACTAGCCATTAACAAAGCTATTGTAGAAACGCCCAATGATCCCCCATTTGGCATTTGAAATATCTGCAAAACATTGACAAATGAATCCAATACCATAAATAAGGCAACATAAAACGCCATGAAACAAAGATCTTTAACCGTTACTTTCATAAAAAAAACACCTCCATCATGAAGGCGTAAGGAACTAAATGTAAACTCCCTACGCTAGGTCTAACTAGATCAGGTGATAAGGGTATTTCTCAGCATAAATACTATGCACCCCTGTTCACATATGTTATTATATCAGTATTAATCAAGAAAGGAAAGCTTAAATGGAAATCTTATTACAGCAAATTGAGCTCTTATGTGAAGAAAAAGATCTATTAGCAGCATTATGCAATGTTTCTGCTTGTTTAAACCAATATTTTAACAATATAAACTGGATTGGCTTTTATTTCTGGAAAAATGATGAGTTAGTACTTGGGCCATTTCAAGGAAAAATAGCTTGCACCCATATTCCATATGGTAAAGGCGTATGTGGTACCTGCGCTAAAACTCGTAAAAGCATCATTGTTCCTGATGTACATAAATTTATTGATCATATCGCTTGTGATAGTGCTTCCGCCAGCGAAATTGTCGTACCGATCATCTATTATGATAAATTTATAGGAGTTATCGATGTTGATGCTCCGATACAAGATCGTTTTACTTTACAAGATCAAGAAGTATTAGAAAAGATCGCTAAGATCATCGCTAAAAAAATAGCGGCTCATCAATCCGATGCTTAGCCGCTTTTATTATCGATATAGATCATATGGCAAATGCTTTTCTAAATAATTTGTTGCTTCATCGATTGCAAGATCTGCCCTAAATAGCCTTACCTTGCTTTCTCCAATTTGATTTATCGCTACCATACGTTTGTTTTCCATCAATTTGCCAACTTCATTAAATATTCCACTGTCAATGTCTAAATCTAGATACTTTTTCCAAATTTCATGACCTTCGCTTTCGATCTTGCTACCAGAAATGACTATTGGACGACACTCGGTGCGATACTCTGCTAAATGCATGCATGTACATTTATCATAATCACACCCCATCAAAAGCACGCATCCTTTTAGCTCATATAATCGAGCTGCAGGTGATTCCTGCGCAAGTGGGAAATGTAAGGACTGACGATTGCATAAAGCTTTGGCATATTGTCCCCAAGCCATATAAGATACTTGCGGATGATTTGAGAAAACAATATTGCTACGCTTGCGAAAATTATCATTTATTTTTCCCATTCCCATCGAATCTGAGCCTAAAAAATTATATGCGGGCATATTCTCCCTTACCAACCGATATATTTCTGGGCTTACTTCCGGGTTTACCCATAAACTAGGTTCAGAGTTCTCAACCATTTGATATGGCATTAATATCGTTCCTTCTAAGGTTATAACTTCCATCAAAGCATCGACAACAGCTTGTGCGCCACCTACAACATAACCAAAACTTGATAATGATGCATGCACTTCTACGATCATTCCACGCTTTAAGCCCATCCTAGATAGTGCTTTGACAATATCTTTTTTGGTTACGACTTTCTTATTTAAGGTAGTATACATAAAATCCTATTCTCCTATTTCGTTTAAAATCAATCTTTTCACAGCTATTAACTTGCTAGCAAAAGCTAAGGTCCCCATGCGTAAGATTATTTCATTGTCTTCACTAAAATTTGGCTTATTATGATATTCATATTGTTTAAAACACAAGCTTAAAACATAACATATGCTATCTTCTAGTTGTTCACAAAACATATTATAAGCATTATGCGTACCATTTTGTTTAGCAACCACTTCTATACCTTCTTTGATCAGTTGAATATTTACGACTTGTTTTAAGATCGATATTACGATCAAATATCCTAAATGTTCGCGATTATATTGTTTTTTCTTATTTGGTGCCGGCATCATCTTCCATTTTACATAATTATTGATCATACTGCTTGTAATTATTTTTTCATCCATAGAGATCAACTGTAGGTAACGTTCTATAAAAGTTATAACCTGATCCCGATACAGATCGATATCAGGAAGCTCTTCCCAACGCGGAAGATGATAATGCATGGCTTGTTCGCTCCAGCGTTCTATTTCCTTGGTCAAAAAGATCATCACCCTTCTTTTTATGCTATTAAATAGCAAAAGACTCATTAATTTAATAATTGAGTCTTTTTTCTATGCTTTAACGATCATATATGATACTTTTTCATTATCTTTCGTAAATTTGCAGTTACAGTATTGATCTGCTTTAAATCAGTAATATTTTTATTACATATCCAAGCAGCTTTCGATATCCATTCATCCAAATACCCTAATTCATCTTCATCGGCTGTCGAAACATCAATCTTTCGGCACTCATCGATCAACGATTTTAAGATCATGATCTTATCCATTGCTTCCTTCTCGCATTGAAGCTCATGAACAAGCTTTTTGATTTTCCATTCTTTGTTAACCGGTGTCACACTAGCAATTATTCCATCAAATTTGATCAATCCTTCTTTTTTGCTAAAAAGCACTCGGATATCTTCTGGACTAATACCATCGCAGATTAAAATTGGTTCATTCCCAATCTGCTTATATTTTCGATCCCCTAAACGTAATACGGTTTTTACTTTGCTATTAGGATTTTTGATACATGCGACGCTAATCCCCAAAGCATTGAACAATCGACACATTGATAAATATTCGGTATATTCAAATCCATAAAACAATATTCGTAACATAAATGATATTCCTCTATTTATATTATTAATAATATTATATCGTATACTGCATATTTTTTAAATATTTTTCAATATTTTAACCATATATGCTAAAATATTTTTAAATGGTGCGCCTAACAGGACTTGAACCTGCACTCTTCTGAATCGGAATCAGATGCGTTATCCAGTTACGCTATAGGCGCATACTAATATTATATAATAAGGAGAAGAAAATGGAAGATATAAAATTAATAATTTGTGATATTGATAACACAATTTTACCATCAGGACATGATGATATCTCAAAAAATCTTCAAGTAGCATTTAAAAAGCTAAAAAGCCAAAATATCAAGCTCCTAATTGCAACTGGCAGGCATTTCAAATTCCTGCCAAAAAAAGTTTTGACCCATTTAGATAATGATTATATCGTTACAATAAACGGTGCTTGTTTAAATAAAAGCAATGGTGATATCGTAGATTATTACCCAATGAAGCTTAATGATCTGCAAGCCATTCAAGCTTTATGCGAAAGATACGATGTTGGATTAGGGCTTAAATTTAAAAATAATATCGTAACCTATCACAACCACCAAAAATTTGTTAATGGCTATGTTCAAGATCCTCAGCTCCAGAACCAGATTATTGATGATTGCCAGAAACGTCAATACCATCTAAATAATGATCTGCCCTTAGGAATATTCCTTATCGGTGATCTTGAACTAATTTATAGCTGGCAACCAATGCTTCCTAATTTGGTAATTGCCCAAAGCACCAAAAACGGCTGCGATGTATTTGATAAACATATAACAAAAGCTTTTGGCATTGAACAGTATTTAAAATTTTCCAATCTTACTTGGGAAAATTGCATGAGCTTTGGTGACGCGGAAAACGACATGGAAATGCTAAAAAAAGCTAAGTTATCTGTAACGTTTGCTGATGTTAAGCCACAAGTACGAGCTTGTGCTAAATATATAAGCGATCCTTGTATCGAAGATGGCGTATTTAAAGCCTTAAAACATTTTAAAATAATTTAGATCATCATAAGCATCATCGGTTACATCAACCATGATGTTTTTTAATATATCAAAAAAAGTTAGCTTATAGGCATATAATCCCATATTTTGAAAATTTGCATCCGCTTTACCATAAATAGCATCATTAACGATAGGAAAGCCTAATGAATGTAAATGCACCCTTATTTGATGAGTACGTCCAGTAAACAATTCACAATGAACCAAACTATAACCATTATGATATTTCCATAAGGTAAACTTCGTCTTTGCTGTTTTACCACTTTTACTAAGACGATACTTATTATTTACATGGCGATCTTTGCCTATTTTTTTATCAACGATACAATCATGAAAATGTCCTTTAACGATAGCTAAATATTCTCGTTTGATCTTTTTTTCGGCTAATTGTTGATTATAATACGGTCCAAAAAAATCTAATTTACTAAAAAAAACCAAGCCTTGTGTTTCTTTATCCAGGCGATGAATATGACGAATATGACGACGATAACCTTTTGATGTAAAATATGTTGCGACATCGTTGTCTAAGGCATCATCACTTTGATCATCGTGAATAATCTGCCCAGCTCTTTTTTTTACGATCAAAACTAGCTCATCTTCATATACGATCTGACACAACTTGCCACTTGGCAAATAATCAACATCATATGCAACGTCAATACTAATAATATCCCCATAGCGTACCAAATACATTTTATTCTTTACGAGCTTACCGTTGATCTTAATACGATCATTTATTAAATGCTTTATCATGATCTTACCAAGAGCGAAACCTGTTAATAGATCTTCCAAAGTTTGATCCTTATTGCTAGTTATAAATAATAAATCATTTTTTAGATAAATTGCAGCCATATCTATATTCCTTTTTATGTAAAAAAACAATCGATTCCAGATGCTTGCTATGACTAAACATGTCAAATAAAAACATTTCTTTAAACTCATAACCCCGTTGCTTGAACCATTTAAGATCTCGTATTTGGGTTTCAGGATTGCATGATATATACACGACCTTCTTTATCTTAAGATCATCGATGGCTTTGATAAATTTATAAGTGCTGCCTTCCCTAGCTGGATCCATGATGACAGCATCGATCAAGACCTGCTGCTTTGCACACATTTGCATAAATTCTGTTGCATCTGCGCAATAAAAAGAAATATTTTTTATTTTGTTTATCTTGGCATTATCGATTGCATCGCGTACAGCCTGTTTATTTTGCTCTACCCCAATTACTTCTTTAGCATACGAAGAAGCACATATTCCAATGGTTCCCGTTCCACAATAAGCATCTAAAACAACTTCATCCTTTTTTAGTTTTAATAAAGATATTGCTTTGGCATATAAATTTTCAGCTTGTAATACATTGATTTGAAAAAAAGAACGCGGACTTATTTTAAAAGTTTTACCCAAAATTTGGTCTTCAATATATCCTTTGCCATATAAAATTTTTTGTTCATCTTGTAATACGACACTAGTAGCACGTTTATTTATATTTTGAACTATCGTTGTTATCTGTGGATGTTTTTGTCTTAGATCTTTGATAAAATTATTCCTTGAAGGAAAAATTGATGAACTAACGACCAAAACAACCATATATTGCTGAGTATAATAGCCTTTTCTTATCATAACATGACGAAACAAACCAATACGTTTATCTTCATCATAGATGCTAAGTTTATATTTCATGATCAACTGACAGATGGTTTTAACGATGTCATCACTAACTTCATCATGAAGCAAACATTTATCATAACTGACGATGCGGTGAGTATCTTCCTCATATAATCCAGCAATAACGCTTTGACCTAGTTGCTTAAACCCCAATATGATCTTATTACGATAATGATACTCTTTAGGACTAGGTACCACATCATGTAGCTGTAATGAAGTAATTTTGGCCAATTCCTTTTTTTTATGAGCTAATTGATCTTCATACTTCATATGTAATAAAGCACAGCCTCCACAATCATCATAAATTGGGCATTTAGCTTTGCTTCGATGTTCACTTGGCTTAATTATCTTTACAATTTTAGCTTCGATAAATCTAGAAGAAATCTTGGTAATCTTTATCTTTAATCTTTCTTTTGGCAAAGCGTTCAAAATATATAATTGTTTACCATCGTATTGACATTTTCCTTGGCTGTCCGTGGTTATTTCTACGATATCATTAATCTTTAACATTTACTGCCCTCAAAAATGGTTCTAATATTTCTTTGCTAGGAATGGTCAAGCCAAATTCTCCCATCACGATCTGCGGTTTATTTTTACCATGAAAATCACTACCAGCACTGATCAACAACTTATTTTTTAGACAATAATCAAGATAATACATATTTTGCTGCTGATCATGATAGTTACTAAAACACTCTATTCCATCAATACCAGCATTTACTGCTGCAGTCAACAGTTCATCATGATGATAAAAAGTCTTAAATGGATGAGCCAAGATCGCAATTCCGCCTAGATCGTGTATCCAGGTAACGGTTCGTGCAAAATCTGGATATTTTACCTTCACAAACAAATCGCTACCATACGCACACTTATCCCAAAAAAAGTTAACTGCCGGCATATCGCTTCTGCTACCTCCTTTGCGATAAGGTTGCAATTCCGCGATATCTTTAGCTTTTTTATCATTTAACAAAGCATCAACGATATTAAAAAAAGGATTATGTCCATGCGCTTCTTCGATACATTTTTCTAAATTTATCTTAATTCCATATTTATTTTCTAATTTTAATACTCTATCTTTTAAAGCATCATTCATTAATCCATTGATCTTATCAGCCAAATGAGCTAATGATAAATCATGATGATCAATTCCATATCCTAAAAGATGAACATCATGATCAAGCAAACAGGTATCAAATTCAATAGCAGGAATAACAATTATTCCATTATGCTTTCCAAGCTTTATCATTTGGTCGATACCTTTATTTTCATTATGATCAGTTAATGCTAGATATCTTATATCCTTTTCTTTAGCCATAGCTATAAGATCTACAATTTTCAATTCACCATCTTGACTATAAATCGAATGCATATGAAAATCAAACTTTTCTTCCATCTCTATCGCTCCTTTTATTTTTTGATCAATAAACTTATTGTTTCAACATGTGGGGTCTGTGCAAACATATCATAGGTCAAGATCTTCTTAACATCATAATTAGTTTTTAGCATCATTAGATTTTTGCCCAAAGTACTCGGATTACATGATACATAAATTATTTTGTTTGGCAGCTTCTCTTTTATTGCTTTGATCATTGTTTCATCTAAACCCGTTCGAGGTGGATCAACCAATAATACATCTATAGGTTCAGTAATTTTTTTCAATTCATCACCTGCATCATTAACAACGAATTTAATATTCTTGATACCATTTTTTTGGGCATTATCTCTTGCGTTTTTGATCGCATTTTCTACGTTTTCAATCGCAATGATCCTTTTGCATTGCGCTGATGCCATCAAGCTCATGGCTCCGATACCACAATAAGCTTCTACCATCAAATCACAATCATTGCCCAGCATATTCAATACTTCATGATAAATATTTTTAGCTTGCTCTAAATTTAATTGAAAAAATGAATTTGGTAGCAGGCGCAATTCGATATCATCTATTTTAAATTCCAGAAATCTTTGCTTAGCTAAATGTTTAAAATTACTGCTCATGATTTCTAAATTATTTTTAGCTGTATTGACATTTTGATAGATACTGATGATCTTAGGATTTTTTTTCAACATTTCCACGATTTGCGGATCGATCTGTTGCTTACCGGTCACCAATGTAACTTGATAATGATCATCAAAGCCACGGATCACCAAATAACGGTATCCTTTGCCAATTGATGGATTATAATCTCGACATTGATAACGATTTAATACATCTATGACATATTTGCGAATTTCCTCTAAGCCTTTTTCGTGAACCACACAATGATTTAGATATACCAAATGATTGGAATTAGCTTTATACATGCCGCTGCACAGCTTTTGATTGATCGTTTTCAGTGGTAGCTTTAACTGATTGCGATAATACAATTTTTTAGTTGGAACCGTTGATTTGACCAATGATGGATCTAATTGCGCATACTTAATCATAGCTTCTTTTACCATCTGCTGCTTATAGGATAATTGTTTACTATAGCGATAGTTCATCAAAGCACACGCTTTACAACGATCATATATTCGGCACACTGGATCACAGCGATAAATACTAGGAACAATGACCCGTGCCAGTTGTGCCTTATAGTATGTTCCATGATCTTCTATGTTTTTTATCTCAACTTCTTCATCAAGCAAAGTACCATCTATAAAAACGATCTTATCATTAAGATATCCGATGCCTTCGCCATTGATACCCATTTTTACGATCTTAATTTTATCCATATCTTCATCCTTTAATTTAAAAATACTAAATTGCTGTCACTTACAAAACTATCAACACTATAGATGATATAAACATCATCATTATCTTCGATATATTCATTTAGATCTTGACGGAAATAGCGCAGATCTACCATCTCAATTTCTTCATATTCACTGATCAAATACGGGATCAAGATATGGGCATATGAATCTTTGATGATAAAAGCTTTTTTCCCATTTTCAACAGATGTAGAAATCTTAACATACGCATGGTTACCGTCCTCGTAATAAGTATACTTATCTTTAGCTTTTAATGCTTCATCCATATAGATAGAATCATATTCCTCCCCATCTAGTTCGATCTGCATTTTCACTTCAATTTTATCTAGAGGATCGATTCGGTATATATCATCACCTTCATACCAAAAAGTGCCTGCTTTTGAACATAAAGTGCCTTTAAAATTCTCTGCAACCAGTTCAAAGATAAATTTATTAGGATCCTTATTTAAAACCTGCTGACAAATAGCTTCATAGCCAACCAGCGCACCTTTTTCATTCCAATGATGATCAGTTTTAAAATATTGACCGCTTTGTTTTGCTAAGCTCTCAACCAATTTTATATTATTAGCTTCAACATTATTATAAGCATGATCGATGATTGCTAACTGATCATAGTTATAACTAAATGTTGGTAATAATTCGTCATTAATAGCAGCAGCAGTTGGGATCAGCATAAAATTAACATTTTCATGTTTTTTAGCAAAATTATTCACATAACCAATATTTTTGCTTAACAACGCACTATTATATGACAATCCTTGACTAATCAAATTTTGATCTTTAGCATAATATACTCCATTATTGGCAATATTTAAAGTAAGCTGTTGATAAAATGACTTTAGCATGATCCATTGATCCCGAAAAACAAACTGATCATTAAAATATGTATCAAACTCTTCATCAAAGTCATCATCAAATACATTTTTTAGATTTATCTGTGGCATCGTAGCCAAATAGCGGTTTTCATTTTCAGAAAATTCTTTATCTTTATTAAATACATTAAGAATGGCAAAACTAAATATAAAAATTAAAAATAAGCTAATAGTAATATATTGAATCTTTCTTTTCATAAACTAAAACCTAAAATATAAAAATGGATTATAAGTAGCATCACAAATAAATGCCACGCACAAAAACATCATGACCATGACCCAAACTGGAACCAATACTTCCAAATTTCGATTATGGCGTAGCGGGTTAAATGAAGTATAAATGATAGGTGTGCTAGCTAGCATACAAACCACCAATAAAAAGATATTATTTCGCAAATAATACAAAAATAGATCATTGATCAGTACCGGCTGCTCAAACATCATCCGAAGATAATCAACAATGCTAGAAATATCAGTAAAGGCAAATAATACCCAACCAATCAATATCAGTATCAAAGCATAGCAATGACGAAAAAAACTAGGTAATTTTGCTAATAACTTCAAGCCAATGATCTTTTCAAAAATCAAGATCATTCCATAAAATAAGCCCCAAAGAATAAAGTTCCAACTAGCTCCATGCCAAAATCCAGTAAGCATCCAAACGATCAATAAATTGCGACATGTTTTGAACAGGCCGCTTCTGCTCCCGCCTAAAGGTATATACACATAATCCCTAAACCATGTGCTAAGTGATATATGCCAACGTCGCCAAAAATCGGTAATGCTGCTAGCAATGTATGGATAATTAAAGTTTTCTAAGAAATCAAAGCCAAACATCTTGCCCAAACCAATTGCCATATCGCTATAACCGCTAAAATCAAAATAAATCTGAAAGGCATAGGCAATGATACCTAACCATGCCAAAGCCATGGACATTTGATCTTTGCTCGTTGAATTGATGGCTTCCCATAGTATTCCAGCATTATTAGCTAATAGGACCTTTTTAGCTAAACCAGTTACGAAGCGTTTTATTCCTTCATAAAATTGATCAGCACTTTCCAGACGATATTCCAATTGCTTAGCAATATCCTTATATCTAACGATTGGCCCAGCAATTAATTGCGGAAAACACGTTACATAGCAAATAAAATTAACCATGCTTTTTTGCTCATCCGCTTGTTTACGATATATATCGATTGGATAAGACATCGCTTGGAAGGTATAAAAAGAAATTCCAACAGGTAAAGGTAAATTTAAAGGTTTTAATATTTCATATCCAAAACTATTAATTATTCCCACAAAAAAATCATAATATTTGAAAAAGCCCAATATACCTAAATTAAATATCACGACCATAATTAATATTTTTTTAGCTTTTGCCTGATCATTTGCCAAGATATGACCAAAATAGTAGTTGATAACACAGCTAAAAATCATCAAAATAATATATTTTGGCTCCGACCAACCATAAAAAAACAAACTAACGATCAATAATGCCAAATTACGATATTTGCTTGGTACAAGCTTCATTATACATAAAGTCAGCGGAAAATAAGCAAACAAAAACACTAAACTACTAAAAACCATAACATTTATTATTAATCTTTATGAAAAAAGATTTCTCCTGTTTGATCATCCATTGACTCAATGATAGCTAATGATTCCAATTGATATCCAAGATTTCGAATTATCTTACCGCCATTTTGAAATCCTTTTTCTATCACGATCCCGATGCCAGCTACTTTTGCATCTGCTTGTTGAACGATGGAAATAAGTCCTTGTAACGCACATCCATTAGCTAAAAAATCATCGATGATCAAAATATTTTCTTGCGGTCTGATAAATTTTTTTGACACTATGACTTGATTTACGGTCTTATGTGTGAATGATTCTACTTCTACGCTTAATACATCACCTTCGATATTGATGCTCTTGCTTTTTTTGGCAAATAACATCGGTACCCCAAATTCTTTGGCACACATGCAAGCAATACCGATACCTGATGATTCGATTGTTAGGATCTTATCAACTTTTTGGGTCTTGAATCTTTCTTTAAATTCTTTTGCAATATCTTCCAATAATTCTACGTCCATTTGATGATTCAAAAAACTATCAACTTTTAATACATTGCCTTTGGCAACAACGCCATCTTTTAAAATTCTTTTTTCTAAAAAATTCATCATTTGTTTCCTTTCTGTTTATGTATTATATCAAATAAACTAATAAATAAAAATAATAGATGTGGCTTATGATCAAGCCACATCATCTTGACAATCAATATCCTTCAGTTCAACAAACGCAATGGAACATTTAATGATGCAATCCTCATTACGCAAAGCAATCCTTTTTGCTCCTTGATCGCCTTCAAGCATCATTATATCTTTAAAATAACGATCAGGAAAAATCATTGGGTTTTTGATATTTCCATCATAAGCACAAATGATATGTTTTCCATCGGCCATGTTAACCATTTTTATTATGCTTTCTGCTTTAAGATAAGGCATATCTCCTACCAAAAACATGATCTGCTTGCTATCAGCTAAATGATCGACAGCAAGCTTGATAGATGAAGATAAGCCTAAAGCAGCTTGATGATTAAATATCGTCTCAAAACCATATCGTTTAGCTAGTTCAATGATTTCTGGATATTGAGTCACCACCAACACCTTGTCAAACGCTTGTTTATCGATCTTTATCAATGTATGTTCAATCAAGGGCTTTCCTTTCCATACGTATAATAATTTATTAGTAGCAAAGCGTCGACTAAAACCAGATGCTAATATTACTAGATCAATCTTCATCTTTTTGTAGTAAGACCTTTTGTGGCGTTATCGGCAAAGTTCTTATATATGTTCCTGTTGCATGAGCAACTGCACTAGCGATCGCTGGCGATGGCGTATTGATAACGACCTCTCCAATTGATTTTGCGCCAAACGGACCATTATCCTCATAGCTGCTTTCAAAAGCTACCCTAATGCTACCAACATCTAAACGGGTAGGAATCTTATATTGCATGAAAGAATTATTACGCATCATGCCTTTTGGAGTGTAGCTTATATCTTCAAACAGAGCCATGCCAATGCCCTGAGCTATTCCACCTTCGGTTTGGATACGTGCGAGATTTGTGTTGATGACCGTACCACAATCAACCACGGCAACATAATCATTGACGCTAATTTTACCAGTAAGCTTATCAACATCAACTTCTGCTATTCCTGCCATAAATGGTGGCGGTGACGTTGGCGATACATGTGAAGCACTAGCAATCAAGACCTTACCTTTTCCTCCAGCAAAGCAACGATTTGCAAATTCCTGCAGGCTGATTGCTTTATCATCTTCAATAGCAATGATCATCTTGCCATCAAAGCTGATATGCTCTGGCTCAACATTTAGCAAAACACTAGCCTCATCGATAATTTGATGTTTTAACAAATTACAAGCTTTTACCACTGACATGCCTGTTACATAAGTGGTAGCGCTAGCATAAGATCCTGTATCATAAGGTGAAAAATCCGTATCGACACCTTGGGTAACAATCTGATCGACATCACATTCTAAACATTCAGCCGCCATTTGCGCCAAGACCGTATCACAACCTGTTCCCATATCGGTAGCGCCTATCGCTAAGGTATAAAAACCATCATCCTGCAGTTTGATCTCAACTGCAGCAATATCAACATTGGCTATACCTGATCCTTGCATAGAAATTGCAACACCTAAACCTCTGACCTTATCACCAAGATCTACACGCAAAGGCTTATTTTTATAATCGATCATTTCCATTGCTTTAGCAAGACAACGATCCAAGGCACAGCTATTTAAAAATTCATTATAATACATTGGCATCGTTTCATTTTCTTTTACCATGTTCTTAAACCTTAGCTCACAAGGATCGATACCTAATTCATCGGCTAGTTCATTGACGATCGATTCAACGGCAAACTGTCCTTGCGTTGCTCCGTATCCGCGATACGCTCCAGCCGTCATCGTATTGGTATAAACGACATCACAACTAAAACGTGCTGCTTTGATATGATTATATAAAGGCAATGACTTATGTCCAGACAAGCCTACAGTTGTCGAACCATGCTCACCATATGCACCAGTATTAGATAAAGTATAAAGATCAATAGCCTGGATGATACCATCTTTGCTTGCCCCGATCGTCACTTGCATCTGCATCTCATGACGCGAATTGCTAGCCGTAAAAGTTTCTTCTCTAGAATAAATGATCTTACTAGGTTTTTTTAATTTCCATGTAACAAAGGCTGCAAATATTTCACAACAACCAGTTTGTTTTGCCCCAAAGCCGCCACCTATCCTAGGTTTTATGACCCTGATCTTGCTTTTGGGGATCTCTAATGCATTGCTTAAGATCCGTCGTATATGAAAAGGAACCTGGGTAGAACTAACGCAACTCAAACGCCCATAAGTATCGATATAAGCGAATGAGCGCATCGTTTCCATCATTGCTTGCGCATTAGCTTTGGTATGATAAGTTCTTGTCAATACTATATCGCATGTGCGCATTATCTCATCAACATCATTATAAATTGTTACATCATGTGAGCAAATGTTGCGCAAGCGCTCATTACCAATCTCACATAATAATTTATAATCATCTTCGTTATGAACAATAATTTTATTATCAATTGCTTTTCTAAAATCTAAAAGCGGTTCATAAACTTCATATTCCACCTTGATCAACTTCATGGCTTTTAAGGCGGTTTCTTCATTGCATGCAACTACCAAGGCAACTTCATCACCTACATAGCGCACGATCTGATCTAAGATCTTTCGATCATAAGGCGAAGGTTCTGGATATGTTTGCCCGGCAAGCGTAAAGCGTGAAGATGGAACATCTTTATAAGTAAAAATGGCTTCAACACCGGGTATCCTCATAGCAATCGTCGTATCGATATTTAAGATTTTTGCATAAGCATGAGGTGATCTTAGTATTTTTATAACCAAACAATCTTTCAGCGCTAGATCTTCAGTAAAGACCGGCTGTCCGCTCAATAATGCATAAGCATCTTTTTTTACCGTAGGTTTATTGATCTGCTTCATTTTTGCCTCCTTGATGACGGTTTAGATATTTAGTAATAGCTCTTAATTGTCCCATATAGCCAGTACAGCGACAAAGATTGCCAGCTAAATAATTTTTGATCATCTCTTCCGTCGGATGTTGCAATTCTTTTTCCATCGCCAACACGTTCATGATCAAACCTGGCGAACAAAAACCACATTGCTCAGCTCCTTCATTAGCCATGAAATAAGCAAATGCTTCAGCGTCTTTTTTCAAACCTTCTAATGTCGTTATCTCATGACCATCACATTTTGCACATAGCATTGAGCAAGATAAGATTGGTTTGTTATCTAACCATACCGTACATAAGCCACAATTGCTGGTCTCACATCCTCTTTTTACACTGTAAAACCCATGATAGCGTAAAAAATCAAGCAATAGCATATCACAAGCAACATCGTCGCTAATCATCTTTCCATTTACTCTTATATTGATCTTCATTATTGTTCTCCAATCTTATTTAAGGCCTTAAGACATAAGCCATAGCTCAAAGCTTCACGATATTCTTTGCTAGCACGCATATTCCCGCTGCATTCGACTTGAGCTTTAAGCTTATTAGCTATTTCTTCATTATTATTTCCTGTAATGCTATATTGCTTTGCTTTTTGCGGTCTTGCCCCAACAGTGATCAAATATTCATCACCCCTTTGCCAAACGCTAAGATTTAGGGCTGAAATATCCGTAGCACTATTACGATGGCAAATAAAGCAACGTTTATCATGATCTTTATATATTATGATATGAGTGATGATATCTCTTTGAAAATCACTGTTTACAAAATCAACAATATCCATCTTTCCGCCATGATATAAAACAATCTCACACTTTAAGCACATCAAGGCACAAAGAATATCTGAAAAACCAAAGCGCGAAAAAACGCTTCCGCCTATCGTTGCTAGATTACGAAATTGCACCCCTACTATATCTTTGATAGCATCTTTCATGACATCATGTGTCCATAAATTTAGCTTTTGATGAACCTCAAGCTGGCGCAAGGTAACATTGGCACCGATCACAAAGCTTTTTTCATCTTCAATTATCTTATCTAAATCCAGATCAGAAAGATCGATACCTACTGGTATCGTCCTATCTTCCATTTTAAGCCAAAGCATACCAGCGATGATCTGATTATTTTTATTTTTTTGTAAAAGTTCATAAGCTTCTGCTAAACTTTTGACTTTTTGATATTGTTGGATCCTAAGCATCTTAACCTCCTATGTCAATAATTTGTTCCGGATATATCTGTTGATATAATCCTTTTAGTTCTTCTTTCATATTTCCTGTATTTTTATCAAGCTTAGCCATGATCTTACCTTGATGCATGAAGATGATCTTATCGCCATATTTTAACGCAAGATGTGGATCATGGATGCTCATTAATATGCTATATCCTTCTTTAACCATAATTTGTGCTTGCTGTAAAAACAAATGTTGTTTATAAAAATCTAAGTATGTACATGGCTCATCCATCAATACGCATCGTGCTTCTTGAATAAAGCAGCGGCAAAGATAGACGATCTGTAATTGCCCGCCGCTTATCTCGCTGATCTTTTTTTCCGCCAAAGCCTCGATCTTAAATTTTTTCATGATCCTAATAGCTTTAGCTTTATCTTCAATAGTAGGCAATTGAAAAAATTTCATAAAACGATTGCGTCCACTTATGACAACTTCCCAGCACTTGATATCATCTACTATATTTTTGATTTGCGGCAAATATGCAAAAATTTCTGCTTTTTGCCGCCATGTCATTTGATCAATATCCTTGCCATCAGCACATATCATTCCCTCCGCAAGCAATAGATGACCTAATAAACTTTTGATAAGCGTAGTTTTCCCACAACCATTTTCTCCTAAAAGCATGATCATCTGTCCATCTTCAATTTCAAAAGATATATCTTCAATGATCATTTTATCATGGATCTTTGTGCTTATATTAGATATTTCAATCATATATCGATCATCCCTTTTACAAATAATATGATCAAAAAGACAGCGCCAAATATGCTGGTAATGATACTGATTGGCACTTCAAATGCAAATAAGTTTCTTGATATGGTGTCACACATCAGCAAAAAAATTCCTCCGCCTAACAAATTTAAAATAAAACTATGACAAAAATCCACTTTAAAAGTTAAACGTATTATATGGGGAACCAAAAGCCCTACCCAGCTTACGATCCCGCATATAGCTATGATGCTGCTCAACAGCATCGCATTCATGATAATGACCACAATCATGATGACTTGCGTATCTACTCCAAAGCTATTTGCTTCTTGGCCAAAAGCTAATAGCTGGATCTGCCAACGTAATTTATATAAAATAAATATCAAAATTGTAGCCAAAGGTATGATCATCATTAATTTTTGCCAAGTTATATCCGAAAATCCACCCATTAACCAAAACTCTATCGTTCCTAACTGTTGATAAGGATCTGCCGTAAGCTTGATGATCATCAAAAAAGCACTGCAGATGGCTTGCATGATCATACCGCTGATGACAAGATTAAGGATACGACTTCCTTTGACCTTAGTTGCCAGCAACAAACAACAGCAGATCGCCATCAAACCAAAAACAAAAGCCATTATCCATCGCATATAAACAACGTTAAATGAAACGATCGCAATTGCTGCTCCTAAAGCGCAGCCACTAGTAGCGCCTAGTACATCGCCGCTAGCTAACGGATTCTTAAAAATGGTTTGAAAGATCTGACCGCTAATTGCTAGTATCCCGCCTGCTATGATTACAAATAAGATCCTCGGTAAACGAATTTGCCACATGATCTTGCCTAAGGTCGTTGCTGTACCATGGACAAAAGCGCTAGCAGCCTCCAAAGCTCCAGCGCCATATCGTCCGTATAACAATGAAATGATCATTGTTATTAATAATGTTCCCCCTAGGCAAATCAGTTCTTTTTTCATCATTCAATTACTATCTGGGCATCAAAGCCATAAAATTGCTGATAAAAAGCATTAGCTTCAGTAGCCACATCCGTTAAAGACAAACGCTCTGGATATAAGGTTGCATACATCCATAATATTCCTAAGCAAGATGAAAGATTTGGCGTATCCCAGGTTTCATATTCACTAGGAAATACATATACATGACCATCCTTTACCGCGGTTATTTCACTTAATGATGGATCATTCAAGATATCTTCGACACTGATCCCATCTTGTTCGATAAAAATATATTCTGGATCAGCAGCGATGATCTCTTCGATATTTATCGTTTGCCAACTATTTACATTAGCTAATGAATCCTGAAAAACATATTCTCCTTGCGCCTGTTTTATCAATTCATTTTGAAACATAGCGCCACCAACAGCTTCTAATACATCCCCACCAGCAAAGTACACACGTTTCTTCTGTTCAACTTCCTTGATGTATTTACCTATTAATTCGTCACGATAAGCAAAATATTGCTCCGCAATATCTTCTTTGCCCATGATCTTCGCAATAATATCAACTGCTTCGTCAAATGATTGTGAAGTTTCTGGATTAAGCAAAATAACTTTCATATCCATCTCTTCTAATTGAGCAACATAGTCTTGTAAACTAACCGGTAAGAAAACAACATCCGGATCGGCTGCAACACATTCTTCCAAATTAAAATTTTTCTTATTGCCAAGCGAAGGTAATTCAATGATTTGCGGTGCCGCAGCGCTATAGATCTTGCGGCTATCCGCTTTCATCTCAACCCCGACCAAATTATCTGCACAACCTAGACCAATCAAGGTTGTAGTTACGATATAATATCCGCTAGCTGCTGTTTGTGCAACATCATCAAACTCCACGACTCTCCCTGTTTGATCAGTTATACTAAAACTTGTCTTTTCTTCAGCAAAACTAGTTGGTGACGAAGTTACTGCATCTTCGTGTTTGGCAGGATTGCTACAAGCACATAAGCTCATGCATAGCATTAGCATCATTATTTTTTTAAGTGTTTTTTTCATAAATTGCCTCATCTTTCATTTTTATTAATAATATTCTTTTAGCTTGTTCAAATGACAGTTCATCAATATCTATCAACAGGATATCTTTTTTTTCTTTGATCTTCTGAATATATTCTATCGTGCATTTTCTTAAAACGCCAATAATATTTGGATTAAGATCGATAGTTTGCTCTAAAAGCTGCAAATAGTCTTTCTCATCATGTTCTAGATAACCAATTTCATCCATGATGATATAATCTTTGCCTTGACTAGCTAACAAACAACGAACTCCAAGATCATTAAACACTCCTGGTATCGTTTCATTAATTGTTGATAATTGTCGTGAAAAACGCTGATCATTGTCAGCGATGGCTATCATTGAATGAAAGTAAAAACCTATACGTTTTCCTTTTTCACATAACGGCAAGGTCTTGAATCCTGTTGTTTTTAAATTAAATTCTTTGATCAAAAAATTAACCAATGTTGATTTGCCGCTACCTTTTGCTCCAGTAATAAAGATCTTCATTGTTGTTTATTAGGCAAGATCAAATTCATGATGGTCGCGATCACAAAGGTCATGATAATACCATTTTGTGCAAAGATATTACCAACCCAAGCAGGTAGCTGTGCTAAGACGCTTGGGACATTACCGATGCCAACTCCTAAGCCAATAGCCAAAGCAACGATCAAACCATCACGTTCGGTCAAAGGCTTACGTGTCAAAGATTGTATACCACTAACTAAGATCATAGAAAACATGATCACGGCTGCTCCACCTAACACTGATTGTGGCATAATGGAAAATAAAGCACTAAGCTTAGGACAAAAACCACACATGATCAAAAATATAGCTCCTGTACAAATAACAAAGCGATTTACAACTTTAGTAACCGCTACTAAACCTACATTCTGCGAAAAACTAGTATTTGGCAAAACACCAAAAATACATCCTAAAACACTACCTAAGCCATCAGCCATGACCCCACCTTGTAATTCGGCATCTGTTGCTTCACGATCTAAGCCGCCGTTGGCTACACCGCTGACATCGCCGATGGTTTCAACTGTCGTAGCTATGAACATGATCCCCATAGCAATGATGGCCTGTATATTAAATTCAAAGGCTACAGGCATGAAAACAGGCAACGCAAACCATGATGCTTCCTTAAGTTGCGTAAAATCAACCATATTTAACGCTATAGCTAAGATATATCCTGCAACGATACCGATCAAGATCGAAGCATTATTAATAAATCCTTTAAATTGTTTAGCAATTAATATAACTATGATCACAAATGTTCCGATCATCAAATGATTTATCGAACCAAAATCAGCTGCACCTGAACCACCACCAAAATAATTAATGCCTACAGGCAGCAATGATAAACCAATCGATATGATCACCAAGCTCGTAACGACTGGCGGAAATAATCTTCGTAAAGGTTTGATAAAATAACCTAACACCATTTCAAAGATACCACCTATCAAGCTAGCACCCATCAAGGCACCATAACCAAATAATGAACCAATTGCTTTAGCCGTACCAATAAAGCCAGAACTTGTCCCCATGACGATTGGCAACCCACTGCCTATTTTCCAAAAAGGATATAATTGGATCAAAGTCGCAATTCCCGCAACAAACATCGCATTTTGGATCAAGATGGTCTTTAATGCTCCATCCATTCCAATCATTCCACAAACGATCAACAATGGTGAAATATTACCTAGAAACATTGCCAAGATATGCTGAATTCCTAAAGGAAGAGCCTTTTTTAATGGAACAAAACCATCTAATTCATAAATTGAACCTTTTTTATTTTCTTCTTTCATCATTATCCCCCATAACAAAAAATTCTCGTTTCATACGAGAATCAACATTTTTGCAATATAAAAAATTGTTGATTCATAGTCTCAAATTTACGGTTTGAGCTAGAAACATCTGTACCATATTAACAGATTTATATGAAACACCATACAATAGTACCACATATCAAGGATTAGGCAAATATCTAATTAAAAAAAACACACCTTACGGCGTGTTATTAACCACGATGATGTCCATGACCATGCTGCATTCCCGATGGCTCTTCTCCATATTGCACCAACAGATCATTTATTTCTTTCATTGTCATAGCTGCAACTTCTTCAGTTGTTAGATCTTCATCATATTGCTTAAGCAATAAATACTTCGTATATTTACCGCATGACAATTCATTATGATGAGCTTCATCAGCGCAATCATATGTGCTTTGCCCATAATGAACATTTTCATGATTCATGCAAGTTTTGACATTGGTTACGATCTCATTCAATTTATTTTCATTATTACATGAAACCGTAACCTCTAATACTGCATCCTGCAGATAACTATTCAAAACATCAGTATCTGTCAACGCATTAACTGCATCAATATAATTCATATTTTTCACATTGATATTGTCGATTATCTGCTGACCATCCTCATTAAAAGCATATACTTCGATGACGCGATCCAAACGATTTATTTCAATTTCGATCGAAGGATTCACATCAATGCTGATTGCTGATACCGGAATAAAATACATCCAATATCCTAATGCAAAGGTAAAGATCAAGCTAGCTGCTAAGACCAACTGGCGATATCCGTGAAAATAGCGATGATCTTTTCTTTTTGCTGACCCATTGATGACACTATTAAAAGTTTGATGTTTTAGTGCTGGATCAGCATGTATTTCATTAAAAGCCCTTTTGATTTTTGTCATCGCCTATCCACCTTTCTTGATATCAATGGCACCGACGCATCTTATATCCGTTACCGTTACCATTTCCTTGATGATGACCATAATGTTGGTTGCTGCCATAATTATCGCAGATACCATCATTATTTGCATCAACATAATTTGCATGCTGACAATTATGATGGTCACAATTACCGGCATTATCACATATGCCATCATTATCATCATCAACATAATTTGTTCCTTGATAATTATTCCAATTATCACAGATTCCATCACCATCATTATCAATATATTGATTGCCGTATGCAAATACGGAAATCGTTCCTGCACCGATGATGATCACTCCTGCAACTGCTAAAGCTAATAACTTTTTCATATTATTTCCTCCTAGTCATATCTGACTTCACCATTAATACGAAACAGTTTCTATTTTTTATTCAAAAAATTAATTTTTTAATATCCTGCTGTAAAATCAATCAAGTGATCTAACTTTTCCCCATTCATGAATTTAATCAGCTGCTTTCTAAACAACATGATCCTTCTTTTTTCCGTATTCAGCGAATCTCCCGAGCTATGGGGAGTTATGATCACATTTTTCATATCCCATAATGGACTATTTGTTTCCAATGGTTCGGGATCGCAAACATCTAATCCCGCACCAGCAATTTTACTATCTTTCAAGGCTTTGATCAAAGCTTGAGTATCAATTGTTTTGCCTCTACCAACATTAATGATGATTGCCTGTTCTTTCATCAAGGCAAATTCTTCTTCCCCTAAAAAATGATAGGTTGCTACCGTCAATGGTAAGCTATTGATGATATAATCAGCCTGTCGCAATGCATCATGCAATTTCTGCACAGGATAAATCTTATCATAACCTTCGGCATGTTTATTGATATCACGTCTAACGCCAATGATCTTACAATCAAAGCCTTTCAAACGTTTTACGATTTCAGCAGCAATGCTACCAGTTCCTAACAAAAGAACCGTTGATCCGCTTAATTCCAAACTAGCGTGAACACGTTCCCATTTATGTTCAACCTCATTACGGATAAAATGCGGAAATAATCTATTTAAAGCTAAGATCATTCCGATGGCATGCTCTGCCATGGCAATGCTAAAAACATCAGCGCTTCTAGTTACGACGATTTGCGGATTACCATAAATTTGCATATCCTCATAGTCATTTACACCTGCTGATTGTAAGTGCAGCCATTTAAGGTGCTCCGCTTTTTTCAATAATGCAGGCTTAGGATGTCCTGTGATCACATCGGCCCATAAGATATCATCTTGTGTTTCCATGCCCTTTTTTATAAACTTAAATTTACAAGTAGGAAAATCATTGATAATTTTTTGCATCTCATAGCTTTCAGATTGAAAGATCCCAGTTATATTTGAAGTTAATATCAATACGTTGATCATAAATACACCTTCTCTAATCTTTTTTAAATTTTAACACAAAAAGATCAAGGCTCCATAACTAAATTGCCTTGATCTTATCACTATTTTTCTTTCTTTTTGATCGGTATCCAAGCTTCGTATGTTGTATAACTAGGATCTACATTAAAATACCATTCAATATCAGGCCCCAGATCATAGGCATATCCCGAATTCGGAAGCCATTGGGAATATATACGTTTTTCTAGATCCTGGATCGATCTTCCTGGTCCTTCATTGGCAAAAATAGCCCAAGTTCGCGCTGGAACGGTATACTCTTCTAAAGAAGCATCGATCTTATCATTCGATACAACTGCTATGTAATAGCGCCAATCTTCATCATCATTACATACGCATATTCCTAATACCCCTTGCTTTTGTTTATCCATCAGCTTGGTTAATTTTGATAAAACCCCATCATCCATGGCTTGCTGCCACATCTTCGGTACTTCGACAAAATTCTTTTCGATATCTTTTGACAATGGAAATGATCTGCCAACGATCCTAAAACTTTGTTTCTTTTCAATGCGATAATTCATTTCTTCTACTCCTTTCACGATAAGTTTTAATCTTAGCGGTGGATAAGATTTAATGATTACACCTTGATTTTTGATCATCGATGGCGCAATCCCATGCACGCTTTTAAAAGCACGATTAAATGCTGTTGGTGAAGCATAACCATATTTTAAAGCAATATCGATGACCTTATTATCTTTGATCAAAAGATCCTGAGCAGCTAATGACATCTTACGCCGTCGTATATATTCACTAAATGAAATACCTACTAAATAGTTAAACATCCTTTGAAAGTGATAGCTAGAACAATAAGTTATCCTTGCTAATTGGATCATATCGATATCATCTAATAAATGATCTTCAATATATTAAAGAGCATCATTTAAACGATCTATCCACTCCATCTTTATCCTCCTTTCTTATCCATATTATAGATTGCCTCTATGTTTGCTTCCTCTTAATTTGTGACCAAGAAAAGTAAGCTTATCATCATGATGCTAAAAAGATGATCAATTTCGATCATCTTTTATTTTGTTTTGGTTCCATTAAGAAAGCTTATTTTTTAGATACTCAATGATTTGCAAGCAATTTTCTTTATTATAAGTGTAATGGATCCGATTATTATCTCGACGAGCACTAACGATCCCAGCATTCATCAAAGCATCGATATGATATGAAATGGTTGGGGTCTTTAGATTAAGCGCATGAGCCAGCTGAGCACCATACATTTCATTTTCTTTTAACAATTCGATGATCTTTAATTTTGATTTATCATTGATCACTTTGATAAAATTTTCTAGTCTTGCTTCCATATCATCATTGAAAAAATGTACACCATTTAATTTATCTACATCAATTGCTAATCCGCAATGAATACTGATCTTTGATGATCCTTTATCGTTGATGTTCAGCATCAAGCTATTATAATGAAGTACAGATGGCATGATATCGATACTACCAGTTATATCACAATTCACTTCTTTTAATAATCTAGCGGTATTTTCTTCATCAAAATAATCTAAGTCTAAACTAGCTTGATATTTAGAAAAAAGGTCTTCGATCAATGGTATCACAGCTTTAATTTGTTCTAAGATCTGTTCGACATAAGCTTTAGGATCATTAATAGCCTTTAACAATCTGATCTTATCACCATCATCGATCCTTAGGTTCAGCAATTCGTTCAATGAATCATTTTTTTCAGAAGAATCATCTATATCTAAATGTTGTCCAATGGTAATAGCTTCAATTTTTTTAGTTTTAAAACTTTCGATCTTAGCATATAACAATTCAGGATAATCATCTTTTTCTAACGCAAAGATATCCGTAAAGCTATTTAATAAACAGGTTGCTAGTGATGCTTTGGTATGATTAAAATATTTAAATAGCTCAGGATGCTGAATATCAGTTTTCTGCTTGATATCATCAAGATCCGCTTCAATCTTATCAGCAAGCTCCATATTTAAAACATTATTACGATTATTATTGATTGCTTGATCATTTACCAGCATGCTAAGCAAATTTAATCCTTCTAAAATATATATCGGCTTTTTATAACATTTAATCTTAATCATTTAATATCTCCATTTTCTTGCTGCTATAAGCCATAAAGGCTATGATCAAGATAATTATAGCACTAAACAAAAAGATTGTAGATACATCAAGATGCTTGCTGATAAAGCCAATGAACAAAGATAATGCAGGAATAAACATTTGACTGATCGCATTGAAAAAACCGCTTATCCTCGATAAATATTCTTGTTTGGTCTTAAGCATCAACACGACCGATACATTACAACTAGCAATTCCAACGACCACTCCTGTGATAAAATTGATGATCGCGATGCTCGCTAATAATAAATACAAATTAGCGATCGATCCACTAGCTAGCAATGCTAGATAATAAAACGCTGACGCAGGAAATATCATCAATAAAGTTTGTTTGATCTTGATCAGTTTATTTAATTTAGGATAGATCAAACCGCCAATTATACTGCCCGATGAAATTGCAATTCCCATCACTGATAGAAACATCGCACCGCCATGATAATAGCTGCTAACAAAAGCTGACTGCAATGCATTGAATGGAACCAAGATCATGTTAGCTAATGCCGCAATGATCGCAATAAACAATAAAGCTTTATTTTCTAATGCATATTTGATGCCAAAGATAAAATTTTCTACGAACCTAGACTGTTTCACATCAGCATCTATCTGTTCATTAACCTTCATCATAAATATCAAAAATGAGCTAATCATAAAGGATAGAGCATCTAAAAATATAGCCATATGCATGCCAAATAAACCAATTATAAAACCTGCGACACCGGTTCCAACTAATTCTGTGATCTTAGATAAAGATGTAGAAAATGAAACGCCTAATGAATATTCTTCTTTATCGATCAATAAAGGTAAGATAGAACTAGCTGCTGGCAAGCGCAATGTTTCAAAGCAAGACATCGTAAACGTACAGCCCATGATGATAAAAGGAGTAGCTTTCCCCTGCAAGACCATCATTCCTAAAAAACAAACGATGATTCCTCTAGCCAGATCAGCAAGCACCATGATGTTCTTCTTACGCTTATTAGTTATCAAAGCTCCCATGAATGGTTGTAATAATACATTAGGCAAATAATTGATTGCAAAATTAACAGCCGCAATCGTAGGACTTTGCGATAGTGAATATATCAGCCATGATAATGCGATCGCATCGATCGAATCACCTAACCTATTAACAAAGTTTGCACCTTGCAGCAAACAATAATCATGATTCTTCAACAGCATATTATAAGGCATCCATCTACCTCCTAATTTGATTTCTATCTAACTATATGAATATTATATTCGAATCTTATCTAATGTCAATGGTAGATATTGATAAAACATAATAAAAACTTCTAGTTATTAATTTAAAATAACTAGAAGTTTTCATGACACAAATATCATTAGATAATTATTTTTATAACTTTTTATCTCATCAATAGCACTACCGTCTCGACTTGATTACCATTGTCCAAACCAATACTTAAATCATTTTCAATAATCGGTAGTGTTACACTTTGTCCGTCTGTACCCTGTCCTAAGTTCCGGATATCGCTGAATACTTTGATCCCGCTCTCCGGGAAAGACTGTACGGCAAATTCTCTTACCCTGCTCTCATACAGAGGTCTGACTCCGATATTGCCGTAATCATCTTCGTAATGATATTCTCCGTCCTCATATGTCCGATATACGGTCACCACATCTGACGGTGTCCCCGACGCCGGATATGCCTCCAGGTGCTCCTTCTCCAGAGTCCCTGCTTCTGCATAAGACAGGTAGCAGAATTCCTCCTGATATTTACTCTCCAGATACGAAAGCATCGCCTCGATCGACGTGACCGCGTTCTTCTGGGTATCGGTAAGTTTATCATAATCAGCCGGCAGTCCCATCTCTTCCAACAGTTCTCTCTGCCTCTGTGTCAGTTCTGTGCTCACCTTTTCATCCTCCCTGTCCATTCCTGTTCCCGCTCCTGTGCATCCGGCTGCTGACCACAAACAGACTGATGCGAGGAATACAGCAAAAGTTCTCTTCCAAAAGGTTTTCTTTCTTATCCCCACTCTCATTCTCCTCCCCGGTAGAATCCTGCGGTACGTTCATCCGCCGCAGTGAATTCTATCTCTGCGCTGTCGAGGCGTTCCGCCGTCACAGCCGCTAGGGCGCCAAGTGCATTTCCCACACTTTTAAGCTCGGCGGCCATTGCTTCTAACTCCTTTACGAAAGCACCTTCCCCCTGCTCAATTTCCAGACGGTACGACCTGGAGCTTATCTTTGATGCAAGTTCCCGCATCCTCTCCGTCTGTATCTTCAGCATTGCCCTCTGTACTATGATCGTCATCTCTGATATCACTGTATTTCACCTCATTTCCGCCTGCCGGGAATTTACAAAAAGCCTGCAAGAGTGCTCATGATATCCCCGAACGATATATCCGGGTATGTAAAGTTATCCGTATCCTCAATGTCCTGTATTTCCCTGCCGACAGCCTCCGAAATGTCCGGAAGCACTGCATCCAGCTCTCTCTTTATCTCTGACACCTGTCCTGAAAGCCGTGCAAGTTCCGTGCAGACCAACACGTCGTTGATCCCGATATCTGCCGTGTCAGACAGGATCTTGTTATATTCCCGGATACACTCATCCAGGAACTCGATGTAACGCTCTGTCTTATTCAATGCTACGGACAGTTCCCCGTCCGCACATACAAGTTTTCTGCTCATTGCTGTGCCTCCCGCGCCGCGCCTCCTGTTCTTCCCTGGCAGTATCGATCATGCTGTTGATCGAGTCTATGGATCTCTCGAGTGAAGATATCCTGTTCTCACAGTTCTGTATCTTCAGTCTGTACTCCCGCAAGTTTCAGCCGTATCATCACATCCAGCCCGGTAAATGCCGCCCCTACGATCTTTGCCCCGAATCCGTTCAGAGTTCTATGTGAGCCCTCCAGATAGAGCTGTGCTGTACGGCATCTTGAAGTTATGGATGAAAGCTCTGATGTACGGTTCAGTTTTACTGTATTTACATTGTGGAAATTACTCTGAGCCGTATCTACAGCTCCGTCAAACCTGCGCAGCGACTCATACGCCCTTTCGTATTCCTGTATCTTCCGTTCCTGCTCCGCGATCTCCTGTTCGCAGGCCGCGCGGCGCCTGATAAGGTCATTTACAATATCCATCTTCTTCTCCTTCCGCTCTCCAGACTACAGTTTCTCAGATAGTCCGGGATGTTCCGGACACACTGCTCGCACGCTATAGATACCTTACGATCCGCCTGGTATGTCTGTAATATTCAACCGTGACGCTGCTGCTGCCCGACAGTCTAGTGTAGTCGTCTCCCGATATCTCCAACCGGACACGTTCTCCCCGGCTGTCCGTTCCTGTCAGGTAGTAGTGGAGCGAAAAGATACCTGTATGCGCCTGGGATCTGCTGACCTGTATATCCGTCAATTGCGCCGTCACCGGCCCGGACACAAGGTCAAGAGCCGTGCTCCTCGTAAACAGTACGCCGATCACCACACATGCGGCTATGACAAGGACCCGGGCTGCTTTCACGGAAGCCTGGAACCGCCCTCTGGACTGTATGATCCGCACGATCACATAGATGCATACAGTCCAGATGGCAACTATGTCGCAGATCTCATCGATCATTACAAGAGGGCCTGTCTTCGGCATGAGCAGTCCCGCCGCGACCACGGCAAGTACAAAAATGCATAAAATAATCTCATAAGTCTGTATTTTTCTTTTCACCAACTTGTTATCCATTTGAAACTAGTCCTCTCATCTCTTGATCCACTTGTACTCTCCATTAATCTCCTGATAGGGTTTTCCGTTTATGGATCTATAAAAAACAATATCGCCTTTTAGTACATTCTTCAGTTTTTCTATGGAATCACATATATCTTTCTCAGTAAGGTCATTGCTGTAATCAGTCAGTTTCTTCAAAGCAATATAAGCGTCATCGTCTTTCGTTATCCTAACATTAAAACAGTTAAATTCTCCTTCAAATTGAATCATATATGGTTTCGGTATATACTGGAATTTCAACAAAAACCATCCATGATGCTCCCAGACGTGCTTTTCCTCCTCCAGCAATATTTCGTCTCCAAACTGTCGGTGCATTTCTTTCTTTACACAGAACATTGCCGTATGCCCTGACATATATCTGCCTGACCGCATGCCATAAATCACCTTCTTTTATAAACTTTCGGTATCACAGAAATATTTTATCTCTCTTCATCAAACCGAAAAGAAAACCGCCTGTTTCTTCCGCACGTTCACGGACATATCCGTTCA
The DNA here is from genome assembly GCA_944326795.1 of uncultured Erysipelotrichaceae bacterium. GTDB lineage: Bacteria > Bacillota_I > Bacilli_A > Erysipelotrichales > Erysipelotrichaceae > JALEVB01. Next base: position 29,671 of record CALVFJ010000017.1, read on the forward strand.
GGATTGATTACTTATAATGGACCAGATCGTACGGGTAATAGGGCACATGTTCCATGCCTGTATCGTCTATATTCAATATTTTTGCCACAGCCCCGGCTTCAAAACTCCAATACCCATAATATATCTTCTGGCTGCTCTTATGCGCTTCGTAACATCCGCAGTCTTCCCTGTACCAACAAGACAAGTATTCCTGTAGAGATTCTCTTCTATTATGAGTCAGTACCACCTTCTGCAGCAAAGAAAAATCTTTCGGAAAGATCAGATCAACGTCTTTATTTTCCATTTCAATGTCTGTCCATGAGCACAACAGAAAACTCAAAAGCCAATCATCAATGTTTGCAGCATCCAGCATAGCTTTCGTCTCTTTTGCCAATACGATATCTCCCTCAAACAAAACTCCCAGTGAGATCATTTTCAGGTTTTTATTATAATTATCCGGTTCCCATACCTCGCCCCAGCTTTTCAATAATTCTGCATATTCACCTTCCAAAGCCGAAAGTTCGTCCCCTCTGGAATATCTGGCTGTTAATATTCCCAGCTTTAAATCATGTATTTTTGTTTTTACTGCCAGTTGCCTCTCCGGTTTTACTTCACTGTTTGCCAGCTTATCTGAGAATCTGGTTATCCTCGCCTGCTCCTCTTGCAAAAATTCATTAAAATATTCTCGATCTTTTATCTGATCTCTCATTTGCACTCCTCTGTTCCATTCTGAAAAACTTCGGCAGCTTTGACCCTTATGGGCATCAGAAGCATCGTCTCAACAAATTCTTTTTCTCAACTGTCCTCTCCTGACAAAAGCAAGAATAAGCGCGATTACCTGAAATGCTATAGCAAATACAAGTAAAATACAACTAAGTGTCAGGTTCTCCTCTAAAATGATAGAAAACGGTGTCATAACCGCATAATCACCTGTAAGGCTTCCGCTTGCAAGCATCCACACCCCGATCTCTACTATTGCAGTTATTATTGTAAAAAAAGCAGTGAGAACACATTCTGCTGCTGCAAGAACCTTTCCTGATTTCTTCAGCCGTTCCGCGCGGGACGGATTTTCCGCAAATACTTTATGGCTCAATTTGATCCTGACATTTGCATTGATGTCAACACAAAGGATAATAATTATTTCTACCAGTGTGAATATACCAAACAATCCCACATAAGGATTTACAAATGAACACACTGCTGACAATATTAATGGAATAAGAATATACATGAACACACCTTCCGCTTTATCTGCTCCCTATCTGACTCCTGAGATACTTAACACAATGTTCCACATCCCCCTGTATAAATCCAGTCTTTTTTACCGGCAGGATAAGATTCCCCCGCAAACATATCACTATCATATCAGGGGTTTCCAACACTTTTTTAATATCTGACAGGGATAAATGTTTTTCTTTGTCCTCTATTCTGTAAAGAATATCCTGACCTATTTCGATATGCATCAAAGGTACCGTGTTCCTGTAATTTACCTGATATCTTTCTTTTTCTATTTTAATTGCCCTGCTGACCTTGACTCTTATGAGCAGCAGGAGCAGGATCGGCAGAAGTTCCAGAAACAGATAAACAAGATTTCTCCGTATGATCAACATCAAGAAAAAATACAGGAAAACCAACGCTGTTAAGATATAAGATACTATCAGGTTTTCTCTCCACCACCGTTTCAGATATTCCGGAATACATTCTTCTGTGTATTGAAATTCACTTACAAAAAAATTATCCATTTCTGATTTTCCCCTCTCTTAATACGCCTGTAGCCCCTGCTAATCTCCTGATAAACTTTCTGTTTATGGAGAACTTTCTGCTTATGGATCTATAAAAAGCTAAGGCAAAATGTCGATATCATATCTGATATTTCATGTTTCCGGCAAATGTTCTGCAAAAACATATTTTTTTATTCAAATATAATCTGAACTGTATTTTCACTCATACTTTCCTGCACTTCCCGAATGATTTCTTCTATTTGTTCTTTACTGAGTTTCTCATTCTCATGCGGTGGCTCCCATGTTTTCATAGTGTCTGTATATACTACAACTTTTCTCCCTACAAGCATTTCTCCTTCCGCTTTTATGATATAACCATTTTCCAAATCAAATTTAACATAGTTCATACTACCTGTAATTTTCATTTTCTCACCTCTCAAAAATAACATGCTCTATACCTGTTTTCGGGTCACTTGTTGTTATCTTTGTAACATTAGGATTATATCTTGCTTGTCCCGGCACTCAAGCAGGCGGTTACAGACTTTCCGCTGTTCCTCCGTCAAATCCAACTGGAGATAGTGCATTTCCGCATTCCCCTCATTTTCAGAGTCCTCCTGATAGGTTGCGTCTGCTTCCAACAGCGGAGTGATCGTCTTTTCCCTCAGTGTTTCCACAGCTGCCTTGAACAGTTCTTTAAATTCTACGCCATCCATCATACCCTCCCGCAATCGTGTTGTACTTTGAGTTTTTTCAGCGGTGCGCCCGTAACCTTAAAAATCAGTTCGTCAACGCAGTCCGCATATCTGCCTTGCACAAGGAGCTGATTTTTCAGTTCCACAAGGCTATGTAGCAGGATTGTCCTTTCGTGGCTATCCAGATAAATGTGGAATTTCTGTTCTCTCATACAAGCCACCTCCGTTTCTTCACTTTCATTATATGTAGGAACGGAGAGCAGCTCAAATGTGCAAAAATGTATAACTATTTCCGAGATAGCGTCAGATCATACGAAAATATTCCAATGCCTCTTTTATAGCTTTTTCTTTTTCTGGCGGGCATTTCGGCTGTCTGGAGTTTTCTGATTTCGGTAGGTTATAATTTACCCTCTCAATAATACCGCATTTCTGCTTTACCTGTGCGATATATAAATTACTGACCTTTAATCCCGTATGCTCCAGTACATACTTCTTGATTTCCTCATAAGTGGCTTTGCTCTCCGCAGCCGTCAAATCAAGCTCGTCCATTTTCACTTCTACCTCGATATGTTGGTCTGAATGAAGTTTGGACAATAAACATACCGTCTCAGCGGTATTACCAGATTCCCACAAACCTCTACCTAGCTCTCTAAATTTTTTCTGATACTTCATAGCCCAATCTAGTAAGTTGAAATATTTCATTTTTATTTCCTACGGCCATTATCAATTGATTATTCTGAAGTTCGCTTAGTGCTTCTTTCCATATAGCCGCAGATTTTCCTATTTTATCAGTATTCATTATCTTATTATTAGTTTGTATATCTACTCCTTCAAGTGAGTTTATTACCAGAATTTGACCGACAGCGTCTTTTGCCGCTTCTGTTAAAAGACATTTTGCTTCATCTGATAAAATTGGTATCTTTAATTCTTTCTTTTCTGAACTAAACATTGCATCTATTTCTTCTTTAGAAATAGGTTCCCATTTCATTTGTGTCTGCTCAACCTTCTCCAAAATTGTATTTTGTATCTTCTCTAATTGTCTTTGTAAATCTCGAATTCCATCGGTATCTCCTGCTGTCGCAATTGCTTTTTCTGCTTGATCAGCTCTTACCCAGCCAGGCATAGGGGCATCATTTATAATTTTAGGCATTGCCATAGCAATTTTATATTTTAATTCGTCTTCGTTAGAATAGAAATCAACTAATCTTCCTGCCTCTTTAACAGTATTATGAAAATTCTTTACTCTTTCTCTTTCTTCATCTGTTGCTCCCACTTTAATCGCAGGAAGCGAATCAATATTTTTATGCAAAAATGCTAATATAGGCATTTTTTTATGGATAGCATACCTATACTCTTTTTCCGTATAACTTATATTCTCCTCAGGATCAATAGAACCATATTTTCCTGCAACAATCAAAAGATAATAATCACTCATATCAATCATCTTCTTAATGTATTCCCATTGGCTCAATGAACTTGCCGGAAATTGTTCCATTCCTACTGGAATACAATTCATATCAAGTAAGCAACTTATTGCTGCTTGTCTCTCCGTTTTCAAGTCTTCATATGTAGAACTTATGAATACTTGATATTTTCTTTCCATGTACATCTCCCTTTTCCACTTGTATTATTAGTCTATTGTTTCATTTTCCAATTTCGGCAAATTATTTAAGTTTATCTTCTCCAATGTCCGTAACTGTTGTACCGCCAACTGCCGAAGTAATTCCATCCGCTCTTTTTGATTCTTTCCTTGACTAATCAATACAGCATTATAACTTTCCAAATTTGCCAGTACCAACAACTGATTTAATGTCGCCACATCCCTCATATTTCCTTTAACATTTGGATTTTTGTCCTTCCACTGTTTTGCGGTTTTTCCAAACAAAACAACATTCATCATATCTGCTTCATTAGCATAGGTATACGCCACCTGTGCGGGAGTTAATTCCGGGGGAATCAGATTCTCTTTAATTGCATCTGTATGTATCCTGTAATTCAACTTAGAAATTTCTCTGTTCAAATTCCAATTCAAAGACAACCGACTGTTTTCATCTGTCTTTAAACGCCTATAGTCTTTCATAATATATAACTGAAACTCAGGAGAAATCCAAGTCGCGAAAGACATGGCGATATCGCTATGGGCATATGTTCCGCCATAACGTCCTGCTTTTGAGACAATACCGATAGCATTCATCTGCGTAATCCA
>CALVFJ010000018.1 GCA_944326795.1 uncultured Erysipelotrichaceae bacterium
CCAGTTTCCCATCTTGCTACCGTAATCGCATCAACATCTATTTTTTCAGCAAATTGTTTTTGAGATAAATTAAGTATTTCTCTAATTAATTTAACATCCTCATCTATTCTATAATTCACCATAGATTCAATATCACCTCACAACTTTATTATAGCATACGCTAGTAAGAAGTTAAATATAAACTTTTTATTATCATACGCTAGTAAAAAGTTTTTTATACTCTTTACGCTCTGCATTTTTAAAAAGAAAAAGAAGTATCTAAACACTCACTGTGTCTAAATACTTCTCTAATCTTCTCACAACAATTATTACTAACGTTTTGAGAACTTCGTAACCTTATAAAATAAGGGTTTTAAATCCTTTTTGTTGCATACTCGTTGCATTGGCAAAACTTCTTAGAATAATCCATATCAATTCTCATCAATATCTTTCGCAAGTATTACCACAAATGTATTAACTAATTTTCAGCAAATATGTTAACTAAAAATTGACAAATATGTTAACTATCATTTATCATTTTATTAGATAGAGGATTTACTAATGAAAGAATACAAACCAAGGATAGCAGACGAACAATTAAAACTAAAGTTAGAAGCATTTGGTGCCACGTTGATTGTAGGACCAAAAGGCTGTGGAAAAACAACAACAGCCAAGCAACAGGCAAAAAGTTTTATAGAATTTCAAGACGAAGACGAAAGAGAGAACTATTTACTAATCGCAAATACACATCCATCTGATTTGTTGATAGGAGATAAACCTCGATTATTCGATGAGTGGCAAGATGCTCCAAAAATATGGGGCGCAATTAGAAAAGATGTCGATGATTCAGGAGAAGTTGGCCAATATATATTAACAGGGTCAAGTTCAGAAAGAATTGATACTCCTCATACCGGAACACTTAGAATATCTAGAATGAAGATGTATCCTATGAGTCTTTATGAAAGTAAAGAATCAAATGGTGCAGTTTCACTTCAAAAACTATTTGATGATCCTAATTCATTTTCTGGATGTCATTCCGATTTAACAATTGATGGTATAAAATTTGCAATATGTAGAGGTGGATGGCCGGCGAGTTTAAAAGGTAAGACTGATAAAGCAAAACTGGAAATTGCAAAAGATTTATTTAACCAAACTTGTAATGTAGATATTTCTAAAATAGATAATATTAAAAGAAATCCTTTATGGGCTAGAACATTGCTAAAATCATATTCAAGAAATCTTTGTACATTAGCTGAGACCAAAACAATTTATGGAGACATTGTTTCAACTTGTGAAATGTCTAAGCCTGTTTATTATGAATATATATCAGGGCTTGAAAAACTGATGATTATTGAAGACATAGATGCTTGGTGCCCATCTATACGCTCAAAAACAGCAATACGTTCATCAAAAAAAAGAAACGTAATTGATCCATCTATTGCAGCTGCTGCATTAGGGGTTTCCCCTGAATATTTTGCTAAAGATTATAAAACACTTGGATTTCTTTTTGAATCATTGTGTATCAGAGATTTAAAAATTTATTCTTCTGCAAACAACGGAACGGTTTCTTACTATCGTGATAGATATGGTTTGGAAGCGGACGCAGTCCTTCATTTAGATGATGGAAGATATGCAATCATAGAAATTAAGCTGGGTCAAAGTGAAGTTGATGAAGGGGCTAAACATTTATGCGAAATTGAAAAATTAATCAAAAAATACAATAAAGAAGAAAAACAAATTCCATTGCGCTTGCCTGATTTAAAATTAGTAATAACTGGTACTCAATACGGTTATAGACGTGATGATGACGTATTTGTAATCCCTTTAGGCAGCCTGAAAGATTAACGACTGTGAAACGATATTAAGCATCTAATACGATGCTTTTATTTTGCAAAAGAAAAAGACCGCCCAATAATGAGCGATCTTGATCTTCTCTTGACGATAAAATTGATTAACGTTTTGAGAATTGTGGAGCTCTTCTTGCACCTTTTAAACCGTATTTCTTACGTTCTTTAGCACGAGAATCTCTTGTTAAGAATCCTGCTGCTTTTAAAGCTGGACGATAGTCTGCACTAGCTTCCAACAAAGCACGAGAAATACCATGTCTCATAGCACCTGCTTGCCCAGTTGTACCACCACCGCAAACATTGATCTTGATATCAAATTGGCTTGCAGTTTCAGTTAATTCAAGTGGTGCCATAACTTCCATACGCAAAGTTGCTAATGGAAGATAGTCTTCTAAGCTCTTACCATTTACAGTAATTACACCAGTTCCTGTAGTCATAAAGACACGAGCAACTGAAGATTTACGACGACCTGTTCCGACGTAAGTTACATTTGTTTTCTTTTTACCTGCCATATTGCTCTACCTTTCTAACCTTTGATCTTCAACTCAACTGGTTTTTGAGCTGCATGTGGATGTTCACTACCAGTATAAACAAATAAATGAGTACGCATAACATCACCTAAACGTGTATGAGGAAGCATACCGTAAACAGCTTTTTCAACCCATTCAACCGTGTATTGAGTTCTCATAACACCAGTAGATCTTGTGCGTAATCCACCTGGATACATAGAGTGACTGTAGTAATTCTTTTTGTTAACTTGATCACCTGTGATCTGGATCTTATCAGCATTGATAATGATTACATAATCACCGCAATCAACATTAGGTGTATAAGTTGGTTTATGTTTACCTCTTAATACTGCAGCTACTTCACTAGCTAGACGTCCTAATGTACATCCTGTTCCATCAACAACATACCATTGACGAACAACTTCACTTGGTTTTGCCATCGTTGTCTGACGCATTTATTTTTCCTCCTTAACCAATGTAGTTTCCGGGGCTACACTTGGCATAAGTTGCCGTCTACAATTCTCTCATAATTGTTTATTTTCGTCAAGCAAAAAAATAGCATTTTAGCCTATATTTATTGGCTTAAACGCTATTTATCAAAATTAATTTTTTCCTTAGCTTTTTGCTGCCATTCATCCTTACATATAGGATCATCTATAAGCCAATTGACCGTCTTGTCAAGATAGCCAATTGCCCGATTATCCTGACGAGAAGCAATGATCCATTTGCCCATAAGCGCTTGTCGATCTTTTGCTACATGTTCACGAATGATAAAATTATCTCCATCATAGATCATCTTAAAATAATTGACCTTCATCAAATATAAGCCTTGTGCTGGCGCATTAAAACGTGCAGCTTTCTTATCTTTTTTATCCATGATCTTTTTTAGTTCTTCGATGGTCAAACGTTTTTTGCCAACTTCGATCAAACAAGCACTAAGCATCCTAACCATATAGCGTAAAAAGCCTTCTCCGACAAAACTGATACGGATGATATCTTGCTCTTGGCGAATATCGATCTTTTCAATGAACCGTCTTTGATCAGGAAATTCACTTAGTGGGCTAGCATTGAAGCTCGTAAAATCATGTTCACCAATAAAAAGCCTGCTAGCCTTTTTCATTGATTCAATATCCAGCGGATATCTTTCATAACAGCTATAATTACGCCAAAAAACATCGTAATCTCCGGTTTTGATAAGATAATCGTATTGTTTGCTTGCCACGCAATATCGGGCATGGAACAATTCATCAACTTCTTCCATTTCAGTTATCTGGATATCTTTGGGCAAAAGACCGTTGATCGCATATTTAAACTTATAGATGCTCATATGTCTATCGGTATCAAAATGAAACACATGACCATATGCATGCACCTTAGCATCGGTCCTACCAGATGCAACGATCTTGATTGGTTGATCGCAGATCTTTGCTAAGACCTTTTCGACCTCATCTTGGATCGAGGTACCATTTATCTGGCTTTGAAAACCATTATAATTGGTGCCATCATACATCAGCGTACATTTATAACGTATCATAGAATCGACAAAATGATCAAAGCAATAACTAATGCCCCGCTTGCAGCTAATAAGATATAATCGTTACGTTCCATCTTTAACACTTTATATCTGGTCCTAGCAGCGCCTGGTGCATAGCCTCTTGCCTCCATGGCATTAGCTAGATCTTCAGCTCTTTGGAAAGCCGAAACAAATAGCGGAACGATCAAAGATAAGATTGCCATGATCTTTTCTTTAAGCTTACCTTCTTTTAGATCCACACCACGCGAGGTCTGCGCCTTCATTATTCTTTGAGTTTCCTCGATAAGATCAGGAATAAACCGCAAAGCAATGCTGATCAGCATGGCAATCTCATGCGAAGGAACTTTAAATCTAGCAAAAGGTTTTAATAGATCTTCTATGCCTAATGTAAGGTCTAATGGTTTTGTCGTAGCCGTTAATGCTGTTGTGATCATGATCATCAATACCAAGCGCACGACAATATACAAGGTTTGGATAAAAGCATCGCTATATATGGCAAAACTGCCTAAGCTAACGATCACAAAACCGGTTTTTATCACAAAGATATTGACAACTAACAAGAAAACCATCATGAACATCATTGGCTTCATGGCTTTAAGCACAAATTTCAATGAAAGCTTAGCTAAAAAGATCAAGCTAACGACGCATAAAGCTATCAAGCCATAGCCCAGCCAACCAGCCGGCAAGAAGATAGCGATCAAAACAATAAGCATAGCAATGATCTTAGCCCGCGGATCAAGCTTATGGATACAAGAATTTAGCGGCAAATATTTTCCTAATGTAAAGCTTCCCATTAATTTTTCACCTTCTTTGCAATCTCATATGCTAGATCATCAACCGTTTTTACATCGGCCATGATTTCAATGCCTTTTGCTTTCAACATCTGTTTGGCTTGGATCACAAATGGCGGGATGATATGTAATTCTTCACACCATTTGCTATCTTTGAAAAATTGATCTACGCTAAGATGGCACCTAACGCTGCCATGCTCTAATACGACGACATCATCACAATAATTGAATACATGTTCCATGTCATGCGAAACGATAATGATCGTTTTGCCATATTTGGTATTTAGCTCTTTAAATAGTTCCATCATCGCTTTGGCGCCTTGGGGATCTAGGCCAGCTGTCGGCTCATCTAAAACGATGATCTTAGGATCCATCGCTAAGATCCCGGCGATCGCTACTCTTCGTTTTTGTCCACCGCTTAGATCCAATGGACTTTTTTCATAATAGCTAGGATCGATATTAACCATAGCCAAAGCTTTTTTAGCCTTAGCGTTAGCTTCTTCTTCCGTAAATTCAAAATTCTTTGGCCCAAATGCCACATCTTTAAGGATCGTTTCTTCAAATAATTGATACTCTGGAAATTGGAAAACTAAGCCCACATCTTTACGTAACGATTTTAATTTAGTAGGTTTTTCATCACTGGATATGATGCGATCCAAAACTTCTACTTTACCATTGCTAGGCAATAGCAAAGCATTCAAATGCTGTACCAACGTTGATTTACCGCTGCCGGTTGCTCCGATGATAGCTGTTAATTTACCTTCAGCTATCTCAAGATCGATTTCTTTTAAAGCAGCATAAGTAAATGGTGAACCATCGCTATAAACATGACTTACTTTTTCAAATCTAATTGGCATATCGCGTCCACCACCTTTTCTAAGCTTAATTGTTTTTCGATCTTTATGCCTTGCTTGGCTAAAGCTAGGCTTAATTTGATGCTAAAAGGTACATCCAGCTTGATATCGATCAATTTCTTATCATTGAGCAAAACTTCTTCCGGTTTACCATGCATGATGATATTGCCATCATTCATGACGATGACATCATCGCTAACTGATACTTCTTCGATATCATGAGTAATGGAAATGATGGTAAGCTGCTTATTTTGATGCAGCTGATAAATAAACCTTTTGATCTCGTCTTTCCCTTGCGGATCTAACATGCTGGTCGATTCATCGAAAATGATGATATCCGGATGCATGGCCAAGACCCCAGCAATCGCAACCCGCTGCTTCTGTCCGCCTGATAAGTGTCCTGGCTCACTATCTAAAAATTCGCTCATATTTACTTTTTTTGCAAATTCTTCGATAATTGGATCCATCTGTATTTGAGGAACACAATGATTTTCTAAGCCAAAAGCAATGTCATCCCTTACGGTTGAGCCAATAAACTGATTATCAGGATTCTGAAAAACGATACCAACCTTATTGCGGATCTTATAGATATTTTCCATATTTAATTCCAAGCCTTCGATCTCGATGCTTCCTTGATTTTTTTCCAACAAACCAATCAATAATTTAGCAATCGTACTTTTTCCGCTGCCATTATGACCGATGATCGTTGTATAGCTACCTCTTTTAATATTAAAAGAGACATTTTTTACTGCATAATTTTCTCCATCGTAAGAATATGCAAGATCTTTAACTTTGATACATTCCATATACATCACTCCATAGCCTATTAATTATATAATAAATAACACATTAAAAAAAGGTTGAAACTATAACTTTTCAACCTCTAATCGATAGCCTAGATATGCTCCCGTCAAGCTATTTGCTTGATTAGCAACGCTAAGGATATCGCTCATGATCCTACCATTCTCATTTTCAAAATAGCTATTGACCTGAACTTTCAAGCCATCCTTCTCCACTTCATAGTCATTATCATCACAAACATCTAAGAAGATATTTGCATCATTTTCATCATCAAAGACAATGATATGTTCTAATTTGATCTTCCCATGATATTTATTGTTAAAATTAGCTTGTTCTTTATAAATGCCATCAATAAATTTTTTGGATAGATATGGATATATCTCATGCAGTTCATTGATCTTTTCATCAAATATATCTTCTTCATCATCGTCATCATCATCTTGGATGCTGACATATGTTACTTCTTCGTATTCTTTTTGTTTTTTTAGATTCTTTGCAACCATATAAGCAACGGCGCCGCCTAATGCCAATACCGATAAAACGATTCCTCTTTTTTTCATACGGATACCTCTTTTTCTATTTACTTATTGTATCACAACTTTAAAAAATGCTCCAATATTTCTATGGCATTTGTTGCCGCACCTTTACGAATTTGATCACCGCAAACAAAGAACGTGATACCATTTGCAAAGATCCGATCTTTACGTAAGCGGCCAACGAACACTTCATCACGATTGCTTGCTACCAAAGGCATAGGCAGATCATTCTTTAAATATATCAAGCCTTCACTGTTGGAAAATGCCGCTTCAACTTGTGTTAGCTCTAAACGATCTTTGGTATAGACCGTAACAGCAATGCTATGCGACCTAGCAACCGGTACCCGCACGCAGGTACAATTAACCTTTAGATCAGCGATATGCATGATCTTGCGAGCTTCTTTTTCCATTTTTAATTCTTCGCTGGTGTAGCCATCGCTGCCAAGATCACCAATTTGCGGGATGCAGTTAAATAAGATCGGATAGTTGAAGACATCAGACTTGCGTTCGACCTTCCCATCTTGGCAAAAAGCAACGGTCTCAGCATTCAGCTCTTCTAAGCCCTTGGCCCCGGCTCCGCTAACCGCTTGATAGGTAACGGCATTGATGGCAGTTACCGGATTTAACTTATTGATTGCTTGCACCGCCATCAAAGTGATGATCGTCGAGCAATTAGGATTAGCTATGATGCCATGATGGTTTACGATATCTTCTTTATTTATCTGAGGAATGACCAGAGGTACTTCTGCATCATGGCGAAAAGCTGAGCTATTGTCAATAAATAATGCCCCTGATGCTTTGATATCGGTGATGTATCCCTTGGCAATATCGCTAGATACTGCTCCTAAGATGACATCTAAACCAGTAAAAAATGGTTTTTCGATCTTATATCGTCGATCTTTGAAAGTAATTTCTTGGCCTACGCTGCCAAAGCCAAAAAATCTTATTTCTGTTATTGGTAATTCTCTTTCTTCCAAACATTGGATCATTTGTCTGCCAACCGCACCGCTGGCTCCTAATATTCCTATTTTCATCTTAATCACGCTCCAATAAATTTTTCATAAATGCAATTGATCGTTTTAGCAAAATCTTTATTCATCACGCCAACGATGATATTGATCTCATCTGCTGTTTGGCTGATCAAACGAATATTGATATCGTTGCTGCCCAATTGGGCGAACAGCTTTCCTGAAAAGCCTTTGGCATCTTTCATCTTACGGCCAACGACAGCGACCATGGAAATATTTTCTGAAAGGCTGACACTATCTAACGCTAATTCATTTTTTAGTTCTACCATCATTTCATAGATACAATGTTCGACCTTGCTGGTATCCATGACGATCGAAAAGGAATCTATGCCACTAGGAACCGATTCTACGCTAACATTATATTTACTAACGATGCTTAGCGCTTTAGCCAAGACTCCAACTTCATTGGAACTATGGCTTTTGACGATATTGATAACACTAAAATTTTGCCGACCAGTTATGCCAGTGATGGGATATGGATCATCATTTTTATCTAGTTCATCACAATTTTCAACGATCAAAGTACCGTTAGCCTTAGGATCATTGGTATTCAAGATATGGATCGGAATATGCTTGCTTTTGACCGGAAATATTGCTTCTTCATGCAAAACATTAGCTCCCATATAGCTCATTTCTCGCAATTCATTATAGGTAATACGCTTGATGACTTTAGGATCTTTCACGATACGTGGATCAGCGATCATGATTCCTGGAACATCGGTAAAATTCTCGTATATGTCTGCATCTAGCACGTTAGCAATTATCGCTCCGGTCACATCGCTGCCACCTCGCGACATCAAATGGATCTTGTCATTGGGAAAGCTGCCATAAAAGCCGGGAATCACTAGTCTTTTGCCTTTTCCTAAATGCTCGTTCAGCTTAGCTTTGACCTTTGCATAATTTAAGCTGCCATCATAGTCGAACGCTAAAAGATCCTTGGCATCAATAAATTCAGCATCCAAATAATCGGCCATCATCTTCGCGCAAAGATATTCGCCACGTGATACCAAATAGTCAAGATCGATATTTTTATCCATCAGCTTACGAATGCTAGAAAATTCCTTGTCGATATCCAATCTAAGCTGCAGCTGCTGATGGATCATACGATATTTTTCTTCGACCATTTTCATCAATGATTCATATGAAACACCATATTTTAGATGGGCATGACAAAGATACAGCAGATCCGTAACCTTATGATCTTCATCATGACTTTTGCCACATGCGCTCACCACGATAAAACGCCGATCATGATCAGCTTGGATGATATTTCTTACCTTGGCAAATTGGGTGGCATCCGCCACGCTAGAACCGCCAAATTTAGCAACTTTGATCATATATACCTCCTATAAAGACTTGTTGATCTTTTACGATCTGCGCTAATTCATCGATGCTTAACAGTTGAGTAATGCAGCCTTGGCCTGCATATTCAGCGATAAATTGTTGATCGATCATTTGCTTGCTTAAATAAAACTGATATCTTTGTTCATTTTTGATCGTCGCTTTATTGATGATCTGATTGCGCAAAGGTCTACTTACATCCAAGCATATCGCACTTGCCGTAGGAAAACGTCCTGCTCCTTGACCGATATCATATGCGCTAGCCATATTTTGTGATCTGATCATCACACAATTATTATTCTCTTTGATATTTGCCAAGATATGGTCCTTTCCAATAAAAAATGGCAAAACAAATACGTTGTTTTGATCGATATGGCCAATTAACCGAATGACCTTATCTTGCCTATTGGCAAATGCCAAGGCTTCTTCATCGAGATATTCGATACCTTTTATATAAATGTCTTTCAATGCGACATTAGCATCAAATATCGTGTTATACAGCAAAGCAGCTTTATAGCCAACATCACGGCCACAGATATCGCTAGCAGGATCTTTTTCGGCATACCCTAATTCTTGCGCTTGTTTCAAAGCTTGCTGATAAGTGATGTTTTTTGTGAAGATGCTGTCTAAGATGTAATTCGTCGTGCCATTCAAGATACCTTCAACCATCTGGATCTGATCATATTCTTTCATATCCTGCAAACGATGCAAGATCGGTATGCCGCCGGCAACGCTAGCTTCAAACGAGATCGTTGTATTATTTTCTAACGCTAAGTTTATCAATGATGCATAATGCCTTGCCATGATAGCCTTATTGCTAGTAATGACCCTGATGCCCTTTTTCAAAGCTGCGACTAGATAATCATATGCTATTTCAACATCTGGCAAACATTCGATCATACATTCGATATCTGATTGCATAACAGCTGCAAAGTCATCGCAAAAAATATCGTTTGTTTCATGATGCAAGGCCAGGATCTTAACGATATCATGCTTATCCTTTAACAATTCATATACGCCTTGTCCTACGACGCCAAATCCTAATATTCCAATTTTCATAGCTGTGTCCTCTTGATAAATACACTTGTATTCCTATAGCAAACATAGTATCATTAATATGCACATAAAACAAGGAGTTTATCATGCCAAATTTATATAACACCCGCAATATCAATGAAAAAGTATCTCCGTCCTTGGCTATCATCAAAGGGATGGCAGCTGATCAAGGCTTATATTGTTTCAAATTAGATGAAATCTTAAAATTTGATTTAGAAGCTTGGCAAAAGCTTAATTACCAGCAATTAGCTAAGGTCTTGATCAAACATTTTTTTGATGATCTGGATGAAAAGATGATCGAAGCATGCGTTCTACAAGCTTATGATAGCAAATTTGATGTTCCAGAATGCGTTAAACTTCAAAAGTATGGCCAACTTCATGTTTTAGAAACATATCATGGACCTACCTGTGCCTTTAAAGATATGGCCTTGACCATCCTTCCTTATTTATTGACATGCGCTTATCAAAAACAGCAGATAAACAAACAAATCTATATCCTATGTGCAACCAGCGGCGATACTGGCAAGGCTGCTTTAGAAGGCTTCAAAGATGTAAAAAACACTTATATCACGGTTTTCTTTCCCCAAGAAAATGTCTCATATATCCAAGCCCAACAAATGTTGACCACATCTGGCAAGAATACAAATGTCATTCAAGTTAAGGGAAATTTTGATGACTGTCAAAAAATCGTTAAGGACTGTTTTGAAGATCAAACTCTAAAAGATAATCAAAGTATTCAGCTAAGTAGTGCTAACAGCATCAATATCGGACGATTGGTGCCGCAGATCATCTATTATGTTTGGAGCTATCTGCAACTAGTCAACAACGGCACCATCAAGATGAATGATAAGATCAATTTCAGCGTGCCTTGTGGAAATTTTGGCAATATCCTAGCTGCTTTCATTGCTAAAAAGCTAGGCTTACCTATTGACAAACTGATCGTAGCTACCAATCGCAACGATGTCTTAGCCGAATTTATCCAAACTGGGCACTATGACAGTCGCCGTGAATTCCATAAGACGATATCTCCGTCCATGGATATCTTGATCTCATCTAATATCGAGCGCTTATTATTTATCCTAAGCAATTATGATGATCAAAGCGTTAAAAATTATATGCATCAATTAAAAGAACAAGGCCATTATACGGTAGACGCGACCATCTTTGAACAATTACAAGAAAACTTTGTTGCTTATACTTTTGATGATGAAATGACGAAACAGCAGATCAAAAAATTATATCTAGAAACCAAGCATTGTCTAGATCCTCATTCTGCAATCGCTTATGCTGCCGCTGAAAAATATGGTAAATTGCCTACGGTCGCTGTCGCTACCGCTAGTCCTTACAAATTTGCCAAAGATGTTTGTCAAGCCATTGATCATTCGTGCAAGAAAGATGATGACTTTGATTATATAGCAGCATTAGCTTCTTTAACCGATGAACCAATACCGACAAGCTTAAAATATTTATATGATTTACCAATCAACCATCATCAGATCATTACCAAGGATCAAGGTATCCAGGTGATAATCAACAATATTAAGGAGATGATAAAATGATTCAAATAAAAGTATGCGCCAGCAGCGCTAATCTTGGCCCGGGATTTGATACCTTAGGCGTCGGGCTTTCCCTTTACAATATCTTTAAAGTTGAACAAAGCAATCAATTATGGATCGAAGGATGTCCCCCAGAATTCAATAACGAAAATAATTTATTCTATATTGGCTATCAAACTGTCTGCAAAGCATTAAATGTTCCTGATAAATGTCATGTTATTTTTGATTGCCATATTCCGATTTCTCGCGGATTAGGTAGCAGTGCCAATCTTATAAGCGCTGGAGCCTTAGCAGCCAATTATCTTCATGGCAGCATCCTTTCCAAAGATGAAATATTTAGGATATGCGTAGATATCGAAGGTCATCCTGATAACATTGCACCATGCATCTACGGTGGACTTACGACAGCTTTTAATGAGCGCAACGTTCAAGCACTTTCATTAGATATCAGCCCAAATTTCTATTTTACCGCTATCATTCCTGACTATAAGACAGATACTAAAGAATGCCGCAAAGCTTTACCAGCTGAAGTACCGCTTCGTGATGCCGTCTACAATATATCACATACCGTCGCCCTAACCTATGCTTTGAAAGTTGGTGACCGCGAATTGCTTCGTGATGCCTGTCATGATCTATTACATCAACCATATCGTAAAAACTTGATCAAAGATTACGATATAATTGCAGATACGTGCTTCAAAAATCAAGCTTGTGCCTTTATGATCAGTGGTTCAGGCCCTACATGTATGGTAATATCTAACTTTTCTAATTTTTCCGAAGCGATTCAAGATGAAATAAAGGGAGCCTACCGGATAATCGATCTTTCCGTCGATTATAAGGGTTACGAAATTACCGAGCTATCATGAATGAATTTTTGATCGTTCATAGTTCGATATTACCGCCATGTTTTTTGACCGTGATCAAGGTACGTGAATATCTTCATCAACATCCAAATGAAAACGTCAAAGATGCTTGTCAAAAGTTTGCAATATCGCGCTCAACTTATTACAAATATAAAGATCTGGTATTTCTGCCCAATAAAAATGCTAGTCGAAAAGCCATAATTTCCTTAGCTTTAAAAAATGAACAAGGAAATTTATCCAATGTTTTAAATGCTTTAAGCGTAGCAAACGCCAATATCCTAACGATATCTCAAGCTTTGCCAATAAATAATATCGCTAATGTCAATATTAGCCTCGACATCAGCAAGCTACAAACCGAACTGACGATGATCATCAATGAACTGACAAAAATAAAAGGCGTTATAAACGCCAGTTTGATCAATATCGAATAGGTTTAAGCACCAAGATGCCATCACCTATATCTTTGTGATATTCACAATGAAACTTAGGATCTTTAAGGATATCATCCCTAAAGGTCCTAAGTTTTTTTACCAAGCTTCGAGTATTGCGGTTATGGGTAAGCTGTGGATCATCAACAATGCCATGGAATTCAAGGTTATCAAAGATAAACAGATCGCTATTAGTTAAAAAATGTTCAAGATATCGGCGATATTTTCCTTTTGCCGCATCTACAAAGATCATATCATAATGTTTATCTGTCCTAAAAGCTAAAGCGTCAGTTAGATAACAAGTAATTTGATCAGCTAGCTGGTTATTATTGATATTTTCCATGGCTAGCCCATACATCTGGGGATCGATCTCTAACGTATCGATCTTGATGTCCTTATCTAACTTCGCCATCTGCATGCTGCTATAGCCAATCGCTGTTCCGATTTCTAATATCGTTTTGATATTATGCGTTTGAATATATTCTAACAAAAATTGCAGACCATCATCTAACATGATCGGAACATGATGTTCGTGAGCGTATTCTTTGATATCCATTAGTTTTTCAAGCTCTGCAATGGTGCAGGGATCCTTCCTTTGCGCTTGATCATCACATCGCATTTGACCTTGCTGATAGGCATGATCGGTCCGCTTCCTAATAAACCGCCAAATTCCAATTCTTCTTCACCATCATGGCCAATGGCAGGAATGATCCTTACTGCCGTGGTCTTGCTGTTGACCATGCCTATCGCTGCTTCGTCCGCAATGATACCAGAAATGGTTGATGGGGTCGTATCGCCAGGAACAACGATCATATCCAATCCTACCGAGCAAACAGCCGTCATTGCTTCCAACTTTTCTAGCTTCAAGGCTTGTGATTTGCAAGCCGCGATCATCCCAGCATCTTCGCTTACCGGAATAAAAGCTCCGCTCAAACCACCGATCGAACTGCTAGCCATGACCCCGCCTTTTTTTACCGCATCATTTAGCATGGCCAAACACGCGGTAGTTCCAGGTCCTCCACACTGTTCTAAGCCCATCTCTTCCAAGATATACGCTACTGAATCCCCAATTGCAGGTGTTGGTGCCAAAGATAGATCAACGATACCAAAAGGGACATTTAAACGTTCACTCGCTAAATTTCCAACTAATTGGCCCATACGGGTAATCTTAAAGGCTGTTTTCTTGATGATCTCTGCTAATTCATCCATCGATTTATCTTTACCCGCCTTAGCTAGAGCGCTGCGTACCACACCGGGACCGCTGACTCCAACATTGATAACGACCTCAGGTTCACTAATACCATGAAAAGCTCCTGCCATAAAAGGATTATCTTCGACCGCATTGCAAAAAACGACCAGCTTGCAAGCTCCCATACAATTTTGATCTTTGGTAATTTCAGCCGCTTGATGAACGATCCTGCCCATTAGTTCCACGGCATCCATATTGATACCTGCACGGGTAGAACCTACGTTGACGCTTGCACAAACATGTTCCGTTAATTTCAAAGCTTCCGGGATGCTTTCGATCAATTCTTTTTCGCCTTTGGTCATTCCTTTTTGTACCAATGCGCTATAGCCACCGATAAAATTAACATTAAGCGCTTTTGCACATTCATCCAAGGCTAATGCGTATTTGACACAATTTCCTCCGCTAACGCTTTGTAAAAGGCTGATTGGCGTAACGCTGATGCGTTTATTGATGATAGGTATACCATATTCTTTGCTGATATCATCGCCAACTTTTACCAGATCCTTTGCCAGCGTCATGATCTTTTTCTTAATTTTTGCACATGCTACATCGATATCTTTGTCTGCACAATCTAATAATGAAATTCCCATGGTAATGGTTCGAATGTCAAGATCTTCTTCATCGATCATATGGATCGTTTCCAAGATATTATTTGTATTGATCATAATGTTTCACCTATATCTTATGCATGGCATTGAAGATGTCTTCATGCATCACGTGGATGCTCAAGCCTTGCTGTTGGCCTTTCTGTTCCAATAAGTCAATAAAATCAGCGAAGCCTTCATTAGCAACTTCGCAAACCATGATCATCGTAAACATCTCACTTAATACGGTCTGTGAAACTTCTACGATATTAGCATTACGATCAGCACATTCTTTAGCTACAAAAGCCAAGATTCCTGGTCGATCCTTTCCTACTACTGATATTATCGCTCTCATATTTTTCCTCCTTATGCCTTTGGCATCTCATTTATTCCTACAAAAGAAAGCTCAGCAAGATAACTCACCTTTGCTTCTTCGATCTTGGTCAATTCGGTTTCTGAACATGTACCTAAGCTTTGCGCATTGCTAAAATCATAGGTACATGCATTGTATCCCCCAACATTGCTTTGCCAGTTATAAGTATATGCACTTTGACCTTTGATATAAGTGAACAAGTAATTATTAAAATCAAAGATATAGCTCTCATTGCCATTAAAATCCAAAATAAACTGGCCATAATCATCGATCGCATAGCCAAGCTGCTCGATCAAAGCATATTTAAATTCTTCCAAGGTCATGTTTTCTTTTAGATCATCAAGATTGATATATAAACTATAATCTTCAGGAAGTTTCAAGCTTGTTTGACCGATATCCACATAAGAGCTTTCATATTCATATTTTCCACTATACTCGATATTGCCGCTATTTATCGTATAATCGATCGTCAAATGTTGTGATCTTAATGTATCTTCACGGATCTCAATGATCAGTTCATTTGTTAGCTTATTGACTTTGGTAACATCTAAACCATTTTGATTTAAGATATTTGCACAAGTTTCTTCATTTAATACGATATTTAGCTTATCGCCATTCTTAGTGATCGAAGAGATATCTTCTATCGTAAAGTATAGATCGTTCATATTGCTAAGATCACTAGTAAATGTAGTATAGGTCTTGCTGCCATCTAGATTATCATAATAAATATTTCCATCAACGATATATATCGATGATGTGCCCATATTTTCGCCATCAATATAAGTGGTACTGCTGATCATTGCTTGGCCATCATCATAATCGCTAGCTGTTGAAACCTTATACTCTAATTCGTTATCAATTACAAGCAGTGATTGTGCATCATTATGATAATTTGTCAATGTTCCAGCTTTATCATAAGCCTGTTGAAATTCTGCATATAAGGAACTATCTGTTTTTTGTTGGCTGCATGCCGTAATGCCCATCAACACCAATATGCTCAGCAGCAATTTAATCAATTTCATATATATCACTAAACCTTTCAAACTCTTTATAAGTCAAAGCAATCGCACTTCCATGCTTGACATTGGTTATTGAACTTACCATTTCATGGCTAATATCTGCAAAATCATGTTCCCGAAAATTCTGAAACCACAAGGCTTTGAACTGCATCCTGGTATAATCATCATAATATAAGATACAACTATATCCTCTATCAATGATAAAAGGCCCTTCGCTTTGGTGACCAGTAATATAATCCATATTAAACTTGTCAAAGCCCAAATAATCTGTATCACTATAACCTACGAATAGCCGACTATATTCTTCCATCGGCTCCCGTTCATCTTTTAAAACGATATTATACTCATATCCATCTTTATATATCGTTCCATCGATTACCGGAAAACCGGTATCTAATAACAATTTAGGATAACTGATATCATTTAGATCATTTGAATAATTATAGTACATACCATTATCTGTTGGAGAGCTCCAATAAATCACATATTTATCAATGATACGATCATAAAATCCTTCAGGGGCCCACGCCTGTTCTTCACTCATCGATAAATCCGAACTGCTGGCATTTACTTGTAATAATCGTTCATTGGTAAATTCAACAAAATCTTGTGTATCCCATACATAAATGCTGTCGGTATCATAACCTTGGGTTGCTAAAAGATAAAATCCACCATTTTTATTACGAATCACGCTCGGATCTCGCAATGATCTTGTCCCGATCGTTGGTTTTAATACGCTTTGCTGATCATTTAATTCAAACCAAAGCAAGCCATCATATGTATAAGCTAACTTTAAACTTTCATCATCATTGGAAAAATAGGTGATCAAATAGCCATGCAGATCATCTAAAAGACAAATATTGGCAAACTCATACTGCTGATCATCGATGAGCGCTTTTAAGATGATATGTTCATATTCAGCGGCATCTTCTTGTTTTAATAGTTTGCCATCGATGATGGTTGCTTTTCCATCCGCAATTTCCCAGGTAATATCCTTGTCCTCATATCTGGTTGTTAGCTGAGTACCGTTAAAGATAAAACTATCCAAATACTGATCAAGATATTGATAAGTACTGTCTACTTCTTTTTTTTCAACGCTTATTTCTGTTGGCTGGATGCTATCTTGCGTACATCCGGTTAACAATAATATCAGTATCAATAAAATCTTTATCATCATATCACCTATAACAGCCATATTATAACAAGATAAACAAAAAAAATACAGCACCATCATAGTGCTGTATCTTATTTTAGATTAATTCGATATAAGCCATTGGCGCATTATCACCACGACGATTGCCAGTCTTAACAACGCGGGTATAACCACCATTGCGGTCCTTATATTTAGGAGCTACTTCATTGAATAGCTTTTGAAGAACTGTCTGACAAGTTTCTTCATCAGCTACAACGTTACGAATATAGCTAGCAGCAAGTCTTCTAGAATGAAGATCACCTTTTTTACCTAAAGTGATCATTTTATCAACAACGCTACGTAGATCTTTTGCTTTAGCTTCAGTTGTTTCGATCTTGCCATATAAGATAACTGATGTAGCCATATTTCTTAGCATTGCTTTACGATGGTCGGCATTTCTACCAAATTTACGATTCCACATCTTACATAATTCCTTTCTCTATTATTCAAAAGCTTTGAAACTCAAGCCTAATTCCGTAATCTTTTCTTTGACTTCCTTCATAGATTTCTTACCAAGATTACGAACTCGCATCATTTCTTCTTCTGTTTTTTGTGTTAATTCATCTACTGTTTGAATACCAGCACGTTTCAAACAGTTATAAGAACGAACTGACAGGTCTAAGTCTTCAATCATCATTGATTGGGTCTTATGTACAACCTCGCCATTTGATTCTTTCATGATTGAATCAATATCATTAACTTCTTCACGCACACTTGTGATGATATCTAAGTGATCAATCAGGATTCTTGCAGCCAATGAAATTGACATCTGAGGAGTAATTGAACCATCTGTATAAATTTCCATGATCAAACGGTCATATTTTGCATCTTGACCTACACGTGTTGGCTCTACTTCATAAGCAACACGTTTGATTGGTGTATAGATTGAATCGGTATAAACCGTTCCAATGCTTGTAGAAGATCCTTGATATAATTGTTTGTTGCCGTCGCTGCTAACATATCCGCGGCCATTACGGCATTTCAATTCCATCTCTAATACACCATCTTTTTCAACATGAGCGATTACATGATCTTTATTTAAGATTTCAACGCTTTCAGGACAGATGATATCACCGGCTGTTACCGTGCAAGGTCCTTTAGCAGAAATTCTCAACGTATAAATTTCATCATCTTCGATCTTCATGATTAGATCTTTGATGTTAAGAACGATCATGGCTACATCTTCTCTTACACCAGCAATGGTGGTAAATTCATGATACACTCCATCAGCTTTGATCGAGAAAACAGCAGCTCCTGGTAATGATGATAGTAATACTCTTCTTAAAGCATTGCCAATCGTCGTACCAAAACCTCTTTCTAGAGGTTCTAGCACGAACTTACCATAATTATCTGATTCAACGTATTCTTTTACTTCAAAGTGTGCACGTTCAAATTTTTGCATTCAATTCCCTCCTTATGGGTTGATTAACCACGTGGTCTTTTTGGTGGACGGCATCCGTTATGTGGAATTGGAGTTACATCATTGATTACTGTAATTTCCAAACCAGCTGTTTGTAATGATCTAACAGCAGCTTCACGACCTGGACCAGGTCCTTTAACATTTACTTCTACTGTTTTCATTCCGTGATCAACTGCTGCTTTACCAGCTGCTTCTGCAGCCATCTGTGCTGCATATGGAGTTGATTTACGAGAACCTTTGAAACCTAATGCACCAGCACTAGACCAAGCTACTGCATTTCCTTTTTCATCAGTAATAGTCACGATAGTGTTATTAAATGTTGAATGGATATGAGCAGTACCTTTAGCTATATTCTTACGCACACGTTTTTTACGTGCAGTTGTTTTAGTTGCCATAATTAATTTATCCTCCTACCGCTTATTTCTTCTTGTTAGCTACAGTACGACGTGGTCCTTTACGTGTACGAGCATTAGTTTTTGTACGTTGTCCGCGCACAGGAAGTCCTCTTCTATGACGAATTCCTCTATAGCATCCGATTTCCATCAAACGCTTGATGTTTAATTGAGTTTCACGACGAAGATCACCTTCAACCTTGATCTGATCGATATGTTGACGGATCAAAGTTTCTTGTTCATCGGTTAGATCCTTTACTCTGATATCTTCGCTGATTCCACAATCAGCTAATACTTTTTTACTTGTTGCTAATCCAATTCCATAGATATAAGTTAGTGATACCACTACACGTTTATCGCGTGGAATATCTACACCAGCTATACGAGCCATATTCTTTAAATCCTCCTAGTTTAGTTTCCTTGTCTTTGTTTATGCTTAGGGTTTTCACAAATTACCATAACGGTACCTTTGCGCTTGATAATACGACACTTATCACAAATTGGTTTGACTGATGGTCTTACTTTCATGTGTTCTTACCTCCAAGACTCTTTCTATTTATGTCTGTATGTTATACGCCCACGTGTTAGATCATATGGTGAAATCTCTACAGTAACTCTATCTCCCGGTAAAATGCGAATGTAATTCATACGGATTTTACCAGCAACGTGAGCAAGAATTACATGACCATTCTCTAATTTCACCTTAAATTTTGCATCAGGAAGTGTATCCTCAACAATTCCATCAATTTCAATGACATCTTGTTTTCCCATTAAAATATCCTTTCTAAACATCGTACGTTTATGGCAAGCCTTTGCCCACCATAAACGCTAATGTTCTATTCGTTAAGAAGCCTTACCTAAAGCATCCTTGATGCTGTTCCAAACTTCATTTGGCGCTACGCTAGCATCAATATTAACTACGATACCTTTTTTAGAATACATATCTAAAGCTGGTTTCGTATTCTTTTCATGTTCGCTCAACCGAACTTTTAGTTGTTCAACAGTATCATCGCTTCTTTGAACAAGTTTAGAACCACAGTGATCGCAAATGTCATCAACTTTTGGTCGATTGTTCTTGATGTGATAAGTAGCTTTGCAGTTGCTGCAAACTCTTCTTCCCGTAATACGATCAGCCAAAGCATCGAAATTTACTTCAAGATTAATTACTTTTTCAATTGGCTTATTAAGCTCATTGCAAATGGCCTCTAAAGCTTCCGCTTGATTTAGGGTTCTTGGATAACCATCCATCAAGAAACCATTTTGGCAATCATCCTGTTGCAAACGTTCTTTGACCATACCGTTAACAACTTCATCAGGAACTAATTTGCCCTGATCCATCAATATCTTAGCTTGTTTTCCAAGCTCAGTTTTATTCTTAACATTTTCCCTTAACATATCGCCTGTCGAAATATGCGGAATATTATATTCGGATACGATATATTCAGACATTGTTCCTTTACCGCTTCCGGCAGGTCCCATGATCAAAATATTCATAACGACCCCCTATTTTAAAAATCCGTGATATTGCTTTTGCGTAAGTTGTCCTTTTAACTGTGACATCGTTTCCATTGCAACACCAACTACGATTATGATTCCAGTACCACCTAATGAAGTAGATGCAGGTAGATTTGTTACCATTGGTAACAGATATGGAATAACTGCAATTACCATCAACGCGATAGCACCTAATACGGTAATCCTATTTAATACTTTCTTCAAATATTCTTTAGTTTCGTTACCAGGTCTAACACCAGGAATGTAAGCACCAGATTTATTTAAATTTTCTGCAATCTGATCAGGATTAACCTGCATATTAGTATAGAAGAAAGTAAACAATACAGTAAGCACTGCATATAATGCCAAACCAAATGGCTTGCTCAAGCTTAAGAAATTACTTAAGCTTTGATATGCTTCCTGATTGATAAAACTCAAAATAATTTGAGGTGATGTTATGATTGCTTGTGCAAAGATAACGGGGATAACGCTTGCAGAATTTATTTTCAATGGTAAGAAATTCATATTATTATTAGCGTGAGCCACTGAACTATTCGTATATTGAATAGGGATCTTTCTCACCGCTAATTGCATGATTATGACCAAGATGATGATCAGTAAGTTAACGATCAAATATAATACGAATTGGATCAAGCCGTTAAACATTGCTGTTTGATTGCTAGTATCAACCAATACATTATATACTTGCGCATAATTGAAAGGCATATTCGACACGATACCTGCAAAGATAATAATGGAAATACCATTACCTATGCCCTTCTGACTAATTCTGTCACCGATCCATAACAAGAACATCGTACCTGCTGTTAATACGGTTGCCGTATATAGATAAGTTCCGATATCACTTGCTGTCATGACATGATAAAGATTATCAAAGCTCATGACCATCGTAAATGACTGAATAAATGACAAAATAACGCCTAAATAGCGAGTTATCTTATCTAATTTTACTCTTCCAGTTTGTCCTGATTTTGAAAGTTCTGACAAATATGGAATAACATCCATGCTCAACAATTGAATAACGATAGATGCTGTAATGTATGGACCAACACCCATGGCAAAGATGCTTAATCTTTCCAAGGTACCTCCACCTAACAGATTCATCATATTCAAGATTGAATTACTTCCAATACTAGCTGACAATAAATCAGCATCTACGCCTGGAACCGGTATGCTTGATCCCAGGCTATAGATAAATAACATTGCAAGTGTGAATAAGATCTTACCTCTAATTTCCTTGTTTTTAAACAAGTTTAAAAAGGTTTGGATCATATTAGATCACCTCTACTTTTCCGCCTGCTTTTTCTATGCTTTCTTTGGCAGTAGCTGAGAATTTGTTAGCTTGAACTGTCAATTTCTTGGTTAATTCACCACAGCCTAATACTTTAAAGCCGTCTAACTTTTTCTTTAGCATTCCTGCTTCTTTCAATGTTTCAAAGTTTACAACTGCACCATCTTCAAATACATTTAAACTTTCCACATTAATGATAGCATATTCTTTGCGTGTATAGTTAGTAAATCCACGCTTTGGAATACGTTTATATAGAGGTGTTTGTCCACCTTCGAATCCTAATGCAACTCCGCCACCAGATCTTGCATTTTGACCCTTATGACCTTTACCACTAGTTTTACCAGTGCCAGATCCATGTCCGCGACCAATACGCTTTCTTACAGAACGAGCACCTTCAGTATATTTCAATTCTTCTAATTTCATAAAAGTGTGTTCCTCCTTATCTAATTTCCGTTGTTTTCTTTTCACGCAATTTAGCTACGCTTTCCACCGTTTTTAGATCTTGTAAAGCGGCAACGGTTGCATGAACAACGTTGATTGGGCGGCGTGAACCGATACATTTAGAAAGAACGTCAGTGATACCTGCAAGTTCTAAAACTGCACGAACAGCACCACCAGCGATAACTCCAGTACCTTCAGCAGCTGGTTTTAAGAAAACTTCACCAGCACCATAGATACCTGTTACTTCATGAGGAATCGTTCTTCCTTTGTCTACTAATTTAACTTTGAAGACATTTTTCTTAGCAGCTTCAACTGCTTTTTTGATTGCATCAGGTACTTCGTTAGCTTTGCCAAGTCCATAACCGACACGACCTTTTCTATCTCCAACAACAACTAAGGCAGAGAAGCGCATACGGCGTCCACCTTTTACAGTTTTGCTGACACGATTAATGACAACGACACGTTCTTCGAATTCTTTTTCTTCACGTACTCTTCTTGGTTTACGTTCCATTTTTTGCTCCTTCCTTAGAATTTAAGTCCAGCTTCTCTAGCAGCATCTGCTAAAGCTTGGACACGGCCATGGTATACATAACCACCACGGTCAAATACAACGGTTGTAATGTTCTTTTCAGCACATCTTTTAGCAATTTCAGCACCAACAGCCTTAGCTGCTTCAATGTTGCCGCCATTTGCTAATTTCATATCAACGCTTGATGCACTAACCAATGTAGTTTGATTTACATCATCGATAACTTGAACATGAATGTGGCTATTTGATCTGAACACATTAAGTCTAGGACATTCAGGAGTTCCACTAACTTTTCTGCGAACACGAGCATGACGACGTTGTCTTTCTTGATTCTTATTTGTTTTCTTAAGCATAGTTTATCTCCTTTCCTATTTCTTACCAGCCGTTTTACCTTCTTTACGGCGGATATGTTCACCTTTGTATTTGATACCTTTACCTTTGTATGGTTCAGGTTTACGAGTTGCTCTAACATTTGCAGCAAACTCACCTACGCGTTGTTTATCGATACCGCTGATCTTGATTTCAGTAGCAGATGGACAAACAACAGTTAAGCCATCTTCGATTTCAAATTCAACTGGATGAGAATAACCAACGTTTAAAGTTAATTTCTTTCCGCTTACAGCTGCTCTAAAACCGATACCAACTACTTCTAATTCACGAGTAAATTCTTGGTGACAACCTTCAACCATGTTGTGAATCAAAGCACGAGTTGTTCCGTGTAATTGTTTAACATGTTTTTCATCATTTGGACGAATAACATTACATACGCCATCTTTAACTTCGATAGTTAATAATGGGCTAAATTGACGTGTTAAAGTTCCCTTAGGACCTTTTACAGTCACCTCATTGCCTGGAGCTACTACAACTTCAACGCCCTCAGGAATGGTAATCGCTTTATTTCCGATACGTGACATTTTCTATTTCCTTTCGTCTTAAATTACCATACGTAAGCGACAACTTCGCCGCCTGCTTGTTTTGCTCTAGCTTCTTTATCAGTCATCAAACCTTGTGAAGTAGAAATAATCGCAATTCCTAAACCGTTCAAAACGCGAGGAATTGAATTAGCTTTTGTATAAACTCTTAAACCAGGTTTACTGATTCTCTTGATACCACTGATAACTTTTTCATCATGTGGACCATATTTTAATGTGATAACAATCTTCTTTTCAGCAGAAGTTTCGCCTTCAAGCTTATAGTTAGTGATATAACCTTCTTCTTTTAAGATTCTTGCAATTTCAACTTTAACTTTAGAACTAGGTACTTCAACAGCTTCATGATGAGCTTGAACACCATTTCTAATTCTTGTAAGCATATCTGCAATTGGATCAGTCATATTCATAAATTAACCTCCTCCTTACCAGCTAGCCTTTTTAACTCCAGGAATTTGACCTTTATAAGCCAATTCTCTGAAGCAGATACGGCATAGTTTATATTTTCTTAGTACAGAATGTGGACGACCACAACGTTCACATCTTGTATATTCTCTTGTAGAGAATTTTTGAGGACGTTGTTGTTTAACTTTCATTGATGTCTTAGCCATTTATTTGTCCTCCTACTTAGCGAATGGCATGCCCATTTCAGCTAATAATGCATGCGCTTCATCATTTGTTTTTGCAGTGGTTACGATAACGATATCCATACCTCTGACACGGTTAACTTTATCATAATTGATTTCAGGGAAAATCAATTGTTCTTTAACACCCAAAGTGTAGTTACCACGACCATCAAATGCCGTATTGCTTACACCACGGAAGTCACGAACACGAGGCAAAGAGATATTGAATAATTTATCTAAGAATTCATACATCTTTTCACCACGCAATGTTACCTTACAACCAATTGGCATACCTTCACGCAATTTGAAGTTTGCAATTGATTTTTTTGCTTTGGTAACAACTGGTTTTTGACCAACGATTGCAGTTAATTCTGCAACAGCTTCATCTAAAGCTTTAGGATTGCTGATTGCATCACCAACGCCCCAGTTTACAACAACTTTTTCAATTTTTGGACATTGCATAACAGTTGTATAGTTGAACTTTTTAGTCAACGCAGGGATAACTGTTGTCTTATATCTTTCTTGAAGGCGGTTCATTATTTCTTCTTACCTCCTTTGATTTCTTTACCAGTTTTCTTATTGATACGGATCTTCTTTCCGTCTTCGAATTTATAACCTACACGGCCTACCTTTTTTGATCTGCCATCATAGATCATAACATTAGAAACATGGATTGGAGCTTCTTGTTCAACGATGCCCCCATCAGGATTTTGTTGAGTAGGTTTGATATGTTTTTTAATGATATTTACGCCTTCAACAATGACCTTTTCGCTTTTATGACCAACGGCTTTTACTTCGCCGATAGTACCTTTGTAGTGACCAGTGATCACTTTTACTTTATCGCCAACTTTAATTTTCATCTTATGACCACTCCTTTTCCTACAGTACTTCTGGTGCTAAAGATACAATTTTCATGAAATCTTTATCACGCAATTCACGAGCAACCGGACCAAAGATACGAGTACCTTTAGGGGTCTTGTCATCTTTGATGATTACAGCTGCATTATCATCGAATTTGATATATGAACCATTTTCTCTTCTGATTCCATATACAGTTCTAACTACTACGGCTTTAACTACATCACCTTTTTTAACGCTTCCGCCAGGTGCTGCCTGTTTAACCGCACAAACAACGATATCACCGATGTTTGCATTTTTTCTCTTGCTGCCGCCTAAGCAACGGATTACCAATAATTCCTTAGCACCGGTGTTATCAGCGACTCTTAATCTACTTTCGTTTTGAATCATCTTGACCTTCCTCCTTATCGTGCTTATAGAATTACAGCTTTTTCAACAATCTTAACTAGACGGTATCTTTTAGTTGCGCTCAATGGACGAGTTTCCATGATCTCAACGATATCACCGATCTTAGCCTCATTGTTTTCATCATGTGCTTTAAATTTCTTAGAATATTTAACGCGTTTTGAATATAAAGGATGACTCTTATGTGTTGTGATTTCAACAGTAATTGTCTTATCCATTTTATCTGAAACAACAGTTCCACGTAAAACTTTACGTTTAGATCTTTCCATTTTTAGTCCTCCTTCTATTTAACTTCACTAAGCTCACGCTCAGTGATTACTGTCTTGATTCTAGCAATAGTTTTCTTAACTTCGCGCATTCTAGCAGGATTTTCTAATTGTCCCGTAGCTTGTTGGAAACGAAGGTTGAATAGTTCTTCTTTTAAAGAAGTAATTTCTTGAGCTAGTTCTTCATTGCTCTTATCACGAATTTCTTTAACGTTCATTACTATTTTGCCTCCTGTCCTTTCTTAACAAATCTAGTCTTGATTGGTAGCTTGTGTTGAGCAAGTCTCAATGCTTCTCTAGCGATTTCCTCGCTGACGCCACCAATTTCAAACATAACTCTACCAGGTTGAACTACTGCTACCCATCCTTCAGGAGCACCTTTACCTGATCCCATACGTACTTCAAGTGGTTTTTTAGTGATTGCCAAGTGAGGGAAGATCTTGATCCAAACTTGACCACCACGGTTCATATAACGTGTCATGGCAACACGGGCTGCTTCGATCTGACGGTTTGAAATATAAGCGCCTTCTTCAGCAACCAAGCCGAATTCACCAAAAACGATCTCACGACCAGCTTTTGATCTACCTTCATAGCTTAATCTATGAGGTCTTCTATATTTAGTTCTATTAGGCATCAACATAATTAATTACCTCCTTCAGCGGCAGCAGGAGCTTCAGCTTTTGCTTCAGCTTGCTTAGCTTCAACTCTAGGTCTTTGGTTGCGAGGACGACGATCATTACGATTTCTGCGGTTATTTGGTGCATGTTTAACTGCTTCAGGTTCTTTAACCATTTCACCAGGAAGAACTTCACCACGGCAGATCCATACTTTAACGCCTAGCTTACCAAAAGTCGTATCAGCTTCATACCATGCATAGTCGATATCACTTCTTAAGGTATGCAAAGGTACGATGCCTTCTGAATACCCTTCGCCACGAGCGATATCAGCTCCACCTAAACGTCCAGATACCAAAGTTTTGATACCTTTAGCACCAGATCTCATT
Organism: uncultured Erysipelotrichaceae bacterium; assembly: GCA_944326795.1. Taxonomy (GTDB): domain Bacteria; phylum Bacillota_I; class Bacilli_A; order Erysipelotrichales; family Erysipelotrichaceae; genus JALEVB01. The sequence continues at coordinate 27,216 of CALVFJ010000018.1, forward strand.
GTTTGTTGGATAGCTTTCTTTTGGCAGATACGGAAAGATTGACGTTGTTCCAAACCTTCAGCGATCTTTCTTGCTACCAAATGAGCATCTAAATCAGGGTTTGCAACTTCAACGATGTCGATCTTAACTTCTTTACCTTTTGTTAATTTGCTTAATTTATTCTTCAAGCCTTGAATTTTATCTTTACCTTCAGCATCTTTGCTAACGATTACGCCAGGTCTTGCTGCACGAATGATAACTTTTACATTGTTCTTAGAAGTACGTTCAATTTCTACTCTAGAAACATATGCGTCTTTTAGTTGTTTAAAGATAAATTCACGAATCTTGATATCTTCATTTAATAATGTGCCATAATCTGCATCGTTAGCGTACCATCTTGATTCCCAATCACGAATTACGCCAACACGCATACCAATTGGACTTACTTTTTGACCCATATTGAACTCCCTTCCTTATCTTTCTGCAACCACTACCGTGATGTGGCTGGTTCTTTTTAGAATTTGTGAAGCATTACCTTTTGCACGAGGCATCCAACGTTTCATCGTAACGCCTTCGTCTGCGTAACATGCTTTGATATATAATTTATTTTCATCTAATTGATGATTGTTTTTTGCATTTGCAACAGCTGATTTTACAACCTTGCTAACTTCGGCAGCTGCATGGTTAGGTGTAAATTTCAAAATTGCCAATGCTTCTTGAGCATCTTTTCCTCTAACAAGATCTAGCACAAGTCTTACTTTACGAGGAGCGATGCGTACGGTCTTTGCTACTGCTTTAACTTCCATCTTTTTATCTCCTTTTCTTATGCTTTCTTATCGTCGCCATGTCCACCGAATTTACGAGTAGCCACAAACTCACCAAGCTTATGTCCTACCATATCTTCTGTTACATATACAGGAACATGTTCTTTACCATTGTGAACTGCAAATGTGTGTTCAACAAAGCTAGGGAAAATAGTTGATCTACGTGACCAAGTCTTGATTACTTCTTTTTTACCAGAAGCGTTTAAGGCATCAACTTTTTTCATTAAATGTTCATCACAGAACGGACCCTTTTTTAAACTACGTGTCATTTACTTTCTCCCTTCCTTATTTACCGTTACGGCCTCTAACAATCAACTTAGAAGATTGTTTCTTAGTTTTACGAGTTTTGATACCCATAGCTTTTTTGCCCCAAGGTGTCATTGGAGACTTACGTCCGATTGGCGTGCGGCCTTCACCACCACCATGAGGGTGATCGCAAGGGTTCATAACCGAACCACGAACAGTAGGGCGGATACCCATCCATCTAGATCTACCAGCTTTACCGATATTAACTAGATTGTAATCTTCATTACCAACTGTACCGATAGTAGCACGGCAGTTGTTCAATATTTTTCTAACTTCACCAGAAGATAAACGGATCGTTACATATCTGCCTTCCATACCAAGGATCTGAGCAGAGCATCCAGCAGATCTTGCTAATTGTCCGCCCTTACCTGGAGTCAATTCAACGTTGTGTACTACTGTACCTTCAGGGATGTTTTTCAATTCCAAAGCATTACCGACTTTGATATCGCAGCTTTCACCAGATACGACCTTTGTTCCGACAGTCAATCCTTTAGGAGCAATGATGTATCTCTTTTCACCATCTACATAGTGCAATAAAGCAATGTTAGCACTACGGTTTGGATCGTATTCAATCGCAGCAACTACTGCAGGGATATTGTCTTTGTTACGTTTAAAGTCAATGATACGATATTGACGTTTATGACCGCCACCTTGATGACGAGTCGTGATACGACCATTGTTATTACGTCCACCTTTAGATTTTAAAGGGGCTAACAATGAACGTTCAGGAGTACTTTTAGTAATTTCTTCATTTACCAATGTGCTCATGCCACGACGGCCAGGTGTCGTTGGTTTATATTTTTTAATAGCCATTATTTTTTCCTTCCTTTCGCAATTTTCCGGAGATAGCGACTTCCTCCGATATCTTTAGATCTTATTTACCGAATAATTCGATATCTTGTCCTTCTGGTAATTTAACGATCGCTTTTTTATAAGCGCTTGTCTTACCAACGTATTTACCAACACGTTTTGTCTTAGGACGCACATTAACAACATTAACTGATACTGGTTTGATGTTGTAGATCTCTTCAATTGCCTGACGGATAGCTGTTTTATTAGTACCCTTAGCAACTTCAAATGTTACTTTATTATCACTGTCCATTAATTTCATCGTTTTTTCAGTGATGATAGGACGGATGATGATGTCTCTTGCGTTTGACATTATGCAAATACCTCCTGTGCTTTTTCAGCTGCAGCTTTGGTAATTACCACTTGATCAGCATTAACGATGTCATATACGTTTAATGTTTCAACAGTAAGCATCATTGCATTTGGAATATTTCTCATCGATAAGAAAGCATTGTCAAATTCTTCTTCGATATCAACAACGAATAAAGTTTTTCTTTCGAAATTGAATGCCTTCATTACTTCCACGAATTTCTTCGTCTTGATTTCTTCGAATTTGATATTTTCCAATACTGTTACATTGTTTGATGCAACTTTGCTGCTCAAAGCAGATCTTAAAGCTAATCTTCTAACTTTACGGTTTAATTTGAAGCCATAGCTTCTTGGAGTAGGTCCAAATGCGATGCCGCCGCCTCTCCATTGGGTAGCACGTGTGCTACCTTGTCTAGCACGACCTGTACCTTTTTGTCTGAAAGGTTTCTTACCGCCTCCAGATACTTCTGTACGAGTCTTGGTCTTATGAGTTCCTTGACGCATGCTAGCTTGTTGTAACAATACTGCATCAAAGATTGCCTGTGTGTTAGGTTCAATGTTAAATACTGCATCAGCTAATTCCATAGAGCCAACTACTTTGGCTTCTAGGTTATAAATATCCATCTTTGGCATTATTTAACCTCCTTTGTTTCGTAGCTTAACAACTCTTTTGGTGCAACATTTTTCACACCTTTAACTGTTGTCTTAACGATAACCATTGCCTTTTTAGGTCCAGGTACGTTACCTTTGATCAACATATAGTTGTTTTCGGCATCAACCTTGATAATTTCTAAATTTTGATTTGTAGTGGTGTAGCAGCCTTCATGACCTGGCATTGGTGTGTTCTTTTCGATACGACCGTTATTTCTACCGGTTGTAGCTAATGAACCAACACTGCGGTGGCTAGGACCAGCACCGTGAGACTTAGGACCAATTGTAGCGTTATTTCTAACGATTGTTCCTTTGTAGCCTTTACCTTTTGATACACCAGTTACATCTACGATATCACCAGCGGAAAAGATATCAACTTTTACTTCAGCGCCAACTTCAAGATCCATCATACCGTTACCTCTGATTTCGCGAATGAATCTCTTAGCACTTGTGTTAGCTTTTTTTGCATGACCTAATTCAGCTTTATTAGCTCTTGTTTCTTTAACATCTTCAAAGCCTAGCTGAACAGCTTCATAACCATCGTTCTCAACAGTTTTCTTTTGAAGTACGATATTTGGTGTACATTCAACAACTGTAACTGGAATTAATTGGCCTTCAGCTGTAAACACTTGGGTCATACCAAGTTTACGACCTAATATACCTTTCATACGTGTTCTTTTTCTCCTTTTCTACTAAAGCTTGATTTCGATATCAACACCACTAGGTAGATCCAAACGGCTCAATGCTTCGATTGTTTCTGCACTAGGTCCGATGATTTCGATCAAACGTTTATGTGTTCTAATTTCGAATTGTTCACGAGAATCTTTATATTTGTGAACAGCTCTTAATACGGTTACCACTTGTTTTTCAGTTGGTAGTGGAACTGGACCAACGATCTTTTTTGCACCGTGATTGTTTGCAGTTGAAACGATCTTCTCGCTTGCTGCATCTAGATTACGATGTTCGTAAGCTTTCAAACGAATTCTTACAGAATTTTTTGCCATGAAATTTTCCTCCTTGTTTTCATCTATCCAACGGATAGTTCGCTCAATGTGAATTACCTGGTTTTCACACCATGACAACGTATCTCAGTGTGCCAGCAACCTCCCATGTCCGCGCGAATGCCTATATATAATACTATTAAAATGTTCCTATTGCAAGCCTTTTTTTAAGCTTTTTTTCACTTTTTTCCTAAAGATTTTTCTTTAAGAAAAAACCCGCTTTTTTTGACTAAATTTTATGGAAATATTATAATAAAAATATGAAAATATTCCAAAAAAAGGCTAAAATTGCCGTGGTTTGTATCCATGGCTTTGGGCTAAGAGGCCCAAAAGAATTCACCAACCTTCTTTCGCCCCTAGAAAAGGCAGGTTATAAAGTATTTACCCCTAAATTATTCGATCTAGACAATCCCAACGATATTGAATGGGGAAATTGGATCTTTAATGCAGAGAAGGTCATCAACAATATTCAAAACGATTATGATGAAATCATCCTGATCGGTTTTTCCATGGGCGGGATCATAGCCAGTTATCTAGCTAATAAAGCCAAGGTAAGCAAGATCATATTGCTAGCGTGCGCCTATGATTATTTAAATATAGATAATGTTATCGACTATATTTTCAAACGTAATAAAGCGCAAGCTATCCCGCAAGCTTTCAAAGATTGTTTTCGCGAGCTAGTGGATAATACCAAAAGCTCCGTGGAGCGCATCAAGATCCCTTGTTTATTATTGCACTGTAGCGAAGATGAGGTAATCAATATTTCTAGCAGCTATAAACTTATGAAAAAAATTCCTGCTAAAGACAAGATGCTAATTACATTTTCTGGTGGCCAGCACCGCCTTTTAGATGATGAAAGTTGCAAAGATTATGTCATCGATGATATTTTATATTTTATAAAGAAAAGCCATGAGTAATTATTCTCATGGCTTTTAAAATATATCCAACAAATCCTTAAATTCATAAATACGCTTAACCGGTATATCACTAATTCGCTTTTTATCAGTAAAAAACCAAATAGGCATCATGCCACAGCGCATAGCTCCAACTACATCAGCATAAAAATTATCTCCAACGTATGCAATCTCGTCACATCGAAGTCCTAGCTTTTGAGCAGCTAGCTCAAAAATACGAGGATCAGGTTTATCAATACCAATTGCTTTAGATATCAAGCAAACATCAAAATGTTTTATTACCTGTGTATGTTCTAGCTTCAACATTTGAGTATCTACCGGGCCATTGGTGATGCATCCGATCTTATAGCGTTGATGAAGTCTTTCTAGTACTTCATGACAATCATCTTGTAAGACATTAAATAAGTGAAAGGTATCATACCATTCTTTGACCCAATGATCAATATCAAGATCAAGTTCGTATTTTGCAGACAATTGTTCATAAACATGGCTTTTGGCAATAGTGCCATATTCGTCCCATGTCATCATGCGTTGTACGATGCCTTCAAATTCGATAGAATCACAAGGCAGATCTGGAAATAGCTGTTTAACGACGTCTTGATATTTACGATAAGCGCTTAATAGCCTATTCGACAATGTTCCATCATAATCAAATAAGATTGCTTTGATCATATGATCCTCCCATATCAAAAAACACCAGAGAATAAACCCTGGTGTAAAGGATAACCTGGCAACTTGCTAGTTTCACTATGGCAAGCATAGCTA
>CALVFJ010000019.1 GCA_944326795.1 uncultured Erysipelotrichaceae bacterium
CGCTCTATGCTTAGTTCAAAGAACATTATTGTTGATATAGTAAATGACGGATTTTTAATCCGTCACTTTTTTATTTTGTAACGATAAAGACAGATGCTTTCTTGAGAATTATGCAAAAAACGGCTATAATCGAAATAATTAAGTAAGGGGATGTAATTGATGAAAATAAGCTTGCAGAAAATAACGAAGGTATTTTTTAAAGCTGGAAAAAATGCGCAGGAAGTAAAGGCAGTTGACGATTTTGATCTAGAGATACCGGATGGGCAGCTAGTCGGTTTGCTAGGACCATCGGGATGTGGAAAAAGTACGACCTTGAACATGTTGTGTGGTTTGGAAGAACCAACTTCAGGCAAGATCTATTTTGCTGATCAAGATGTCACAGCTTTGCCGCCAGAGCTAAGAGGCGTAGGCATGGTCTTTCAAAACTATGCACTGTATCCGCATCTAAGCGTAAAGAAAAATATCTTGTTTCCTTTGGAAAATTTAAAAGGTAAAGCGGCATTAAGCAAAAAAGAAATGGAAAATAGGATGATGGAAGCTGCTAAGCTGGTGCAGATCATTGATCTTTTAGATCGAAAGCCCAAGGAGCTGTCGGGTGGGCAGCAACAAAGGGTAGCGATAGCTAGAGCGTTGGTCAAGCTGCCTAATGTGCTGCTTCTGGATGAACCTTTATCTAACCTTGATGCCCGATTGCGCTTGCAGACCAGGGAAGAGATCCGCAAGATCCAGCGGGCTACTAAGATCACGACGATCTTTGTGACCCATGATCAAGAAGAGGCAATGAGCATCTGTGATCAGATCGTGGTGATGAATGAGGGCAGGATCCAACAGGCTGGTAAACCACAGGATGTATATGATGATCCGACTAATTTATTTGTAGCTAAATTTTTAGGTAATCCGCCGATCAATGTGTTTGCCGCGAAGATTAAAGATGGAAAATTATATCTTGGTGAGCAGATGGTGATGGCTGGATATGATATAGCTGATCAAGATGTTATTGCCGCCGTTCGTCCGGAAGGCTTCGTCATTGATGAGCGTGGTCCTTTTAGGGTACGGTTACAAAGCGTGGAGATCATGGGCAGAGAAATCAGCGTTGTGGCAGCTCATCCGGCATGTCAAAGCGATACGTTCCGTGCCATCGTCCAAAATGAGCAGTTGCGCGACCATCAACAGGATAATATTGCTTTTAGCTTGAAGAAAGAAAAAGTATTTATCTTTGATGTCAGCGAAGAAAGCAGGCTTGATAGAAGATGAAAAGACAACAATATAAAGCATGGCTATATTTGCTGCCAGCCTTGATCTTCTTGATCATTTTTTTAGTATATCCGCTTTTTGATGTATTTGTTTATTCCTTGGAAGAAAGCTATAATTTTGCTTCGCAGACCTATACGGGGGTTGGCGGATATAACTACGCTTATGTCTTGCATGATCCTTACTTTTTACAAGCTGTTCAAAATACCTTTATCTTGGTGATAATTACCGTGCCGCTTTCGACCTTGTTGGCTCTGATCATTTCTTTGGGATTGAGTTCGATCAAGGCCTTGCGTAATCTGTATCAAACGATATATTTCTTGCCTTATGTTACCAATACCTTAGCAGTTGGCTTAGTTTTTATGATCTTGTTTCAAAAAACTGAGTATACGGTTGGTTTGGTTAATTTGATCTTAAGCGTATTTGGGATATCGAGCATTGATTTTATTGATGGGCCTTATTGGGCCAAGATGTTCGTATTGTGTTTTTATACGATATGGGTGGTCTTGCCATTTAAGATCTTGGTATTGACCGGAGCCTTGGCTTCCGTTAATCAGGATTACTATAAGGCTGCCAAGATCGATGGGGCTAGTCGTTGGACGATCTTTTATAAGATTACTTTGCCGATGATCTCGCCGATGTTGTTTTATTTGATCATCACCGGTTTTATCGGCGCTTTTAAGGCTTATAGCGATGCCGTGGCTTTGTTTGGTACCAATTTGAATGCCGCAGGGATGAATACGATCGTAGGCTATGTTTATGATATGCTTTATGGTAGCAGTGGTGGTTATCCGTCATATGCTTCGAGCGCGGCAATCATCTTGTTTGTTATCGTGCTGACCATCACTTGTATCAATTTGTTGGTTAGCAAGAAATATGTGCATTATTAAAGGGGGAGGGATAGATCATGGAACTTGATTTTAAGAAGCGGCAATTAAAATTGCAGCGGCAAGATAAGATCTTGAAGATCTTTACCTATGTAATGCTGAGCGTTTGGGCGCTGATCGTAATCTTTCCGTTTTATTGGATGGTCTTGACTTCGTTTAAAGATTATGGAGCATATAATGCGGAATATGCACCGGCCTTTTTTACCTTAGAGCCAACCTTAAATAATTATGTTGAAGCATTTAGTGCGGTCGCGCTGGATCGTTATTTGTTTAATACGGTGATATTTGCCTTGGTTACGACCGCTTTGATGGTCGTGGTCATTACCTTGGCGGCCTATGCTTTTTCGCGCTTGCAGTTTAAAGGTAAAAATGTGGTTTTTACGTTATTTTTGGCTTTGATGATGATTCCTAGCGAACTGGTGGTGATCACTAATTTTGCAACGATCACGCAATGGGATCTGCGCAATAGCTTTTTAGGTTTGATACTACCATCGGTTACATCCGTATTTTATATCTATCTGTTGAAAGAGGCTTTTGAACAAGTGCCAGATGAACTATATAAGGCAGCTAAGGTCGATGGCACTTCTGACCTAAAGTATTTGTTAAAAGTAATGATCCCGATCTGCAAGCCTACTTTGATCACGATCATCATCTTGAAGATCATCGAATGCTGGAATTCCTATGTATGGCCACGCTTGATCACCGATGATCCCTCTTATTTTCTGGTATCCAATGGCATCCAGGAAATCAGGGAAAATGGTTTTGGACGGGAGAATATCCCGGCTATGATGGCGGCGGTCGTAGTTATTTCGATACCTTTGATCATCTTATTTTTGATCTTCCGCAAAAAGATCATGGCGGGCGTTTCTAAAGGAGGTATCAAAGGATGAGGGTTCTTAGAAATATCATTATCTTAGGGCTTGTATTGCTGCTTGGGGGCTGTCATGGTTCTAAAGAAAGCGTTAGTTTTCAGGTCCCTGATGCTTTGGGTCTCGAGCGTAGTTTTGAACTGACCTTTTGGGCAAAAAATGATACCAATAAGACGCAGACCGATATATATAAGCAAGCGATCGAAGAATTTCAAGCCCTATATCCTAACATTACCGTGAACCTGCGTTTATATACGGATTATGGCAAGATCTATAATGATGTCATTACCAATATTGCAACAGGCACGACTCCTAATATCTGTATCAGTTATCCCGATCATATTGCGACCTATCTGACGGGGGATAATGTCGTTGTGCCCCTTGATGACCTGATGGATGATCCAACATATGGTTTGGGCAGCAGCGAACTGTCGTTCGTGTCGCCAACCAAGGAGCAGATCATCAGCAAGTATCTTGAGGAGGGGAAGATTGCCAATCATTATTATGCCATGCCATTCATGCGTTCGAGCGAAGTATGCTATATCAATAAGACTTTTGTTGAAAAGTTGGGTTATACTTTGCCAGAACATTTGACCTGGGATTTTATCTGGGAAGTTAGCGAAGCGGCAATGGCAAAAGATGAAGCGGGAAATTATCTGCTTAACGGGCAACAAGTATTGATTCCTTTCATTTATAAGTCAACGGATAATATGATGATCCAATATTTAGCGCAAGCTGATGCTGGTTACAGCAATGAACAAGGGGAAGTATTAATATTTAATGATACGACCAAGGATTTTTTACAAACGATTGCTAAGCATACTGCTTCAGGAGCTTTTTCGACCTTTAAGATCTCCGGATATCCCGCTAATTTTTTAAATGCCGGGCAGTGTATCTTTGCAATTGACTCAACGGCTGGGGCAACGTGGATGGGGGCTGATGCTCCGCTTATCGATATCAGCGAAGATGCTTTGGTGGATTTTGAAACGGTGGTCATGGAAATTCCACAGCTTGATCCTGATGATCCGAAAATGATCTCTCAAGGTCCTTCGATCTGTATCTTTAACAAAGAAGATCCCCAGGAAGTTTTGGCATCTTGGCTATTCGTGCAATATCTTTTGACCAATGATATCCAGATATCTTATGCACAAACCGAAGGTTATGTACCGGTAACGTACTTGGCGCAAGATGATAAAGCATATCAAGATTATCTTGCAGCAGCAGGTAGCGATGATGATCTGCATTATGATGTCAAGCTGCAAGCAACGAATATCTTGCTAGCCAATGTAGATAATACCTTCATTACGCCAGTTTTTAATGGTTCTAGTTCCGTAAGGGATACCGCAGGCCAGCTGATCGAAAATACCGTTAAAGCAGTTCGCCGTAAAGAAACGGTCGATGATGCTTATTTTGCACAATTATTTACAGATGTTAGTGCTTTATACCATCTAGATGAGATAACTACTACTGATGCTAAGCGTGATCTTGGGCCTTTGCCACCAACAGCGAAGATGCTGATTGGATCATTGGCGGTGGTATGGTGCGGGCTGTTCGTGGCATTTATTTGGCAAATAAGGCAAAAAAAGCGGGAGAAACGTTGATTTTAGCTGATTTAAGATTATAATTAAAACGAAAGATCAAGGAGATAAGAATATGAAAAAGTTATTATTTTTAGCTTTAGCTATGGCTTTAGCTTTAAGTTTTACCGGCTGCACAAAGCAGGAAGAAACTGTAGAAACAGCACCTGCGACAACGGAAACAGTTGAAACAAGCGCACCTGCCGAAACAGCAACAACAGATGTTGCCGTGATGAGCTATGAGGAATATATGGCAGCTGAGCTAGATACGCAGGTTTGTGTGGAAACTTATGTGCAAGCAAAACAGTCTTGGTGGGAAGACAAAGCAACGGTTTATACCCAAACCCCAGAAGGCGCTTATTTTGTCTATGATATGGCTTGTTCCCAAGAAGATTATGACAAATTAGTTCCTGGCACGAAGATCAAAGTTACAGGTTACAAGGCTGAATGGTCGGGTGAAGTTGAGATCATGGATGGCAGCTTTGAATTTGTAGAAGGTGCAGATAGCTATATAGCTGAACCAATCGATGTTACGGAATTATTAGCTAGTGAAGATCTGATCAATTATCAAAATCAAAAAGTTTCCTTTACTGGTATGGTCGTTGAAGCTGCGGGTCAAGATGCTGAGGGCAATGATGTAGCCTTCTTATATAACTGGGATGGCTCTGGCAGCGATGGTGATGATCTATACTTCAATGCTTCTTATGGTGGAAATACTTATACTTTTACGATCGAATCATATCTTTGCGATAATACGACCGAAGTATATGAAGCAGTAGAAAACCTACAGATTGGTCAAACGATCGATATGGAAGGATTCTTATATTGGTATGAAGGGGTAAATCCTCACATCACAGCGGTTACGGTCGTTGAATAAGGAGAGATAGCCACGGTTTTAGAACCGTGGCTTTTTTACATTAAATAAGATTTTCACAATTGACAATTGATACAGATGATTTTATAATTTAATTGCTATATAAGGAGGCAATTTTAAAATGGCAGATGTAAAAGTAGCAATTAATGGTTTTGGTAGAATTGGACGTTTAGCGTTCAGACAAATGTTTGGAGCAGAAGGCTATGAAGTAGTAGCTATCAACGATTTGACTGATCCAAAAATGTTAGCTCACCTATTAAAATATGATACAGCTCAAGGACGTTATGAAGGTCATACAGTTGTAGCTGGTGAAGATTCTATCACTGTTGATGGAAAAGAAATCAAGATCTATAAAGAGGCTGATGCTTCTAAATTACCTTGGGGAGAACTAGACGTAGACGTAGTTCTAGAATGTACTGGTTTCTACACTAAGAAAGATAAAGCAATGGCTCATATCAATGCTGGTGCTAAAAAAGTAGTTATTTCAGCTCCTGCTGGAAATGATCTACCTACTATCGTTTACAGCGTAAACGAAGGTGTATTGACTGCTGAAGATACAATCATTTCAGCTGCATCTTGTACAACAAACTGCTTAGCTCCAATGGCTAACACTTTGAACAAATATGCACCAATCAAATCTGGTATCATGACTACTGTTCATGCTTATACTGGTGACCAAATGATCTTGGACGGACCTCATAGAAAAGGTGATCTAAGAAGAGCAAGAGCTGGTGCAGTTAACATCGTTCCTAACTCTACAGGTGCTGCAAAAGCTATCGGCTTAGTAATTCCTGAATTAAATGGTAAATTGATCGGTTCAGCTCAACGTGTTCCAGTTCCTACAGGATCTACAACTATTTTGGTTGCAGTTGTTGAAGGAAAAGACGTTACAGTTGAAGGTATCAACGCTGCTATGAAAGCTGCTGCTAATGATTCATTCGGATATACTGAAGAACCACTAGTTTCTAGTGACATCATCGGTATCACTTATGGTTCATTATTTGATGCAACTCAAACAATGGTTACTAAGATCGACGACAATACTTACCAAGTACAAGTTGTTGCATGGTATGATAATGAAAATTCTTATACTAGCCAAATGGTTAGAACCATCAAATACTTTGCTAACATTAAATAATTAGATTAATTGCTAACAAAAGTCAAAGGGCGCACGTTTCAAACGTGCGCTTTTAATTGCGTTCAAAAGGGAAAAAGGGTAAAATTATAATATGAGCGAGGATTGTTTATGAAAAGTTGTTTACCTAGTAAATTAATTATCTTACGAAAACATTTCAACTATTCTCAGCAGGATATGGCTAAAAAGCTGCATGTCAGCATCAATGAATATATGGCTTTTGAAAATGGCAATGCAATGTGTTCAATGGCTCAGCTGGAAGAATTAGCTGATATCTTTGGCTTAACTTTTGATGAAATGTTGATGAATACGGTCGATATCGAACTTCCAGAATTAGAAGATAGCATCGAGATTCCTTTTTTAAATAATGTTGAAGAAGCAATCGATGAGGCTTTAGATGATGAGGATGAGCTAGTAAAGACCACAAGAGTTGTAATGCATGATGAACCAACGCCGCTGCCTACTAATTTAGGTGATACGATCATTGCACCGGTCATTGATGATATCAAGGACCCACAGCATACCCAAGAAGAAGAATTGGCGAAGACGATGGTCACGAAGATCGTAAAAGATGAAAAAACTAGCAAGACTAGTGAAGATAAGACGGTTATCAGCAATAACAAGAAAAATCGCAATTTGCCGTTGGTTATCGGCGCGGGGGCAATCGCTATCGTCGTGATTGCGATCTTAGCGTGGATGTTATTTTTTAAAAATGGTTCAAATCTTGATAATTCCGTTGGCAAGATCAATCGTTTGGTAGCGACATCACAGTATAGCGCATTCTTGCAGGATGATCAAAATGTTAAGTTTACAGGTGATAATGTCAGCTTGAGCATGGAAGATGTCGTACAGATCAGTGCATATGATCAATTTATCGCTGGACTAAAAGCTGATGGCAGCGTTAAGGTATCTAATAGCTTGGATGTTTCAAGCTTTAAGGATATCACGATGATCGCGGCCGGCAATACGCATCTTGCGGGCATCGATAGCGAGGGCAAGCTAGTATGTGTCGGTAATGATACCGCATGTGATATTACTCAGCAAGATAATAAATTTGAAAAGGTTTATGCTGGTAAAAATGAAACATTTGCCATTGATAGCAGTGGTAAGTTATATGCAGCAGGCAGCGCCAACTATGTAACCACAGTTAATGGTATAAGCGATGTCAACAAGGTCGCTGCTTATGAAAATGCTGTCGTCGTTCTTAAAAAAGATGGTACGGTCATTACCTATGGAGCTAATTATACGACCGATGAGTGGAAAGGCATCGTTGATGTCGCGATCGGCCAGGATTTTGTGGTCGGTTTAAAAAATGATGGTACCTTGGTGATTGCTGGCAATGAAGATATCAGCAAAGCCCAGGATAGCTTTAGCAGCGTGAAGTATGTAGCAGCATATGCCGATTACTTTGTAGCATGCGATAGCAATGGTACCTGCTATGGTTATGGCAATGAAGCCAATAATCGTTTTGTTAGTAAGAGCGATGCTAATCAATTAGCTAGCGTACAAAATATGAAAGCTACCATTAGCGCTAAAAAGGTTAATTTCACTTGGGATGCAGTAGCAGATGCCGATCATTATAAAGTAGAGATCAATACAAAAGATAATTATAGCGTAAATAGTGCAACGAATTCTTTGAGTGTGGATGCTAGTAAATTTGAAGATGGAACGAAATATATCGTAACGATCAGCGCATACAGCGATAAAGATTATGAACCTAGCGAACCAAGCGAGTTTGAGTTTAATTATGTGGCAAATACCAACGCATTAGATACACCGGCAAATATCAAAAGTGCCGTAAACGAGAAGAATGTGGTCTTTAGTTGGGATGCGGTCGACAACGCCAAAAAGTATATTTTTGAGATTCCTGAGCTTAGCGTCAAAGAGGAGCTAACGACCAATAGCATTACCATGGATATTGCTAAATTCTCTGATGGGGTTACATATACGATCAAGGTAACAGCCGCTGGCAATGATAATTATAGTGATTCACAAACCGCGCAGATTTCTTATGTCCATCAAGGCGTAAAAGAAAAATTAGCAACCGTAAATAGCATTTCAGCTGCTGTTGATGGCAATTATCTAAAAGTTAGCTGGAGCTCAGTAGCTAATGCCAGCAGTTATACGGTAAGCGTTGATGTTGATAATTATAGTGAGACTACCAGCAATACGGAAGTGATGATCGATATCAGCAAGTTTGCTAATGGCAATAACTATACGATCAGCGTCGTAGCTAACGGCAGTGGTAAATATGAAAATAGCGATGCTAGGACCTATACTTATACGCATACGATACCTAGTTATACCGTAACTTATCAGGATCAAAATGGTACGGTCATTGCTTCAAGCAGCGTAAACAAAGGAACCAACATTACTTTGAATGCTAATGTTACGATCCCTAATTATACGATAAATAAGTATCGTATCGATGCTGCTAGTTATGATCCTAATGCTAGCTATACGGTCAATAGCGATGTTACGATCAAGCTGGAAGGAGCATGTGCAATTACAGGCAGCACATATAAAGATCTAACTTCAGGCTGCGTTTGTCCAGATGGACAAACGATCCAGGATGGAGCTTGCAAAGCAAACGAATAGAAAGGGGCAAAGATTGATGGAAAGAGTTTGGTATTATCGCAGCAATGGTCAAAAAGAAGGACCATATACGGAAAGCGAACTAATCAAGTTGATCGTTGCTGGTATCATCGGTCCGGAAGATGAGATCTGGATGCTGCGCTTGCATTATTGGTTTAAGATCAAAGACACGGTACTTTGTTACTATTTGCCATAAGATCAAAGTTGTGGGCGACCACAACTTTTTTAAGATAGAAAGGTGAGATCATGGGAATCATACATAAATTAGATGCGCAATTGACGAATATGATCGCGGCTGGTGAGGTCGTAGAAAGGCCGATGGGCATCGTAAAGGAATTGGTAGAAAATGCGATCGATGCGCAAAGCACGCATATCGAGATCAATATCCAAAATGGCGGTATCGATGAGATCGAGATCGTTGATGATGGCAAAGGCATGGATAGCGATGATCTGCTGATGGCTTTTGAAAGACATGCTACCAGTAAGATCATTAGACCAAACGATCTTTGGAACATTCAAACCTTAGGCTTTCGTGGCGAAGCGCTGCCTTCGATTGCTTCGGTCAGCAAAGTATGCATTACGAGCAGTGATGGTCAGCAAGCCAATTGTTTAAAAATGGAATATGGTCAAAATATGGGCATGGATCGCGTCAGCGCTAATAAGGGCACGGCTATAAAGGTTAGCGGTTTATTTTATAAGACTCCTGCGCGTTTGAAGCATTTGCGCAGCGGAGCTTATGAAGCTAGCTTGATCAATGATCTTATCATTAAATTTGCCCTTAGTTATCCCGAAATTGCGTTTAGCTTAAATAGTGATGGACGCTGTACCTTTGCTAGCAGCGGCAGCAATGATCTATTAGAAGTGATCTTTAGGGTATATGGCAAGGACGCTGCTAAGCAGGCTTTCTTGGTTGAAGGCGAGGATTTTGATTATCGTCTAAGCGGTTATCTGATTCATCCTCAATATTCTAAAGCAAATAAAAATAGCATCAATATTTTCATGAATCAGCGTATGATCAAAGATTATCGTCTTACTTCTAAGGTCATCGAAGCGTATCATGATTATATAGCTGAATCGCGGTTTCCGATCGTGGTGTTGAATATTACGATGGATAGCAAGATCGTTGATGTCAATGTTCATCCTAGCAAATGGGAAGTGCGCTTATCAAAGCAAACACAGTTGGAATTTTTGATCAAGGATGTGCTAAGCAAGACCTTACAGCAGCATATGAATGTTTTTGTAGGTAGTTTAGCAAAACCTAAAGAAAAGCTGAAAATAGAAGAGCCGCTATTGTTTAAAAGTTTGGATGACAAGATCCTAGCTGCAAGGCAAGACCATGAGGAACAAGTATTGCCGCCTATTAGTTATGTTGATCATGAACAAAAAGAAATAAACAATGAACCTAAAGCTTTAGCAATACAAGATAATGTTCCATTTTCTAATAAAGAAGCTGTCCCATCAGAAATGCGACCGCTTGATGAAGCTATTAGTGAACAGCGTAATTTTCCTTTGTTACAAGTTATCGGGCAGCTGCATGGGAAATTTATCTTAGCGCAAGGCGAAAAAGGTTTATATATCATCGATCAGCATGCGGCACAAGAGCGGGTTCACTATGAACAGATCTTGCAAAAATTAAATGGTCCATGCCAAATGGTGGATATGCTGGTACCGATCAGCCTGCATGTGAGTCGGGATATCGTTGATCGTATCGATGAACTAAATGAAAATGTCAAAGAATTTCAGATCGTATTTGAAGCTTTTGGCGAAGATCGTTTGGTGGTCCGCAGCGTGCCATATTGGCTACAAAAAACTAATGAAGAACAGCTGCTGATGGATCTGATCGATTATTTTAAGAGCGAGTATATGCAAAAAAGACATGTGCTGCAAAAGAAGCAGATAGCTACGATGGCTTGTCATTCGTCGATACGTTTTAATCATGTCTTGAGCATGGAAGAAATGAAAGAAGCTGTAGCTCAGCTAGCAAGATGTCAGCAGCCATATGAATGTCCGCATGGACGTCCGACCTTTATCTTGTTGGAAGATAAGGTCTTAGAAAAGGAATTTTTACGATGAAAAAAGTATTGGTGATCGTAGGACCAACAGCAGTTGGTAAAACAGACCTATCATTGGAGCTAGCAAAAAAATTTGATGCAGAGATCATCAGCGGAGATTCGATCCAGATCTACAAAGGTTTTGATATTGGTAGTGGCAAGATCATGGATATGCAAGGAGTGATCCATCACGCTATCGATGAACTTTCATATAAGGATAGCTATAGTGTTTATGATTTTCAACAGCTAGCCCGTAAAAACATCGAGGAAATAAGCCAACGCGGTCATTTGCCGATGATCGTTGGTGGAACGGGACTGTATATCAAGGCTTGCCTATATGATTATGAATTTACTTTTGATCAGCAGGAAAAAGGCGATTACCAGGCTTATAGCAATCAACAATTATATGCGATGCTTGAACATATCGATGCGCCAAGTGCATCTAAGATCCATGTAAATAATCGCGTGCGCATAGAAAGAGCTTTAGATATTGCACGTAGCGGCAAAAGCAAAAGTGAAAAAGAAGCCACTCAGCAACATACGATGATCTATGATGCTTTGATCATTGGCTGTACGATGGAAAGATCTGCTTTATATGAGCGGATCAATCGACGCGTTAGGATGATGGCGGAAGCAGGATTAAAAAAGGAAGTTACAGACCTGTTAGCGCAAGGAGTCAGCTTTGAAGATCAGCCGATGAAAGGGATTGGTTATCGTCAATGGCAACCTTATTTTGCTAAGGAATGCACGGAAGAAGAAGTGATCCAAGAAATCCAGAAGTGTTCACGTAATTTTGCTAAACGGCAATATACTTGGTTCAACAACCAATTGCCGGTCCATTGGGTAGATATGAAAGATCCATGCGAAGTTGAAAAAATGCATAAGATGATAAAGGAATGGTATGATGGAAGAATTTGAAAGAACTAGACTATTGATTGGTGATGAAAAGCTGGAAAAGCTGAAAAACAGCACGGTCGTGGTCGTGGGCTGCGGTGGGGTCGGATCATATGCTTGCGAGGCCTTAGCACGTAGCGGCATTGGTAAATTGATCATCATCGATAAAGATGATATCAATATCACTAATCTTAATCGTCAATTGATGAGCGCTTATGATAATATCGGAAAAAGCAAGACCCAAGAAATGGCTAAACGGATCAGCAACTTTGCACATTGTCAAGTACAAGGCATCGAATGCTTTTTTGACGAAAGCTGTGCCGAGCTACTAAAAGAGGCTGATTTTGTGATCGATGCGATCGATACGATGAGCAGCAAACTGGCGTTGGCCAAGATGTGTCATGAGCGCCAGATACCATTTGTGATGTCCTTAGGCATGGCTAATCGTCTTGATCCATCGAAACTGGAATATACGACCTTGGATAAAACTAGCTATGATCCGGTAGCGAAGATCATGCGTAGCATGTGTAAAAAGGCTGGGCTAAACTTTAAGATCCCAGTTATCTTTTCCCGGGAAATTCCTGCTCGGCATATGACGGTCGAAAAGCTAGCTGAAACCCGCAAAGAACGTTTTCCTCTAGCAAGCATGGTCTTTGTGCCTGCTAGTGCTGGATTATTGGCTGCTAGCGTTTGCATCCGTACATTGATAGACAAATAATGTTGTTTGTGCAATTGACAATTAGTAAAAATAATATAAAATTAAAGCACTTATATAAAGGAGAATAAATATGAGTCAGTATTATACTAATAGTTATGAACAAGAAGGATTAAGAAAATATATAAGCAATGTCTTCATGACGATGGGTATTGGCATGTTGATAACAGCAGCGATCGCCTATTATTGTTATTTTGATCTAATGAGCGGCGGTTTTATCGCTCGCTTGGTTTATACCAATCCGCTTTCAACATGGATCTTGCTGATCGTACAGATCGGTATCGTGATCGGTTTAAGTGCAAGATTGCAAAAGATGAGCGTAGGTAGCGCGCGGGCAATGTTTTATATATATTGCGTCATCAATGGTATTACTTTTGGGATCTTACCGTTGGCATATGGGGTCGATAAGGTCTTCGTAGCCTTCATGTATGCCGCTGTATTATTTGGGTGCTGTGCAGTCATCGGTAAGACGACAAAGGTCGATCTTACTAAATTTTCAGGTTTATTCATGGGTGGTTTGATTGCTTTGTTGATCATGCAGGTATTGAATATGTTCTTTGGCTTTGGTGGAACCTCGATTGGCTTTTTAGGTATCATTCTATTCATGGGATTAACGGCATGGGATATGCAAATGATCAAACGCAATTACTATTATCTAGCAAATAATGGTGAGGCTGCTGCTAAATATAGCATCATTAGTGCTTTGAACCTATATTTAGATTTTATCAATATTTTCTTATATGTCTTACAGATCATGGGACGTCATAGCAACGATTAAGAAGTACGCATTTGCAGTGCTTCTTTTTTTTTGTTGTGATATAATGCAGGTATGAAAAAAGAAAGATATAGCTTAAATGATTATTTAGAAAGATATTTAGCGTTCGAAGTTGATTTTTTAACGGAAGAGCTAAAAGACCAGATCGAAGTAACAGATGATGATTGCTACATGCTTTGTTATGGCTTTTGTGATGAATTTGGCAAGCTAAGCTTTCATGTGCTGAGCATTGGTAGCGAGCCAGAATGCTGTTACAAAGGCCTAGATAAGGCCGTGATGCTGAAAAGTTATCCTGCCAGTCAGATGTTGCAATATCCTTTTGTCGAAGTTGTGCCTAGTCAAGAGGCTCAAGAAAAGTGTGAGAAATATTTGAATCTTAAGTTCCCTTTAGCGGATAATGACAGCTTGCATATTGCACGGCGCATGCCTTTTTTTGATGATTTTCGCGATATCGACTATCCAGATATCGTCACAGCAAATTTATTGGATCTAGACAATAGTCACAGCGTGCGTTTGCAGATGGTTGATGCAAAGATGCCGGGCATCGTTGTAGCCAGAGCTGTGGAGGATGATGAAGATAATAAGGTCAAAAAAGGCGATCTATTCAATATCTTCCCATCCTTTTTTGACCGCGAAAAGATCATCTTGGCTTTGCGTAAGGAAAATGTGATCGTTACTGATATGGAAGGTGAGCTTTTGCAGGTCGATGATGATCTGGAAAAGGTCTTGATGACCAAGATCGAAGAAACCTTGGAAGATATCAAGGTACGAATGCTTAATAAAGAAAAATATAAATGTTGAGGGATTTTTATGAGCAAGACTAATATAAGAGTTTTTAAATGTCCGCATTGTGGAAAAGAATTGAGCTTGAAATTTTATGAGAGCGTTAATGTCAACGATGATGAAGATCTTAAGCGTCAGGTAATTGCTGGCGATATCTTCCGCTTCGAGTGTGATAAATGTCATTATCGCTTTATGGCTTGCTATGATTGCTTGTACCATGATCCGCAGAAGAAATTCATGGTTTATTTAAAGAGTTCACCTGTTGATTCGCAAGAACAGTTGCGTTTGTTGCTTGATAAGGGCTATGTGTTAAGATGGGTCAAAGATATCGGTAGTTTTATCGAAAAGATCGAGATCTTGAATGATGGCTTGGATGATCGGGCCGTAGAATTTGCTAAATATGATAGCTTTATTGATTATATCCAAAATAAAGGCAAGGCTGAAGATGTAACCGGGGTATATTATCAAGACTATGTAGATGATATCTTAAAGATCAAGATCGAGCTTGATGATAAAGCTATTACGACCATGACGCCATATGAAGGTTTGATTCAGGAAATGGCAGAATATCCTGAGATGTTTAAGCTAGACGATCCTTTTTTTGCTTGCGTAGATCCTAAATGGATAATCGATATCTTTGAAGGAGCACAAGCAGCGTGAAAAAGCTGATATGGCTGTTAATGATTTTGCTGTTGCTTGCAGGATGTACGGCTAATAAGGTTTATGAGCAAGTACGGCAAAATAGCTTGAATGGTGATATCAAAGGAAGCGTAACGATCGATTCAATTGTCAAGGTAGATGATACGGAAATCAATTTTGATTTTGATTATAAGTTTGCTGCTAATGAAGAAGGATCATCGATCGAGATAACCAATGGTAGTACGTTGACAAAACTGATCTACAAGGATGGCATAGCTTTTGTTAGTGATGAGGATGCGCTTTATGCTTATGATGAATATGATAGCTTATATCAGCTGATGCTGCCATATGACATAGAAGAAGATGAGATCTTAGATTATCGATTTAAAGACGGAGTCATGAGCTTTAGGTTGCCAGATGCAACGATAAAAAAATTGCTGAGCTTAAGCGATAGCGAAATCATCGACAATGAGTTCAACTATCTGATCAAAGATGATAAGATCGTACAGGAAGAAGCAACGATAAGATATACCATTGATGATGAGGAACATAGCTATCATAAGCTGGCTGAATATGAATATGATGATATCAGCATCGATCTTTCGGCTTTTGCGTTCTTGAACGAAGATTATCAGCAGTTTGAGGGGCAATGTATTTTCGATAATGGTACTAGCAGCATCATCAATCAGCTGGAAATAAAAGATGGTGAAGTGATAAGTTTGCATATGATCCAAAAAACACACCTTGATGTGGTGGCAAATTTAAGCGCGAACGTTGATGATTATGTCCAACAATTGCAAGTTTTGTATGATGATATCGTAGGTGTTAAAGCTGAAGTTTATCTAGAAGATGATGCGGTTATCAGCGATCTGCAGATCGATGTCGCCAAACTTGATGATAAAGCCTTGGCTTTGCTTGATATCAGCAAAGATGGCAATGAATTGATGCAAAAATATCAAGCTAAGGGCTATCGCTGTCAACGAGATTGAATAATCACATAATTTTACATAAACTAACCATAATTTAAATATAGTTTATTGCTATCATAATAGCACAAGGAAGATAATGATCCTTGTAAGTTATTGCTTCCCCTGCAATAATAAAATAACTATATCCCCTTATAAATTGTGAAAAAAGGCCTTAAGTGGTCTTTTTTCATTTTTATGGTTTATAAATAAAGGTTTATATGATAGAATTGTAAGGAATTTAAGAGAGGTAAGTATGAATAGCTTAGAAAAACATGCAAACAATATTCGCAAAAATATTGTTAAAATGGTAGCGAATGCTAAGAGCGGACATCCGGGAGGATCGCTTAGCGCTACAGAAATTTTATCGGTATTGTACTTTGAAGAAATGAAAATTGATGAGTCAAATGTTGATAGTTGTGATCGCGATCGTTTTGTTTTATCGAAAGGGCATGCTTCACCTTGTTTATATGCGACATTGGCAGAAAGAGGCTTGTTGCATGATGATCTAATGACTTTTAGAAAGTTAAATTCTAATTTGCAAGGCCATCCAAATATGCGGTCAGTTGCAGGGGTCGATATGTCGACCGGATCTTTAGGACAAGGGATTTCGGCAGCAGTTGGTATGGCTATTGCCAATAAAGTTGATCATAATGATCACCGAATCTATGCATTGCTAGGTGATGGTGAATGTGAAGAAGGCCAGGTATGGGAAGCAGCGATGTGTGCAGCCCATTATAAATTGGATAATTTATGTGCGATCGTAGATTTCAACGGTCTGCAGATCGATGGTGAGATCCAAGATGTTATGAATCCATGCCCAATCGATCAAAAATTTGCTGCTTTTGGCTGGAACGTGATCGTTATCGATGGTCATGATTATGACCAGATCAGAGCTGCGTTTGCAAAGGCTAGAGCTTGCAAAGGACAGCCTACGATGATCTTAGCAAAGACCATCAAAGGCAAAGGTGTATCATTCATGGAAAATAATGCTGGCTGGCATGGGGTTGCACCAAATGAAGAACAGTTGGCACAAGCATTGAAAGAATTGGAGGCTAATGACTGATGGCAAAGGCAACAAGAGAAGCTTACGGTGAAGAACTACAAAAATTAGTGCAAGAAAACGATAAGATCGTTGTCTTGGATGCTGATTTATCAGGATCGACCAAAACAGCCATGGCTAAAAAAGTTGCTCCTGAACGCTTTTTCAATATCGGTATAGCTGAAGGAAATATGATCGGTGTTGCAGCGGGCATCGCTTCTAGCGGACATCCGGTGTTTGCAAGCTCATTTGCAATGTTTGCGACCGGACGCTGCTGGGAACAAATTAGAAATTCTATTGTTTATCCTGGAATGAACGTAAAGATCTGTGGATCACATGGCGGTATCAGCGTAGGGGAAGATGGCGTTAGTCATCAAGCTACCGAAGATATGGCGATCATGCGCTCGATCCCAGAAATGCGGGTGTTCTGTCCTTGCGATGAATGGGAAACCAAAGCAATCATCCGTCATGTTGCTAATGACGATAAGCCTTGCTATGTACGCTTGGGACGTTCAGCTGTTGAAAATTTCTTTGATGAAAATACTAAATTTGAGATCGGTAAAGTGCAGGTATTGAATCGAGGCCAAAAAGTAGCAATTTTTGCGACCGGTTTGATGGTTCAGGAATGCATGAAAGCTGTATCGACTTTAAAAGCGCAAGGTATGGAACCAACGGTCGTTGATGTTAGTTGTATCAAGCCTTTGGATGAAGAAGGTGTTGTTGAGATCTTAAAACAGCATGATTTTGTAATTACCGCTGAAGAGCATAATATCATCGGGGGATTGGGCAGTGCTATTTGTGAAGTAGCATGCAAGCTTCATCCGATCAAGATCCGCCGTATTGGCATTCAAGATGAATTTGCTCAGTCAGGAAGCTATAAGGAATTGCTAAAAGCTTATAAACTAAGTGATGAAGCAATCGTTGAGGCAGTAAAAGAATATTATCAATCATTATAAAACGTCATTATTGACGTTTTTTAAATTCAAGGGGGAAAAGGAAAATGACAGTTAGAAAATCAGATAAGATGGCAACTTGGCCAGTTGGCAAATTATTGTATTCCATGAGCTTACCAGCCGTATTTTCGATGCTGATCCAAGCATTGTACAATATCGTGGATACGATGTATGTTGCGCAATTAGGCGAAAAGACCTTATTTGCGATCGGGATCGCCTTTCCTTTGCAGATGATCGTACTTTCTATCGCGCTTGGTGGCGGTGCAGGTGTAGGAACCATCGTAGCGCGCAGATTGGGCGAAAAGCGTTATGATGAAGCCAATGCTACTGCTTCGACCGGTTTTGTTTTGGTCCTTATTCATTATATCTTGATCGTTATTGCTGGTTTTTTATTTGCTCGTCCATTTTTAGGTTTATTTACTAGTGATGTTCAGGCTATTGAGCTTGGATATCAGTATTTGATCATTGTGATGGGCGTTAGCTTTGGTCAGTTATTTTCGATCCTTTGTGAGCGTATCTTGCAATCAACAGGGAATATGGTGATACCTACTGTTGGCCAACTGATCGGGGCGATTACGAATATCATTCTGGATCCAGTCTTTATTTTTGGCTTTGGCTTTGTTCCGGCAATGGGAATTGCTGGCGCGGCGATTGCCACGGTAATCGGACAGATCTTGGCTTTTGTTTTCGAGTGCTGTGCATTATTTATCGGTTCACATGAGATTGAGATCAATCTTAAAGGTTTAAGCTTTGTTAAGGAACGAATCAAGGCCATTTATGAAATTGGCTTACCTGTGGCAATCATGAATGCTATAGGTTCCTTGACGACGACGGCTTTGAATGGTATCCTGGTACGCTTTGGCGAAACGGCAGTTACGGCTTTGACCTTATATTTTAAGATCCAGTCATTTGTCTTTATGCCAGTGTTTGGCTTTAATCAAGGATCTTTACCAATCCTTAGCTATAATTATGGAGCTAAAGATAAAGATCGTTATTTTAAAACAGTTAAATTATATTTGATAACCGCTATCGGTTTCATGGTTATCGGCATGTTGATCTTCTGGGGAGCTACGGGCTTATTGATCGGCCTGTTCAATCCTACGGCGGAACTTACGCAGGTTGGTACTACAGCATTTAGGATCATTTCTTTATCTTTTGTGTTAGCTGCATGTACGATCGTTATCTCTGCGGTTTTCCAATCGCTTGGCGATGGTGTCAGTTCTATGATGATCTCGATCTTACGGCAAATTGGTTTCTTGTTGCCGTTAGCCTTGTTGTTTAGCAAGATCTGGGGCTTAAATGGCATCTGGATGGCTTATCCGGTAGCAGAAGGCCTTGTGGTCTTGATCTATGCGCCGCTAGTACTGAAAAGATTAAAAAAGACTTTCGCTTAGAAAGTCTTTTTTAATCTTTGATGAGCGGATTATTTGTGTGGCGGTATCGTTGAAAATTTTCTTCTTTTGTTATCTTGAGCTGTAAGTTATGTTTATAATTTTTTTTGAATACGCCGCAATATAAGATATCAAGCAAATATAACAGAGAAATATATGGACCAAAAGTACCAAGATCATTTCTTAGATGTTCCCTAGTAGAAAGAAATAAGGTGTTATTGCTGAGGGCAGATAAGCTGTTAGGGCCATAGGAGGTCATGATGATCAGGTCTTGGTGCTCTTGCTTGATGAGCTTGGCTAGATGGATGATCTCTGGGTTTTCGCCAGAATAGGAAATTAAGATAAAGCAGGATCTAGTAAGTGGAGATATATGGTAATATGCCATATCGAGCCTATCTTGCAGCAAGACATTTTTACCAATTTTTATCATTTTTTCTTGAAATGTTTCAGCAAGGGACGTATAGGCGCCAAGCGAAACCAGATGAATGGTTTGAGCGTGTTCTAATAGAGTTATGCATCTTTCCAATGTTTCGTGATCAAGCAGAGCGTAGGTATCTTGGATGGTTTCTTGGTATAAGCCGTTGATTTTGCCGGCAAGCTGATAATCGGTGTCACTAGGGGCAAAAGGACGATTAGGATCGATATTTTGATAATTAGCTTGTAAGTAAGTATATTCTTGCCAAAAGGCTTGGCGAAAAGCAGGATATCCGCTGTAACCTAGTTTTTGACAGAATCTAGTGATGGTTGAAGGGACGGTATATAACTTAGATGCAATATGATGAGCGCTTTGATGATTTAAGCTTGCAACATTTGCTTGAAAATATGAAGCAATGGTACGTTCTAGGTTAGTATATGAATCCTGATCTTGTAATTTTTCGATGATTAACATGATAGTTAGCTCCTTTTATCTTATTATACGCAATAACGTTGCATAAAAACTCATACATAATAAAAATAACATGCAACAGATTTTGAATTGTGGAAGAAAATGTCGCTAAGATCATTTTATATCGTTAAGATATAAGCGTAAAAAAGCTACAAAAAGTTTGGGCAAGGAGGAAAGAACATAAATGGCTGAAGATATTAGAAAAATGGAAAATACTAAAGGTATCATGGCTTTTGAAAAGCGTTATCACAAACCTTATTGTATTATTCTGGATAGTGAATACTGCAGTATGGGACGGATGATCGCTATTACGGCTTGCAAACTAAATGGATATGCTTATCATGATACGGTCAGTTTGCTTAAATTAGCCAAAGAAAGATTATCCCTAGAGGAATTATGGATGTTTGAAGATAAGCTGCGGGAAAAAAGATTGACACAAGAAAAGGTGGTAAAGATGCCGGAATTTCATAAAGTAAAAGCGGTTTTTGATCAGGCAATCACCTTGGCACTTGCTCAAGGGCCGTGCTTGATCCATGAATGGGCTAGCAAGCAACTTGTTGCTTCGCTTAGACGTAGTTATTTAAGGGTCATGGTTTATGCTGAAGATATGAATGATAAGCTTGTCAGGGCACGTTTGAGCCCATTGTATAAACAAGTACTTGATGATGAACTATTGAAGATAAAGATCAAAGAAGAAGATAATATTCGTGCTAATTATCATCAGGGTTGCGCTAACAGTGAGTGGGGAATGAAAGAAAATTATGATCTTTGCTTGAATAGTGATGCTTTAGGACAAGAAATGGCGATAAAGCTTTTAAGCAGCTGTATGCAATAGTAAAAATAAGCGTAAGTGTTTATTGTTTATATTTAGATTGTTATTTTTTATAAATCAGGCATTGACTTATTTAAGACGAGGTATATACTATATATATGAACATATGTTCATATATTGGAGGAAAATTATGAAATATCGTTGGATGATTGATGGTCTTGATTGTGCTAACTGTGCTGCTAAAGTGGCAGATAGCGTCCGAAAGATTCCCCAAATAAATAATTGTGAGCTTGATTTTATGAGCAAGACCTTGGAGATCGAGTGCGAAGATATCGATGAAATTGCTCAGGAAATAGAAAAAGCCATCCATGATGTCGAACCAGATGTAATTATCACAAAGGTAAAAGATGAAAAATATCATTTTACTTTTGAAGGAATCGATTGTGGCCATTGTGCTTCTTTGATTGAGCAAAAGCTTAACAAGGCTGAGGGCATCAGTGAAGCTCAGATAGATTTTGTTCAGAAAAGCGGTTATATTTGTACGCATGATCTAGAAGGAAGCTTAAAGCAAATGGACAAGATCTTTGCTAAAAAGGGCGGGACCTATGAACTAGTCGAACAAACGCAGGCATATCAACTAAAAGTTGCAGCAGATATCAGCAAAAGCGCAGCTTTACAAAAAATAGCACAATTGCCTGGCTTGGATAATTTGCATTATGAAGATCGTACCATTAGTTATGGATGCAGTCGTTTTGAACATTATAATTTGCATCAGCAGATCATAGAGATCTT
Source organism: uncultured Erysipelotrichaceae bacterium (assembly GCA_944326795.1). Classification (GTDB taxonomy): domain Bacteria; phylum Bacillota_I; class Bacilli_A; order Erysipelotrichales; family Erysipelotrichaceae; genus JALEVB01. Next base: position 21,847 of record CALVFJ010000019.1, read on the forward strand.
AGAAAAAGATCATATTGCCTTGCAGCAAGCAGAACATAAAAAAGCTCAAGATGAAATAAAAAAGCAGATCATTAAGATCATCGTCGGAATCGTGATATTGTTGTTAAGCTTTATTTTTAAGCCTTTTCAGCCAGTTTTATTGATGGTTAGCTATATAATCTTAGGATATGATGTATTGCTTAAAGCTTTAAAGAATATCTTTAAAGGCAATCTATTTGATGAAAATTTTTTGATGAGCTTAGCTAGTGTGATGGCCATCATCTTACAAGAAAATCTTGAAGCATTAGCGGTCATGCTTTTGTATCAGATCGGTGAGGTTTTTCAAGATATGGCGGTTGCCAATTCGCGGAAATCGATCAGCGATCTGATGGATATCAAGGCCGATAGTGCGACGATCTTACATGATGGAAAAGAAATAACGATGTTTTGTGAAGATGTTAGGGTCAATGATATCATTTTGGTTAAACCAGGACAAAAGGTTCCGTTGGATGGCAAGATCATTGCAGGAAGCAGTTCTTTGGATACGGCAAGCTTGACGGGCGAAGCAATGTATAAGGATGTTAGTGTTTCTGATGAGATCATTAGTGGTTGTGTAAATGTCAGCGGGGCATTAAAAGTGCAGGTAACCCATTCATTTGCGCAAAGCACGGTTAATAAGATCTTAGATCTTGTTGAGCATGCAGGAACAGCCAAAGCCAAGACCGAACGTTTTATCACGCGGTTTGCTAAGGTATATACGCCTATCGTGGTCTTCATGGCGTTGGGCATCGTGGTGGTGCTACCGCTGCTTAATATCATTTCATTGACCGATGCGATCCAAAGAGCTTGTGCCTTTTTGGTCATGTCATGTCCTTGTGCGTTGGTCATTAGCGTGCCATTAGGCTTTTTTAGCAGCATCGGAGGATTAAGCCGAAGGGGCATCTTGATCAAAGGTAGCAATATCCTTGAACAGTTAGCTAATCTGCAGGCAGTGGTATTTGACAAGACCGGAACGTTGACTAGTGGAAAGTTTTATGTTGCCAAAGTTATTGGGGATGAAAAAGGTGTGGAATTAGCTGCTTTGGTTGAAAGCTATAGCACGCATCCAATTGCCCAAAGCATCCTGACTTACTATGGTCAAGAAACAGATAAGCAAAAGTTAAACAATGTTGAGGAATTAGCTGGTGAAGGATTAACAGCACAAAGCATATATGGCAAGATCATCGTGGGCAATGAACGATTGATGCAACGCTTTGCTATAACTTATCCGTCTATTGAAGATAGTGGAACGATCGTTTATGTAGGATGTGATGATAAATTTGTTTGTGCTTTGATCATAAAAGATCAATTAAAGGAAAATAGCCAACAGACGATAAAACAGCTCAAAGCTGCAAATATCTTAACGATGATGGTAAGTGGTGATGCTGATCGTAATGTTCAGGAGGTTGCTAAAGAATTAGGGATTGATAAAGCAATCGGTCAATGCTTGCCAGCTGATAAAGCAACGATCGTAAAAAAGCTATGTGAAAATAAGATCACAGCATTTGTTGGTGATGGCATCAATGATGCGCCTGTGCTTGCTATTGCCAATGTTGGTTTTGCTATGGGCGCTCTTGGCAGTGATGCGGCGATTGAAGCTAGTGATGTGGTTATCATGGATGATGATATTAGTAAAGTGATCCTAGCTAGCCAAAAAGCTCGTAAATGTTTGTTTATCGCTAAGCAAAACATCATATTTGCGATCGGGATTAAGTTGTTTGTATTGTTATTAGGTTTATTTGGTATCGTAAATATGTGGTTAGCAATTTTTGCGGATGTTGGTGTTGCTATGATTTGTATCATAAATGCCACAAGATCTTATAGATAAGAGAATCATTGATCCTCTTTTGCTTTATTTAACATCTTTAGTCAAAATTGATATCTTTAATGCTTTGCTTGAGGTTCTAAATTAACGCTAAAATGTTGAAACTTTGTGTGGGTGATAAGTTTGATGGCGAAAAAAGCTTGTATTTTAGGCTGATATTGATCTTTGGTTAATAAAGATAATATGTAAGAAATAAGATTTTATCTTAGCTTGAGTCGTAAAACGATGATTATTATGCTAAAATATGTAGCATGAAAAAAGTAATTATTATATTGATATGTATCTTGATGATCCTTAGCAGCTTTTTAATAGCAAAGGCGGAAGAAACATCTGAAGCTACTTCTGCACCGCCAACGGAAACAGCAGAAGCTTATTATGATTTTTTAGCGTTGGATGCTCCTAGTGCAGTTCTTATCGATGCTAAAAGTGGCATGATCTTATATGAAAAAAATGCTTATCAGACTCTTGAACCAGCGAGCATTACCAAGATCTTGACGGGGTATCTAGTTTGTGAAAACTTAGATCTAGATACGATGATAACCTGTACCGATACGGCCATATATGGCTTTGATCGCGACAGCAGCCATATCTTTTTAGATGTGGGCGAAGAAATCAGCGTGCGTGATCTTTTGTATGCAACGTTATTGCAAAGCGCCAATGATGCAGCTTGTGTTTTAGCTGAGGCGGTGAGCGGTTCGATCGATGAATTTGTAAATTTGATGAATGCAACGATTGCTGATTGGGGCATCACGAATTCACATTTTGCTAATCCACATGGTCTGCCACAGGAAAATCATTATGTGACGGCGGCTGATATGGCCATGATCACCCGACAATGCATCAAAAATAAGACCTTTTTAGAAATTTTTGGCGCTCCCACCTATGAAGCTCAGCCCACCAATAAACAACCGGAGGTAAGATATTTTGCCAATGGCAACCAGATGCTGATTGCCGGTAAAAATTATTATGAGTATGCGGTTGGTGGGAAAACAGGATATACTGAAGCAGCAGGTTATACCATGGTAACTTATGCTCAAAAAAATAACATGGAACTTATTGCGGTCGTTCTAAAAGAAAGCAGCGGAGATTTGCGGTACAGCGATACCCGTAAGCTTTTGGACTATGGTTTTGATAATTATAAGACCGTTGTTCTTGGACAAGATAAGATCGGAACCAAAACCGTAGAGATCACTAAAAATGGGAAGCTATGGGCTACGGTCAATTTCAGTGTTGATGTAAATTTTAATGTCTTGCTGCCTTCAGATACCAGTGAAGAACTGTTAACTACGGAAATATCCGTAAAAGATGAAGATGATCCGCAGACCATTCAGGCAGAAGTGATCTTAAAATTAGGTGAAGAAATCATTGGTAAGGTTCCAATGAACAAGGAAGTCATCGCTTATGATATCAGCTTTAATGCCACGACCATGCCGCTGATTACCCAGATATTTAACTTGATCTGTGTCGGTATCTTGCTGATGTTTATCTTAGGTCATCTGATATTTGCGATAAAAAAAGATGCGCATAAATAAAAGTTTGATTATAATAGTTTGGAAAAGAGGGAAACTAAAATGAACTGTTTAAATTTAACTAATGATTTTAGTTGGCTGGGCATCATCGATGAGCAGCTACGGGTATTTGATATCATCATGGAAACCAAATATGGGACCACATATAACGCATATTGTTTGAAGACCGAGGAAGGGCTAGTATTATTTGAAAGCGTAAAAGAAAAATTTTTTGATGAATTCATTGCCAAGATCACGGAAATGGGCAAGGCTGAAGATATTGCTTATATCGTGGTCGATCATACCGAACCTGATCATTCGGGTTCTATCGAGCGCTTGCTTGATCTAAATCCTAACATCAAGATAATTTCAAGCATGATTGCCCAAAGATATTTGCGTGAGATCGTTAATCGCGATTTTACGGGGATTGTTGTCAAAGATGGCGAAACGATGAAGATCGGACAATATACCTTGCGTTTCATCAGCGTACCTAATTTGCATTGGCCTGATACGATGTATACCTATATCGAAGAATTAAATATCTTGGTTAGTTGTGATTCTTTTGGCGCTCATTATGCTTTTGACAAGGTCTTGCTTTCAAAGGTAACAGATGTTGACGCTTATGAAGAGGCTTTTGATTATTATACGACGATGATCATGGGACCATTTAAACCATTTGTTTTAAAAGCTATGGAAAAATTGCAGCCTTTGCGTGATGAACTGAAGCTGATAGCTCCAGGACATGGGCCTATCATCGATAAAGATTGCGCGGCTTATATCGATCGTTATATCGAATTTGCGACACCTAAGGCAAAAGATCATAAATTGGTCGTGATTCCGTTTGTATCAGCCTATGGCTATACGAAAATGATGGCTCAAAAGATCCAAGAAGTATTGCAAAAACGCGATATCAAGTGTGAGATCTATGATCTGGTCGAATGTGATAATGCGATGGTCATATCGCGAATGATCGTAGCAGATGGCATCATGTATGGTTGTCCAACCTTGCTAAACGATGCCTTACCGCCAATCTATAACGTGATGAATGGCATCATCGCCGGTTATCATGGTCAAAAGTTGGTTTCAGCTTTTGGCAGTTATGGCTGGAGCGGAGAAGCTGTAGGCAATATCTTAGCAAGATTAAAACAGCAGCGCATGAAGATCGCCGATGAAGGATTGAAGATCTGCTTCAAACCAAATGAAGATAAGATGCAGCAAGTTGAAAGGTATGCCGAAAACTTTGCTGATCAGCTAAGGTGAAATAATGAAGAGCTTAGTAGTTAATTTTTTGGCACTTTTTTTGATCAATCAATTGTTTTCATGGGTAATGATCGATTCTTATGTAACGATCTTGGTCATGGCCTTGGTGCTGACGATCTTGAATGCAACGGTCAAACCAGTACTTAAATTCTTATGTTTTCCTGTTACTTTTTTGACCTTTGGGCTGTTTTCGTTGGTGATAAATGCTATCGTTTTGCAGCTTACCTTTATGTTTGTTGATGGTGCTTATATTACTTCGTTTGGCGCTACGATCCTTGCGGGGATCATCGTTAGCATTGCCAATAGCGTGTTAAATGAAAAATAAGCTGATGTTTGTAAAAAAGCATTGACAGCCATCTTGATAATATGATAAATTATTATGGCTTAGTGAAATTAGAGCTTTCTTAATAGAAAGCTTTATATTATACTAGTGTTTGGCACACTTGGTAGTGTGTGCATGTATTAAGGCGAAAGGAGATTATGAAATGCCAACAATAAATCAATTGGTGCGCAAAGGTCGTACTAACAAAGTATGGAAATCAAAATCACCTGCTTTAAATAGAGGTTTCAACTCATTACGTAGCAAACCAACTAATTTAAGCAGTCCACAAAAAAGAGGCGTTTGTACCCGTGTAGGTACCATGACCCCTAAAAAACCTAACTCTGCATTAAGAAAATATGCCCGTGTTAGATTGTCAAATGGAATGGAAGTTACCGCTTATATCCCAGGTATTGGTCATAACTTGCAAGAACATAGTGTTGTTATGATCCGTGGTGGACGTGTTAAGGACCTTCCAGGTGTTCGTTACCACATCTTAAGAGGTACATTAGACTGTGCTGGTGTTAATGATCGTAAGCAATCTAGATCATTATACGGTGCTAAAAGGCCAAAAGGCGGTAAATAGGATAGGAGGAAGTTGAAATGCCAAGAAAAGGTTATATTGCGAAAAGAGATGTAGTTGCTGATCCTATTTACAACTCTAAGCTAGTTACTAAATTGATCAACAAGATCATGTTAGATGGTAAAAAGGGTGTAGCACAAAGTATTTTATACAACGCGTTTGACATTGTTGAAGAAAAAACAGGTCAAGCACCAATGGAAGTATTTGAAAAAGCATTAGGAAACGTTATGCCTTTGCTAGAACTAAAGGTAAGACGTGTAGGTGGTGCAAACTACCAAGTACCAATTGAAGTTTCTGCTGAAAGAAGATTGACTTTAGGCTTGAGATGGATCGTTAACTATTCAAGACTTCGTCATGAAAAAACTATGGAACAAAGATTAGCTGCTGAGATCATCGATGCTGCTAATGGTACAGGTGCTTCAGTTAAGAAGAAAGACGATACACATAAGATGGCAGAAGCTAATAAAGCATTTGCTCATTACCGCTGGTAATAGAAGGGGAGATATATGGCAAGAGAGTTTGATTTATTTCACACTCGTAATATAGGAATCATGGCTCACATCGATGCTGGTAAGACCACAACGACAGAGCGTATCCTTTATTACACTGGTAAGACCCATAAGATTGGGGAAACGCATGATGGTGCCAGCCAGATGGACTGGATGGCTCAAGAGCAAGAACGTGGTATCACTATCACTTCTGCTGCTACTACCGCAACCTGGAAGGGATACCGTGTAAATATCATCGATACACCAGGGCACGTAGACTTCACGGTTGAAGTTGAGCGTTCATTGCGTGTATTGGATGGTGCGGTAACAGTTTTGGATGCTAAAGCAGGTGTAGAACCTCAAACTGAAACTGTATGGCGTCAGGCTACTACTTATAAAGTTCCTCGTATCGTTTTCTGTAATAAGATGGACGCTACAGGTGCTGATTTCATGATGAGCGTAAATTCGATTGGTCATCGTTTAGGAGCTAAAGCTGCAGCTATTCAATATCCAATCGGAGTTGAAAATACTTTCCGCGGTATCATCGATATCATCAAACGTGAACAACATATGTATAAGGATGATCTAGGTAAGGATGTTACAACTGAACCTATTAGTCCTGAATTTGTTGAAGAAGTTGAAGCATTGAGAACTAAATTAGTTGAAATGGTTGCTGATTATGATGATGATCTAATGATGAAGGTACTTGAAGGTGAAGAACCAACGGTTGAAGAAATCAAGGCTGCGATCCGTAAAGGTGTTTGTGCTTCAGAATTCTTCCCTGTATTGTGTGGTTCAGCATATAAGAACAAAGGTGTCCAATTAATGTTGGATGCAGTTATCGATTATCTGCCATCACCATTAGATGTACCTGCAATCATGGGACATTTAGAAGATGGTACGGAAGAAGCTAGACACGCCGATGATTCTGAACCATTTTCAGCATTAGCATTTAAAGTAATGACGGACCCATTTGTTGGTAAGTTGACATATTTCCGTGTATATTCTGGTACTGCTACATCAGGAAGCTACGTCTTAAATGCAACTAAGAACATTCGTGAAAGATTTGGACGTTTGGTACAGATGCACGCAAACCATCGTGCAGAGATCACTGAAGTATATTCAGGTGATATCGCTGCGGCTGTAGGTTTGAAAGGAACAACGACCGGAGATACATTGTGTGATGAAAAAGCACCAATTATCCTAGAATCAATGGTATTCCCTGAACCAGTTATCCAGATGTCAGTTGAGCCAAAAACCAAAGCAGATAGTGATAAGATGGGCTTAGCTTTAGCAAAATTAGCTGAAGAAGACCCAACTTTCAAGACATATACCGATGAAGAAACAGGACAAACCATCATTGCTGGTATGGGTGAGCTTCACCTTGATATCATCATCGATAGATTACGCCGTGAATTTAAAGTTGAAGCTAACGTAGGTGCTCCACAAGTTGCTTATCGTGAAACGATCAGACAAGCAGCTGAATGTGAAGGTAAATTCGTTAGACAATCAGGTGGTCGTGGTCAATATGGTCACGTTTGGATCAAGTTTGAACCAAATGAAGAAGGAAAAGGTTTCGAATTCGTTGATGCGATCGTTGGAGGAACCGTACCTAGAGAATATATCAAACCTACTCAAGATGGTTTGGAAGCTGCATTGAACAATGGTTTGGTATGCGGATATCCAGTAGTTGATATCAAAGCTACATTATTTGATGGATCTTACCATGATGTAGACTCATCAGAAATGGCTTATAAAGTAGCTGCTAGCTTAGCATTAAAAGAAGCTGCTAAAAAATGTAAGCCAGTATTGTTAGAACCAATCATGGCAGTTGATGTTACAGCGCCAAGTGAATATTTAGGATCAGTTATGGGTGATATCACCAAACGCCGTGGACAGATCCGTGAACAAGAAGAAGTTGGAAATGCGATCAAGGTTAAAGCCTTCGTTCCATTATCAGAAATGTTCGGCTATTCTACGGACCTAAGATCTTTCACTCAAGGTCGTGGTAACTATGTAATGCAGATGGATCATTATTCAGAAGTTCCTAAGAGCATTGCTGAAGAAATTGCAAAGAAAAATACTAAAGAATAATGTTGCATTATCTTTGTGTTTAGCTTAAAATGATTATGGAAAAATAAAAATAGGAGGAATTTGCAAAATGGCAAAGGAAAAATTTGACAGATCGTTAGAGCATGTTAATATTGGTACAATCGGACACGTTGACCATGGTAAAACAACTTTAACAGCTGCTATCACAAATCACTTAGCAAAATCTGGTTTGGCAGAAGCTAAAGCTTACGACCAAATCGATGGTGCTCCAGAAGAAAAAGAACGTGGTATTACAATCAATACTGCTCACGTTGAGTACAAAACTGGCAAACGTCACTATGCACACGTTGACTGCCCAGGACATGCTGACTATATCAAGAACATGATTACTGGTGCTGCTCAGATGGATGGTGCTATCCTAGTAGTTGCTGCTACTGATGGACCAATGCCTCAAACTCGTGAACACATCTTGCTTGCTCGTCAAGTTGGTGTTCCTAAGATGGTTGTATTCTTAAATAAATGCGACATGGTTGATGATGAAGAATTGATCGACCTAGTTGAAATGGAAGTTCGTGAATTGTTGAATGAATATGGATTCGACGGCGATGATACTCCAATTATCCGTGGTTCTGCATTAAAAGCATTAGAAGGCGATCCTGCTTGGGAATCTAAGATTGATGAATTAATGGATGCTGTTGATACTTGGATCCCAACTCCTACTCATGAATTAGATAAACCATTCTTAATGGCTGTAGAAGACGTATTTACGATTACTGGTCGTGGTACAGTTGCTACAGGACGTGTAGAGCGTGGTCAATTAAAATTAAATGAAGAAGTTGAAATCGTTGGTATCCGTCCAACTAAGAAAACAGTTGTTACTGGTATCGAAATGTTCCGTAAGTTATTAGACTTCGCTGTAGCTGGAGATAACATCGGTGCATTATTGCGTGGTGTTAACCGTGATGAAGTTGAACGTGGACAAGTATTAGCTAAACCTGGTACAGTTACTCCTCATACAAACTTCAAAGCACAAGTTTACGTTTTAACTAAAGAAGAAGGTGGACGTCATACTCCATTCGTAAGTAACTATCGTCCTCAATTCTACTTCCGTACTACAGACGTAACTGGTGTTATCACATTACCTGAAGGAACTGACATGGTAATGCCTGGTGATAACGTTGAAATGACCGTTGAATTGATCTGCCCAATCGCTATCGAACAAGGTACTAAGTTCTCTATCCGTGAAGGTGGTAGAACTGTAGGTTCTGGTAACATTACTGAAATTATTAAATAGTTTCGTTAAGAAGGCTTTTTAAGCCTTCTTTTTTTTATGACGAAACACCAAAATATAAAAAAGCTTATATGCTTGATAACATATAAGCTGGTTTTTTTATGGCGGAGTGGGTGGGATTCGAACCCACGGACCGATATTACTCGATCAAACGATTTCGAGTCGTTCTCGTTATGACCACTTCGATACCACTCCAATGGCGAAGATGGAGGGATTTGAACCCTCGCGCCATGTTACTGACCTATTAGCTTTCCAAGCCAACCCCTTCAGCCTCTTGGGTACATCTTCAATTAACTAATATATTATACACTATCTATTAAAGTTTGAAAATGAATAACTATATTTTGAATAAAAATTATTTGTAGCAAGTTGCTCCAGAAAGGCGATATTTTGATGAAAGATGATTTATCTATCAATACGAAAATGAAGACGTAGAGGTCAAAATCAATGTTACTGAAACTTCAGTTCCAACTTTATTGAAAACAAATGAAAAGCTACATGATTGCATAGTTATAGTAAGTAGATCATCAATAGTTAGTTCTTTAAAATAAAAACTATTGAGTTTATAATTAAAAATATTAATTACGTTTTATGAAGGAGATGAAGAATTATGGAAGAAAATAAAAATAATGCTGTTTCTCAAAAAACATCATTTATTGATGATGGGAAAATACATGAATCTCAAGATATTGCATCGGCAAAAAAATTAGAGCCATCACAAGAATCTAAGTATAATAAAGGTATCATTAAAAAGATTTTAATTGCTGCTGGTATCTTAATTGTTTTTATTGGTGGATACTTAGCTTATTCTCAGTATCGAGCTGTGCTAGAAGCAAGACGGATCGATGTTGTTTTCAAAGATGATAATACCGAATATGAACTTGGCACTGAGCTAAAAGATTTGGTAACAGTTAATAAAGCCGATCAGGTTTCTGTAAAGCTCATAGATGAAAATGGTAATGAAGTAGATGTCCCTAAAGATGATGTAGTTTATAAAGCAGTATATACTTGTCAGGCAGCGGATAATATCAAGGAAGTAACTAAGGAAATAAAATTTGTTGACACGATTGCACCATTAATTGATGGTGTGATAGAAAATGTTACTCTTGAATTTGGTACAGAATATGATCCAAAAAACGGAGTGGTTGCTAATGATCATAGCGGTAATGTCGAATTGAAAGTAGAAGGGGTAGTTGATGCTAACGTTCCAGGAGAATATGTTATAAGATACATTGCAACAGATGGATCTGGAAACCAAACAATCGTAGAATCAACTGTTATTGTAAGTGAGCAAACGTGCGGTGCTAGTGTTACATGGGATGATTCAGTTTGACCATACAATTTGGAAAATATATGATTTTTTAAAAAAAGCCTTGCAAAAATATCAAAAATGATATAAGATAAATGGGCTGCAAAAATTAGCGGTAGCGAAAAAAGCGACGACGAAAAAGAAGAAAAAAAGT
>CALVFJ010000020.1 GCA_944326795.1 uncultured Erysipelotrichaceae bacterium
GTTATAAAAGGTTGAAAGAAAGGAGAAGTATATTGTAGATGACCAGTTAGATGGGTCAATTACAATATACCAGAAATTAATGTTATTGTTTAATAGATTAGTTATCTTGTTTTTTATCTTTTCTGTTTTAGGATGGATGATGGAGGTAACTTTAAAATACATTCAGTATCATCGCTTTATCAACCGTGGTTTCTTGATAGGTCCATATTGTCCGATCTATGGCGGTGGGGTCGTTGCAGTAACGGTGCTGGTAGGAGGATTGATTGGTTATAAAGGTACTTTTATCGAGACATTTTTTGCCGGTTTTGTCATTTGCGGTGCTTTAGAGTATTTTACTAGCTGGTATATGGAAAAACTATTCCATGCTAGATGGTGGGACTATTCACAAAAACCTATGAACCTTTATGGTAGGATCTGGATCGGTAATTTGATCTTGTTTGGCATTGCTTCGGTCATCATCGTAAAAGGTATTGCTCCGGCATACTTTGCTTGGATCGATAAAGCAAATCCGCATATCGTGTCTATCATTGCATTGATCATCATCGTTGTTATCTTAACTGATGCGATCGTTTCACATTTCTTGCTGAATATCGTCAAAACAGAGATTGATAACACGCAAGGTGACGATACGGAAGAAATTTCTAAAGATATCCATGCATTGCTGAGCAATCGCAATTTATTGATCAGACGTATCCATGAAGCATATCCTAATTTAGAAGCTCGACCAACTAGATTGACCCGTCGTTTGAAAAAAGCAAAGAAAGAACTAACAATGATCAAAAAAGAGCTTAAGAAAAAACGTAAAGAATTACTTTCTTTGGCTGATCAGCAAGAACTTAAAAATCGCTATGAAAATAAGGTTGCAGAGTTTAAAAAGATTAGATCATCTTTTAGAAATTATAAATATTGGGATTAGTTATTGTTATTTATCCATTATTAAGTTATCCTAATTAGAGAATTAGGAGAATAAGATGGAAAAGGTTAAATTAGTAATTTGTGATATAGACAATACGTTGGTAAAAAAAGGTGAGCCAATGTCTATTAAAACTAAAGAAGTATTGGCAAAATTACGTGCTAAGGGCGTATATTTTGGAATTGCTAGCGGACGTCCGCTTTATCAGATCGAAGGTTCGATGCGTAATTGGGGATATGATGGGGTTGATGTCATCATAGGCTTTAACGGTTCGAGCCTGCATGATCGTATCAAACATGAAGATCATGATTATTACATCATGAAAAAAGAGTGGCTTAAAGAGGTTGTAGAGCTGATGGCAAAATTCAACTGCAATCCTACGTTATATCGGGACAATGCTCAGCTTTTCTTGTATGAAGAGCCATATATGAAAGATTATTACGCTAAATCGGGCTTTACTTATAAGATCGTCAATGATATCAACGAGCTGATTTCCCAAGATGCTGCCAAGATCATGTTTAGGGTCAAAGCTGAAGATATGCCAGAAATCGAGAAATGGGTTAATGCCCATCCAAGTGAAAATTATCTTGGTGTCAAGACACAGTCTATCATGATGGAATTTTGTGATAAACGAATAAACAAAGCCTATGCCTTAAAAAAGTTTTGTGAGATCCATGATATAAAGCTGAGTGAAGTGGTGGCTTTTGGTGATACTAGCAACGACAATGAAATGTTGCAAGCTGCAGGCTTAGGTGTTTGCTTGAAAAATGGTTCTGAAGATACCAAAGCAATTGCTGATGCCATCACTGAGTTTAATTGTGATGAGGATGGTTTAGCTTTATATCTGGAAAAATATATCTTACCAACGTTGGATCAAGAAGCATAATTGCTTCTTTTTATTTTATCTGCCATGAAATAATATAGTGATAATGATCGTATGTTACATATGCTTGATCAGCTTTAATTTCTAAATATCCTGATAAATTTAAAATGTTTGCTGTAATGACAAAATGAGCTAAAGCTATTCCTAAATCTACATGCTTGAGCGATGAAACTTTTAATTCTTTAGCAGAATAAATATAAAAATGAAAGGCATCGTTAGCTTTGATGATCCGCCATGGCTGAATATTAAAGGCAGAAGGTGCCAAGCGCACCATGTTTAGGCATTTTTGATATTGACCACATTTTTCTAAAGGTAATGGTGTCTTAGGATCATTTTCAAAAAATAATTGTTCAAAGGGCAGCCTATCATAGGAACTAATTACTTTTTTGATGATCCTATCTTTGAGAGCTATTTTTTCTTTCGCATATCCCATAGCGATGATTACCGGCATGATTTCATATTTTTTTATGTTTAAGATCTTTTGCACATGGTCTTTGGTATAAGTGGCTCCTAACCAACAACTGCTTATGCCTAAGCTTTCAGCAAATAATACGATATGTTCTAAGGTATAGCCGATGGCTTCTTGAGCATATGGCTGATCATTTGCCAAAGCTGTGATGAAAAAAGCAGGATCTTTGATCATGCCATAAGTTCCTATTTTATCAGTGTCTTTTAGATCGTTGATAAAAGTAATCTTTATCTTGATGTTCCATGGATTTTCTAAATGGTCGATAAAATTAAGAAGTTCTTGTTGGTGATATGTAGTGATTGGCGTCGTTTGGTATGTACGGACGCTGTGACGGTTGATGATCGTTTGTTCATTGATGGTTTTTGACATATTATTTCCTCTATTTAAGGTATATTATAGGGTCTTTGATGATTTTTGATAAAAATATCATTTTGTGGTTTGAACAACATACACTAACGGATGTAAAGCATATACTTAGGATAAACCAAAGGAGATATGTTTATGAGCGATAGAATGTTAAAAATAGATGAAAAAGAAAATAGATATGAATTATGTGATGATACAGTTTTTCAAGGAACCCCTAAGCTTGATGATGATAAGACCAAGCCTTATGTTAATGATGATATTCATGCTGATGATGTATCGCTATGTGCAAATACATCATTACAAGAACCAAAAGCGTATAAAGCATATAAAAACGAACCAAATCTAGGATATATGCGTGGGATCAGAATTACTTCATATCTAGGGAAATGGCCAGTTAAGCTAAATTGAAAAAGTAGAAAAGTGAGTGAATTTATGTTTAGATCATATCTAATGGATCAAAAAAAGGGACATGTCATCAAAGATCAACCACAAGATAGACAAGCAATTTACGAAAGATTTATTCAGAATTACCGTAGTATTGCAAATGTTTTGGCAATTGATGAAAACGATATTAGTTCCATGGATTATGAAAGATGTCATGAAGCTTGCCAAAATGATCTGCATCTTTTATATTATCTGAAAAAAACTTTGAAAAATTATTGATTAGGACAAATATCGATAATATTTTGCTCATCACGATATGAATGGCTTGGATGAAAGCGGTCAAGCTAAGCGGTTCTCAAATGTCGGTGATGTGAGATCATGACCGTTAAAATATAGCTCATATATGCTGCTAGATACATATAAACAAAATCAAGACGATAAATTTTAAGTCTTGATTTTTATTTTGTGTATTATAATATAACTAAATTATTCAAGGGGTGAAATAATCATGAATATGGAAAACAAACGGATGTTATTAGCTAAAATATATATAATACCATCATTGATCAAGTCACTAATGATCAGTATTTTTTTAAGTTCAGGATTATTATGTATATTATTGATGATCCAAAGATTTATCTTTAATAATATCGATATTAATTATTATGGTTTATTGATATATGCTTTGATCGTTATTGCTTGTTTGATCTTAACGATGATGATGTATGCTTATTTACAAACGCTCAGTAAAAAAGAAGAATGGTATCATTTGATCAATGAAGGCATAGCGGTGATCAAAGATGGAGAATATTCACAAAGTGCGATCTACGATCATGGCCCTTTGATCGTTGGCAAATATGTAGCGCTAAGAGATAAAGGACATTTTGAAGCTAAAAAAGGTTTTTTTCACATAATAAGCGATAGAAAGGATGAAGCAGCTTTGCTTGCTTTGCTGCTTGGTGATGAAATTCCTAAAGTTCAAAAATATAAATTGTTATTTATGGTAGCTCCGCTATGTTTATTGTTGATTAGCTTTATTCCAACGTATATCCAAAGTTATGCTAAGCTGCAAGATCAAAAAGAAATACTTTCATCAAGCTTAGATAAAATAAGCAGCGTTTTTGAAACAGAATGTGATTATGTTTATAGCGATGATCCTAATGATGCATACTATAGTTATTATGTAAGTGGCTATCTTGAAGATGATGATCATCATGATTATGCATATGTCAACGTATCGCTTAATAAAGAAGGGGTCATCGATGGAGTTAGCTATAGCATCGATATCGATGTAAATAAGAGCAAAGAAGAAAATTTGCAGCTTGCTGAAAACACGTTGGATCTATTTAATTCTCTGCTACAAAGAATTGATGTCAAAGCTGTTAATGAAGAAATGTTGAAAGAACATGAACTGAGCGATTCGTTTGTTGAGTGGTTTTTATCATCATCGTATTATGAAAGCGAAGATTTTATGATAAATGATCAAATGATGATCTCATATTATTCAACATCATTAGAAGAATATGATGATTATGGCATATCATACATCTATATCACAATTTATGAACCATATTAAGATCGATCATAAACCATGCATCTCTTTGAATTTGATCAAGAATTTTTCTGCAGCTTTTGAAAAGATCTGGTATTTTTTCCATATTATACAGATGTTGCTGACAATTGGGGGATCTAAAGGAATAAATGTTAAGTTATCATTATTGATGATTTCTGCTAAACCTATGGCATAACCAAAACCTGCTTCAACAAATTGGCTGGCGTTATATAAAAGGTTATAAGAGCCAACGATATTTAATGATGTAGCTTGATGTTCCATCCATTTCATAAAGCTTTGGGAATGGTGTTTTTGCTGTGATATGAGCACTGGTTTATCTTTTAAGTCAGTTAAGTTTATCTTAGATAATTGAGCTTCAGGAGCATTTTTGGGCAGTAATACGCCCCAAATATCTTGGTAAGGTAATGATAATGAGTGATATTTCGTAGTATCGATATTGTCAAATACTAGCCCAAAATCAATTAATCCTTTTTCAATTTGTTCAAAAACAAATTCGCTGTTGCCACTAGAAAGATGATAGTGGATATCAGGATGTTCTTTAGCTAAGGCAAAAGCTGTGTCAGCTAATAATCTGATGGCTTTGGTTTCACCAGAAGCAATATAGATATCGCCAACGATGTGCTGATCATTTAAGGTCAGTTCATTTTTGGTTTTAGCTATCAAGCTCATGATCTCTTCAGCTCGCTGTCTAAGCAGCATGCCTTCTTCGGTCAATGTAACTTTTTTTGAACCTTTGCTGCCTCTTATTAGTAAAGTTTTGCCTAGTTCATCCTCTAGGGCTTTCAACTGTACGGATAAGGTTGGTTGTGATAGATGCAAAGATGTGGCTGCCTTGCTGATGCTTTGTTCGCGAGCGACGGCAAGAAAATATTGTAATACACGAATATCCATATTTGTCTCCTTTATATAGAAAATTATTATACATATATATTATCAATAAGTATTTGATATATCAAAGAAAATAACATAAACTATATCTTGAAAGAGGGTGATCAAGCTGTTACGACATGAACTTACTAAAAAAGCTTGTTATAGCAAATGTGAAGATATTGTAAGTAATTTGCAAGATGCCGGGTGTAACGAGGAAACGATCGAACGCTGTTTGGAATATCTTTTGGCAGATAAAAAAAGTAGTATCCTACAATGCTTGTATGACCATCGTAAAATGCTGGTACAGCAACTTCATCATAAGCAAAAACAATTAGATTGCTTAGATTTTTTGATATATAAGTTAGAAAAATGTCATGATAGAAAGGAAGATAAAATATGAAGATAATTAGAAATGAGCGTTTTGAACAAGAAAGAGCTTTATATGGAGCAAAAGATATTCAGCTTAACAATTGTATCTTTGCAGGTCTTGAAGATGGCGAAAGTGCTTTAAAAGAAGGAAAAGACATTAAAGTGTTTGAGTGCCTATTCAATTTGCGATATCCATGCTGGCATGATGATGGCCTTGATATCATTGATTCAGAAATGACGCCAGGTTGTCGAGCAGCAATTTGGTATTCCAAACATATTAATATTCAAAACTGCCGATTAAATGGCATAAAAGCAGTTAGAGAGTGTGAAGATGTAGTTATTGATAATAGCCAAATATCTTCAAGTGAATTTGGATGGTTTTCAAGAAACATAAAAATGCGAGATTCAAATGCTGAAAGCGAGTATTTTATGCTGCATGCTCAAAAACTGCAATTTGAAAATATAAAATTTAAAGGAAAATATTCGTTTCAATATATAACGGATTCTGTTTTTGAGAATTGTTTTTTTGATACTAAAGATGCTTTTTGGCATGCTAAGGACGTAATCGTGCGTAATAGCGTGATCAAAGGTGAATATCTTGCTTGGTATTCAGATGGCTTGCTATTGGATCATTGCAAGATCATTGGAACACAGCCGCTATGTTACTGCAAAAATTTAAAATTGATTGATTGTGAAATGATCGATACTGACCTTGCCTTTGAAAAGTCCGATGTCGAAGCAACGATCATTACTGATGTTGAGAGCATCAAAAACCCAGCAGCTGGAATTATTAAGACATCTGGTGTCAAAGAATTGATCATGGATGATGAAAATGCCAAAGGAAAGGTCATCATAAGTGCGTAATTCATCACTTTTATTTCATAGGTGTTATAATACCAATAGAAAGAAAATTTAAGATCGTTTAGACGATGATGGTTAAAACATTTATTGTGTGATCTTTTTTAAATTTATAAGGGTCGCATCATGTTTTTAGCAATAAAAGAGATTAAATATCTAAAAGGCCGATATTTATTGATCATTAGCGTTGTAGCTTTGATCTTTTATCTGGTCTTTTTTCTTACAAGTTTGGCATACGGTCTGGCAAAAGCTAACCGGAGTGCTATCGATCATTTTAAGGTAAGTGGCATTATCATCGATTCTGCGGCAAATAACAATATTACGGTATCAAGCATTGCTCAAAACAGTGTTGAAGCTTTATTTGATCATGATCATGAACCTTTAAATATTGCACTTAGCAACGTCTATCACATAAGCAAAAGTAAAAACGAAAAATTGTTAAGTGTTGCCTTTGTTGGAACTATAGACGATTCTAGATTGGTTCCCGTTTTGCTAGAAGGCAGACAAATCAATGCAAACAATGAAGTAATTGCCAGTATTTCTTTGAAGCAGGATGGAATATCCTTGAATGACAAGATTAGAGATAGCAAGACCGATCGAACCTATGAAATCGTTGGGTTTACCAAGGAAGCAAAATACAATACTTTACCAGTAATTTATATCCGGCTTGACTTAATATCTCCACCAATGCAGGCATATAAAAATGCAGAAGCCCTTAGCGGAGCGACAGAAGATATGCCGCAGCGCATAAATGCGCTTGCGGTATTTAAGGATGATGTTATCAAATTGCCATCAGGGTTAATATATCTGCCAAGCGAGGAAGTTATCAATAAGCTGCCGGGATATCAAGCACAGGTATTGACCTTTGGAATGATGATTGGTTTTTTAAGCATGATATCTGCAATCATCATCGGCATCTTCATGTATATCTTGACGATCCAAAAGAGCAGTAGTTTTGGAATCTTAAAAGCTCAAGGTTTCAATAACGCTTATATCATCAAAGCAGTTATCTTGCAAACCATCATCATTACTTTTGTCGGCTTGCTTATAGGCTATCTGATATGTATGATCTCGATAAAGCTATTGCCATCTAAAGTGCCGACATCGATCAATTATTGGTTTTATCTGGTTATTTCTTTGTTAACATCATTATTTGCATTAGCAGGATCATTGTTTTCGGTACGCGCCGTTACTAAGATCGATCCTTTAGAAGCAATAAGAGGAGCTTAAGATGAGCACGATAAGATTGATAGATATTTATAAAGCATTTAAAGATGGCGATAATACCGTACATGCGTTATTTCCTACGACCTTTACCATCGAAAAGAATGAATTTGTAGCTATAATAGGTCCTAGCGGTAGTGGCAAATCAACGTTATTGACAATGATAGGTGCCCTGCAAGAGCCAAGTGGCGGTAAACTTTATATTGATGATGTAGATATAGCTTTGTTAAATGATAAGCAAAAAGCTAAATTACGTTTTGAAAAGATAGGGTTTGTCTTACAGTCGGCAAATTTATTACCATTTTTAAAGATAAATGAGCAATTAGAGCTTAAAGCTAAATATGCAAAAAAAAGATATGATCAAAAGGAAAGCAACAAGTTACTTACGCAATTAGGCATTGAAAAATTAGCTGATAAATATCCCAATAAACTTTCAGGAGGTGAAAGACAACGTGCAGCTATTGCTTATGCATTGTATGGGGATCCGGTGTTGATCTTGGCAGATGAACCTACAGCTAGCTTAGATGGTCAAAAATCACTGGAAGTAGTTGCGCTGCTTAAAGAAATTGCCAAAAAGCAAAATAAAGCTGTTATCATGGTAACTCATGATAATAGGCTGCTACATTATTGTGATCGAATCCTTAAGATCGAAGATGGCGTATTGCAAGAAGTTGCTCATTCTGAGATATAGCAATAAGCATCTTTTTAAAGGTTGAAACTATTATTGAACAGCTTGTTCAATAATGCGATATAATAAATCAAAGAGGAACATTTGATGAAAAATTTAAAAAAAGATATGCAAGCAATCATTCAAACGATATTGCCAAAGATATCTCCAGATAATACGGTCATAAATGGATTGCGTGATTTTCAGTTGCCTAAAGGCAATCTATATTTAGTAGCTGTTGGAAAGGCAGCATATACGATGGCTTTAAAAGCTGAACAGTTGTTACATGGGCATATCAAAGATGGCATCGTTTGTACCAAATATGGGCATGTCAAAAACGAAATACCGGGCATACGATGTTATGAGGGAGGACATCCGCTAGTGGATGAGAATGGTTTATGGGCAACCAAGCAGATTTTGAAGATGACCGAAAACCTTCAAGAGGATGATTTGGTACTATTCTTATTATCTGGCGGAGGGTCGGCTCTGTTTGAAGATCCTTTGATATCTTTGGAAGAACTTATTGATATTAATGCGCAGCTCTTGAGAAGCAAGGCGGATATCAAGGAAATTAATACGATTCGCAAAAGATTATCTAAGGTCAAAGGTGGGAAATTTGCAGAACATTGTCAGCCAGCTCAGGTATATACCATTGTTTTAAGCGATATCTTAAATGATCCAATTGATATGATCGCTTCTGGACCAACGGCTGCTGATCAAAGCACCTATGAACATGCAGAACAAATCGTTAATAAGTATCATTTACCATTAAGTAATGAAGCTAAAAGATGCTTGCAAATTCCAACGATCAAAACAGTTAAGAATAGTAAGATCTGTATTGGAGCAGGAGCAAGTATTTTAGCACAAGTGGTG
The DNA here is from genome assembly GCA_944326795.1 of uncultured Erysipelotrichaceae bacterium. GTDB lineage: Bacteria > Bacillota_I > Bacilli_A > Erysipelotrichales > Erysipelotrichaceae > JALEVB01. Next base: position 9,450 of record CALVFJ010000020.1, read on the forward strand.
AAGGAAGCATGTGAAGATTTGGGATATCATTCCGCTATCTTGACCGATCAGCTTGATTGTGAAGCCCGTGAAGCTGGAAGGTTCATGGGAGCTATGGCTAAATATAACCAAAATTGTAATAAAAAGATAGCATATATCATCGCGGGAGAAACAACAGTAAATGTTTGTGGAAAAGGAAAAGGCGGACGCAATCAAGAGATGGCCTTAACAGCTGCAAGTTATTTAGATGGTATGGATAATGTCGCTTTTTTTGCTTTTGGATCGGATGGAACCGATGGGCCAACCGATGCTGCTGGCGGATATGTAGATGGAAATACTTTAAATGATTTAAATAAGCAAGGCATCAGCATTGAAAAAGCTCTAATAGATAATGATTCTTATCATGCCTTAGCAAAATGCGATGGATTGATCATTACCGGACCTACTGGTACCAATATAAATGATGTGGCCGTATTACTGATATGTGAAAAAAATAATAAATAAAGTCTTTATTGTTCTTGAGATAGTAGTATAATATCTTTAAGAAAGAGGAGCTTTTATGAAAAAATTATTTATCTTAATTGCTTTATGTATGTTGATGTCTGGCTGTTCGAGCAACTCAACACCAGAACAAACACAAAGCACTAGTACTACATCAACAACAGAAGAAACAACGCCACCAGAAACAACTACACCTGAGTCAACTGAAGAAAGTGCTGAAGAGTTTGTCTTCACAAGAGGAAGCGTTACAGATGGAGTATATTCCAACGAATCACTGGGTATCAATATTACCGTACCAACAGGATTTGTCGCCTTATCAGATGAACAGCTTAATTCTTTGGTAACCACAAGTGCTGATAGCAAAGGTATCGATAATTTCCAAGAGGCCATTGATTCACAAGTCGTAACTTATGATTTTGGCATGGTCGATGGCAGCGGCAATGGCAGTGTCTTGGTCGGCATCGAGAACCTTGCTTTAGAAGGTGCTGAAGGTTTGGTAAATAATGAAAGCGAATACTTGGCATTTGTTACTGCTAATTTAAGTGCTGATCCAAATGCAGCATATAGCTTTAGCGATGTATATGAATTTGATGGTTTAGAGGATACATGGTATGCGGTTGATTGTATCGAAAGCAATAATCAGGTCAACAGCATCATCTTAGTTAAATATCTTGGTAAATATGTTGCTACGATCATTTATAATTATACTGAGGGAACCGATCCTTCGGCTGTATTGAGCCAGATAAGTTAATAAAAAAGCCTTGGTTAGACTAAGGCTTTTCTTTTGCAATTTTGGTATAGTATGTGATAAAAGCGGTTTTGGCATTGGTATATCCATCGCGATCATGGATGAACTTTGGCCATATCTTTAGTTTAAGTCGTTCATATGCCTTGGCAATTGATGGATGAAAGATAAGATAATCACGAAAGTATATTTCATCGATATCGTCCATATAGTGTAAATGAATATGAAAGACTTTATCGGCGAAACCGTTAATCGTATATCCTTTATTAAAACTGCAGCGATGGCGATCTTTAGCCATGCATAGATAACCATTTTTAATAAGTATTCTATAGATTTTAGTCATATCTTTTGTTTTCGGTATGACCAAAAGGATATCGATAATAGGTTTTGCCCAAATTATGGGAATGGCAGTTGAACCGATATGGTGTATAGAAATATGGGGATCGTCGATTATTTTTTCTAAAGATCTTTTTTCGTCATTGAACCATTTTTCCCATCTGTCATCATGTGGTGTTAAAAATATAGGAAATAATTCCCATAATTCTTCTAAAGAAAGATCGTTTAAGCTTTTTTTATTGCCGTTGTGAGATGTTTTCATCATGATATACCTCAGTTTATGATTCTATCTTAGCATTAAAATATATAGGATGATATAATAGAATAAAGGTAGGTGTTGATATGGAAACATTGAAATGTATCAAAACACGAAGAAGTTATCGCAAATTTTTGCAGAAACCAATTGAAGAGGAAAAGATCAATATTTTATTGTCAGCAGGCAACTATGCACCGAGCGGAAAAAACTGTCAATCTTGTCATTTTATTGTAATCGTCAATGAAGATGTACGTAAGGAACTGATTGCCAAAGTAAATGAAGTTTTGACAAATATGAAGCAAACAGATGAAGGTTATGAGCAATTGGCAAATATCATTAAGTTGGCAAAAGAAGGTAAATATGTTTTCAATTATGATCCATCATTATTTATTATCATTGCAAATAAGAAGCAAAATGCTAATGCTATGGCAGATAGTGCTTGCGCAATCGAAAATATGATGCTTGCTGCTCAAGATATGCAGTTAGGAAGCTGCTATATCAATCAGTTGAAGCATTTGCAGAATGATCCACGGATGAATGATTATCTAAAGACAATTGGCTTGCAAGATGATGAGATCGTATGCTGTTCGCTTAGCGTAGGGTATGTTGAGAAATTAAATGATGATGTACCGGAAAGAAATAGGAATAAAATTACATATATCAGATGAAACTAGTTAGATATAACTAGTTTTTTTATGCAGATATATTAAGGCTTTGATGACATGATCAACACGTTTTTTAATATTAAAAATATAAAATTAAGTGATGGTAAAGTTATTAATGCGTTAAGAAGAAATGACTCAAGGATTTGCTGATCAGTTATATGATATTTTTATCTAACAAAAAATGGTAAATGCCATCATTGATCACATCGTCACAAATATGTTTAGCTATATCTTTTAGTTCTTGTGAGGCGTTTTTCATGGCAATGCCATGACCTACGGTCTTTAGCATAGCGATATCATTATTGCCATCGCCAAAGGCCATGGCTTCATCTTTGCTAAATCCATAATATGCTAGCATGGCCTTGATTGCAGGACCTTTTCCGCCGTCTTTAAGAATTATATCAACAGCACGATCCCACCATGCCATGATTTTTGCTGCTTTTACATCTTGGATGATCGTAGGATATTCTTCTTTACGCGCTGGTATCATGATCTGATCAACAGCCTCTTGCTCATTAATGGCATTGATATCATCAACGATCTGATAATAGACCTTGCTAAAACCAAAATACGTCTTAAGATCATCATCATTGCCATTGGCGGACAAACTATTGCGTGTTGCTAAGACCAAGGGTCTTTGTAGCTTTGTGGCGTTAGCGATCAGTTGGTTAACATCTTCTTTAGATAAGGGATTGCTAAATAGCGTTTTTTCATGATCATAGCAATAAGAACCGTTATAAGTAAGATAAGCATCAAAGTCAATACCCGCAAATCTTGAAATTTGAAGCAAAGATCTGCCGGTTGCTATGCATATCTTGATATTTCTTGCTTTTAAGCGCTGCAAAGCGTCGATCGTCTTAGTCGTGATTTGTTTGGTTTGCATATCGATAAGGGTACCATCGATGTCAAAGAAGATAATTTTGATATTATTCATAGCTATGCCTCATCATTTATTAAAAATACTATATCATAGTAATCTATTGTCAAAAGAGCATAATCTTTGCCAAATAAATTTGCTTTAGGTAAAATAAGCCCAAGGAGCATTATTTCATGAAAGATTATGTAATTAAAAGGGATGGAAGCATCCAACCATATGATATAAATAAAATAAGAAATGCCATAACTAAGGTATGGCAAAGTACCAGCAAGCAGGTAAAAAGCGAAGTGATCGAAGATCTAGTTAGATATGTCGATCATCAGCTGCAAAATAAAGATGAACTAAGTGTAGAGATGATCCAAGATATCGTTGAAGAGAGCTTGATGCAGATGGGATATTATGTACAAGCTAGAGCTTATATCTTATATCGCCATGAACATTTTCAAAAAAGACAGGTCAAGCAATTGCTATGTCAAGAATTGAAAGATCCATCATTAATGATCGTCTTAAATGATATCGAAGAAGATTTTAAAGAAGATGCCTATGCCTTGGATAAGCTTTATCATAAATATCAGCTTTTGACCAAGGAAGAACATGCGGCCGATAAAAAGATGGATGATCTTATCAAAGCTGCGATCGAGAGCATTACGATCGAAGCACCTAAATATGAAATGATCGGCGCTTATCTGTTAGATCATAAGATGAAAAAGCAGATCAAAGAGCAGATGGCTCAATACGGAGTAGAAAGTTTTGCGGCAAAAGTTAGGTTGTTAAGCGATAAAGGCTTATATGGCAGCTATATCTTAGAAAATTATCGTGAAGATGAGCTGGATGAAGCGGCAACATTCATGGATGAACAACGCGATAAGCTGCTAAATTATAGTGGAATGGAATTGCTGTTTAAGCGCTATGTCATTTGTGATCATCAGCATGTTCCGCTAGAAACAGTTCAGGAAATATTTTTAGGAATTGCACTACATCTAGCACTGAAAGAAAAGCAAGAACGTTTGCATTGGGTAAAAGTATTTTATGATATGTTATCAAAACTGGAAGTTACGATGGCAACCCCGACCTTAAGCAATGCCCGCAAGCCGTTCAATCAGTTAAGCTCTTGTTTTGTTGATACCGTGGATGATACCTTAGATGGGATATTTCGCAGCATTACCAATTTTTCACAGGTATCTAAATTTGGCGGAGGCATGGGCTTGTATCTTGGTAAAGTGAGGGCCTTAGGAAGTTCGATCCGTGGCTTTGAAAATGCAGCAGGTGGTGTCATTCGTTGGATCAGGATCATCAATGATACGGCGGTAGCTGTTGATCAGTTAGGAGTTAGAAGCGGTGCGGTAGCGGTATATCTAGATGTATGGCATAAAGATATCTTAGATTTTTTAAATATCCGGACCAATAATGGCGATGAGCGCTTAAAAGCGCATGATGTATTTCCAGGAGTATGTTATCCAGATTATTTTTGGCAGCAATGCGCTAAAGATCTAAATCAAAGCTGGTATTTATTTGATCCTCATGAAGTAAAAAAGATCATGGGCTTTGCGTTAGAGGATAGCTATGGTGATGAATGGGTAAGACGTTATAAAGCATGTATCAAAGATCGTCGTTTATCCCGTAAAGAAGTATTGTTGAAAGATCTGGTACGGATGATCTTAAGATCAGCGGTTGAAACCGGTACGCCTTTTGTCTTTAATCGCGATATCGTCAATAAATATAATCCTAATAAACATGCGGGCATGATCTATTGCTCAAATCTATGTACGGAAATTGCCCAGAATATGTCGCCGATCATTCATCTAGATCAACAAACAGTTGAAAAAGATGGAGAAACGATCATCGTTGAAAGAAATCAAGCAGGAGATTTTGTAGTATGTAATCTAGCTAGCTTATCATTGGGCAATATCGATGTCGATGATCGCTTGCATTTTACCAAAATTATTCATGCGGTTGTTAGAGCTTTGGACAATGTCATCGATCTTAATTATTATCCTTTGCCTTATGCTAAAGTGACCAATCAAAAATATCGTTCGATCGGCTTAGGGGTATCGGGATATCATCATCTATTAGCGAAAAAGCATATTGCTTGGGAATCAAAGGAACATTTAGATTTCGTTGATGAGTTATTTGAATTTATCAATTATGAAACGATCAAGGCTTCAAATGAGCTTGCCAAAGAAAAAGGTTGTTATAGCTTATTTGCGGGCAGTGATTGGGAAAACGGCGATTATTTTAAGCTTCGAAGCTATGATAGTGAAAAATGGATAGAACTTAGCCAAAACGTAACAAAATATGGCATGCGTAATGCTCATCTTTTAGCTATTGCGCCAACTGGATCAACCAGTATCATTGCTAATACTAGTGCTGGCATCGATCCGATCATGAATAAATTTTTCTTAGAAGAAAAAAAAGGCAGCATGTTGGCAAGGGTGGCTCCTGATCTAAATCAAGATACTTTCTGGTATTATAAGCAAGCGCATCATATCGATCAAACATTCTCGATCAAAGCCTGCGCACGTCGTTCCCGTCATATCGATCAGGCACAAAGCATGAATCTTTATATAACTAATGATTATACGATGCGGCAATTATTGAATCTATATATCTTAGCTAATCAGTTAGAAGTTAAGACGATCTATTATGTTCGCAGTCGTTCGTTAGAAGTTGAAGAATGTGAAAGCTGTTCAGCTTAAGAAAGGAAGCTTATGAAACAATTACAAAAAAAAGCCTTATTTAATCCTAACGGTGATATCGATGTCATCAAAAGAAGGATGATCAATGGTAATACCACTAATCTAAATGATTTTAATAATATGAAATATGGTTGGGCTAGTGATTGGTATCGTCAAGCCATGAATAATTTCTGGGTTCCTGAAGAAATAAATCTTAGCCAAGATGTTAAAGATTACCCACGGCTATCAAAAGATGAGAAGAATGCTTTTGATAAGATCTTGTCTTTTTTGGTTTTTTTAGATAGCATCCAAAGCGCCAATCTTCCATATGTTGGGGAATATATCACGGCAAATGAAGTTAATTTATGCTTGAACATCCAAACTTTTCAAGAATGTATCCATTCGCAGTCATATTCATATATGTTGGATACGATATGTTCTTTAGAAAAAAGGATGGAGATCCTTTATCAATGGAAAGATGATCCGATCTTATTAAAGCGCAATGAATTTATCGGTGAGTGCTATAATGCTTTTCAAAGATCACAGGATAAATTTACGCTTGCTCAAGTAATGATGGCTAATTATATCTTGGAAGGGATATATTTCTATTCGGGATTTTCATTTTTCTATAATCTAGCGCGCAACGGTAAGATGAGCGGCTGTGCTAGCGAGATTCGTTATATCAATCGTGATGAAAATACCCATCTATGGTTATTTAGAAATATCATCCTAGAATTGCAAAAAGAAGAACCTGAATTATTTACAGCAGATAAGATCCAAACCTATAAAGAATTGTTTTTGGAAGGCGTCAGACAAGAAATTGCATGGGGACAATATGTCATCGGGGAACAGATCGTGGGATTAAATGGCCGGATGATCGAAGATTATATTCGTTATCTAGGGAACCTGCGTTTTAAACAATTAAACTTTGGACCGTTGTTTGCGGATGATCCGCAAGAACCTGAAAGCATGAGCTGGGTCAGCCAATATGCCGATGCCAATTTGGTTAAGACCGATTTCTTTGAAGCTAGATCAACCGCATATGCCAAAAGCAGCGCGATCGTTGATGATCTATGATCAACTAATAAGCGTTTGACAGCATTAAAATAAAAGTACTAAAATATTCCTGATGGAGGTGTTAAAAATGTATTCAGATTATCTAAAAGATAAGAAAGAATTGATGAAAAAATTAGTTCAATGCTTTACAGCTGAATATGATTATGTATCATGCTTGGGCAGCGATATCAAAGGCAAGAGCTATAGGGTAAATGCCATGCAGTCACAAGTCAATGAGAGCAGCATTGAAAGAGGATTTGTCATCAAGCTATATAAAGATAAACTTTATCGTGAATTCTCATTTGATGATCTAACGACGGAAAACTTTGCAGAATTGGTAGAAAATATCAAAGCAAGCAATAAGATCACTTATGCTTATGTGCCAAGCGATACCCAGATCTTAAATGATGAACCGCTGATCAAAGATTTTGAAAGGATAGCTGACGATATTGACTATAGCGATGAAAAGATCATGGATATCTTGACCAACGGCAAGGATATCATGATGCAACAGGAGCAGATCGTTAATGCGATAGCTGGATTTACCAAATATGAAGTATCAAAGTGCTTTGTTTCCAAGCATCGCGAATTGACCCAGCATTATGCTTATTATAATTTAGTTGCGATGGCTATTGCTCGTGATGAAAAGACGATGCAAAATGCTTATCGGACCATTGATGGCATCAAACCAAGCGAGCTATTTGCTAAGTATGATGAATTAGTAAAAGAAACTGCAAGCGTTGCTAAAATGTTGCTGAAAGCCAAACCGGTCGTGCCAGGAGTATATGATGTCATTACTAGCCCAAGCATTTCTGGCTTGATTGCCCATGAAGCCTTTGGCCACGGGGTAGAGATGGATATGTTTGTTAAGAATCGTGCTTTAGCTAAAGATTATGTTGGTAAACAGGTTGCCAGTGAGATCGTCAGCATGCATGATGGAGCAGCAAGCGCTATTAATGTTGCTAGTTATTTCTTTGATGATGATGGCGTATTAGCTAGTGATACGTTGATCATTGATAAAGGTATCTTAGTTACCGGTATTTCCGATGCTTTGTCGGCTTCGGTATTGAAGACCAAACCTACTGGCAATGGCCGGCGCGAATCTTTTTCGCATAAGGCCTATACGCGGATGACCAATACTTTCTTTAGTCCGGGAACGGATAAATTAGAAGATATGATCAAATCGATCAAGCATGGATATATCTTATATGATACCAATAATGGCATGGAAGATCCTAAAAACTGGGGCATTCAATGTACTGCAAGCTATGGCTTGGAAATCAAAGATGGAAAACTGACAGGAGAAGCTATTGCTCCCGTGATCATCAGCGGCTATGTTCCAGATCTATTAAAATCTATCACTATGATTTCCGATGATTTTGAATTATCAGGATCAGGAATGTGTGGCAAAGGCCATAAAGAATGGGTCAGGGTCAGTGATGGAGGCCCATATATGAAAGCGCAGGTGAAGTTAGGATGATGGAAAAGATCATTGCCAACTTAGCTAAATATCCACAGATCAATGATTATCGCTTGGTTGCCACTAACAGCCGATCAAATGAGATCTTTTATATCCTAGATAAGGTTGAAACATTAAGAAGTACCAAGCTTGAAGCTACTTGTTCAGTAACGATCTATGTCGATCAGGATAACAAGCGCGGACAAGCAAGTTTTGTAATTCATGATAGTTATACCGATGAACAGATCGACCAAAAGATCAAAGATGCAATCTATCAAAGCAAATTTAGCCTAAATACTTATTTTGCTTTGCCAAAAGGCGAAAAACGTGAGTTTGCGAATGATTCAAATATCATCAAGCATTTTGATAGCGATCTAGTTTTCAAGATCGGAGATGCCGTTTTTAAAGCTAGTACCTTTAAGGATGGATGGATCTCCAGCATGGAAGTTTTCGTTAGGGAAAACAAAGTTCATATCGTAAATTCCCAAGGCGTTGATTACACTTATTATACAAATTCGATCGGTATCGAAGTTATTCCGACTTTTAAAAATGAGAAAGAAGAAATCGAATTATATACCTATCTTGACTATGATCATCTTGATTATGATAAGATCACCAGCGATACCTATGATTTCTTGTGTCAGGCAGAATTAAGGAATCAAGCACAAAAATATTCTGGACCTAATGAATTGCCAGTTTTGTTGGAAGATAAAGAAATCAAGCAGGTATTAGGCAACTTGATCGATAATCTAGACTATGCCATGGTCTATAATAAGATGGATCTGATGAAGATAGATGATAAGTTTTATGGTGATGGCGATGATATGCCAGATATCAGCTTGGTACCTTATGTTGAAGGTTCGATCAGCAATCGCGCGGTCGATGTTGATGGCATCGTATTGCAAGATACCAAGATCGTTGCTGATAATCGCATCTTATGCAATCATGGTTCCAATCAATATGGCTATTATCTAGGCGTTGATAAACCTACAGGAATCTTACCTAATTTACAAGTAGCTAAAGGAAAGCATCAGCTTAGCGAGCTTTGCGCAAAAGAGCATTTAGCTTGTTTAGCATTTTCTAGCTTCCAATTTGATATCTTTAGCGGAAACTTTGGTGGTGAGGTACGTCTGGCCAAATATTTTGATGGTGAAAAGTACATACCGGTTACAGGCTTGACGATTGGTGGCAACATTCATGAACTGAAATCACATATGCAATTCAGTGAAGAATGCAGCAAGATCAAAGGTTACAGCGGACCTAAGGCTTGCTTGATCACCAAGATGAGCGTAAACTAGAAAGCAGGATACACTGCTTTCTTTTTTGATGGGAGATAGAAGATGAAATCGATCGTTGAACAATCACATGATTTTTTATTGCCTTGTTTGCATCAAGGTGCCATTTGTATCGATGCAACCTTAGGTCATGGTAAGGATGCGGCTTTTTTTCTAAGTCATAAGGTCAAAAAGGTCTATGGCTTTGAGATCCAAGAAACCGTATTGGCTAAGACGATAGAAGTACTAGCTAAGTCAAATTTTTATGGCATCCTAGCCGGACATGAAATGATGAAAAAATATATATCAGAACCAATCGATGCCATTATCTTTAATTTTGGATATTGTCCTGGCGAAGATCAAACGATAACTACCTTACCAACAACCAGTTTAGCTGCTGTTAAACAAGCACTGCAGCTATTGAAGATCAAAGGCAGGATGGTATTGGTCATGTATCCTCATGAACAGGGGCAAAATGAAGCTAAGTTGATCGAAGGCTATTTGCAGCAGCTAGATCATCATCTTTTTTATATCGAGAAAAGCTATCAGTTAAATCAGCATAATTCTCCTTATTTGTTGAAGATCGAGAGGATCAAATAACGCTATTGGTAATTGTAGCCAGCTCAACTAGCAATTGATAAAATAAACTTATGTTATCTTGGTATTTTTATTTATGATCCTATAATTTTTTTATAGGAGAAATGATCATGGGACAAAATGATAAATTATTAAATAAAAATTATATCTTGATGGTTCAAGGAAACGCTGTGAGTGCTTTAGGAGATATCTTATACAGCGTAGCTATTGGTTTTTGGGTATATGAAGCTAGCGGATCAAGTGCTTTGATGGGCATCATGTCATCGATTGCGATGTTTGTTCGGATGTTCTTGTTGCCATTTAGCGGGGCCATCATCGATCGTTGTGATCGTAAGCATATCATTGTGGGAATGGATGTTATCAGAGGTGTGCTGATGCTGATGGTCGGATATCTAGCGATAAATGGCAGCTTAAGCATTCCGTTGGTGCTGATAGCAGCTTTTTTGAGCGCTTTGTGTACGACCTTTTTTTCGCCAGCTATTTCCACAGCCTTGATAGATATCATTCCCGCTTCACGCATGGTCCAAGGACAATCGATATATTCATCTACGCAAATGATATTAAATTTGGTTGGTAATGCCATAAGCGGAGCTTTGGTTGCTTTTTCGGGGGTAGGGTGGATCATTATCGCTAATGGGGTCTCATATTTGCTTTCAGCTTTGAGCGAAGCTTTTATTTGCTTGCCATATAGTTCGCACGAAAAGACCAAATGGTCCATTAAAAAAGTTTGGCAAGATATGCAAAAAGGTTTAACGATCATCATAAATGATCATGATCTTAATTTTTTTATTCCTTATGCTTTGATCATCAATTTTTAGGTAGCGGTACCATGGCTTTGATGATGCCCTATCTTTTAGATAAGGGTTTTAGCATCACACATTATGGTTATGCTATGGGCGTCATGACGATAGCTTCGCTGTTAGGCACTATGATCTTGAGCATATTAAAAATAACGCCAAAGCAGCGTTATCAAATATTGTCATGTGGTTTTATCTTTTCAATAATTTCATTTGAAATAGCCTATCTTTGCCCTGATCATTATTTTGTCATGATCATGTTAGGCTTAGGTACCTTGGGAAATGCTTTAGCCAACGCTATCTTTAATGCTTCCTTGATGCTGGCTTTGCCACAGGATAATCGTGGAGCAGTATTAGGTTTGACTACTAGCGGTAGTATTGGTAGTAGTGCTTTATCTTCAGTAATTTATGGGATATTAGGCGATATCTTTTCTTTGCAGCTGGTTTTTGTGATCAGCAATACCGTTACTATCATTCCGTTATATCTATTATGTGTCAGCAAGATCACCAAAGCTTTTATCTTGAACCATTGATGATCTTTTTGATTGGCAAATTGGTCGTGTCATAAAGTACCCGCGCATGATTAGCTTTGATCAATTCTTGCTTGATGGTCTTGCCGGTGACTTTGTCAATGGTACGGCGAAAGACCTTATTATTGCGGTAAACGACCCCATCTTCTTTAGAAAAGAATTCATCCTCACATTTGATATGATAGGAATATGGCAGTTGGTGATCACACCGTAGCTCACCGCATAAATAGCGTGCATCGGTAGCGGTGATCAACTGGAAGATATAGGGCGTAGGGTTGTAAAAGCGATAATCAAGATAATTATATACGATGCTTGTTCCTGTGCCAAAAGGTACTTGGCGACCAAAATCGGGGAATAAATCAAGATTATCATGATGATGGTGTTCAGTGATGATCAAAGGCGAATGCAATATCATCCAATGAATAAGGTTTGTAAATTGGCACATACCGCCGCCGATACCGCTAGAAGTTGAATCATTAGCGACCGTTAGGCCTTCTTTATAGCCTAAGCTTGCGGATAATGGTCCGACCAAATGCCAAAAGGAGAAAGTTTCATTAGGCTTGATCAGCACATTGTTTACCTTGGGAGCTGCGATGCTTAGGTTAATAGCTTTATTTTCTTGTAGCTGCTGATCGACCTGACCAAGTTTGCGGCGAATCAATGATTTATGGGTATATATGACATAGGGCAGCTTGGTACTGCTTTTTTCACTGGAGAAATTTGCTGTTGATAGCATATCTTTTATTTTACGGCGTAATATTTCTTTTTGCGTTGATATCTTATAGGTCAAAGGCGATATCTCACAAAATAATTTTCGTTTCATAACAAAGCTCCTAATGATAAAAAGAAAAGGCCAAAGCTAGTAAAAATTGAGCAAGATAATAGATGCATGAATTAGTAAGCTGCAGCATAAGATTATTTTTATATTTAAAATAAAGAAATAATAGCACTATATCAGAAATAACAAACAATGTACCACCGATCCCTAATAATATCGCATATGCAGATGGAGCAAAGATGGCCATATCGATAGCTTTATTGCCCATCAAAACTACGATGAAAGCATATAACCAGATCATGTAACGTTTATAGCCAAAATGTATGTCTAATTTATAAGTTATGACCTTAAGGATGATCAAAGCAATTATTGACATGATGGTATCAATTAAAGTAAATGGCGCATAGTGAGTCATGACCATTAAAAAAAACTTATGAGCCAACAAAAAAGCAAGCATTCCAGAAACAAAGAAACGTTTTTGACCATTCTTTTTAAAAGCTAGCAGGATATCACCACATAAACAGCATAGAAGAGCTATCAGCATGATCAGATCAAAATGATCATTTAAAATCAAATAGATCGATACAAATAATAAACTAGTTACTCCTTTGGCGATTGGACGATATTTGTTGAATTTAGGTTCGATGGTCGTATATAGCAAAAGGCCAAAGCTGATCCAATAACCTATCGTAATTATCATGATTTTTGCTCCGTATTATCATACTATTATTGTAAGGCCTTTTATCAAAACCAACAAGAAAAAAGGTTTGAAATTTATCAAACCTTTATAACATTGCAAAAAATTCTCTTACGGCAGCACTGTGATCGCCTAAAACGATCAAATGATGGTTGCCTATTGGCTCGTTTACAAAATATTCCATTCCATGTTCAAGATGAAGCTCGATCTGAGTACGACATAGTACTGTTTCACATAAATTGCGTTTGATTTCGCCTTTTTCTACAAAATAACGGCTCATATCAGCTGCACATTTGAAGATCGTTGCTTCGCCTTCAGGAATATGTCCAGCAATAGCTACACCTAAACCAGATTCATAATGGGTCATCAAATGGTAGGTGCATGGCATGTTCAATGGTAAGGTGCAATGAGCTAAGACGATATCTTTATTTTGACTGTTGATGCGGCTAGGATTGCACATGAAGACAGGTTGCTTAGAAATTTCTCCGATGATGGCCATGGAAATTAATGATTGCATATCGCCTTCGCAACCACTATAGATGCCCTGGGCATTTAAGATAGCCAAGCCTAGGCAACCGGTATTTTTAAATGGTTCCAAAAGATCGAAACAGCGTACGGTCATGGCTCTTAATTGGTATTTTTCTTTTAGTCGATATAATGCGCCATAGATGTATAAAGCTTTTTCTAATTCCTCGCGATCAAAGGTATGTTTCTTAAGATCTTCAGTGAATTGATTTTCCGGATAGCTTTCTTTTTTGATTTCTGCAAACAATTCTTCGATATCGATATCAACGATTTCCATACCGGTCTTTGCTTGTAACTGCTTTGCATCAGCGTCAGAAGCAATCAACCAGTCTGATGGTTTGCCAACTTGCCCAAGACGCATACCTTTTAATGATAAAAGGGCATTTTGTGCCATGATGATAGCTTTTAGCCGATTGGCAACATCTTGATGGCTGCCATGTAAGATCGTGCCTTTTCTTCCTTGTTTTTTCAAGTAGGATAAGATTTCCATCGATGCGGCAAGCGAATTATTTTCACCGCTAGTTAAAATGATGATCGGATCGTTTAAAGTTGGCAAAGCTGCTTTGAATTTGCCTTCAACGCCTCCGCCACCAACAAATACAACTTCAGGAACTGCTTCTTTATGATCTTTAAGATGAAAATCAATGCCGGCAGCGTTACCTATTTCTTTTAAATAAGCATAGTTTTCAGCGTTTCTTTTTTCGACGTCAGAATTCATGCTTAAAAAGTACTTTACGTTTACATCCATTATAAGTTTCCTCCTGATTATATTTTAACACTTTCGATAAAAGATGTTTACTATTAAATCAAATACTTCTTTCGTAAGTTATTTATTGGTGGTATCATAATGGCATTATCATTGTAGGGGGAATAAAACATGAGCACTAGCAGATATGATATTACAAATGGCCCAATTGCAAAGCAGATCCTGACATTTTTCTTTCCTATCTTATTAGGAACGTTTTTCCAGCAGCTTTATAATACAGCGGATGCCCTGATCGTAGGAAATTATGTTGGTACCAATGCATTAGGCGCTGTTGGTGGATCAAGTGCACAGATCATCAGTTTGTTGATTGGCTTGTTTGTTGGTATATCAACAGGATCAGCAGTACTTATTTCGCAATTTTATGGCGCGCATGATCATGAAAAAGTATATAATACCATTCAAACGAGCATGGTCATTTCTCTTGTTGGCGGTATCATATTAATGATCATAGGTTGGCTTTTTAGTGAACAGATGCTAAGAATGATGAATACTCCCGAAGAATTGATGATATTTTCTCAAACTTATCTTAATGTTTATTTTGCGGGTACCATTCCTTCATTGATCTATAATATGGGGTCTGGTATCATTCGATCGATGGGAGATTCAAAAAGACCACTTTATTTTTTAATTGCTGCATGTTTGATCAATATTATTTTAGATGTGATCTTCGTCATGATTTTTAATTGGCAAGTTTTTGGTGCAGCGCTAGCAACCATTATTTCGCAATTGATAAGTGCGTTATTGGTCATTTATGCATTGAGCAATCATTATGATGCATATAGTCTTAATATGCGAAAGTTGTTTATTGATAAAGAGGTCATCAAGAATATCATCTTTATTGGTGTTCCAACAGGAATAAATTCAGTGCTTTATTCACTATCAAATATTTTGATCCAGACCAGCATCAATGGTTTTGGAGCAATCACGGTGGCGGCATATACGGCATATGGTAAGATCGATGTCATCTACTGGATGATTATCTCAGCTTTTGGAGTTGCAATTATGACTTTTGTCGGCCAGAATTTTGGCGCTAATAAACTTGAGCGAATCAAGAAAGGGGTGCATATCACATTAGGACTAGCTTTAGGTGCAACCTTGGTAATAGCTGGGGTATTATTGTTTGGTGGCAATTATATCTTCGCGTTATTTACCAAAGATCAGGAAGTGATCAGGATCGGTATGGAGATTTTGCAACAATTGGTTCCATATTATATTGCTTATATATGTATCGAAATTTACTCTGGTGCAGTAAGAGCGACAGGTGATACAGTTTTGCCAACGATCATTACGGGTCTTGGAGTTGTCGGAGTAAGGGTCGTTTGGCTGTTGTTTTTTACGCATGTAAGCGTAAGTGAGGTGCTTTTGGTATATCCATTATCTTGGGTCTCAACTTCAATCATTTATATATTCTATTACTATCAAGGATCGTGGTTGAAAAGGCAAATAAAAAAGCGTGATAAGATCATGCATAAAGAAGCGTAAACCATTGTTCCTATATGAATTTTGATGATAAAATAAAAAAGAGGACAATAGCATGGAGAAGATCTTATCCATCGATGTAGGTGGGACATTTATCAAATATGGCTTTTTTGATAGCGATTATGTAATTTATGATAAAGGTAAGATAGTTACGCCTAAAAAAAGCGTTACAGCTTTTTTAGCAGGAATACAAGAAATTATTGACAAATTTTCCACTATTGATGGTTTGGCTGTTTCTTTGCCAGGATTTGTCGATGCTGAATGTGGCCATGTACGGATCGGTGGAGCATTATCGGTCTTAAGCGATACTAATGTCAAAGAATTATTAAGCAACCGCTTTTCTTTGCCAGTAGCTATTGAAAATGATGCTCGCTGCGCAACCTTGGCCGAATTGACATTAGGAAATTTAAAGGATGTTAATAATGGGGCAGCCATGATCTTTGGTACGGGCATTGGTGCTGGTATCGTAATTGATCGCAAGATCATAAAAGGTAATAATCTTTGTGCAGGTGAGATATCGTATCTTAGCATGGATCTAACTTCAAATATTACTAGAAACAATTTTTTTTCTGCACATTGCAGCATCAGCGGCATAGCTAAAGAAATCGAAAAGTATACAGGGCTTAACGATATAAATGGTATCGAGGCTTTTAAGATGATCAAAGCTGGAAACAAAGATGTAGAGCAAGCATTAAAAGTAGTTTGTCACAAGATTGCTATGCAGATATATCAGCTCCAGTTTATCATTGATGCCGAAAAGGTCGTGATAGGCGGGGGAATCTCAGCTGAACCTTTATTTATTGATTATATTAAAAGAGATATTGCACAGATTGCCAAAGATAATCCTTCTTTGCCATGTATACCGCAAGTTGAAGCATGTTATTTTGGCAATGATGCAAATTTATTAGGAGCTTTATTAAATTTCGAAAAACGAAACAAAAAGGAATAGGCTAAATAAGCTTATTCCTTTTCTTGATTTTGTTGAATGTAATCTTCGATCGTTTCATCGCTATAGCTTAATAACTTGCCAAATCTATAGGCAATGTCGCGACGAACATGTTCATATTCATGTTTTCGGATGGCTTCTTGTTTTATTTGTTTCAACAAGCAATATTCTTGGATATCTTTTTCATCATGATAAAAGATGATATTATAAGTGTCTTTATTCATGCTTAAAGGGAAAAGATCGGTTAATAACGGGTCATCATCAAGGTAGTACCTAATGGCATATTTTTGGGTAATTTGTTCAACGAATGGAATATAGCGATCGCGCAAACTTTTGGATGGAGAAGGATGCGCCAAGGCTATTTTTTTCAGCTTTGCCTTGACCATCTCGCTAAAGCAATCTATAACACCGCAATTATAAGAGAATTCATCAATTTTCATCATATTTATATCTCCTTATGTATATTATAAGATATATCATTTTTAAAATATATTCAAAATAGAGATAATGATAGAAAGATGAATTTTCTTTATAAATCGATATCATTGCTTGATTTTACTTGCTTATCTCAAAACTATTCATGATAGCTGATAAATTCGCTAATTTTGCATCATCAAATGAACTAATGAAGTTTATAAGTTGTTCTTGCCATGAAGATGTTGGATCAAGCATAGCTATAGCTTTTCTGGATAATTTTTCATGGGTCGATAGAAGTACATTTTACTAATAGGGCTATTTCTAGAAAATCTAGATTTTGGTAATAGTAATGATATTCTGCATCATAGAAGATATCGTTATCTAAAAGGTCCATTAAATCATAAATGTTTAAATGTGTTTCGTTTAAGATCTTTATTTTTTCTTGTGTATTTTTTGAGCTTTCAAGACGCTTAAACAACATGAACATTTATTTGTTCAAGGCAGTATGAAGCTCATGAATACAAAGTGATCTTTTTCATTTTGTAATATAATCTTGAGCAAGGTAGAGACCTAGATCGCTATATAGCCAATAATGAGCGATGGTTGGAAGCTGAACGGCATCATAAGATATAACTTCTTGATAAGTATACTAGGTTATATCATATATTTATTATGATATTCAATATTATAAAAATAAGAGCAAATATGATATGATAGTAGCGAAAAAAATGATGGATGTTTTTAGATCCATCATTTTTTTAACATTAGCTCCATGTTTGTTTTTCGAATTTTCATGCCCATATGTTCGTAAAACTTTTTTGCGTTATCATTACCTTCCCATACATTTAATGTTATGGCATCACAGCCATTATCTAGTGCAAATTGCTTGATCGCATCAAAGATCTTTGTCCCTACATGCTGTTGACGATAATTTTGGCTGATACAGATATCATCGATATATAGTGTCTTGCTAGGAACCAAAGATTGTTGATCGATGGTTTGAAAAATACAAAAACCATAGCCGATAACTTCGTCATCATCATTGACAGCAACGATGATCGGGGTGTTAGGGTCTTCGATGATCTTAGTTAATTCATCAGCAGAATATTTTGTCGTACCAGAAATAAAGATATCGGGACGGATAGCGGCATGTACTTCTAATACTTCATGTAATAATTTTAAGATCAAAGGTATATCGGAAAGCTTAGCGCTGCGAATGTTTATTGCCATATTTATCACTTCTTTCATGACAATATTATACTAAAATAAAATGTTAGATATAAGAAAAAAGATATTTATTTGTTATTTTGGTGATATTGTTAAAAATAATGATTACTGAGCGGTATATAATTTTCCTAAAATATCTTTTAAAACTAAAAAGGCATCAGTTTTATCATATTTATAAGTCGTTTGTAATTGATCAAGCAGCTGCTTAAGACCTTGCTGATAATGATCGATATCAACTTCGTTGGCATAAGTGAGCAAGATTGGATATTTTTTTCCCCATAATTTGGTCCAATCAACTTCTTTTTGGGTTTTTTCGCTTACCTTATCGATGGCTTCTTCAATTTCTTTTACTTCGATATCATAAGATACCAGTTCATCTAAGCTGATATTATAGATGGTTGCTAATTTTTTAGCTTGATAGATATCTGGAACAGTTTCAGAAGTTTCCCATTTGGAAATTGTTTGACGGCTTACTCCTAATTTGGCGGCAATTTCTTCCTGTGAATGTCCGCTTTTTTTACGAGCATTGAATAGACTATTACCTAGCTTCATATGTTACCTCCTTGCTGATATTATAAAAAATAATAAGTTATAATGCTATCAAATGAAATTAGCAATTATGTTAATATTTCGTGCATGTAGAGATAACAGTATATAATAGTTGACAACAGTTATATACTGTTATATACTGTTTACACACAGAAGGAGCAATTACATGAATATTATTATTAATAATTCTTCAATGATACCTATATATGAGCAAATAGTTGATCAAATCAAAAATGAAATAATCAGCGGAGAATTACAAGAAAATGATATTTTGCCATCTGTTCGTTCTTTAGCTAAAACTTTGAAGATCAGCGCTTTAACGGTAAAAAAGGCATATGATCAATTAGAAGATGAAGGCTTTACGACGACGATCCATGGTAAAGGTACGTTTGTAAAGGCGGCAAATAAAGAATTATTGTTAGAAGAACAAAAAAAAGATGTTGAAGTCAGTTTGGAAATGGCCATCCAAAAAGGACGAAATTATGGACTTGATGATGAACAAATCAAGATGATCTTTAATTTGATCATGGAGGAAAGATGATGCTTAAAATAAGTAATTTACAAAAAAAATATCCTAATTTTTCGTTACAATGTGATTTAGAAATAGCCCCTGGAGAGATAGTAGGCCTAGTTGGAAAAAATGGTGCCGGCAAAACAACAATTTTTAAAGCGTGTTTAGGATTGATCAATAAAGATGAAGGAGATATCCAATTTTTTGATCAACAATTAAGCTCTAAACTTAAGCAAGATATCGGTGTAGTTTTAGCAGACTCTAGCTTTAGTGGCTATTTAACGATCAAAGATATCTTGGCGATATTACAAAGTAGCTATCAGCAGTTTCAACAAACAAAATTTCTAGAATATTGCCAGCGCTTTGAGCTACCGCTAAATAAAAAAATTAAAGATTTTTCCACAGGGATGAAAGTTAAATTGAAAGTGATAGTTGCTTTAAGTCATGGAGCAAAGTTATTGATCTTAGATGAACCAACTACCGGCTTAGATGTGCTTGCTCGAGAAGATATCTTGGATTTATTACGTTTGTTCATGATGGAAGATGAAAACCGTTCGATCTTGATCAGTTCCCATATTGCTAGTGATCTTGAAGGCTTATGCGATCGGCTGTATATGATCGATAAAGGTAAGATCATCTTTGAGGAAACGATGGATACATTATTGAATGATTATGCAATCTTAAAAGTTAGCGAATCACAATATGCTGACTTGGATAAAAACTATATCTTAAAGCAACAGCATACAGATTTTGGTTATGAATTGTTAACAAAGGAAAAAAGCTACTATTTAGAAAACTTTCCGCAGATCGTAATAGAAAAAGCAAATATAGATAAAGTTATTACCATGATGGTCAAAGGAGAATGAAGATGAAAGGATTATTGGTTAAGGATTTTAGGCTTTTAAAAGGGCAGTCACGTTTCTTTGGGGTGATCATAGTTCTTGCGATTCTTTTTGCTTTTGTTTTTGAACCACAGTTTTTATTTAGTTATATTGGCTATATGTTATCATTATTTACGATCAGTACGATCAGCTATGATGAATATGATAATGGTTATCCATTTTTGTTTACCTTGCCGATTACTCGTAAAGAGTATGTGCTAGAGAAGTATTTATTTGCTTTGGTGATGATAATTGCTACGGTCATCATTAGTTTATCGTTATATAGTGGATCAATGATATTAAAAAATGTATCGTTAACGTCAGATATGATCTATTTTATAATTGCTAATATCTTGACGATATGTATGCTAGTAGCTATCATGTTACCACTACAGCTTAAATTTGGCTCTGAAAAAGGTAGAATTGCAATTTCAGTGGTTATAGGAATTATCATTGTTTTGGGAATCGTGTTTATTAAAGTAGCTCCTAAGTTACATGTTGATCTAACATCTTTGCTGAACAGTATCTTTAGCTTAAATGGGATTATCTTAATGTTGGGGATAGCAGCTTTGGCAGTGATTGTGATAATAATATCTATGATGCTTAGTATAAAGATAATGAAGGCTAAAGAATTTTAAGAAAATTGTAAGGAAAATATCGTGCTTAATGTAAGGCTTTTGGCTATAATAAGACATAGATAAAAAATGGTGATCTAATATGCTGAATATATATAGAAAATATCGAAAGACATTCTTATCTATTGCTATTCAAATAGTGGCCATTGGCCTTGCTTGTGCAATCTTATATCAGCCAATGATGGCGTTTTTAGCAGATCCAGTTAGTCTAAAATCGCAATTACAAAGTTATGGTTTTTGGGGCATTGTTGTAATGATCTTGATCATTGCTGGGCAAGTTGTTTTTGCCTTTTTACCTGGGGAAATCGTTGAAGTATTAGCAGGATTTATTTATGGTGATATCATAGGGATGATCGTTTGTTTGCTAGGTATGAGCTTGGGAACCATCGTTATCTTTGGGATGGTCAAGCTGTTTGGTAATAGTATATTGTATAAAATGATCGATAAAGAAGAATTACATAAGGTTCGATTTTTACAAGATAGCAAACGTCTGGATATGTTGTTATTCATGATCTTTTTTATCCCTGGTACCCCAAAGGATCTAATTACTTACTTTGCTCCTTTATTGGAAATAAAATTAGGAAAATTTTTGTTAATTACAATGTTTGCCCGTATCCCATCCATCATTACTTCTACGATTGGTGGCAATGCAATCGGTGAAAAGAATTATTTATTTTCAATTATTGTTTTTATTGTTACGGGTATAATTTCGTTGATTGGAATCTTTATTTACCAAAAATATATCGTTAAGAATAAAGCTAAAGGCGAAGCATGAGCTTCGCCTATTTTAATGTCAAACGCATTTTTACATGAGGAATATCATCTTCTAGAAATGGTTTTGAAATAGCTTCAAATCCAAGTTGTTGATAAAAATCAATAGCATATTGTTGAGCTTCGATCGTAATGGAAGAAGTAGCAAAATTATCTTGGATGAATTTAATTCCTTCTCTCATCAACAAAGATCCATATCCTTTACGTCTTTGGGTTGAGATGACTCGACCGATAGATGCATCATCAAATTTGATTCCAGGAGGAATGATCCTGATATAAGCTAATAATTTGTCTTGATGTTTCAAGTAGGCATGATAACTTATGGGGTCGATATCATCGATTTCTTGATATGGACAATTTTGTTCAACAACAAAAACAGATACTCTAAGTTGATAAATTGCATGTATTTCTTGAATGGATAATTCTTCAAAATGTTTGATGATAATGTTCATGATGCCTCCAAGTATGGCAGAAATTATAGCATTTTACGGAAATTTATACAATAGTATGGGATATTGCAAAAAGATTCACAAGTATATATGTTATATTTTTATATCTGATAAGATATATGTCGTTAGTATTGTGTGGTGTAGAAACTGTTAGCAAATCATTGGTTTATGGGAAAGATATATCATAAACTTTTTAAAAAGTTTATGATCATAATTTTGTATATACTTTTAATTAATTTCGCATCAAGCAAACCATGTTACTGCAAAATATGATGGATTGAATGATTAAAATGAAAGAATTATCTGGATATTGTGGGTTCTCAACACCTCAATATTTTAGTACGGTCTTTAGTAAATATGTGAATATGACGCCTTCACAATATCTAATTAAGAAACAAAGATAATCTATCCTTGCAATAAAAAAATATATAAGCTAAAATATATAACCTGTTTTCCGAATAAACCATTCAAAAATGGTGTTAGTTTATCATTTATGATCGATTAGTACTGGACTATAGTTT
>CALVFJ010000021.1 GCA_944326795.1 uncultured Erysipelotrichaceae bacterium
TAAAATCGGCATAATCAATATATAAGAAATAAAACGACTTCTAAGAATTAATGGTGAGAAGTTCTAAAGACGGGTATATGATCTTGCCATCAAGATGATGTATGTCTTTGCCATCAAGATTTCGATGCGATTGTTTAACTTCATCATCTTTTCGATCTTGCGCTCAGGTGGTGATACCAAGATCATTCAATTTTTGGATTCAGGCTTGCTTTATATCGTAGGTTTGACCTTAGCTTTTGGCTGTGTCAATATCTTACATATCAATGATATCGTTTTGGTACTTTTGATAACGCAGCTAGAACAATTGGTAAGGATGATCTTTGGCTTAAAGAGGGTATCAGCTAATATTTGGGCAAAAGATTTAACGACAACTGTGATTTAATAGTGTATAATATAATCGGTGATTTTTAATGAAGAAGAAAGAGATTATTATTGTCGTAATTATCGCATTATGCGCTATAGGTATTTATATGTTCATGAAACCTGATGTTAAGCAGGAAAGTGCAAAGATCATCGTTACCTATAATGATAAGGCAATCGACGTCATTGATCCTAATGTCGATGGAATCTATGAGTATAAAGGAAATTATGGAACTTTTCATGTAGAGGTTCAAGATGGTCGTTGGCATGCGGTCGATGTTGATTGTCCAACGCAGGAATGTGTTCATGTAGGTTGGGTTGGAGTAGATGATTATTTGCCGATCATATGCTTGCCAAACGGATTTGCGGTGGTTTTAGAGGATATTGATCAATGAAGACCAAGCACTTTGTCTATTTGACATTGTTAAGTGCGATGGCTATAACCTTAAATATCATGGAATCGATCCTGATTGGACCGATATTTATGAGCTTAAGGATCGGTCTTGCAAATATCATTGCGCTTATCACGTTGTTCATGCTAGGGCCAAAAGATATGATCATCGTTAATATCATGCGGGTATTCATCGGTAATCTGCTGCGTGGTTTGATCTTTGGCAGTACCTTTTGGATCAGTTTGGCAGGTGTTACCCTTAGCTCGATCATCTTGTTGATCTGCTATCGCTTAAGATCTTCGATCGTTTTTACTTCGATCTTAAGCAGCATCGGTCATAGCGTTGGTCAGGTCTTGATGGTCATGTTCATTTATAATCAGGCAGGCATGGCGATAACTTTGCCGTATCTGTTGATCTTTTCGATACCGACCGGTATCCTGACAGGCTTTGTTGCTAAAGCGGCTTTGAGCAGGGTACATGCAAATTTAAAAGTACGTTAAATTCCCTTTTAGGGGAATTTTTTTGCCAAGGAGGAAATATGCATAAAATAAAATGTCCTAAATGCAATGAAGTATTTACCATTGATGAAGCAAGCTACGATTCCATCGTTAAACAAATTAGGGATCAGCAGTTTTTAAATGAATTAGCTGATCGTCAAAAAGCTTTTGACAATGAATTAAAACAAGCTGCGGAATTAGCTAACGCGCAATATCAAGCTAAGATCCAAGCTGCTTTACAAGATAAAGATCAGTTGATAAACAAGCTGCAAGCGCAATTACAAGCATATGATCAAGAAAAGATCATTGCAATCAATCAAGCAAGCGAAGAACTGCAAAACAAGATCCATCAGCAGGCCCAGAAGATCATTCAATTAGAAGCAACGATGCAAAATAATCAAATTGAGAAGAAATTAGCCATCAATGAAGCTCTTAAGGCCAAAGAAGAAGAATTACAGCAAAGCCAACAGGAAATCATCAATCTTAACGCCCGCATAAACGTTGAAGAAAATAACCAGCAACTACAAAAACAAGCTTTGATCAAAGGATATGAAGAGCAATTAAAGCTAAAAGATGAACAAATTGCCTATTATAAAGATTTTAAGGCTCGCCAATCCACGAAGATGATCGGTGAAAGCTTAGAAAAGCATTGTGAGATCGAGTTTAATAAATTAAGAGCCACAGCTTTTAAAAATGCATATTTTGAAAAAGATAATGATGCAAGTAGCGGCAGCAAAGGTGATTACATCTACCGAGAAAAAGATGATGAAGGAACTGAATTTATTTCGATCATGTTTGAAATGAAAAATGAAGCGGATATGACTGCAACCAAAAAGCGTAATGAAGACTTTTTCAAGGAACTAGATAAAGACCGCAAAGAAAAAAACTGTGAATATGCGATCTTGGTATCGCTGCTGGAAATGGATAATGAATTGTATAATGAAGGCATCGTTGATGTGTCTTATCGTTATGATAAGATGTATGTCATTCGTCCGCAGTTTTTTATTCCGATCATAACCTTGCTGCGCAATGCTGCCATGCATTCGTTAAGCTATCGTAAAGAATTACAAGTAGTTAAAAATCAAAATATCGATATTGCCAATTTTGAACAAAGCATGAATGATTTTAAAGATAAGTTCTCGCGTAATTATCGCTTAGCTAGTGAAAAATTCAGCAAAGCCATCGCTGAAATCGATAAAACGATCGATCATTTGCAAAAGACCAAAGAAGCATTGCTGTCTAGTGAAAATAATTTGCGTTTAGCAAATAATAAGGTCGAAGATCTTAGCATCAAGAAGCTAACTAAAAATAATCCGACCATGGCGCAAAAATTTGCTGAAATAAATAATAAAGAAGAAAAATGATGAAAGCTCATATGAACATTAGATAAGTTCATATGAGCTTTTAATTAAAAAAAATCCCTAGTTAGGGATCTGCTAGAACTAGGGATTAATTATCTTTTATTTTTTATCATTTTGGATCAAGATACGCAAAGCTTCGATCGCGGCTTTGATCGCAATATCGACATCATGACATTGAGGATTAGGCAATCCTTGTTTTTCACGTTCTTGATTAGCTACTACCAAAAAACAAGAACCGCAGCGGACCTTTAGATAGCTGGCAACGATAAATAATGCTGCTGATTCCATTTCGCTGGCTTTGCATCCAAGCTTGCACCACGCCTCCCATTTTCGCAATAATTCTTGGGCATTAGGCAAGGTTTCCGGACGATGCTGACCATAGAAGGCGTCTTTGCATTGAACCACTCCGACATGATAAGGTTGATCAAGTTTTTCACAAGCTGCAACCAAGGCGTTGGTGATCGTTAGATCAGCGATCGCAGGATATTCGATAGGAGCATATTCTTTAGAAGTGCCTTCAAAACGAATTGCACCGCTAGCAATGACCACATCGCTGCTTTTTACATCGATATCCATTCCGCCGCAGGTACCGATCCTGATAAAAGTATCAGCGCCACAAGCAACTAATTCTTCCATGGCAATGCTGGCACTTGGCCCTCCGATGCCAGTTGAGCATACGCTTACCTTGACACCATCAAGATAACCAGTATAAGTAACATACTCCCGAGAATCTGCGATAAGCTGGGGATCATCGAAATACTGAGCGATTAATTTACAGCGTTTAGGATCTCCAGGAAGAAGGACATATTTGCCAACTTCGCCTTTGGCAACTTGGATGTGGTATTGCCGACCACTGCCTTGACTATAATCGATCATATCATTGCTCCTTATTTGCAGGGTTTAGATCATTGTCAATGGCAAAACCTGCAATCTTATAACTGCCATTAACCTTTAAGAATGAAATTTGATATCCACCATGATAGGTGCGTTCTAATGAACCAGTATTGATATAGTAATCCCAGATGACGTTTGCGATGAAGCTATCATCATTTTGTTGCATGATATCGCTGACCTGAGCGGTGAAATCATAACTGCCATGAGCGGTAAACCAGGTGTTTTCCAAGGTCTTGACCCGGTTGTAAAAATCGCTAGAAGTGATGGAAATGTTAGCGATAGCTCCTAGTGATCCATCTTTGGCTGGGTATTGAGCAACGGTTCTAGCTGCATTGATGGCAATATCTTCTAAAGATGCATCCGCAGCTTTGCCAACAAAATAGGTATTGCTTAAGACATCTTTCATCGCCATATCATAGCCTTCAACGCTGACCTTAGGTTCGCTGATCAGATTTTTGATCTCGTAGATATCAACTTTAGGAGCATCCTCATTGGAGGCAATGCCACTAAAGTTTGCGGCTTGCACGTTTTGAGCGATGATATTAGCACTGCTGACCTCTAGATCATTTATCTTTAGGCTATGTCCAGTTGGAACTTCGATGCGGTAATCATTATCGCCTTTGAAAATCGTTGAGGCGATATAGCGTCCATCTTGTTCGATGATCTTTAAGGTTGCTAATAATTGGTCATCATAGATAAGATCATATTCACCTTCATTAGCATTTTCTTGATACATGACTTTGTTGATATCGATCTCTGCATAAATATTTTCAAGTTGAGCAATATAATCAGCTTGAGAATTAAAATGAGGATCAACGATCAATGAGTCGGCATATATCTGATCATAGTTTTCTTTTTTGACTTCTGCCAGATAAGTGGAAATCGCACTTTGCGGCAGGTTAGCTTCCTCAGAAGCTATTTTTTGTTTTACGAACATCAAGGTCACAAAACTTAAGATCAAGCAAAGGATCAAGGTTGTTGTCATCAGCATGATGCTAGCAAATGATTTTTTTACTTTTTTCGCCATGATTATTTACCATCCTTTACTATAAATGCCGTTGGCAGATTACGTGCACCGTACATGCTGACCGTAGTATTAACATATTCACCGTCATAGACCAACACGCTAGAGTTGCCGCCATCTAGATTTCCAGCGGTCATGGCATGGAAATCTTGCATGATTTGGATGATATCCTCATACTTAGCACCCAAAGAATGAGGCTGCCTGCCATCAACGACCAATAATAAGAATGCGCCATCCTCACGTTGTCCAATTACGGTACGAGGATTTAATTGCGGCTGACCACCGCCGGTAAATACGACCTCATATTGATCGATCAGGGCTGGTCCGAAGGTCACGCCATCGCGGATGCCCCAGTCTAAAGCTTGCTGAGCGCTCATGTTCTTGCAGATCAATTGATTATCCTGATTGATACCGATAACGGTCGTGAATTCGCTAAGGTTTCCACTGATCAGTTGGCCATCGCTGATAACGATGCCCCAAGCCTGACCGCCGTTGCCATGGCCACCGGCATCTTCAAAGCCACCGGCATTGATCCCTGCGATACCATCATACATGGCGATATAATCATCGATGCTAGGAGCAGCAGCTCCTGAATCCATATTTGGATTAGCTGCTAAGATGACATCTTCGGGATTATGAACGATCATCATAAATGCTTCATAAGTTGATCCCTTGATCTTATGGATCTCAATGCCATCTTCATTAATTTCTTCGCTGCTTTCGGCAATGGTGATACCATTTTGAATTTTTGCAATTTCTTCATCAGAATAGAATAATTTGGCAAAAGTATGGTCAAGGCCATCAGGACTTAGTTCTTTGATAGCTTGATTGCTGTAAGCAACATGGCTGCCGGCATATATTTCTTTAAGACACAAGTAGCCAGTTATCGTGACACTGGCGACAATGATCAAAAAGCTGATAAAAGCGGCAAAACCTAAGCCGATGCCTTTGGATTTTCTTTTTGTCATTATGTAATACCTTCCTTTAGCTTTTATTATACATGAAAAAATGTGTTTTTTTTAATATTTATAGTTATAATATAAATATGATAAAGAAAGCCAGAAAAGAAGATATCGAACGAATCATCGAAATTAGTAGCTTTGCCAGAAGAAAACGCTGGAAGCAATATTTTGCCAAAGATAAGGCAAGGTATCTTTCTTATGGCTTTTTGCAGCTGTATGATAAGTTTAAGATAGAACAGCTTGCACATTATTATGTTTATATAGAAGATGGTATCATCAAGGGCATCTTACGTTATGCCATAGAAGATAAAAAGGTCTTTATCGAAGAGCTAGCAGCTGATCCGCTTTTTGCTGATGAGGATATCTTAAAAAAGATGTATCGTTTATTTGAAGCAGTTGCTATCAAGCATGACATGGAAATGATATATCTATGGGCATTGATCAAGGATCAAATGATGATCGAACTAATCTTAGAACTAGGATTCATCCCTGAAAATAATAAACGCTATCTTGATGATACGATGCTCTTAGAACAGCAATATTACAAGAAAATATCATAAAAGATAAGCTTTTGAAACATAGCGTATTTTTATCATGCGCTTTAGATCAAAATGAAAAAAGCCTTTAAATAGGCATTTACAATTCTAATTACTAGGTTAAGGATAAAGCCATAATGCAGTAGCTAGGTTTTTTTATTGAAAAGGAAGGAACTCCGCTACATAGGCACCTACGTCCCCTTTCAGAATTCCATCCAATAATAGTATATTAATTTATTAATAAGACAACAATAAATTAGTAAAAAGTAGGCCAAAAATAGGCCAAGACATAAAAAAAGCCTTTAAATAAAGGCTTAACTATCTACTGGCAGGGGTGGAGAGGATCGAACTCCCATCCGCGGTTTTGGAGACCGATATACTACCATTGTACTACACCCCTATGGTGACTCGTACGGGATTCGAACCCGTGAATGACGCCGTGAAAGGGCGCTGTGTTAAGCCACTTCACCAACGAGCCATATTTAGTTGCCTATGTATGATATCATAAGTAAAAAAATAATTCAACAATTTTATGAAAAATAATTTGTAAGAAAAAAGTAAGAAATATTATGGTCATAATAAGGTAAAATAATGTAGAGGTTTAAAAAATGGATAGGATATTGATCGTAGATGATGAAATTGAAATTGGACAATTATTAGAAATTTGCTTAAAGAATGAAGGATATGATGTGACCATTGAAACTGATGGACAAAAAGCATTGGAAAATATTTGTCAAAATGAATATGATCTAGCTTTGTTGGATATCATGCTACCGCATGTTACCGGCTTGGAATTATGTCAAAAGATCAGGGAAAGATATTTTTATCCGGTCATCATGTTGACAGCTAAAAATATGGATAGTGACAAGATCATTGGTTTAACGATGGGCGCTGATGATTATATTACTAAGCCCTTTAATCCGTTGGAGGTCTTAGCTAGGGTCAAGACCCAATTAAGACGTTATAAAAAATATAATCAAGCAAATGATGATGTGATCGAGATCAGGGGATTGAGCATCGATGATGCCAAGCATAAATGTTATCTTTTTGAAAAAGAATTAAATCTAACTCCTTTAGAATTCAATATCATCTTATATTTGATGAAAAACCGCGGGAAGGTTGTTTCCAGCGAAGAATTATTTGAAGCTGTATGGCAAGAAAAATACTTTGACAGCAATAACACGGTAATGGCTCATATTGCTAGGATCCGTGAAAAAATGAAAGAGCCTGCACGTAATCCGCAGTATATCAAAACGGTGTGGGGCATAGGTTATACCATTGAATAGAAAAGCAATCAACAATTTTAAAAAAAGGCTGACCATAAAGATGTCTATCGTGTTTGGGGCAAGCATGATCGGATATTTGTTGTTTTTGGTAATTGCCCTTTTTTGCAGTGTCTTTTTTCTAAGCTCTTTTAACTGGTATGCTGATGATCCCATATATAATTTTTTTCAATTGATTGCGGGTCTTTTGCCAATCTTGGTACCGTTGATCGTGTTTTTTGGTTTTGTCTTGATCTTTAGCATATGTTGGCTCAAAAGCTTAAGATATATTGAAATCATCATCAATGCCATCAAAGAATTGTATGAAGATAATGATAATTATATCGTTTTAGGCAATGATATGTATGAAATTGAAGAAATCATGAACGATCTTAAAAAAGAGCTTACTTATAATAAGCGTAAGGCTGCTGAAAATGAAAGACGTAAAAATGATCTAGTTGTTTATCTGGCTCATGATCTGAAAACTCCGCTGACCTCGACGATCGGCTATTTATCTTTGGTAAAAGAAGAAAAGGAATTGCCGGAAAATCTAAAGGAAAAATATGTGGACATCGCCTATAATAAAGCGGTACGTCTAGAGAGCCTGATCGAAGAATTTTTTGAGATCACTCGCTTTAATTTTGCCCAATTAGCTTTAGATAAAAGCACTTTTAATCTAAATATCATGCTGGAACAGATCCTGTTTGAGTTTAAACCGCTGATGCTAGAAAAAAATATGGATTATGAATTCATTGCTGAGCAAAGCGTGGATATCATTGCTGATAGCAATAAGCTACAGCGCTCATTTGATAATCTTTTGCGCAATGCCATCAATTATGGTTATGCTGATACCTTGATCAAAGTGCATCTAGCCGTCAAAGAGCAGATCATCATCACCTTTGAAAACCGTGGGCCAACGATCGCGGCTCAAAAACTAGATAAGATCTTTGAACAATTTTATCGGTTAGATAGTGCTAGACAAACCAATACCGGTGGCTCAGGTTTAGGGCTGGCTATTACTAAGGAAATCATCGAGATCCATGGAGGAACGATCAAAGCTCAAAGCAGCGATGAAACGATAAAATTTATAATTATGCTGCCAAAACCATAATTTTGTAAGAATTTCGTCATAAATCGTCATAAAAAACCCAAAAACGGCGTTTGTTAAAATGGTAAATTATTACCGTAAAAAAAGCGCTGTTTTTAATTTAAGAAAAGGGTGGTAACGATGCGAAAAAGATTGACACAGATATTTCCTTGTTTGTTGCCGTTGAGGCAAAAACAAAAAACTTTTTGTTTTTATTATAAGCTTAAGCATACCAAAAATATGGCAGTTGTTCGCTTAGATTCTTTTTATCGCCATGAGGTAACTTCTTGGCGGGAAAAGATCATCAATGAACATAGCGGTTATGATATCCAGTATCAATATAATAAAAGAGATAATCTAAAGATGGCGGCAAAGGCTTTCAATGGATTGATCATTTATCCTAATGAGATATTTTCATTTTGGCATGTTTTTCATCAGCTATGTAATGTAGAAGATATGAAGGATGGCTTGGTCTTGATAGATGGCAAGATCGTTGCTCGCAGGGGAGGAGGCTTATGCCAGCTGAGCAACTTATTATTCAAGGCTTTTTTGCATACGCCGCTAACCATCATAGAGCGTCATGGGCATGATAAAGAATCTATTGCTCCGATCGATCCTGAAGAATTATTCGGTATCGATGCAACGGTTGCCCAAGGTTGGCTTGACCTAAAAGTAAAGAATGATACGGATCGTTGCTTTCAGATCAAGATCGAGTTTAGTGATGATGAAATATGTATTCGGATCTTAAGCGATCGTTACTTGCATGAACATTATCAGATCATCAATGAGAATGTTTATTATGAACAGCATGATGGTGCTATCTATCAGTATGCAGATGTGGTAAGGATCGCAAATGATGGTAATCGCAAGCGTTTATATCAAAATAAATGCATCATTGATTATGAAATAGATAAGGAGCAGTTGTTATGGAACAATTAATGATCATATTTGGCGGTATCAGCAAAGAACATGATATTTCTTGCATGTCAGCGCAGGCGGTGATCACGGCCTTGCAAACAAGCTATGAGCTGATCAAGATATATATCGATGAAGATGGAAGATGGCAGTTGTTTGATGGTGAAGATGCTACTAATATCAGTAAGGATGAGCTAAAATCTTTGATGCTCAACCTTGATGCCAAGGATCCATTTCTAATCTGCCAAGATAAGAAGATCATGGTCAAAAAAGCTATGATCATCATGCATGGAGCGTATGGTGAGGATGGCAGACTGCAAGGAATGTTGGAAATGCTGGATATAAAGGTCATTGGCTGCGGCAGTGTGGCAAGCATATTAGCCATGCATAAAGATCTTGCTAAAAAATTGGTCATGGCAGCCGGTATCAAAACAGCCAATTTCCAACTGATAAAAAATAAACGGGAGATTGATTTTAAGAAGCTTAGCTTCCCATTATTTATAAAACCTAATAAACAAGGATCATCATTTGGCGCAAGCAAGGTAGTAGATGCTGCTGGCTTGGATGAGGCACTTGACAAGGCTTTTAAATTTGATGATGAAGTATTGATCGAAGATTATATCGTTGGTCATGAAGTTGGATGCGCCATCATAGGCAAAGAGGATCTGCTGGTCTCAACCGCGGATATCTTGCTCAATGTTCAAGACTATTTTTCGTTTGCCGAAAAATATCAGGATAGTAAGATCGTTACGCAGGTCCCAGCTGATTTGCCTTTACAGCTGATCGCTAAGATCCAAAACTGTGCGCGTACGATCTATAAAACCTTAAAATGCACAGGATTTGCCAGAGTTGATATGTTTTTGTTAGATAATGGCGAAATTTATTTTAATGAAGTTAATACGATACCTGGGCTTACAGAACATTCGCGTTTTCCTGGAATGTTCAAGGCTGAAGGCATGGAATTTGCACAAATTTTAGAAAGGATGATAAATTATGGAAATAATTGCTAATGATATTCATAAAGGCAATCTTTTGTTAGTAAATAGCGAATATCCGCTTTTAAAGGAAGATTGTCATGATCTGGTTTATTGTAATGATAAAGTAAGGATCAAAAAAATCGTTTATCAACTGATTGAAATGATCAAAGAAGATCTAGGCATGCAAGACGATATTGTTTATGTCAGCGGTTTTCGTACCTTTGCATATCAAAAAAAGATCTATGATGATACCCTGAAGACGCATGGTCAGGAATATACGGCTAAATATGTAGCCAAAGCAGGTTGCAGTGAACATTTATTAGGATTGGCGATCGATCTGGGAAAGAAGATGGATGAAATTGATTATATTTGTCCTGAACTGCCTTACGATGGAAAATTTGCTCTTTTTCGGCAAAAACTTTGGGAAAATGGTTTTATAGAACGCTATCAGGTGGGAAAACAAGAAGTTACCAAAATATCAGCTGAACCATGGCATTTTCGTTATGTTGGCTATCCGCACAGCCTGATCATGAAAAATAACAATTGGAGCCTTGAAGAATATCATCAACACTTAAAAGCTTATGATCATCAGCATCCATTGCGTTATAAAAATTGTACGATCTTTTATCTCAAACCATTGGAAAAGGTAAATACTACAGCTAGCTGCTATCAGATCAGTGGCAATAATTTCGATGGCTGCATCGTTACGCTATTTGAGGTAGAATCTCATGAATAAGGATCGTTCATGGATCGAGATCGATCATGATCATCTACGTCATAATTATGAACAGTTAAAAAAGATGATCAAAAAGGATACGACGATCATCGCGGTCGTTAAATCTAATGCTTATGGTCATGGCTTTTCTTTGATCGTACCATATCTAGAAAGCTTAGGTATCGAACATTTTGCCGTTGCTACCTTGGATGAAGCGATATATCTTAGAAACTTAGGTATCAAAGGGGAGATCTTGATCCTGGGTTATACTACGTTGGCGCAAAAAGACAAGTTAATATGCTATGATCTTAGTCAAACGGTATATAGTTATGATTATGCATCTCAATTAGTTGAAGGTACCAAGGTGCATATCAAGATCGATACGGGCATGCATCGCTTAGGCATTGATCATGATGATCTAGCTCAGCTTGCAAAGATCATTAGATTAAACGGTTTGCAGATCAAGGGAGTATTTTCACATCTAGCTTCTAGTGAGCTGATCGATCCTTGGCATGATGATTTTAATATCATGCAATTAGAACGCTTTGCTAAGGTGCATAATTATCTTCAAGATCTTTTACCTTCTTCAACCCTTTATCATATCTTAGCAAGCTATGGCTTGATCAACTATCCGCAGTATCAATTTAATTGTGTGCGCTGTGGTATGTTATTTTATGGTTTTTTAAGCTGTGAAGATCCACAATTGACCAAAAAGCTGGATATGCAGCCGGTATTAAGCTTGAAAAGCCGAATCGCTCAGATCAAAAAAATCAAGAAGGGCGAATATGTTGGTTATGATAATCGCTATCAGGCCAAAACAGATATCATTGTTGCGGTCATACCGATCGGCTATTATGATGGCATCGTACGCAGCTTGTCTAATACTCAGTATCAGGTCATTGTCAATGGCAAGCTCTGTGAGATCATCGGCAATATCTGTATGGATCAATTGATGGTCGATGTTAGCAGCGTTGCTTGTCATATCAATGATGAAGTTTGTTTGATCGGTGGGCAGATGAACGCAGAAAAAATGGCTAAGCATGCAGGATGCTTAACCAATGAATTGTTGTCACGTTTGTCATTGCGCAATGTGCGAATGTTAAAATAATAAGAATAAATTATAAGCTAACAAGATCGTGCCCATGGCGATGGCTCCAGGCAAAAAAGATGTCGTTTGATTATAAGAATAGCTTAAGAAAGCTACTTGGATACTGATCAAGATGAAGCTTCTGATCCACATCTCCCAAGAAAAAGGAACGAAGGCAACCGTAAAAATCAAACCAAACAATACTCCAGAAAAAGTAATGACCAATGGTTCTTTATCTTTGATGCTTAAGCGATCGGTCAGACATTTATAGCAAATGCTGATCAAGATAGAAAAGATAAAGGTATAAGCAATATACATCAAAGGAGCAGCTACCATATAACTGCGAACGATCTTAGGATCGATATATGGCAGATATCCTTTGATAAAAAAATGATTAACCGTGAATAGAATGCTATAGAATATCAGACCAATAAAGTAAAAGATCAGGGATTCTTTAGCATTTTTTTTGACCCGGTTATAATGAAGGGCCAAAAGATCATAATCATATATAAAAACGATGCAGGCGATGACATTCAACAAAACGGTATAGGAAATCGTCTTGTTTTCGATGAAATGATTCAAGATAGGGAAAAGCAAAGGGATCAAAGCAAAAAGCAAGATCGTGATGATGATGCGCCTAACGCTTAAGGTTGATCGGGAAATACTCATTTTATAAACTCCTTGTTTCTATGTATTTTACTAAATTGTTGAAAAAAAAGCAAAAGATTGTAAAAAAAATTGGAAATAAATAAAAATAATAGGAAAATATCAAATTTCTTTTTAACTATATTAATAAGAAAGGAGGTAATGAAGATGGAACTAAATCCAAATCTTACCTTAGCTGAAAAGAAAGTGATCGTAGGCTATTTCGTTAATTTATATAATCAAGCTGTTGCCCGTGAAGAGCTAAGAAAGATCAATCGTCATAGCTATTTAGGGGATATAGAAAATGACAAGACCTTGATCTACTTGATGGATCATGCCTTGACACATGTTAGCCGTGAGACACAATTGATCATTCGACATGATTACATCTTTAAAAGTTCGGAGAATTGGTATCTGGAATATTTTTCGAAAACCAGTTATTATCGTTATCGCTTACAAGCCATTGATGAATTTATCAATTGTCTTAACATTTAAACAATGTTAAAATAAATTTGATAAAAATATCGATACATGAAAGGATGATGGAAATGGTTTTAAAAGGTATCGCAGCATCACAGGGGATTGCAATCGCAAAAGTATATAAATTACAACAACCTGTCTTAACGATCACTAAACAAGATGCAAATGCTGAGGCAGAATTAGCAAAATTAGATGCAGCATTCGCAAAGACGATTAGTGATATCGAAGCTATCAAAGAAAGAGCTTCAGCTAATTTATCTGAAGAAGAATTGGCAATTTTTGACGCTCACTTAATGATGGCAAATGACCCAGAAATGAAGGGCCAGATCGAACAAATGATCAAAGATCAAAATGTAAATGCAGAATATGCAACGCAAGAAGTTGCTAATATGATGGTTGCAATGTTTGAAAGCATGGATAATGATTATTTCAAGGAAAGAGCAGCTGATGTCAAGGATGTTACGTTCAGATTGCAATGTAATATCGTTGGTGCTATTATTCCTGATCTAACCGCTATTGATGAAGAAGTTGTAATCGTAGCTGAAGATCTGACACCTTCTGATACAGCACAATTAAATAAGACTTATACCAAAGGATTTGCTACTGCAATCGGTGGTAGAACTTCGCACAGTGCTATCATGGCTAGATCTTTAGAGATCCCAGCAGTAGTAGGTTGCAAAGGAATCCTTGAAGCAGCAAATCATGGTGATATGCTGATCTTGGATGCAGTTGATGGTAAGGTCATCGTTGGCCCAACAGCAGAAGAAGTAGCAGAATATACAGCTAAGAAAGCTAAATTTGAAGAAGAAAAAGAAGCTTTGAAAGTATTGGTCAACCAAAAGAGCGTTACCGTAGATGGCCATGAAGTGGAATTAGCGGGTAATATCGGAACACCAAAAGATGTTGATGGCGTATTGACCAACGGCGGCGAAGGTGTAGGTCTATATCGTACGGAATTCTTATATATGGATTCAGAAAATGATTTTCCTTCTGAAGATGAGCAATTCGAAGCTTATAAGACCGTTTTAGAACATATGGGCGGTAAGAAAGTCGTTATCAGAACCTTGGATATCGGTGGTGATAAGCGTTTGAATTACTTTACTTTCCCTGAAGAAATGAACCCATTCCTAGGATATCGTGCAATTAGATTATGCTTGGATCGTACCGATATCTTTAGAACCCAACTAAGAGCTTTGATCAGAGCTAGTGCTTATGGTCGTCTTTGCATCATGTTCCCAATGATCGCAACCCTAAATGAATTCAGAAGTGCTAAAGCGATCTTTGAAGAAGAAAAAGCTAAATTAGTTGCTGAAGGTGTTAAGATCGGAGAAAAGATCGAAGTAGGTATGATGATCGAAATTCCAGCAGCTGCCGTATTAGCTGATAAATTTGCCAAGGAAGCTGATTTCTTCTCGATCGGTACTAATGACCTTGTACAATATTCAATGGCTGCTGACCGTATGAGCGAAAAAGTATCTTACTTATATCAGCCTTTGAATCCATCATTATTACGCTTGATCAAGATGGCAATCGATGGTGCACATAAAGAAGGCAAATGGTGCGGTATGTGTGGTGAGATGGCTGGTGATGAATTAGCTGCTCCTGTATTGTTAGGACTAGGCCTTGATGAATTCTCGATGAGCGCTTCAAGCATCTTAAGAGCTCGTAAGATGATCAGATCATTGTCAAAAGCTGAAATGACTGAATTGGCTGCCAAAGCTATTGAAATGGAAACAATGGACGATGTCGTCGAACTTGTTAAAAATAGCTTAAAATAAATGACAAAATAGTATAAAATAAAGAGTGTGAGATTCACACTCTTTTTTAAGGTGATAATGATGAAAAATGTAATATTTATTTCTTCGACTGGTGGACATCTGGTAGAGCTATTACAGCTCAAGCCGCTTTTTTCACAGGTCAATGCTTATCTGATCACAGAAAAGACCAAGTCTAACGCTGATCTATCACAACAGTTAACGATACCGGTTGCATATCTGGCCTATGGTACCAAGAAGCACCTTTTTACTTATATGTTTAAATTTGCTTATAATATCATAAGATCATTTTATTATTTTTTTAAATATCAACCAGATGCCATCGTCACAACTGGGACCCATACGGCAGTGCCAATGTGTTATATTGCGCATCTTTTTAAAAAAAAGGTTATCTGGATCGAGACGTTTGCTAATAGTCAAAGCCCGACCGAAGCTGGAAGGTTGGTCTATAAGATCGCAGATACCTTTATCGTGCAATGGGAATCAATGCTGAAATTTTATCCCGATGCTATCGTAGGAGGTTCGATCTTTTAATGATTTTAGTAACGTTAGGAACACAAGATAAGCATTTTACGCGGTTGATCATGATGGTCGATGAATTGATCAAGCAGGGCGAGATCAAAGAAGAAGTATATGTTCAGGCGGGATCGACCAGTTATCATAGCGATAAGATGAAGATCTTTGATTATATCGATATGGAAGCATATGAAAAGCTATTGGATCAATGTGATATCCTTATCACGCATGGTGGGGTCGGAACGATCGTTTCAGCTTTGAAAGATGGTAAGAAGATCATTGGTGTTGCTCGTGAAGCACGTTATAAGGAGCATCATAATGATCATCAAAAGGAGATCATCGAAACTTTTTCTAGTCAGGGCTTGATCTTGAAAGCTGAAGATACAGCTAGTTTAAAAGTGGCTTTGCATCAGGCAAAGAACTTTGTTCCCAAACCTTTTGTTAGCAATAATCGCAATTTTATCGCCCTTATCGGCAAGGAGCTAGGATTATGAAACTATTAGCCTCAGATTATGATGGAACCTTAAGGATGAAAGACAAGGTTGATAAGACAACCATTGATGCCATCAAACAATTTCAAGCAAAGGGAAATATTTTTGGCATTGCGACCGGACGCTGCATCGATCTGGTAAAATGTGAATTAGATGGACAAGAAATACCATATGATTTTATCATTGGCAATAATGGTGGTACCATCATCGATAAAGCGGGAAATATCTTGGAAAACAATTTGATCGAACCTAAATTAGCAAAAAAGATCTTACAGATCTTAGGAAGCTTCAAACCTGATCAATTAGGTATCAGTGATGGCTTGACATATGGGACCAACTATCCGCTGTTAGAAACCTTGATGCCATCATTGCGCTTTTATGCTTATCAAAAACCAGATGTTTTCAAGATGATCGAAAAAGGGCAGATAACTTCGATCTTCGTCTATTTTAAACAATTTGCCAAAAAGCAAAAAGCCATGGAGGCGATCAAAAACTTGATCGAAGACCTGGCTTGTTCAACCAATGATGAAATGATCGCCGTATGTAATAAAGGGATAACCAAGAAACATGGGGTAGCGATGATCGCTGAACATTTTGGCTGTGATGATGTATATGTTATTGGCGATGACTTTAATGATATCGAGATGATAACTTATTATCATGGTTTTACGGTCGAAAGTGCCAATAAAGAAATTAAAAAAATAGCTTCCCGCCAATTTAAAAATGTGGAGGAAGCTATTGAATATCTAATGGGCTGATCATTTGCCCATTTTTATTTTTTGTGCCCATTTGGCTAACTTATAAAGCCAGGTGTTTATTGCAAGATCAAATTCTCCAATGTATTCGATGATGACCGGATCAAAATTAGCTTTGAAGGTCGAAAGACCATCTGTCAGCGTTCCTTCGATGCCGCCCATATTAACAAAGGTATAACCTAGATCGAATGAATGTTGGATCTTGTACATATATAAAGGATATTGCGGCCTAAAGGCGTTAAAATCATCGTTACGGCCAGCATAGAGCATTTCGATATTTTTGCCAAAGCCAACCATCAGCCCACCGGCGATGGTTGTTTCGTGTGGATAACGAAGGCATAGATCTTTGATCTTAGCTAGTTCCTTAGATGTAGTATTTATCGTCTGCTGGGCTTTTTTGTGGGCGTTATTGGTTGCTTTATCATCTGCTAGGATGATTTCAGCTTGCTGAATGTTTTCTTCTAGTTCTTGTCGATAAATATTAGGATCAGCTTTTGCTAGGTATAAATAGCTATCATCGGGGTAAGTATCCATGATCTTTTGAAAATATTCTAAATTTCGTAAATGAACATTTTTATGCTTTTCTGTTAAAGCAATCATTTCAGCAAATTCCACTAGGTGATCTTTGTCATACAGATCGACCTGAACATGCCGTTTTTCTGCTGCTTTCAGAGACTTTATAGTTGATACAGGCACACTTTGGGCTAGATCTTCTACAAATGGCTTGGCCATATGAAAGCGGGGCTGGATCGTTTCTTCGATATGCAATGTTTTGCCTTTATAAATAGCTTTTTGTTTTTTTATTAGTTCGATGATGGCACTGGCTTGATGATCATCAGGAATATCTTGCTTATCCATTTGAAAACGCCGCAATTCGATGGCTGGGTCAAAGCTAACAAAAAGGCAATGCTGTTTTTTGGCCCATCTTTTTAATTCTTTAAAGAAAAAAGCAACTAGTTCTTGATCGTTGTAATCCATGATCGGACCTCGGGGCAGATAGATCATGCAAAAACCTAAAGGCAATGGTTTGATCAGTGCCAATGATGAAGCGACGATCTTTTCATCTTGAAAAACGCTGATGATATCATGATCCCAGTTATCTTTGATCTTTGCCCAGCTGCTAGATTGCAAAAGATTAGATTGCGGATGATCTTTGACAAAATCATCATGCTGTTTGGCTAGGACGTGGCTTTTAAAGGTGTACATCTGGATTACCTCCGTTATTTAACTAATATAGTATAACTAAAAAAAGCTTATTAAGCAATTCTAGACAATTTTAGCCAATTGTCACTTGATAAAAAAAATAAGCCGACATAAAATAAACTATGATTATGAGGTGAGATATGAAATTAGGATTAGACGTAGGCTCAACAACCATCAAATGTGTGCTGTTGAATGATAATGATGAAATCGTATATTCATCGTATGAAAGACATTTAAGCAAGATCGTTGAAAAAACTATCGAATTATTAACATATATCAAGGACAACTATCTGCATGATCATAAGTGTCAGTTGATGATCAGTGGGTCTGCTGGCATGGGCATGGCCCAATGCAATGATATTGATTTTTCACAGGAAGTTTTCGCAACCAAGGTTGCATGTGAAAAATTAAATCCTGAAACGGATGTCGTCATCGAACTTGGGGGCGAAGACGCAAAGATCCTTTTTATCAGCAATCATTTGGAAGTTAGGATGAATGGCTCTTGTGCTGGCGGTACAGGAGCCTTTATTGACCAAATGGCGACACTATTAAATTGTGATGCGGCAGCATTAGATAAATTAGCCGATGAGGCGAAACGTAGCTATACCATTGCTAGCCGCTGTGGGGTATTTGCTAAGACGGATATCCAGCCGCTATTAAATCAAGGAGCGCTAAAAGAGGATATTGCTTTGAGCATCTTCTATGCGATCGTTAATCAGACCATTGCGGGTCTAGCTCAAGGTAGACCGATCAAAGGCAATGTCTTGTATCTTGGTGGACCTTTGACCTTCTTGAAAAATTTACGCAAGTGCTTTGACAAGACCTTAGAATTGGAAGGAAAGTGTCCAGAAAATTCGTTATATTATGTAGCTTTGGGGGCAGCCTATAGCGCCGCTAACATCTATGATCTGGATGATTTGATCGCTAAGCTGCAAAATTACAGCAATCATACGACATTTGCATATATCGAGCCACTGTTCAAAAATGAACAAGAATATCAGGCATTTAAAAAGCGTCATGATCAAGCTAAGATCGAACATGCCGATGCTCGTAGTTATAAAGGAAAGGCATATTTAGGAATTGATTCCGGTAGTACGACCTTAAAATGTGTGGTAATCGATGAAGAAGGCAAGATCTTGATCGAAGATTATCGTACGAATAAAGGAAATCCGGTAGAATTGATCAAAGATTTCTTGTTGAATCTATATACCCAATATCCAAATATCGAGATCGTTGGCTCAGGATGTACGGGCTATGGGGAAGATATCGTTAAGCATGCATTCCAGATCGATGAAGGGCTAGTTGAGACCATTGCCCATTTGACCAGTGCTAAAGCTTTCAAGAAAGATGTAGATTTTATTATCGATATAGGCGGGCAAGATATGAAATGCTTTAAGATCCATAATGGAACGATCGATAATATCTTCCTGAATGAAGCTTGTTCTTCGGGGTGTGGTAGCTTCTTGCAAACCTTTGCGACCAATCTAGGATATGATATCGAAACCTTTGCACAAAAAGGCTTATTTGCCAAGATGCCGGTCGATCTAGGATCACGTTGTACGGTCTTCATGAATTCCAGCGTTAAACAAGCCCAAAAAGATGGGGCATCCATTGATAATATCAGTGCGGGATTATCTATCAGCATCGTTAAGAATGCAATTTATAAAGTTATCAGATGTGCTAGCGTGGAAGAACTAGGAAAAAATATCGTCGTACAAGGTGGTACTTTCTATAATGATGCGGTATTACGCGCTTTTGAGCAAGAATTAAAGGTTGATGTCATCAGACCAAATATCGCCGGATTGATGGGTGCTTATGGTGCAGCACTATATGTAAAAAATAAGCATTATCAAACTAGCACGATCTTAAAATTACCAGAATTGCTGAATTTTGAACATAAGGTATCTAGCGTTAACTGCGGATTATGTGAAAATCATTGTCAGCTGACCGTAAATACTTTTAGCGGTAATCGTAAATATATCAGTGGCAATCGCTGTGAGCGACCAATTACCAAAAAGGTCAAGAGCGATGAATTAAATATCTATGAACAAAAACGTCAGCTGATCAAAAGCTATCATACCGATGAAGGTTCGCGCAACCTTACGATTGGTTTGCCATTAGGCTTGAACATGTATGAATTGCTGCCATTTTGGAATGCCTTTTTTGCTAGCTTAGGCTTTAAGGTCATTACATCAGATTTCTCTAGCCGTGCCACTTATCTAAAAGGCCAAAATTCGATTCCAAGCGATACGGTTTGTTTCCCTGCCAAGCTGATGCATGGTCATGTGGAAGAGCTGATCGAAAAGGGCGCAGATGTCATCTTCTATCCATGCATGTCTTATAATGTCAGCAATAAGCATGCAGATAATAACTATAACTGTCCGGTCGTTGCATATTATTCTGAAGTATTGAGCGCTAATATGGACAGTTTGAAAAAGATCGTTTTTATCAATGATTATGTGGGCATCCATAAACCGATCCCTTTTGTTCATAAGATGACCAATATCTTGAAAAAGTATTTCAGCGATATCCATCATCGTGATGTTTTCAAAGCTAGCCGCAAGGCTTATCAAGCATATCAGGAACATATGGAAAAGATCTATGCGATTGGAGATAAGATCGTAGCACAAGCACGCAGCAAACAAGCACCGATCATCGTCTTAGCTGGTCGTCCATATCATATCGATCCCGAGATCAGCCATGGTATCGATCAGATGATCGCAGGTTTTGGCTGTGCGATCGTCAGCGAGGATTATATCGCGCATTGCAATCCTAAGGCTTATCGGGTCAAGGTCTTGAATCAATGGACCTATCATAGCCGTTTATATGATGCTTGTGAATATGTCGTTGATCAAAAAGATATGAATCTGGTACAGTTAGTATCGTTTGGTTGCGGCTGCGATGCGATAACTTCGGATGAATGCCGTAGCTTGCTAGAAGCTAAAGGCAAGATCTACACCCAGATCAAGATCGATGAGATTTCTAATCTAGGTTCCATCAAGATCAGGATCAGATCATTGTTAGAAGCCTTAAAACAAGAAAAGGAAGGTGAAAAACATGAGTAATGTGATAGAATTCACCAAACAAATGAAAAAAGAATATACAATCTTGGTTCCTGATATGGCACCGGTGCATTTTAAGATCATCATGCCAGTCTTCATCCAAGAAGGTTATCATGTAGAACTATTAGATAATCAAGGCAGCGGTGTCGTTAACAGCGGCTTGAAGTATGTCCATAACGATACTTGTTATCCTGCTTTACTGGTCATTGGTCAAATGATCGATGCATTGAATAGCGGCCGCTACGACGTAAAGAAGGTTGCCTTGATGATCACCCAGACCGGTGGAGGATGCCGAGCTAGCAATTATATCCATTTGCTACGTAAAGCTTTGGTAAAAGCTGGATATGGCTATATTCCGGTCATTTCTTTGAATATGAGCGGCTTAGAAAAAAATAGCGGTTTTAAATTAACCTTAGGAATGCTGCGCAAAGCAATCGCTGGTATGGTATATGGCGATCTGATCATGCATCTTGCCAATCAATGCCGACCTTATGAGATCGATAAAGGTTCAACGGATGCTTTGGTAGATGATCTTACCAAACAATGCGCTGC
This sequence comes from uncultured Erysipelotrichaceae bacterium, assembly GCA_944326795.1. Lineage (GTDB taxonomy): Bacteria > Bacillota_I > Bacilli_A > Erysipelotrichales > Erysipelotrichaceae > JALEVB01. The sequence continues at coordinate 21,549 of CALVFJ010000021.1, forward strand.
AACCTTAAATGCCAATAAAGGTTATAGCATCAAACAAATGAAAGCAATATGCAAAGATATCGTTGAAAAATTTGCTAGTTTGCCATTAGCTAAGATCACCAAGCCAAAAGTTGGTATCGTTGGCGAGATCTATGTTAAATATGCGCCGCTAGGCAATAATAACCTAGAAAAATTTTTGCAGACCCAGGATGTTGAATATATGGTGCCAGGGTTGATGGGCTTTGCGTTATTTAAGGTTGATAACCGTTTGGAAGATATCAAGCTTTATGGCGGCAATATGGCCAAGAAAGCTGCTTGTAAATTGTTGTTTGATTATTTGGAAAAGATGGAAGGTGTCATGGCTGATGCTGTCAAAAAATATTCCAGCTTTGTACCGATCGGACGTTACGCCCATACTAAGGAGCTAGTTAAGGATATCGTTGGTTATGGCTTTAAGATGGGAGAAGGATGGCTGTTGACCGCGGAAATCATGGAACTATGTGATCAAGGTTATGAAAATGTCGTCTGTACCCAGCCATTTGGCTGTTTGCCAAATCATATCAATGGTAAAGGCATGATCAGAAAAATTACCAATGTCATGCCTAACGCTAATATCGTGGCTATCGACTATGACCCTAGCGCGACCAAGGTAAACCAAGAAAACAGGATCAAGCTGATGCTGTCGATTGCCAAAGAAAAGCTTAATGGATAAGATGTTTAAGGATCAGTGAGCAAACTTGCTGATCTTTTTATATGTTCAGCCTATTTGTGCTTAAGTTGGCTGGTGATAGCAGATGAAGCTATTTTATGGTGAGATGATGCGTAAAAGAAGCTGTGAATATTTTGAGGATAAAAAATGTTTGGCAATTTATGATAAAAATACTAGTTTATTTATCATTATATGTTATAATCTATATGGCTTTAATTAAGTGCGAGACACTTAGAAGGAATTATATATAACATAACTATAGGATATATAGGTCTTCGAGTGTGCTCGAAGGCCTTTTTTGAAAGGAAATGGAAGATGGAAAACTTATTCAGACTTAAAGATTTGACAGTCGAAGAGATCAACGATATCTTAGACTTAGCCAACCAATGCAAGGAAGGAAAGTATGATAATTATTTAAAAGATAAAATAATTGCTAATTGCTTCTTTGAGCCAAGCACAAGAACTCAATATAGCTTTAATACCGCGCAGTTAAAATTAGGAATGAAGGTCATCAGCTTTAATAGCGAGAATAGTTCTTTGAAAAAGGGTGAGACCTTTTATGATACCCTTAAGACATTTGAAAGCTTCCAGATCGATGGCTTGGTAATTCGTGATCGTAAGGATCATTATTATGATGAGCTAACCAATATCAATATTCCGATCTTAAATGCTGGCGATGGCGCTAGCGATCATCCAACGCAATCTTTGTTAGATCTATTAACGATCCGCAATGAATTTGGTCATTTTGAAGGATTGAAGATCGCCATTGTCGGTGATATCAAATATTCACGGGTCGCTCATTCTAATATCGAAGTGATGGAAAGACTGGGCATGGAATGTTATGTCAGCGGACCGGAAGAATATCGGGAAGAAGGATATAAATTTATTGATTTTGATGAAGCTATCGAAAAGATGGATATCATCATGCTATTAAGGGTCCAGCATGAACGTCATGAAGAAAAGATGAAGATCTCAACAGAAGAGTATCATCAGCGCTATGGTTTGACGATGGATAGGGTAAATAAGATGCCTGAACATGCGATCATCATGCATCCTGCACCATTTAATCGGATGGTAGAGATCGCTGATGATGTGGTGGAATGTCCAAAGAGCCGTATCTTCAAACAAATCGAAAATGGGGTCTTAGTAAGGATGGCAGTAATTTTAAAAACGATCGGAGGTCTATAAGATGACAAGGCTTTTTAGGGATGCCAATGTTTTTTATCGCCAAAAATTTATCAATAGTGATTTTTTGATCGATGATGAAGGAAACTTTATCATTGCGGATATGATCGATATTCAAGATGATGATGTGGATGAAGTTATCGATTGTGCTGGTTTGACGGTCATGCCTGGTTTGGTAGATGTGCATACCCATTTGCGGGAACCAGGATATACCTATAAAGAAACGATCAAAACCGCGACTTATTCGGCGGCTAAAGGTGGCTTTACGACCATCTTTGCTATGCCAAATCTAAAACCAGCATGTGACAGCCTAGAACATCTGCAACTGGAACAAAGCATAATCGATAAAGATGCTTGCATCCATGTTTATCCGATCTGTGCGATCACCAAAGAACAAAAAGGTCGTGGAGAATTGGTGGATTTTGCTAGTTTACATGAAGAATGTTTCTTGTATTCAGATGATGGTGTAGGGGTCCAAGATAAGGAATTGATGGCAGAAGCAATGCGCCAATGTGCCAAATATAATAGTGTGATCATTGCCCATTGTGAAGATGAAAGCGAGCTAAAAGGCGGCAGCTTAAATGAAGGCATTGCTTCTAAACGCTTTAATGATGCGGGCATCAATAACGCCAGCGAATATAATGAGGTCATTCGTGATCTAGCTTTAGCTAAAGAAACAGGCTGTCAGTTTCATATCTGCCATATTTCTTGTAAGGAAAGCGTAGAAGCTTTACGTCAAGCTAAAAGCGAGGGTGCCAATGTTTCTGGTGAGGTAACATGCCATCATCTATGTTTGAATGAAGAAGATATCGATGAAGATAATGGCAAGTGGAAGATGAATCCGCCGCTAAGATCAAAACAAGATCAAGAGGCTTTGATCAAAGCCATTCAAGATGGAACGATCGAAGTGATATGTACGGATAATGCGCCACATAGCGAAGATGAAAAAAATTGTGCGATCAAAGATGCTAAGATGGGCATCGTTTCGATCGAAATAGCATTTAGCTTGATCTATACCCATTTTGTCAAGACCAAATTATTAAGCTTGGAGGATGTTATCAAATTAATGAGCTATAACCCTTGTGATATCTTTGGCATCGAAGGGGGAGAAATCAAAAATATGGAAAAAGCAAATTTGTGTTTCTTTGATCTAAATGCCAATATTCGAGTTGATAGCAAAAAGTTTGCATCTATGGGCAAAAGTTGCCCATTCGATGGTAAAATATTAAGTGGAAAATGTGTCATGACGATAGTTGATGGCAACATCGTATATCGGGAGGGTGTATAATGGACAGAAAATTAGTTTTAGCTGATGGCAAAGAGTTTTATGGCAAGGCCTTTGGCAGTACCAAAGAAGTTATCAGCGAAGTGGTATTCAATACTTCATGCGTAGGATATCAAGAGATCTTGAGCGATCCTTCATATACGGATCAAATGATCTGTATGACCTATCCTTTGATCGGTAACTATGGGATCATCGATGAAGATTATGAATCAAAGATCTTTGGCCCAAAAGCCATGATCGTTAAAGAATATAACGATAAGCCTTCAAATTTCCGTTACACCAAAACTTTGAATGAAGTAATGGAAGAAAATGATGTAGTTGGGCTGACCCATGTAGATACCCGCTATATTACACGGACGATCCGTGATGAAGGTGCGATGCTAGGCATCATTTGCGATAGTGATGTTCCAACAGCTGAAGCTTTGGCAAAGATCAAAGCTTATCAGACGGTTCATGATCAGATCAGCAAGGTTAGCTGTAAGAAGCGTTGGTATTCTCGCTGCGCAAATCCACGTTTTAATGTCGTAGCTATTGATTGTGGCATCAAATACAATATCATTCGTGATCTTAATCGCAATGGCTGCAATGTTACCATCGTTCCTTATGATACAACAGCTGAGGATATCTTAGCATTGAAACCAGATGGTATCTTTTTATCAAATGGCCCAGGAGATCCACAAGATGTGATGAACGTTGCTAAGGTCATCAAGCAGCTGCAAGGGGTAAAACCAATCTTTGGCATTTGCCTTGGGCATCAATTGATCGCGTTAGCAAATGGTTTTGAAACCTATAAATTAAAATTTGGTCATCGAGGAGCTAATCATCCGGTAATCAATGTGTTAACCGGTAAGATCGAGATAACTAGTCAAAATCATAGCTATGCCGTTAAAGAAAAAAATGATCCAAGAGTAAAGATCACGCATTATAATCTATTAGATAATACCGTTGAAGGCTTAGAGATCCCTGAAGATTGCTGCTTCAGCGTGCAATATCATCCGGAAAGTGCTGCCGGACCGGAAGATAGCAAATATCTATTCAAGAAATTCATCAGCTATATGGAACAATTTAAGGAGAAAGACAATGCCTAGAAGAGAAGATATCAAAAAAGTTTTGGTCATTGGTAGCGGACCAATCGTTATTGGGCAAGCTGCAGAATTTGACTATGCGGGAACCCAAGCTTGCTTATCATTGAAAGAAGAAGGTTATGAGGTGATCTTGATCAACTCTAATCCGGCAACGATCATGACCGATAGTCATATTGCAGACAAGGTTTATATGGAACCGTTGACCTTAGAATATGTTTCAAGGATCATCCGTAAGGAAAGACCAGATGCTTTGTTGCCATCGCTTGGTGGTCAAACAGGGTTGAACATGGCGATGCAGCTAGCAAGCAAAGGCATCTTAGATGAATGTCAATGTGAGATCTTAGGAACGAGCTTCCATTCGATCGAAGAAGCGGAAGACCGTTTGAAATTTAAGGAATTATGCCAAAGGATCGATCAACCTTGCTTGGAAAGCCATATCGCACGCAATATCGATGATGTGGTCAAATATGCCAATATGATCGGTTATCCGGTCGTCTTACGACCAGCCTTTACTTTAGGTGGAACCGGTGGTGGTTTTGCCAACAACGATGAGGAAGTACGTGAAATTGGTGAAAATGCGTTAAAATTGTCACCAGTAAGCGAAGTATTGGTAGAAAAATCGATCAAAGGTTATAAAGAGATCGAATTTGAAGTAATGCGTGATAGCAATGATACGGCTATCGTTATCTGTTCGATGGAAAATATCGATCCAGTTGGGGTCCATACTGGTGATAGCATGGTCGTAGCTCCGGCACAAACCTTATCAAATAAAGAATATCAATTATTAAGAAATGCCGCTTTAGCTATCATCAAAGAGCTTAAGATCGAGGGCGGATGCAATGTGCAGTTTGCTTTGGATCCATTCTCTTTTAATTACTATGTTATCGAGGTTAATCCAAGGGTTTCGCGCTCAAGTGCCTTAGCTTCAAAAGCAACAGGCTATCCGATCGCTAAGGTTAGTAGCAAGATCGCTATCGGCTTACGTCTGGATGAGATCAGGATCGCTAATACCTGTGCCGCTTTTGAACCTGCTGTAGACTATGTGGTATGTAAGGTAGCGCGTTTCCCATTCGATAAATTTGCAAAGGCCGATCATACCTTGAGCACCCAGATGAAAGCAACTGGTGAGGTCATGAGCATCGGTCGTAACATGGAAGAAGCTTTGTTAAAAGCAATGCGTTCTTTGGAAATTGGGGTCGATCATATCTATCTAGCAAAATTTGATGATTATACGATCGATGAATTATTAGAAAATATCAAAACACCTACGGATGAGAGGATCTTTGCTATTGCGGAATTATTCCGCCGTGATGTCGATCTGATGCTGATCCAGCATGCAACCAAGATCGATGCTTTCTTCCTAGATAAGATCCATCATATCGTTTCGTTGGAAGAACGTTTGCAAGAAGATCCAAGCGATGCTAATTTGATCAAAGCTAAGAAATATGGCTTTAGCAATTCATACTTATGCAAATACTTTGGCATGAGCGAAAAAGCTTTATATGATCATCTAAAAGCTATCAACTGTATTCCGGTATATAAGATGATCGATACCTGTGCCGCTGAATTTAGTGCCTATGTGCCATATTTCTATTCGACATATGAAAAAGAAAATGAGTCGATCGTCAGTGATAAAAAATCGATCATCGTTCTAGGTAGCGGTCCGATCAGGATCGGTCAAGGGGTAGAATTTGACTATTCGACCGTTCATGCTATCTGGGCCATCCAGCAAAAAGGTTATGAAGCTATCGTTATCAATAACAATCCCGAAACGGTTTCGACCGACTATGAAGTAAGCGATAAATTATATTTTGAACCATTATGCATCGAAGATGTCATGCATATCATCGATCTAGAAAAACCTGAAGGTGTTATCGTATCTTTAGGCGGACAAACAGCGATCAATCTATCGCAAAAATTAAAAGATTATGGAGTCAAGATCATAGGTACCGATATCGAAGCCATCGAAAAAGCAGAAAACCGCGATATCTTTGATAAGGTCGTACGCCAAGCCGGCATTCCATTGCCAATCGGTAAGGCTGTTACCAATATCGAAGATGGTTTGAAGGTTGCTAAAGAAATTGGTTATCCGGTCCTTGTTCGTCCATCATTTGTCTTAGGTGGAAGAGCGATGCAGATCGTTAATCATGATGATGAGCTTATCGAATATCTAACCAATGCCGTTAAGATCGATGTTGATCAGCCAGTGCTGGTAGATAAATATATCGCAGGAACCGAAGTAGAAGTTGATGCCATTTGTGATGGTGAAGATGTCTTTATCCCTGGTATCATGCAGCTGGTTGAAGCTACCGGGGTTCACTCTGGTGACTCGATGAGCGTTTATCCGCCATATTCTTTAAGTGCGAAAGTAAAAGCAACGATCGCTGATTACACAAATCGTTTAGGCTTGGCTATTGGCATCAAGGGCTTGTTCAATATCCAATTCATCGTTGATAGCAATGATGATGTCTATGTCATCGAAGTTAATCCGCGTAGCAGTCGTTCGGTACCGTTCTTATCTAAATCGACCGGGATCCCGATGGCTAATATTGCTACTAAGGTCATGTTGGGAGATAGCTTAAAAGCGCAAGGATATGGAACCTATGTCATGGCGGAAAAGAAACGTTATTATGTCAAATCGCCAACATTCTCATTCTCTAAGCTACATGGCTTGGATGCTTATCTATCGCCAGAGATGAAATCGACTGGTGAAGCTATCGGCTATGATGATACCTTGAACAGAGCCTTATATAAATCATTACAGGCAAGCAATCTAAGGGTCGTAAACTATGGTACGGTCTTTGTGACCTTGGCAGATAAAGACAAGGAAAGAGCTATTGAATTGGTTAAACGTTTCTATGATCTAGGCTTCAATATCGAAGCAACCTCAGGTACGGCCAAAGCCTTGAAAGCGGCAAACATCAAGACCAGGGTCAAGAAAAAGCTTTCAGAGGGATCAAGCGAAATCTTAGATTCGATTCGCAAAGGCCATATCACTTATATCATCAATACGCTGACAACCAACGATTCCAATACCAATCGTGACGGTTATCAGATCAGAAGATGTGCCGTTGAAAATAATGTTACGGTCTTCACTTCTTTGGATACCGTCAATGTCTTGCTGAATATCTTAGAAGAGATCACGATGCAGGTATCAACGATCGATCAATAGGAGATATGATATGAAAAAGATCGAAATTTACAAAGTTTTAAGCAATAAGCAATTAACGAAAGATATCTATGAAATGGTTTTGAAAGGGGATGGTTCGTGGGTAACCAACCCCGGCCAGTTCATCAATATCAAGGTTACCAATAAGTTTTTGCGCCGTCCGATCTCCATCTGTGATTGGAGCGAAGCTAGCTTGACCATCGTATACAAGGTCGTTGGTGAGGGCACAAGCTGGTTGTCAGGTTTAAGGGTCAACGATGAGGTTGAAGCCTTGGTTGGCTTAGGAAATGGTTTTACCTTAGATGATAAGCATCTATTGCTGATCGGTGGAGGCGTAGGCATTCCACCACTGTATGGAGCATGCAAACAATTGGTCAAGATGGGATATAAACCAACAGTTATCTTAGGGTTTCAAAGCAAAGATGATGAATTTTATTTTGAAAAATTCCATGAATTGACCGATAAGTTATATGTATCGACCAATGATGGTAGCTTGGGCCTAAAAGGTTTTGTCAACGATGTGATGGTTAAAAATGATCTATGCGATATACCTTATCTGACCTGTGGACCTTTGCCAATGCTAAAAGCTATTTATAAGACCAGCACTCAAAATGGTCAGATATCCTTAGAAGAACGGATGGGCTGTGGATTTGGAGCTTGCATGGGCTGTTCGATCGAAACCAAAAATGGTTATAAGCGGATCTGTAAAGAAGGTCCGGTGTTGAGTAGCGAGGAGTTATTATGGACAAAAGATTAGCGGTAACTTTATCCGGCTGGGAATTAGATAATCCCGTAATTCCTGCCAGCGGAACTTATGGGTTTGGTTATGAATTTTGTGAATTTTATGATATAAATATCTTAGGAAGCATTGCAACCAAAGGGACGACACTAGAGCCACGCTTTGGTAATCCTACACCTAGGATCGCAGAATGCGAGATGGGGATGATCAATGCGGTCGGTTTGCAAAATCCTGGTTTAGAAAAGGTAATTAGCGAAGAGTTTCCTAAATTGCAGAAAGTTTTTAATAAAAAGGTCGTAGCCAACATTTCGGGCTTTGCGATCGAAGAATATGTTGCTTGTGCCAAAGCTATGGATAAGCAAGATATCGTAGGGATCATCGAGGTCAATATCAGTTGTCCAAATGTTCGTCATGGAGGCATGAGCTTTGGAACCGATCCTCAGATGGCAGCAAAAGTAACAAAAGCGGTCAAAGAGGTAACGAGCAAGCCTGTATATATCAAACTAAGTCCTAATGTTACGGATATCGTGGCTATCGCCAAAGCTTGTGAAGAAGCGGGAGCTGATGGTATCAGCATGATTAATACCTTGTTAGGTGCCCGTTTCGATCTAAAAACAGGAAAACCGATCATCCATAATATCATGGGTGGTTTCAGCGGTCCGGCAATCAAGCCGGTTGCCTTGCGCATGGTTTATCAGGTATATGAAGCAGTAAATATTCCGATCATCGGAATTGGTGGCATCGCTAGTGCTGAAGATGTCATTGAAATGATGTATGCTGGAGCAACTGCGGTTCAGGTGGGCGCAGCCAATTGTGCTGATCCATATGCCTGTCAAAAGATCATCAATAACTTACCATCATTGATTGATAAGCTAAATATTGAAAAATTAGAAGATATAATCGGGAGGGCACACAGATGAGAGACGTTATTATCGCATGTGATTTTTCAAGCAAAGAAGCTACCTTAGCTTTTTTGGACCAGTTCAAAGATGTAAAGCCATTTGTAAAGATCGGCATGGAATTATACTATGCTGAAGGACCACAGATCGTTAAAGACATCAAGGCACGCGGACATAAGATTTTCTTGGATCTAAAACTGCATGATATTCCTAACACGGTCTATAAAGCTATGAAAAATGTAGCTGCCCTAGGCGTAGATATGACCAATGTTCATGCTGCAGGAACCATCGAAATGATGAAAGCTGCTAAAAAAGCAATCGATGAGGTAAATCCTGCAACAAAGCTAATTGCGGTAACGCAATTGACCAGTACCTCAGAAGAGGTGATGCAAGAAGAATTATGGATCGATCATCCAATCAATGATACGATTCAGCATTATGCCTTAAATACGCAAAAAGCTGGCTTGGATGGCGTAGTATGTTCACCATTAGAAGCAAGATTAGTTCACGACGTCTGCAATGAAGATTTCATTACCGTAACGCCAGGTATTCGCTTTGATGATGCTAGCAAAGGTGATCAAAAACGCGTTACGACACCAGCGATGGCTAGAGAAATTGGCAGCAGCTATATCGTTGTTGGTCGTCCAATTACTGCTAGTGAAGATCCAGTAGCAGCTTATGCACGCTGCGTAAAAGAATTTGTGGGGGAATAAATAAGATGGAAAAATTAATTGCTAAAGATTTATTAAGCATCAATGCCGTTTTCTTAAGACCTGAGCAGCCTTTTACTTGGGCAAGCGGGATCAAATCACCAATTTATTGTGACAATCGTTTGACTTTATCAGATGTCAAAGTACGTGAAGATGTTGAAGAAGCGCTAGCAAGCATCATCAAAACGCATTTTCCAGAATGTGAGATGGTCATGGGAACGGCAACTGCTGGCATCGCTCATGCCGCAATCGTTGCGACCAAATTAAATTTACCAATGGGTTATGTTCGCGCTAGTGCTAAAGACCATGGCCGTACTAATCAGATCGAAGGTAAATGCGAAAAAGGTACGAAAGTAGTTGTTGTCGAAGACTTGATAAGTACAGCAGGCAGCAGCTTGGAAGTCGTAAAGGTGTTGCGTGAAAATGGGGTAGAAGTACTTGGTATGGCTAGCATCTTTACATATGGCATGAAAAAAGGCTTGGATCGCTTAGCTGAAGCTAATGTAACCAATATTTCTTGCAGCAATCTAGATGTCTTGGTTGATGTTGCAGTTGAAGAAAATTATATCAAGCCAGAAGATAAAGCTAAGTTATTGCATTTTAGAGATAATCCAAGCGATGAAAGCTGGATGCAAAAATAATGTCCTTATTTAAGAAGCATATAAATGCTTCTTTTTTTTTCATTGGCAAATATGATGAATAGCAATTATATGTTCAAGTGGCTAGATGATCTTATAATATACGGATAAGATAAAATATGCTGAAGTGAAAAGGTAAATTCCACTTTATAAGTACATGAAAAGAAGTAGAAATTACTCATACCAATAAATATGAA
>CALVFJ010000022.1 GCA_944326795.1 uncultured Erysipelotrichaceae bacterium
GATACTTTATAAAGAAAGGTACTGACATCAACTCAATAGATAAAAAGACAACTGTTGATATAAATAACAGAATCAATAAAAAGAAAAGGAAGATACTTAGATATCTTCCTGCTGAAAAATTATTTCTAGACGAATTAGCTAAACTTAATGTAACTGAAAATACGATTTTCTATAAAAATTAGTTCCTATTTTCTCTTATTTTCAGTTTCTGCTTGCAATTCGGGTTTTTTTTAATTTTTTTAATTATTCTGTATTTCGACGATATAATCATCAAATATCTGCAGCGCTTTACAAAGATGATAATCATAAATCGTAGGATCTTTATCTTTATCAATCGTTAGGCAGATATTTGCCTCAAGCAATAACCTACTGCAAATTTGATAATGCTTTTTTAACTGTTCAACATAAAGCTTTTGTCGTCCGAATAAGAAATTTTGTTCGATATCAGCAATCTCGATGCCTATCTTATCAAATTCAGCATTAAGCTCCTCCAACTGAACGATATGTCCTTCCTTTATCGATAAGATCAATCGATCTGTTTGTTCCCATATCTTTATCACCATATCATCTAAGCGTTTTAAAGAATTATAAGGACAGATGGTAATATTTACCACAAGGGCGATAACAACACCAATGATCGTATCGGCAGTACGATAAAAACCATAGTATAACGGCTCATTACCTGGGTTCCCATGATGATCAGCATCATGATCCCACTAATGATGATAGCTCCCTTTAATTTTAAAAAATTACATATCATGATCTGCAGTGCAATAGCTAATGCGCACAACAAAGGATTTCCCCGATCCATATAGCAACATAAGATGCCAATGCTAGCTCCGATAATCGAACCAACGATCCTATTTCTACCAAGTTTCAAGGAACCAAACATCGTTTTATCCATAGCAAACATTGCAGCAATCGCTGCATGAAATGGATAAGCAAAATCTAGTACTTCCCCTAAGAACATAGCCAAGAAAACACTAACAGCGGTTTTAAGCGTCCTAAAACCTAATCCCTTTATCATAGAATCCCCCTATAAAAAAGAACTTGTAAAAACAAGCTCTATTCTAACATATTTATTGATAATTTTTTAGATCAAAGATCAAAGCATCCAATTGTTCATCAGTAGTTGCCCAGCTCGTACAAAAACGATATGCTTTTTTACCATTAAATTCTCCCCAATATGAGAACACATATTTTTCTTTCAGCTTTGCACATTGTTCATCGCTTAAGAATACAAATTGCTGATTGGTATAAGAGTCATTTAAAAGTTCATAACCCAGCTGTTCAAATGCATCTTTTAGCTTCATCGCTTTATCAATTGCATTTTTGCTGATCCTAAAATAAAGGTCATCAGTAAACAAAGTTTCAAATTGGATACCTAATAATCGCCCCTTCGCCAACATTCCGCCATGTCTTTTGATATTATATCGAAAATCTTTCTTATAAAGATCATTAGTAATAACAACAGCTTCACCAAATAAGGCTCCGACCTTTGTTCCACCAATATAGAAGATGTCACTGTTCTTGCAGATATCTCTTAATGACAGATCATTATTAAAAGCAGCCAATCCATAGCCTAAACGAGCTCCATCAATAAATAAACAAACATCATTAGCTCGACAAACTTCATATAATGCCTCTAATTCTGCTTTACTATATAATGTGCCGCTTTCGGTTGGAAAAGATATATATACCATTGCCGGTTGAACCGTATGACAAGCATTTTCGTCTTCATAATGTGCAGTGATATATTCCTGTACCTGCATAGCAGTGATCTTTCCATCAATATTAGGTAAAGCTAATACCTTATGTCCTGTCGCTTCTACTGCACCAGTTTCATGAACATTGATATGTCCGGTATCTGGACTAATGACCCCCTGATAACCTTTCAATACGCTAGATATGATCGTAACATTAGCTTGGGTTCCACCGACCAAAAAATGAACATCGATATCATTCATTCCGCAAGCTGCTTTGATCAAAGCCCTAGCGTTTTCACAGTATTCATCTTCACCATATCCAACAGTTTGCTCAAAATTAGTTTTTTGCATTTTCTCCAAGATCAAAGGATGACATCCTTGATTATAATCACATTCAAATCTAATCATATTTCCTCCACTTATTAACTATAATTATATGCTTACTGTTTTTTAATGCAAGAAATACTTGATTTGTGTTAAAATTGTGATAAAATAGTGAAATATAAATGATAACAATGTTTCATTTATAAAAAACGGAGGAAATTAAAATGAAGAAATTATTAGCATTATGCTTAAGCGCAATGGTATTAGTTGGCTGTGCTTCTAATACTGAAACTACAACTACTGAAACTTCAGCTCCAGCTACTACTGAAGCTACTGTTGAAACAACAGCACCTGCTACAACTGAAGCTACTGAAGAAACTACAGCTCCTGAAACTACTGAAGCAACTGAAGAAACTGCTGCTCCTGAAACTACTGAAGCTGCTGTTGAAACAACTGCTCCTGCTACTACTGAAGCTGCTGAATAATTTTTCTACAAGAGATATACAAAAAAAACTGCATATCAAAATCGATATGCAGTTTTTTAGTCTTTTCTTTTACGTAACAGATACTCATCCAAGCTTGTTTTTATATTATCAGGTATAACTTTTTTCACTGGGATGACCTTTGCATTTGCCATTCTTTTAGCAAAAGCATAAATAAACTCGATATCATCAACCATTTGCTGACATGATACTTCTTCGATCGTATCATAGCGACAATGAATCTTCGCACTTGCATGTGAAGCCCAGCGACAAAATGATACCGCTGGTATTCCATTATCCGCAAATGGTGTCGAATCGCTAGAATATACATCTTGATAAGCTTTTAGTTCGCTTCCGTATTCTAAAGCAAAGTATTCCAAATAATGTGCTAGCTTATCTTCACTGGTACAGCAAGCTAGCATATACCCCATGATGCTACCAATCATATCAAGATTAATGACCAGCACCGCTTTTTCTAATTCTTTTGTATGAGCTAAACAATATGCCTTAGAACCTAACAACCCACGCTCTTCGCTACCACACCATATGAAACGTAAGGTATAGTTCGGTTGACTTTCCTTAAACCGTTCAGCTAACGCCAACAATCCCACAGCTCCGCTAAGATTATCATATATGCCAAACGAATTATCCACGGTATCATAATGCGCCGTAAAGATAATTTCTTCAGTTTTTTTACCTTTGATCGTCGCAATCAAATTATGCGAATCACTTTTGCCATATTCCTGTTGTACCTCTAAGCGAACCTTTTTGGTCTTATTTTTTATGATATCTATACCGTCTTTGATATTTATGTTTACCCCACAAAGAAGTTTGCCATCACTGACATAGCTTCTCAGTTCCCTTTGCTCGATATCATGATTTTCATCATGCGCATCATATCCGCAAGTAATAAACCCAGCTGCCCCATGTTCCACCAGATCATTATATGTCCATTTTCCAATATAACCATCTACGATCACGATCTTATCTTTAACTTGTTCCAGCGTATATCGATCATTTCTTCGTAAATAAAATAATTCTTTCTCTATACCATCTTGTGCAGTATTAGCACACATAAAATAACCAGTACAAGGTATTTCTTTGATCTTTGGATCAAGAACGATAAGCTTGGCCTTTTTAATTACGGCATGATCAGTAGCAAAAGCTTCTAATTGGCTGCTGATGCCTATTTTTTGCAAATATTGCTGCAAATAAGCTGCACATTGTAATTCTTCTTGGGAACCGCCCCAACGTACATAAGAATTATCTAAAAAAATCTTTTCGATCTGTTTGGCATCCATATCATTTCCTCCTTAAAATGCAAAAAGAAGCAGTACAAACTACTTCTTAATCTGTAAATCCCCAACTTGGAAGATCATTTCCTCGGCGAATCAACACCGTCTTTTGAAAATCAGTTTGATTCAAAAATCTTAGCACTGCATCTTCTTCTTCCTCATCACAGCCAATCAGCAATTTGACATCTAGTTCTCTTTTCAAGATATCGGTTGCAATTACGATAGCTTTTACTGCAGTGTGTTTTTGCGAACCTTTATAAACACAAACGCCCCGTTCACCATTGGCTTCTTTTAGCCTTCCATAATCAACAGGATAAAACATATCTGCATATTCTGGATGACTTTCCCCTTTTCTATGGCAAATTTCTAATGTCGCACTGGAATATAACGTATCAATCTTTTGCCAAAAAAAAGCATTGTTCTCGTATTTTTCCATAAATTACCTCATATATTGATTATAGCAAATTTTTATAGAATGTAAAGTATTTCAAAATATTGAAAATTTTTTTCTTATATTTTTGGTATTTTTGCATTTTCCGTAAAAACTTATTTTAAGATAATTACCTTATCAGCAGTGATATCATCCAAACAATGGCACCCCGTCATGACCATAACGCTCTTCAATTCATCTCGCAGCTTATCTACATATGCTTTTACTCCTTCAGCCTTGCCACCAATGATTGCCAAGCCCATCGGTCTTCCAATCAATACTGCATCTGCGCCAAGTGCCAAGCATTTAAAAATATCATATCCACTGCGAATTCCTCCATCGACCAATACTTTCACCTTGCCTTGGCATGCCTTAGCGATATCTGGCAAAACTTCGATGGTTGCAAGCGTTTCATCGCATACTCTGCCACCATGATTGCTTACAACAATGGCATCACACCCTGCTTCAACCGCTTTGGCTGCCTGTTCAACATTCATGATGCCTTTTATGATAAACGGTTTATTTATTTTTTCTTTGATATAACGTAAGCTGTCGACACTTTTGTTTTCTACAGGAATTTCACTATTGCGTAATAGCGGCAAGCCTGCGGAATCAATATCCATGGCCAAACAAGCATAACTTTGATCTTTAATAAGCTCTAAGCGCAGATCGACACCCTCTTTGGTCCAAGGCTTCATCGTTATGATTGCACGATCATCAACGCTGGTCATGGCTTTAAAAGGTTCTACAAACAATGTATCTACATCTTTGCCATCACCACAAAACGCCATGATCTTTGCAAGCTTTGCTCCTTTAGCAGCTTCAAGATTATAGGTATATTCACTCATATCGGCACCATAATTGTTTTTGATGCCTGCTAACGGTGCTATAAATATCGGCATAGACATATCATGACCAAACCATTTAAAATCCGTATCAATTGGTCCATTTTCGCATATTACGCCCATGTTGATCTTTATTTTCTTAAATGCTTCGACATTGCGCATAAAAGATTCACCGCTATCTTTTCCGCCCATCCCCGGAATTTGTCCTTTACAAGCTCTTCCATTGCAACATTCACAAACATAACACTTGCTACAGGCTTTTTTGGCATTTTCTCTTATTTCTTTTAAATCCATTTTTCTACTCCTTTTCACATACATGATCATACGCCATCAAAAAGATTGTCGATACATGTTCATCAGCTAACGAATAAAAAACCATCTTGCCTTCTTTACGGCTGCGGATAAGCTTTACTTTTTTCAGTGAAGAAAGATGATGCGATATCGCTGATTGGCTCATTTGCAGTTGTAAGGCAATATCGCTCACACACATCTCGTTTTTGGCTAAGACATTTATGATCTTTAATCTGGTCCTATCGGCAAACATCGAAAAAAGCAAGCTCATATCTTCATATTCAACTTCGCTGCACGGTTTGCTAGTTAGGTATCTGCTCATTTTTTCACCTTCATTTCTTTGCCATTAGCATACTCTTTCAAATATCTTGTAAACTTTTTACGATTAAAAGCTTCGACTTTTTCTACGCTATGATCACATAATTCAATTATTAGTTCATCAGCGTCAGGATGCCAGCGATACTGCCACGACAATATCTCATCCCAGTACACTAATTTACACAATGTCGCATCCTTATTATTATATAAGATCAAATATTCGTTAGTCACTTCTATGATCTTACGATCTGGCATGATAAGCATGCTAAAAGTAGCTAATGCAACAAAAACTGCTCCAAAATATCCCATTACCGAATTTGCGATCATCAAGATGATGCCAACAATTAGCAGCAAACCTAAAAAAAGCGTAGGTTTAACGCTTATGCTTTGAATAACGATGGGAAATGAAGGAATATTCCTAACTTTAATAACTTGTGATTTCATGTTTTAATTATAACACGTTCAGAAAAAAAAGTTAATTGACATAAAAGACAAAATGCTTCACAACTGCTATAATATTTGTGGTGATTTTATGAAAAATTTTAGTTTTGAAATAACACATATATGTAAACAATCAGGCGCTCGCTGTGGCATCATCCATACTCCTCATGGAGATGTTGAAACACCGATCTTCATGCCTGTAGGCACATTAGCAACGGTTAAATTTTTATCTCCCGAAGAATTAAAAGATCTTGGTGCTGGCATCGTTTTAGCTAACACTTATCATCTATGGCTTCGCCCTGGTGAAGATATCATCGATCAAGCCGGAGGTGTTCAAAAATTCATGAACTATCCAGGACCGATGTTGACAGATAGCGGAGGCTTTCAAGTTTTTTCATTGGCAGATTCTCGAAAGATAACGGAAGAAGGCGTAACTTTTAAAAGTCATCTTGATGGCTCTACCCTATTTATGTCACCTGAAGATTCTATCCATATCCAAAATAAGATCGGCGCCGACATCATCATGTCCTTTGATGAATGTATCCCTTATCCAGCAACATATGAATATGCCAAAAATAGCACGCTCAGAACTTTACGATGGGCAAAAAGAGGAAAGCTTGCCCACAGCAACCCTAATCAAGCACTTTTTGGCATCGTTCAAGGTTCAGAATATGAAGATCTGCGTGAAATGTGTGCCAAAGAATTGACAGCAATGGATTTTGATGGCTATTCGATTGGCGGAACATCTGTAGGTGAAGATAAAGAGACAATGTATCGCATGGTAGATTATGCCACCAAATATCTGCCGAAAGACAAACCTCGTTATTTAATGGGCGTTGGCGCTGTCAATGACCTTTTAGAAGGCATTTCCCGCAATGTCGATATGTTTGACTGTGTTTTACCAACCCGTATTGCCCGCCACGGTACATTGATGACATCACATGGTCGTATCAATATCAAAAAGGCCATTTATCGTGATGATTTTAGTCCTATCGATGAAAACTGTGACTGTTATGCCTGCAAAAATTATACTCGTGCTTATATCCATCACTTATTCAGATGTAAAGAAGGTTTAGGTAACCGTTTGATGTCAATTCACAACATCCGTTTTTTGATCAAATTGATGGAAGAAGCACGTCAGGCAATCAAAGAAGATCGTTACAACGATTTTAAACAAGAAATCTTACAAAACATGAAATTTGACGAAAGAGGCTTTTGATGAAAACTGCAGAATTTGATTTTTATCTTCCTGAAAAACTAATTGCTCAGCATCCAAGCGATGCCCGAAGCAATTCGCGATTATTCGTGGTCCATAAACAAACAGGAGAATTTGAACACAAACATTTTTATGATATCGTTGAATATTTTAAACCAGGTGATGTTTTGGTAAGAAATAATACCCGCGTCATCCCTGCTCGTTTATATGGAACAAAAGAAATAACCAACGCTCATGTTGAGCTGTTGTTATTAAAACAATTGGAAAACGATATATGGGAATGCTTGGTAGGTAATGCCAAAGTTGTAAAACTAGGAACCATCGTATCTTTTAACGATGGTGAATTAAGAGCTGAATGCGTCGAAGTTAAGGATAAAGGCATACGACGCATGAAAATGCTATATGACGGCATTTTCATGGAAGTATTAGAACGCTTAGGCAATGTACCTTTACCGCCATACATCAAAGAAAAGCTAAATGATCCTCAACGTTATCAAACCGTTTATGCCAAGGTAGATGGCAGCGCAGCTGCTCCTACTGCGGGTTTGCATTTTACGGAAGAAATATTTGATCAGCTAAGGAAAAAAGGAGTAACGATCGTTGATATTACCTTACATATTGGCTTAGGAACCTTTAAACCCATGGATACCGAAAACGTTGAAGATCACATCATGCACAGCGAGTATTATGAAATGAGCCAAGAAGCTGCTGATATCCTTAATCAAGCCAAGCAAGACGATCGTAGGATCATCAGCGTCGGTACGACAAGTACCAGAACTTTAGAAGCTATATACAAAAAATATCATTGTTTCAAAGCTTGTGCCGATCAAACCGATATCTTTATTTTCCCAGGATATAAATGGGAAGCAATCGACTGCATCATCACTAATTTTCATTTACCAAAATCAACCTTGATCATGATGATTTCTTCTTTTGCTGGTAAAGACCTGATATTTAAAGCATATCGTGAAGCTGTAGAAAAAGAATACCGCTTCTTCTCGTTTGGCGATTGCATGTTTATCACCAATGAATAAACTTCATTATTATTTATTGTCACAAGAAGAAATTTCTAAGATCAAGACCCTTCCTAATAAACCAAAACTATTGTTGCATGCCTGCTGCGCGCCATGCTCTTGTTTCCCTTTGTCTTTTTTGCACGATCATTTTCAAATTACCATATATTATAATAATTCAAATATCTATCCTCAAGCTGAATACCAGACACGACTAGAAGAGTTAAAGAAATATCTAAGTGAATATTACCCTGATATAGAAATCATCATTCCTACTTATGATCATGATGGCTATATGGAAAGTTTACGTCCTTACAAGGATATGAGAGAAGGCCAACAAAGATGCTTTATTTGCTATGCCAAACGCATGGACGAAGCATATGCTTTTGCTCAAGATCATGGCTTTGACTATTTTACGACGGTAATGACCGTATCAAGGCAAAAAAACAGTTTAAAAATTAACGAAATTGGACATGCCTTAAGCCAAAAATATCCAAAAGTAAAATATTTCTATTCTGATTTTAAGAAAAAGGATGGATTTTTGATAGGTAACAATATGGCTAAAGCTTTAAATATGTACCGACAAAAATATTGTGGTTGTGAATATTCGATGCCAAAGGAGGAAAACATCAATGAAAGATGATTTAACCAAAGAAGAATTAAATGATCTTTTGCTCCACGCAACAGACCAAGAGCTCCAAGAAATCAGTGAATATGCGCACCCTGTTGACATCCTTGAAGCTATCCATCATTTAGATGAAGATGATGCCAAGAATATCTTAAATCGCTTTCCGGATGAAGTCTTAGGACGATTGATGGAAGAGGAAGAAGATGAAGATCGATACGAATTTTTGAAACAGTTCTCCAAAGATCGACAAAAAGAAATCTTAGAGGAGATGAGCACGGATGAAATCGTCGATTTCGTCTCAACCTTGACAGATGAACAAGAACAGGAAGTATTAGCACATTTAAATACCGAAGACCTGCATGATGTTCAAGAGCTAATGCAATACGAACCAGATACCGCTGGTGGTATCATGACAACCGAGTTTATCTCGATTCGTGAAAATAAAACCATTTTACGTACATTAGAATATCTGCAAGAAAATGGTAACGATGCCGAGATGGCCTTCTATTTATATGTCATCGATAAACAAAACCATTTAAAAGGCGTAGTATCGGTACGCGATATCATTACACATAAATTTGACGTCACCATCGCTGAGCTAACTAACCCAAATGTCATCAGCCTTAATGTTAATGACGATCAAGAAGAAATAGCTAAGATATTTGATAAATATGACTATATCATGCTGCCAGTAGTCGATGATGACAACGTTATAAAAGGAATCATTACCATTGATGATGTCATCGATATCATCAAAGAAGAAACTACTGAAGATATGCACTTGCTAGCTGGAGTTGACAGCGATGAAAAAGTTGATGGTTCTTTACGTGAATCCATTCGTTCACGTCTGCCGTGGCTTTGTATCAATCTAATAACTTGTATCTTAGCTGCCGCTGTAGTTAATTCGTATTCTTCTACGATCTCAACGATCGTTGCACTAGCGGCGATCAATCCTATAATTGCAGGAATGGGTGGAAACGCCGGAACCCAATCAATGACCGTCGTGGTTCGCGCCATTGCGTTAAATGAGCTAACTGGAGAAAATGCGCGAAAAGTTTTTTTTAAGGAACTAGGTACCGGTATGATCTGCGGAATGACCATTGGCTTGATCGTTGGTATCGGCTGTTTCATCGTTTATGGCAATGGCTATCTTGGATTTGTCAGTGCCTTAAGCATGCTGTTAAATCTAATCATTGCAACCAGCGTCGGATATCTTGTCCCAGTGATATTAACCAAATTAAAAGTTGATCCGGCATTGGCTAGTTCGATATTTGTAACAACTTTTACCGATTGTTTTGGTTTCTTTGTATTTTTATCAACAGCAACCTTGCTACTACCATATATCGTATAAAAAAGCAAATCCTTACGAATTTGCTTTTTTTGTTTTATTCTCATTCTTGTTTTTCTTTTTATCCGGCAACTGAGTAATCGTTGCTTCATTTACATCATTCATATCATTGATCTTGGTTCGCTTATTCAAACTAACAATTCTGAAGCAAACACCATTAGTAAGATTTTCTGCCATTACGCGATACCCATAAGTACTAGTAACCCTTTGCACAATTGACAAACCTAAACCAAACTTACCATCTGTTCCTTTTTCATATGGTTTGAATAGCTTATCAAGTCGTTCTTTTTCAATTGGTTTACCGTCATTTATGACTTTAAGCTCATCATCATCCAGAGTTATCTCGATATAGCTTTTGGCATATCGCAATGAATTATCGATCAAATTTTCTACCACGATACGCCATGGTTCTTCATCACCATGAAAATATGTTTCTTTTAAATTTATCTTTAGTTCTATTTCTGGTTTAACAACTTTTAACGAAATGATTACTTTTTCAATTACGCTTTTCATATTAAGGTTTTGTCCAACCTCTCCATTATCAACCAGATATCCCATCTTGTTCAATACGATCAGCTGATAAACCTTCTTTTCCAAACGATTGGCATTTTCAATGATGACATCAACGCTCTTTTCTAAAGTATCATAAGGGTAAATTCCATCTTTGATGCTTTCACTATATGATTTTATCGTTGCGATCGGTGTTTTTAGATCATGAGATATATTTTGGATCATTTCTTCTTTGATCAGATTCTCACGATCAAGCTGTTCTTTCATATCGATCAAGGCATTTGCCACATCCCCTATTTCATCTTTACGATTGATATTTAATGTAGCTCTTTCATCATTTTTGATATGATTGATATAATTTCTAATTTGATTAAGCGGATGTATCAACCCACTGACCCAAAGCATCAACGCTGTAAAAGAAAAGAAAATAACCATCATATTCACATTTATGAAAGTATTAACGATCGCATTACGGAATTCGATCTTATAGCTGTTATTCATGATTGAAGCTAACACTCCATCATCGCCAGCTAATTTGACTATAGAATATAAGATATTAGTATTTTTTGTTTCATATACATAATCGATCGGTGTATCCATCGCATCATTTATATGCATGGTAATATCCTTAAGCAAACCATCATCAATATTATTAGTATTGATCAAAAAGCCCGTACCAGGATCATCGTTATAAAAAACGATATGAAAGATATTGGTATCAGCAATCTGATCATATTCCATGAAGCCATTCTCCAAATAAAAGCTCATATTGCTTTGTGATCGATGTATTGATTTATACATCTCCGTCTCTACAAAGGTATCAACGCTATTGTTTAAGAAAACAAAGAAGAATAATGCAAGAGATAAAGTAATGATAAAGATGATAGCTATCAGTTGTTGCGTTAGCGAAAGCTCTTTGATCCACAATCTAAATCTTTTCATCATCCTAGCCTATAGCCAAAACCATATATCGTATGAATGCTTAGATTTGGCATTTTCTTTCTTAATCTTCTTAAGGTATCATCTACGACCCTATCACTACCAAAATAATTGGTATCCCATACCTGCTCGAGGATCTGCTCACGCAAAAATGCCGTTCCGCGATTTTTAACAAACAACATAAGCAAATCAAATTCTTTGGTCGTTAATTCAACATTTTTACCTTTATCATAAACCATTCGCTGGCTTTCATCAATTTCATAACCATCAACGATGGTACGCGCATTATCATTACGATATGTTCTTTGAATGATCTTATTTACCCTTAAGACCAGTTCTTTGGTCGAAAATGGTTTGGTAATATAATCATCAGATCCTTTTTCTAAACCTATGATTCGATCAAATTCCTTATCTCTGGCACTCATAAAAATAACCGGAACATCAGGAGAATGTTTTTTTATCTCTTCGATCAGATCAAAACCGCTCTTATCATCTAACATGATATCCAATATCCATAGATGGATATCATCATCATTCGTATGGATCTGGGCTTCATCATATGTTAGATATGATCTTACTTCATATCCTTCATTTTCTAAATATCTTTTTACTAGTTCATTTAGATCTTTTTCATCTTCAACTACACATATTACTTTTTTCATATCGTTTTCCTCTTTATAGCTATTTTAGCATTTACCCTTAAAAAATAAAAGGGTCCTACAGGACCCCTTGATATTTATCTTTGATAAAATTAATCACCTTATATACTTTTTCATGACAGATCTCATCAGTTTCTGCCTCGACCATCACCCTTACCAATGGTTCGGTTCCGCTGGTTCTTACTAAGATCCGTCCATTGTTTTCTAGTTCTTTTTCAACTTCTTTGACCAATGATAATACTTCTTCATCTTCCATTACAGCATTCTTATCTTCAACTTGGATATTTACCAATAGCTGCGGATAGATCTTTAAGCCTTCACATAATTCATTGATGCTCTTGTGCGTATCACACATTACCTTTAACAGATTTAAAGCTGTCTGCAAGCCGTCGCCTGTTGTTAGATGCTTAGAGAAAATGATATGACCTGACTGTTCACCGCCTATGATATAGTTTTCCTGACACATCTTCTCATAAACATATTTATCTCCCACTTGGGTCGATACATTATGGATTTCATATTTTTCCAGTGCTTTAAACAGACCTAAGTTAGCCATTACTGTCGTTACCACGGTATTGTTTACTAGCTCTCCTTTGGCTTTTAGATATTTTCCACATACATATAAGATATGATCACCAGTTACAAGTTCACCATCACGATCAACTGCGATCAAACGATCCGCATCACCATCAAAAGCCAAACCAAGATCATAGTGTTTTTCTTTCATCAATGCTTGTAATTTTTCTGGATGGGTAGAACCGCAGCCATTATTGATGTTGATGCCATCTGGTTGATCATTCATCACTACCAAATTAGCACCTAAAGCGCTCAAGCAGCGTTTGGCCGTTTGATAGCTAGCACCATTGGCACAGTCAATAGCGATCGTATAATTGCTAAGATCCATCTTATATTCAGCACATAGCCAGTTGATATAATCATTCAAGGTATCTTTTACATCATATACTTTTCCGATCTTATCACCGGTCGCTAATTCAATGCTTGATTTGCCATCGATATAATCTTCGATCAAAGCTTCGATATCATTTGCAATCTTGACCCCATTATGGGCAAAAACCTTGATGCCATTATCATAATAAGGATTATGGCTTGCTGAGATCATTGCACCAGCGTCATAATCTTCATTTTTTACGATATAAGCTACGCTTGGCGTTGGACAATAACCTAAAAGATAAGCATTACATCCTGTGCTAGAAATACCAGCAGCTAAGGCTGCTTCAAACATATCGCTGGACAAGCGGGTATCTTTACCGATCAAGATCTTACCGATACCATTTTTTGCATAATAATATCCTAGATATTGTCCTACTTTAAACGCTCTATTTACATCAAGGCTCACATTTGCCTTGCCACGGATCCCATCCGTTCCAAAATATCTTCCCATTTTAATCTCCTACGCTTTCTTCAGTTGCATCAGGTATCGTTTCCCCAATGACATTTACTTCATATGTATTTTCGACCAAACTATAAGTTACCAAAGAGCTTGGTGATTGATCGATCGTTAAGGTAAATTCTTGAATACCTGGAATCGCATCGGTCATATCAAAATAAACACTGATATCATCGGCAGTAATTGCATCGACATTATTTTGCGTACCAAAGACATTGACCGAAGTTGTCGATTTATTATCAACTGGCATGAATTCATAATTGTTATTATTATTCTTAAAGTAAATCGCAACATTATCGATCGTCTTGGTAACTCCTTCACCTAACTTGACATCTAGATTTATCTGGCTAACATTGCTTGAGTTTACTCCTGTCGGCAAGGTAATAGGTCTTACTAAGGTCGTATCTTGCGTTATCGTGCTAGCATCGACCGTAACAACGACCTTATCGATCTTGCTTAATACTGAATCAGAAGCATAGATCGTAACGGTTTTTTGATCAGCGTCAATGCTTTCGATTGCCATGCCATTAGGCACTGTTCCGCTAACTTCAATTTCAATTGGAACGGTCTTATTTGGATTTGATACTGGAACCGTTACTTCAACTTCACTAGGAACGATATCCGCATTTATCGGCTGACCTTTAGAATCGTAAGCAACCAAGCGAGCAACCTGTGAAAAGTCTCCTGTTACCCCGGTAACATCGATCAGAGCTTTAACAAACGCAATCGAATCCAAGGTATCTTTGCTGGCCCTTACATTTACTTTGGTATAGGCAAATTCTGGTGTACCTAAGCTATAAATGCTATTCATCTTATCCATATTGATGAAATCATAAGAAATGTCAAATTCGCGAGTTGTTTTCTTTTTCAAAGTAATAACCGCATTAGATGGTTCAACTTTAACATTTACATTATTATTGAAACCTTCGGTCGTCAGTTTTACCTGGTGAGTTCCTTCAGTTAGCCCTTCAAGATCTACTACCACGCTTCCACCAATATTAACAGCGCTTGTTACATTGGCACTATCGCCAATTACCGTAACATTTGCAGTTTCAGGAATGCCTGTAACTTCAAAGACATCAGAATTATAGATAGCTGTTACGCTCATGTTCGTGATTTCTCGCGCACTGGTCAATGGTTGATCAAAGATCGAATTGGTACTATTAAAATTAACCGTAATAAATAATAAAACGGCAATAGCTAACGAAACGATCTTCGTATACTTAGGCTTAAAGATAACATGATCGATCCAGCTGCTAAAGATCCTAAATATCTTAAATAAACCATTTTCGATATGTTCATAAGTCGTTGCAACTTTTTTGCTTTGACGTGCGATCTTATTCGCTAATTCGGTCTTTTCTTTTTGTTCTTGAGAATTTTGTCTATTAAAGTTGGTCATTATTTGCTACCTCCTTTTTTAGTTTGATGATAACCCTTATCAAGAATCTCAAAAGAATTATCAAGTTCATTCTCATATCCCATCAATTTGCTGATGTCGATATCATCAGTATCAAACTGCTGTTTAGGTTCTTCTTTTTGCTGCTTTGGTGCTTGAGCACTAACATTATTTGCGGTATTTTGAGCCATTGGATCCATACCCATTACCCTAATGTTTGCCGTACTTTCATACGGACGGTTATACTTAGGTCTTGCTTGTCGCTTAGGCTTTATAGCTTCTTTAGGAATCTGCATAACTTTTTCTGGTTCTTGTTCTAAAGTTACGTTTTCTTCGCTTGTATCAGCTTGAATATTATTTGCTTGCTTTGCTGCCATGGCTGCTTCTTTTGCTGCTTGTTCTTCCGCTTTCTTTAATGCTTCAGCTTCTGCCTTAGCTTTTTGTTGCTTTAGCTGTTGCTGACGCTTTTGCTCATCAATAACTTTTTGTTGTTCCACTCTTTGTTTGCTCATCGCTTCTTCATAGCTATTGATCACAGGCTTTTCTTTTTTATGTGGAAGTTTGATGCTTTGTTCTTCTTTATCAAGTTCTTCTTCAATGATTACTTCTTCATTCTTAGGCTGTTCATCTTTGGCCTTTTTGGTGAATAATCCACGACGTTTGCTTTTTTTCTTGCTGTTTTTTGGCAAGGTAGCTTTTTGATCCTTGTCATCTTTGACCACGATCAATTCTTCACCATCGCTGACGATAGCCTCCGTTTCGATCTTTGATACATTTTCGCTTTGCTTTTTGATGCTTAAGATATCTAGCACTGAAGTATCTTCTTTTACTTTTCCGCTTTCAACCTCTTCTTTAAATTCTTTAGCAATTGCAACATCACTATCAGCTTTGATACCAATCAATTCTGTACTGATACCACAAATTACCCTTAATAGATAATCACGTAGCTGTTTACGATTAACGCCAAAAATTTGACCATTTTCAGCTATCGAAACATTTCCGGTTTCTTCACTAACAACGATCGTAATAGAGTCCGTAATCTCGCTTATTCCGATTGCAGCACGGTGGCGTGCACCATATTTTGAAGGAAGTTCCAGATTAGTTGGTGGGAAATAAGCACTAGCACAAGCAATCTTATCACCTTGGATGATCACTGCTCCATCATGCAAAGGAGTCGTCGTTACAAAAATGCTCGTCAAAAGTTCCGCCGTTACATTAGAATTCAATGGCGTACCAGTCTTGATATAATCACTTAAGGAATGTCCTTGTTCAATGCTGATCAATGCCCCGGTCTGATTCTTGCTAAGCAACATTGTTGCCGTAACGATCTCATCGACCAATTTTTCTTTTTCATTACCAGACAAAGTCGTTATTCTAGAAAATACGCTAGTTTTGCCCATACGCTCCAACAATTGTCGGATTTCTGGCTGGAAAACGATGATGATCGCTAAGATTCCCCAGTTAACAAACATATCAGCTAAAAATCCTACGGTATTTAATCCAAAAAATTTAGCTAAGACATCTACAACGACAACAAACAGGATACCTTTAAAGATCTGTATCGTTCTAGAATTGTTTCTAATAACCTTGATCGCATAATATAATAAAAACCACATAATAAGAATATCCAGAAAAGTCTGAGATATTAATAAAATGTTTTCTAAAGTCAAACTTAGATTATATGGTGACATTGGAAACCTCCTTGTTAACTTCACTATTATACCACACATCGTCTTAAATTTTATACAACCTTAAAATGTTATTTATTATTTTTATCGATATCAAATATGTTACAATATTAACTGTAAATCATCAAAGAGGGACGAAAAAATGCTAGAAAACCTGCATAAAATACAAATAAATGATAAAGAAATATATTTGCTTGGGACAGCTCATGTCTCAAAGATCAGCGCTGAGCAGACCAAACAGCTAATCAATGAAACTAATCCTGATGCTGTTTGTATCGAGTTGGACGAAAAACGTTATGAGTCTTTGCAAGATCCTAAAAAATGGCAGGAAACCAATATCACAACGATCATCAAAAAAAAGCAGACCGGCTTGCTGTTAGCAAATCTTATCCTTAGCTCATATCAAAAAAAGATCGCTAAAAAAATAAACACCGATACAGGAAGAGAAATGATCGAAGCTATCAAGATGTGCAAAGAGCACAATATCAAGCTTGAACTTATCGATCGCAGCATCCAAACCACTTTTACCCGAATCTATCGTAAACACACCTTTTTTCAAAAGATCAAATTGATCATGACCTTGATCTTTTCTATTTTTGACGACGAAGAAGTTAGCGAACAAGAAATTGAAGATTTAAAACAGCAAGATATGCTAAGCGCAGCACTTAAAGAAGTAGAACAGCAATTTCCTTTAGTTGCAGAAGTATTGATCGATGAGCGCAATAAGATCCTAGCTCATAATATAAAAAATGCTCCTGGAACCAAGATCGTTGCTATCGTTGGCGCCGCCCATGTTCCTGGCATCCTAGACTATATCAAACAGGACTATTCGATCACAGAAATCATGGAAGTTCCTCAAAAAAGCCTGACTTCCAAATTAAGCGGATGGGTCTTGCCTTTATTGATCATGACCATTATCTTATTGACCTTTTCTATCGATACTTCGCAAGGCATGGATCAGATCATAAAATGGTTTTTGATCAATGGCACATTAAGCGCCATAGGTACATTATTGGCCTTCGGTCATCCTTTATCGATCATTACAGCTTTTATCGCAGCTCCGATCACCAGCTTAAATCCTTTATTAGCTGCTGGATGGTTTGCCGGTTTGACTGAAGCATATCTAAGAAAACCCAAAGTCAAAGATCTGCAAGATATCAATGACGCGATGAACAGCATCAAAAGCATGTATAAGAACCGCTTTACTCATATCTTATTAGTAGTTGTCATGGCCAATGTATTTAGCTCTTTAGGTACGATCATTGCTAGCCTCGATATTTTTAAATCATTCATTGATTTATTCTAAAACGCCAAAGGTATCATCAGGATACCTTTTTAATTTTAAACCATAAAAAAAAGCGAACTTGCATGTTCGCTTCTAATTGAAGATCTATTTCCAAAGATCAAAAGGATAAACACCGTCATCCTTCATCTTCTGGATCTTAGCTACAACCATTGGTTTATCCTCTTTATATGTTACCCCAAACCATTCATCCTTGCTGCTAAGCATCTTTACTTTGCATACATTATTTGCTACTAGCGTACCAATAGCTGTTGGGATCACATGTTCACATTTCATAGGATTTTCTTTTATAGCTTCTTTGATATAATTATCAAATAAATTCTCGCATTCTTCAAAGATCTTTGGTGTAAAGCCCCAGAAGTTCATTGATACCAGTGTATTTGGATCAAGTG
The DNA here is from genome assembly GCA_944326795.1 of uncultured Erysipelotrichaceae bacterium. GTDB lineage: Bacteria > Bacillota_I > Bacilli_A > Erysipelotrichales > Erysipelotrichaceae > JALEVB01. Next base: position 18,633 of record CALVFJ010000022.1, read on the forward strand.
GTTTCCACTCACCGTTTTCTTCGTAAACTGGCATGCCATTTTCGCGTGCAATCTTTTGGACTTCAACGATCTTTGACAGATAGCCATCTTTGCTTTCACATACCCCGCGTGTTACCGTTCCGTTATCGGTCAATGTATTATTGCATAAATAACCTACCATGGCATATTTATCATCTTCAATCTGATTGCACAAATAATCATAAATGACCTTGAAAGCATCTTTGCCATAAAAATCGTCAGCATTACAAATGGCAAATGGACCATCAACGATACCTTTGCACGCCAATAAAGCATGTGTAGTTCCCCATGGTTTCTCTCGGCCAGCTGGTACACTAATGCCAGCTGGTACATCATTGATATCCTGATATGCAAACTGCACTTCCATATGTTTTGCGACCTTGTCTGTCAAACATTTGCGAAAAGCTTCTTCATGCTCTTTTCTAATGATAAGTACTACTTTTTCAAATCCTGCTTCCTTGGCATCATAAATCGAAAAATCGATGATCGATTCATTATTATTTCCTACGGTATCGATCTGCTTTAATCCTCCATAGCGGCTGCCCATGCCTGCAGCCAAAATTACTAATGTTGGTTTATTCATCTTAAGTTTTACCTCACTTCTAGACTATTATATCATATGCTTTCTTATTTAAGCATCATGTTTTATAATTATTCAATAGGAGCGTTTAAATATGAAAAAAGTAATTTTAGCCAGTCAATCACCACGCCGTCAAGAATTATTGCAAATACTAGGCATTCCTTTTTCGATCATAGCAGCTGACATTGATGAAACAATCGATATATCCATGCCACTTGAAGCTGCTATCGCTGATCTTGCCAAGCGCAAAGCTACAGCTATCCTCGCTAAAGAGCCCGATGCCATCATCATTGGAGCTGATACCATCGTTGTTTATGAGAATAATATCTTAGGCAAACCAAAAGATATCTATGAAGCTGCCAAAATGTTGCATATGCTGCAAGGCAACACCCATCAAGTAATCACCGGTATCAGCGTGGCATCGAAGGATAAGATCTTACAGGATGCCCATATATCCCATGTAACATTTGATCCTCTAAGCAATGACGAAATAGATACCTATCTTAAGACCATGGAATGGTGTGACAAAGCCGGAAGCTATGCTATCCAAGGGCATGCAGCCAAATATATCCGACATATCGATGGCGATTTTTATAGCATAATGGGACTTCCTATAAATTTATTGCATAAAATGCTTTTACATTTTAAATAGTTATGCTATACTAGTATGGCGCCGACATAGTTCAATGGTAAAACGGATCCATGGTAAGGATCAGTTCCCAGTTCAATTCTGGGTGTCGGCACCATTTATTGCTAACCATAACGACCAGTAACTGGTCGTTTTTTTTATATCTTCTGATCGATCATATTTCTTAGGATCCTATCAGCTTGACATTCAACATGGTATAAACATTCATCATTTATGATAAGCTTAAAAAACAAAGCAGCTCCATAACAAACGTAACAAATAAATAGGCCATAAAGTGCATTCTTAAAATAATATGCTGAAAATACTGCGATTGCACCTAATTTATCTGCTGCCATCAAGAACAGCCATGCTCCAAAGATCTTAGTTCCTTTTTTGGCACACCAAGCAAAACCATCTAAAAGTTTGACCATAGCATGTAACGATACTATCAACAATCTCATGCTAATATCAAAGATCATTAAATTTCGTCTAACCATAATTGCCTCCTTTATATATGCATTATAGTTAAACAGAAAAAAAGATATGTCCTATTTTTAGGACATATCTTTTACATATTCACCGTTTCAGCATTTGGTTCCTGAGCCATGTATGTTTCCATATCTAAACTGCCTTCTGATTTACAAACTAAGATGGCAGCAGCACTATCACCGACGACATTTAACGAAGTAACCAGCATTTCAATCGGACGATTGATCGCTAAGATCAAGCTATAAGCCATCAAGGCTGGATCATTGGCATATCCCATTCCTGTCAATACAGTAAACAAGATGACCGCTCCAGCTCCAGGTGCAGCAGGAGTTCCAATCGACGCAACCAATGCAAGCACAGTAATCGTAAATACCGATGTCAAGGTAATATCATATCCGCCTACAGCTGCAATGAAGATCGCTGCTATTACTTGCATGATGGCAGTTCCATCCATGTTAATGGTCATGCCTAGTGGCAAAACAAAGCTTACGATATCCTCACTTGCTCCTAATTCATTAATGGTCGTTTGTTGATTTAATCCCAAAGTGGCAGCGGAGCTAGATGTTGAAAAGCCAAATATCGCAACCTTCGTGATCTTTTTTACAAATGGCAATGGATTAAGCTTACCAAAGATCAAAATGATCAATGCGTAGCCAATAAGCAAGAATGCTAATAACAATATTACGGTAGTTATGACATATGCCAGTGCTGGCAACAAATAGTCAATTCCGTAGGCTGCAAATGTACGTGTCAATAAGGCAAATACCCCAACTGGTGCCATATAATGAACGATAAACCCTAATACTACCTGAACGATCTCACTAATTTCTTCCAATAATTTCTTGATGGTCTGGGTCTTTTGGGGAATAGTTCCCATTGCCAAGCCCATTCCTACCGCACAAACAACTACTGCTAAGATGCTGCCATTACTGCTAAAAGCTGCTGTGATATTGATTGGAAATGCTTCTAACAAAACCTTTAAGGGATTAGCCCCTGTAGCTCCAGCAGACGCTTCCAAGCTAGCGATATTTACTCCTGAAAACATTCCAGCTTTATATACGCCATAACCAACAAAACCGGCAACTAACAAAGCTAAGAAACTTGATAAAAAGAAATATCCTAAAGTTTTTGTCGTAATTCTTCCAAGTTTTTTGGCATCATCCATCTTAGCAATTGCTAATGCGATCGAGCAAAATACCATTGGCACGATCACGACCTGCAATAAGCGAACAAAGATCTGTCCAACGATATAAACGATACCAACAGCACTTTCATTACCAGCGGCTGTTATATCAGCAAACAGCCAATTATTGATAGTGTTCCATAATTCACCATTACCATTTGCCAGTAAGTTTTCTCTAAGCATTAGAAATAGGATGCCGCATAGCAAACCTAAGATCATCGCTATCAGCATTTTTTTAGCTAAGCTCATTTTTTTCATCTCAATATACCTCCTAGGATAAAAAAACCTACACAGCACGGTTGCATGTATAGGTTAAAAATATCTAGTCAATATATTGAACCTTTATAGCATCTCGTACTATCTTAAAGTTTCCTAATAGATAATAACACTATCCTGTAAAAAGTCAATAAAAACCTAGTCTTCTTGAAAATATTTCATGATATCCTTTAAAGAATGATTATAAAATACCGTTCGCTCTTTTTGTAGTTTTTCATGCAACATCCTTTTTAACAAGGCATAATCTTTTTGTAATTCTCTCACTGACATGCGATGAGCTTTTTGCTGCATGATGGTAAGCTGTTCTAAATTATCAGAAGTTACGACCGTAACCAAATAATCTTTATTCAATTTTCCTACTGCTTTTTCGATATATGTATCAGCAGTCTGTTTCCCTTTGGTATAAACAACGAAGATATCATGATCCTCATAAACTCTTTCTTTATTCGTATCTAATTTATATGCATCAAAAACTACGATCAAAAGATCATAACGATATGCCTTATACTCTGCCATTCGATCAAGCAGACGATTCCTAGCCATATCTAAATTATCTTTAGCTAGCTTCTTTAGGTCATCCCAACCAAAGATGACATTATAACCATCAACTAGCAAGCATTGTGGTTTGCTGACTTTGATGTCATGATATTCATCAAAAGTATCTTTCTTTTGCTTTGGATTTTTTATCTTTTTATCGGTGGAACGATAAGTATTGTTCCAGACCCGCTGCAATTCTGCATCCGATATCTTATGTTTATTTCCATCAGGCAACAAACTATCTTTTACCGGATGAAAAAAGTATGGCAGATGCATATAGTTTTCAACTTCTTGATATTCAACATAAAATCCTGCCCCTTGCTTACAAAAGATGGATCCGCTTGGATTTTGCGCATCATGATCAGGATCATATGCATGTAAGCTCACTACTTTATCTGGCTCTTCACAAGGCCGATATCCTTTGACATCTAGATTAATCTTAGCAGTTCCTTTGGTATAAGCTAATAGCTCACGCGGTATATCTAACAAATTTGCCATGCTGCCTTCACCTTTGATGATGCTATGATCATTTCCATGAGCACTAACTGTAAACTGAGCCTTTCGTTGCTCTAATTCAAACAAGATCTTGCTAAGATAAATATTTGCACTCGTAATGACGAAATCATAATAAGGTTCAAGCAAGATATTGCTCGTTCGCATCAAACCGTGCCTAATAGCCCTTTGACATGCTTCTTTAAAATCATTCGGTTCGCTATGTTTGAGATGAGCTTTAAAACCTAAAAGAGAAATCCGAATATTCATCAATGGACTATTGGTCAATATTCCTTTTAGTTCCATGCTCTGCAGATGATTCATGATAACATTCTGATAATGCATATCATCATTATTTCCCACGGCATTTACAAACTCCACACCTTTTTCGATCGGTTCAAGCAATAGATGCACTTCGGCATAATGCCGCAACGGCTCAAAATGCCCTACTCCTTCGACAGCATTGGTTATCGTTTCACCATAAGAAATCTCACCATCCCCAAAGGATACATTGATGCCAAAACGTTCTTTTATCATATTGCTTAAGATTTCCGTTTGAACTTCTCCCATCAAGGAAAGATGGATCTTTCCTTGATCATAACTTAACTGTAAGCTTGGATCCTCATCTTGCACTTTTTGTAGCATACGATAGATATTATACGGATCACAACCTTTTTCTAATATAAGTTCATAACGCATGTAAGAAGATAGCTGCAGCTTATGATCAGCTTGTGCACCCAATCCCATACCGGCATATACTTTTTCTAAGCCCTTTATGGCCACGACGCTACCAGATGAAGCTTCTTCGCATAAAGAAAATTTAGCTCCATCATATAATCTGATCTGATCAACTTTTTCATCATTGATATATGATTTAACTCTCAAGCTGCCTCCAGTAATTTTCATGTGGGTAAGCTTGGTATTTGCTTCATAACTGATCTTAAATATCTGCGCCCTAAATTCTTCAGGATAATTGGGCATTATCGTATGATCAGCCAATGCTTGCATAAATTTTTCGACCTTCATTAATTTTAGCGCACTGCCAAAATAAACTGGAAACAAACGGCGCTTAGCTATATTATCAGCAATTAAGGTTGTATCCAGCTGGTTTGTTGCCAGATATCGAGAAAGTAATTTTTCATCATGACAAGCAACGCTTTCTTCATCTTCCATATCGATACAATTAACATCAAGCTGCTGCTGCAAATTTTTAAGCAGATCATGTTTATCAACATAATCAACATCCATCTTATTAACAAATATAAAACAGGGCTTATGATAAAGCTTAAGCAATTCAAAGATGGTCTTGGTATGGGACTGAACCCCATCTAAGGCACTTATGATCATGATGCCATAATCCAATACCGATAAGGTTCTTTCCATTTCACTAGAAAAATCAACATGTCCAGGTGTATCCAACAAAAAAAACTGCGTATCACCATAACTAAAAATTACTTGCTTGCTAAAGATCGTAATTCCTCGTTGCCTTTCCTGTTTATCATAATCTAAAAACGTATTGCCCTTATCAACTCGCCCCATGCTGCGGATCTTTTTGCTCAGATATAAAAAACTTTCCGTCAGCGTTGTTTTACCAGCATCAACATGAGCTAACATACCTATCGTTATTTTTTTCATGGTCATGCATTCTATTTATCTTCATCAGCAAAATATTCCTGAGCCATTTTTTGCCAATGATCGCTATCTTCTTTAGTTATTTTTCTTATTACCTTACAAGGATTACCAGCCGCAACACAATCATTTGGGATATCCTTAACCACTACGCTTCCCGTTCCAATTACCACATTAGAACCGATCGTAACCCCTGGAAGCACGCATACGTTGCCACCAAACCACACATCATTGCCTACGGTTATCGGCAAAGCGTATTCTAGATTCATGTTACGAATCGTAGCATCAATAGGATGAGAAGCAGTATAAAAAGCACAATTCGGACCAATAAACACATTATTGCCAAAATGTACCTTGGCACCATCTAAAATAGTTAGATTGGTATTAGCAAAGAAATTATCACCAATTTCGATATTAAAGCCATGATCAAAGTATAAAGGCGGAATGATCATTACATTATTGCCCTTTTTCATCGTACCTTCTAACAGCTGCATATCACCATTATGATTGCTATGATTAAATTGCCACATCTTTTCACGGTTTTGATTGGTTTTTGTTAGATCAAGATGAGGATAATGATATAGCTTACCACTGGTCATTCTGTCATTTTGCTTCATCTTCATTACCTATTTTTATCATAAAGGATCTTCATTCCTTTAAACGCGATGTCCGGATCGAATTCATCGATCATATCCGTTGCTTTATAAATAACCCTTCCTAAGCCTCCTGTGGCAATAACATATATGTTCTCATCATGAATCTCCTGTTTTAATTGTTTGATGATATATTCGACATGTCCGATATATCCATATACGACACCAGCTTGCATGCCATCGATAGTGTTGGTAGCTAAGATGCTTGCTGGTTTTTTGATCTCAATTTCTGGCAGTTTTGCAGTTTGCCCATATAATGCTTGCGCCCCTATCTCTAAACCTGGACTAATAACTGTATATTTAAAATCTCCATCCGCACTTACATAATCAAATGTTGTCGCTGTTCCAAAATCAATGACGATACAAGCTCTTTTTAGTGCATGATGAGCATAAGCGACATTAACGATCCGATCTGCTCCAACTTCTTTGGCATTATCATGGTGGATCTTGATTCCGGTCTTGATACCTGGTCCGATAACGATCGGTTCTTTATTTAAATATTTGCGGATGCAATTAGTTAAAGAATACATGATCTTCGGTACAACGCTAGAAATGATGACGTCCGTAATATCTTCTTTTTGGATCTTGCTTTGATCTAATAAGATACTGATGCATATACCATATTCATCAGAAGTTCGCGGAGTTTTTGTCGTTAATCTAAAGTTACCTAATATCTTTTTATCATTTAATATTCCCATACAAATATGAGTATTACCTACATCGATTGCTAATAACATCTTTTCTCCCTCTCACATTTTTCCAATACGCACCGTGCGATATTTTCTTTGCTCATTTTTGGTAATTTTTCTACATTTTCCTTGCTGATGATGACTACCTCATTATCATCAGCTTTAAAGCCTTTGTTTTCATCGCTAATGGTATTTGCAATGATATAATCACAATTTTTCTTGACCAGCTTTTCTTGTGCATTAGCTATCAGATCTTTGGTTTCCATGGCATATCCGATCAAGATCTGACCTGGTCGTTTATTTTCACCAAGATATTTCAAGATGTCTTGGGTTGGCTCTAAATGCAGATCAAGAGCTTCGCCGTCTTTTTTTATCTTATTTTCCGCTTTGTTACAGGTAAAATCTGCCACCGCTGCACTCATGACGATAATGTCTTGCTCAAAACTACACGCTTTGATCTCCGTAAACATCTGTTTGGCATTTGTTATTTTGATCGTCTTGATAAAAGGAAGATCTTCAAAAGATGTCTCACCGGTTACCAACGTAACGTCATATCCAAGATTATAGGCGATCTTAGCCCATTGTCTTCCGGTCTTTCCACTAGATGGATTAGTTATGTAACGGATCGGATCAAGATATTCTTTGGTTGCACCGCTAGAGATCAAGATCCTCTTATGGTTGCTTGGTTTTTTGGCTGCCAACATCTCGATTGCATCAACGATGACCTCAACATTTGCCAAACGTCCCTTACCAATATCGCCGCAAGCCAAGAAACCATCACCGCTGGCTAATATCTCCATGCCATATCCATGGCATATTTTCAGATTATCTTGCGTTATCGGATTTTCCAACATCTTGGTATTCATCGCAGGACATAACAACTTTTGGCAATCGCAAGCCAAAAACGTCGTCGTAAGCATATCATCAGCCAAACCATGGGCTACCTTAGCCAGCACATTTGCACTGCAAGGTACGATAGCAAAGACATCTGCCTTATGCGCCAGCGATACATGCTGAACATTATACTCAAAATTACGATCAAAAGTATCAACGCTCACACGATTGGCGCTCAAAGTTTCAAATGTTAATGGTGAAACAAATTCTGTTGCATTCTTTGTCATTATGACGTGGATCTCATGACCTTTTTTTCGCAAAGCACTAACTACTTCACAAGCTTTATAAGCGGCAATCCCTCCAGTTACCCCAATAACTATGCATTTACTCATCAAAACCACTCCTTATCATCATTTTATCTAACGGTTTGAACAATATTCCTATCATCAAGCTAGCAATAATAGCTTCACAAACACCATTGGTCAATACTACGCTTAGCAGCAGCCATAATAACCCCTGCGTTTGTAAAACATCCGCATAGGCTTTGCCAAAAAAGATATAGATACAACTAAGTACTAAGATCGTATGGATCATCGTCATCACAGCTGCGATCAACATATTAGGAAATCCTTGATCTTTTAATAAACCACTAAGATATCCCAATAATATCCTTGGGCCAAAACATATCAATAAGCTAAAAACATTCCCTGGTCCATAAAAAGGAGTAAAAACAAATGAGGTTATCGTTGGAGTAAAAGTAGCTGATACAAAACTGCATAAGCCAAATACAAAGCCTAAGATCATACCTTCTTTTTTCCCCATCAATAATCCGGCAAGAATCACGGGAATGTGCAAGGTCGTTGCGCGTAACGCCCCTATTGGTACAAAACCTAATGGCGTATTCGCTAATACGACTTCAATAGCAATAAAAAAAGCTAATAAGACAAATCTTTTTGTTTTCATTTTTTCCTCCCTGTCGTTCATGATAGATACAACGTTTGAATACATAAAGATGCTGATCTTAACTAGGATAAAAGCCGAAGTCTTTTTCCTGATCAAAGCTATTTAATTATAAACTATTTTAAATTAAAAAGCTTAAATATACCAAAAAAAATAAAACGGAGTATAATTTAAAAGTAAACGGAGGTTAAAAAATGACAAAAATTGATATTGTTTCCGGCTTTTTAGGAGCTGGTAAGACAACCTTGATCAAAAAATTATTAAATGAAGCTTTACAAGATGAAAAAGTAGTATTGATAGAAAATGAATTTGGTGAAATTGGTATCGATGGAGATTTTTTAAAAGACACTGCTGTTGCCATCAAAGAAATCAATGCTGGATGTATCTGCTGCTCGCTACAAGGTGATTTTGAAGCAGCCCTTCAACAAGTTATCGAAACATATGAACCACAGCGTATCATTATCGAACCTAGTGGTGTAGGCAAGCTATCCGATGTCATCAAAGCGGTAAAAACTGTTGAAAAAGCCACGATCAATGCATTGTGTACGATCGTAGATGCCAAAAAATGTAAGATCTATGCTCGCAATTTCCAAGAATTCTTTAATGATCAAATTGCAAGCGCACAATGTATCATCATGAGCAAGACCCAACAGATCAGTGAAGAAAAATTACAAGAAGCATATCAGATCATCAAAAATATCAATCCTCAGGCACGTATCGTCACCACTTCTTGGGATAATCTAACTGCTAGAACGATCTTAACGGTAATGGAACAAAATGTCGATCTATTCCTTGATGAACCTGAATGTCAATGCGGTTGTCATCATGATCACGAACACAAACATGAACATGAATGCTGCCATCACGACCACGAACATGAACACGAGCATGAATGCTGCCATCACGACCATGAACATGAACACGAGCATGAATGCTGCCATCATGGTCACCATCATGCTGATGAAGTATTTACATCGATTGGTTTTGAAACGATCCGCAAATATACTAAAGAAGAACTTCATACGATCCTTGAGCAACTAGATGATAATATCTTAAGAGCCAAAGGTATCGTCAATGGTGAAGATGGTTGGTTATTCTTTGACTATGTAAGCCATGACATCGACATTCGCACAGGTCAACCTAACTATACTGGTTTGATAAGCGTCATCGGATCACATATCAACAAACAACAGATCAAGGAATTATTCAAACTATGAACGAGATTCCTATTTACCTATTTACCGGTTTTTTAGATAGTGGCAAAACGACCTTGATCAAAGATACCTTAGAAGATCCAACCTTTAACAGCGATGATCCAACGACCTTGATCATTTGTTTAGAACAAGGTGAAGAAGAATATAGCCAAGAATATCTTGATCTATATAACGCCCAAATTGAATATCTTGATTCAAGCGTATATCTGACCAACGAAAAATTACGGGAGCTATCCGCTATGTATCGACCAACACAGATCTTCATCGAATGCAATGGCATGGAAACCATCACCGAACTTGTTACCAAAGAATTAGATGATATATTCCCCATCGTCCAGATCATTACCACTATCGACGCTACCACATTTACCAGCTATATGAACAATATGCGTTCCTATATGTATGAACAAATTCGATATAGCGATCTGATAATTTTCAACCGCTGCACCTTTGATACCTCTAAAAATGCTCTACGCGGATCGATCAAAGCTGTTAACAAAAAAGCTTTCATCGCTTATGAAGGAAACTATGGTGAGCAGATCGAACTAAAAAAAGAAGAGCTGCCCTTCGATATCCATGCCGATATCATCGACATCAGTGATGATGACTATGGCATATGGTATATGGACGCTCTAGAAAATCCCGAAAAATATGATCAAAAAAAGGTTCGGATCCGTGGGATGTTTCTTGAAACCATCCCAAACTATCATCAATCATTTATCATGGGCCGTAAAGCCATGGTTTGCTGCGGCAATGACCTGCAAAGCTTGACCTTCACTGTAACAGGCGTAAAAGTTGCAGAAATGCAACTAAACGACTGGCTAGAAATCGAAGGAGAATTTAAATGCCTAGATCTAAATGACGAAGAAAAGACCTTGGTATTATACGCTAGCAAAGCCCGCTTTTATCATGAACCTGATGAACCATTGGTATATTTCAGCTAAAAAAAACAATCGTTTACGCTCAAGCGTAACGATTGTTTTTCTTTTTGCGATAATAATAACTAACCCAAACGATCAAACAACAGCAGCCAACGATACCTATTCCTGCTAAAACATAAATGATCAAAGGATCCATACCTAGCTCACAAGTAAAATAAAGTTCATCCTGATCAAAAGTTAAAAGATCATAATAAAGCTTACCATCAGCGATCGCAGTAGCATTGTTTTCTTTGATCTTACCTGGAACCGTAAAATATACACTAATTTCCAAGCCTTGATCTATGATTTCTTCTTCCGACATTTGTGGCATGTTCAAGATCTCGCCGATGATATTAGTTAAAAATTGCTTATTTTCATTATTAGGCATCTTAAAGGTCAGCACATTATCTTCAATTGTTATATAGCTTGCCAATTGAGCTTTTTGTTGATCATCAAGAGGAATACTATAACCTTGATAATCGCCTTCGGTGATGATTGTACTACCTTCAGGAAGATCGATTTCTTCTTGATAGCCATCAAGCAATGTTGCCAGAACCAATACATTCAAAGAACCATCGACATTTCCTTTTCGATCGATCTGATAATCCCAGCGAACTTTCATGCAACCGCTAAGTCCCAAAAGCAAGGCCAAACATATTATTTTTTTTATGATATTCATTTACGAACATTGCCTTCTAAAATACAAGAGGCTTTAACTGCCGCACTTACTGCTGGAACTACCCGTGCAT
>CALVFJ010000023.1 GCA_944326795.1 uncultured Erysipelotrichaceae bacterium
ATGCTAGAAGGTGATGAAGAGATCATCGCGGCATATACCGTAGACTTTATCTCGTTCTCCTATTATATGAGCATGGTGCAAAGCATAAATGCGGAAAAACGTGAGAAAGTAGGAGGCAATCTAGCAACAGGAGTCAAGAACCCATATCTAGATACCAGTGAATGGGGCTGGCAGATCGATCCAAAAGGCTTGGAGATCTCGCTGTTAGATCTATATGATAGGTATCAAAAACCATTGTGGATCGTTGAGAATGGATTAGGCTACAATGATAAGATCGAAGAAGATGGAACGATACAGGATGATTATCGGATCGAATATTTTGCGAGCCATTTCAAGGCAATTGCTGCAGCGATCGAGCAAGGCGTAGAGGTAATGGGATATACATCATGGGCATGTATCGATCTGGTAAGTGCTTCGACATCACAGATGTCTAAACGCTATGGCTTCATCTATGTGGATGTAGATGACTATAACCAAGGAACATACAAACGAATGAAGAAAAAATCATTTGATTGGTATAAAAAAGTTATCACGACAAATGGTGAATGTTTATACGAAGAAAAGGAAGTTTAGAGACTTCCTTTTTCGATATAAATAAAATTCTTGATAATAAAGAATAAATTTTTGAAGTTAATAATATAAGCCAAATGTTCATTAGGTTATTATTCAATCATAAAAAATGTAGGGATATGAACTGTCGTTATTAAAAGATTATCAATCTTTTGGATAACATTGAAATGATAGTGTATGAGGTTACTGACATCTTAAAATTTTTGATGAAAATTATGAATGTAGTATTAGAAATGATCGTTATTCTGATAGTAGTACCAGCGTTCTTGTGGAAAAATTGATGCTTGATAAAATAATCAACCATCTTTTTTTATTAAATCCATTTACAAATCTATAAAATTCTGTATAATATTTTTGTTTGATAAAGAAAAATAAAAAGTTTAATAGCACTAAACAAAATGGAGGGAAAGAGATGAAAAAATTTGTTTTGTTATTATGTGTTTTAACACTGACTTTAGCGCTTGGGGGATGTCAGTCATCTGAGAAAAGTGATTTTGATCCAGTTGCTGTTTACGGATGTGATACGATAAACGTGTATAACTGGGGAGAATATATCGGGGAAGATGTTATTTATAACTTTGAGAAAGATTTTAATGCTAAAGTAAATTATTCATTATTTGATTCAAATGAGATCATGTATACAAAACTTATTGGTGGTAATCAATATGATGTTTTGGTACCTTCTGATTATATGATCGAAAGATTGATTTCTGAAAATGCTTTGCAACCACTAGATCAAACCATTTTAACTAATTTAAACGTGTTGGATGAAAGCGTAATTTCACTTAGAGATGCATATGATGATGGTGGAACATATTCTGTGCCTTATTTCTGGGGCTCTGTAGGCTTGATCTATAATAAGAACATCGTAAGCGAAGAGGAAATTAATGAACTAGGTTGGGATATCTTGAAAGATACCAAATATGCTGGTCAGATCTTTATGTATGATTCTGAAAGAGATAGTTTCATGGTTGCTTTAAAAGCTTTAGGATATTCAATGAATACCGAAAATGAAGATGAAATAAATGAAGCATATGAGTGGTTGATGGAAGTTCAGCAGACAATGGATCCAGCATATGTTACCGATGAAGTAAATGATGCAATGATCAATGAGGAAAAAGCTATTGCGGTCGTATATAGCGGTGCTGCAGCTTATATCATGTCAGAAAATGAAAACATGGCATTTGCTATGCCAAAACAAGGAACCAATGTTTGGTCTGATGCGATGGTAATTCCTGCTGATGCCAAGTGCCCTGGCTTAGCTAACGAATTTATTAATTATATGATAAGCTATGATTCAGCTATGGATAGTTCTGTTACGGTTGGCTATACCAGCAGTAATAAACAAGTTTTGGAAGAATTGACTACTGGTGATGGATATTATGCAAATAATGGAGCTTATTTGCCTGATATCAGCAATCCTAAAAATGAAGTTTTCAAACATAATGAAGTATTAAAGAAAAAGCTTTCTGAATTATGGATAAAAGTAAAGGTAAGTTAAGGGTAAGATCATGGTAAAAGTTGCTGCAATCCAGATGCAATGTTCTTGTGATATTGGTGAAAATATAAAAAAAGCTGAAGCTTTTGTGAAAGAGGCAGCTTTAAATGGAGCCCAGATAGTATTATTGCCTGAACTTTTTGCAAATGTATATTTTTGTCAGGAGAGACGCTATGAGTATTATAAGCTAGCAAATGAACCTGAAAATGATCCTTCAGTACAGATGGCAATCGAATTGGCATCAAAGTATGATGTAGTTATTCCGGTAAGTTTTTATGAAAAGGATGGCAACAGCTTGTTCAATTCTGTTGCCTGTATTGATGCTGGGGGGAAAAATTTGGGCATTTATCGTAAGACCCATATTCCAGATGATCATTTTTATCAAGAAAAATTTTATTTTTCGCCAGGAAATACAGGATTTAAGGTGTTTGATACCCGGTATGGTCGCTTAGGAATTGGAATTTGCTGGGATCAATGGTTTAGTGAAACAGCTAGATGTTTGACCTTGAATGGCGCTCAGCTTCTTTTGTATCCTACCGCAATTGGTTCTGAACCAATTTTAGATTGTGACAGCATGGGACATTGGCAAAGATGCATGCAAGGACATGCAGCAAGCAATATCATCCCTGTAATCGCGGCTAATCGAATCGGTAAAGAGAGCGTTGAACCATGTGAAAGCAATGGCTTCCAAACATCATCTCTGGTCTTTTATGGCTCGTCATTCATGAGCGATGAAACTGGTGCAATTGTCACTCAGGCTTCGCGCAATCATGAAGAAATCTTATATCATGAATATGATTTAATGCAAATTGATGATAAAAGATTATCTTGGGGAATATTTCGCGATCGTCGCCCAGAAACGTATGATGATATCTTAAAAAAATAAGCTGAGGCTTATTTTTTTTTAATGGAAACGCTTTACACTAAAATAGAGATAGACAACAATTAACCATCGTACTAAAATATTGTTCGAGAAATAAGGGGTATAGATATGTTAGATAATATCTTTGTAATGTTTATTCTAGCTTTGTTGCCGATCATTTGGTTGGTCGTTGCACTTTGTATTTTTAAGATGCAGGCTCATGTTGCAAGCGTTGGAGCCTTTGTGGTAGCGGCTTTAGAAGCCTTGGTGATCTGGAAGATGCCGATCATAGCGGTTGCTACAGCTTCTTTAGAAGGGTTTGCCATGGCGTTGTGGCCTATTGTGATCGTAATCATTGCAGCAGTGTTTACTTATAATTTGACGGTTTATACTGGTGCGATGGATGTGATAAAAAGGATGATCACTTCAGTAAGTGCTGATTCAAGAATATTGGTTTTATTGATTGGTTGGTGCTTTGGAGGCTTTTTAGAAGGTATGGCTGGATTTGGCGTAGCGATTGCGATTCCTGCCAGCATGTTGTATGCTTTAGGTTTTGATCCAATAATTGCGATTTTAGCTTGTTTGATCGCTAATGGATGCCCAACAATGTTTGGATCAATTGGTATCCCTACCACTACATTGGCTTCTGTTACAGGTCTAGATGCTGCAACTCTGGCATTTACCCAGACCTTGCAAACAGCACCATTATTGTTTATTTCGCCATTTTTGATGGTCATGTTGGTTGGTAAAGGATTTAAAAGCCTTAAAGGGATCGTTCCTTTTATTTGTGTTGCAAGCTTAAGCTTCGTGATTCCTGAAATGATTGCGGCTAAATTTATCGGGGCAGATCTTCCGGTCATCATTGCCAGTGTTTGCTCTTTGATTTGTTCGTTTGCTTATGCAACTATGATCAAAAATAAAGAAGTACCAAGCGCATATTTGATGGATATCGCGCAAAATGATGATAAGATAACTTTGAATAAAGCATTGGTTGCGTGGTCGCCTTTTATCTTGATCTTTGTTTTATTATTGCTGACAAGTAAGTTGGTTCCGTTTATCAATGAACCATTGAGCGCAATCAAAACTAGCGTGGTGATATATCAAGGTGCCGGGGCAACACCATATACATTTACTTGGATAAATACTCCGGGGGTCTTGATCTTGATTTCTGGTATCATCGGTGGTTTTATCCAAAAATGTCAGATCAAAGATTTATTTAAAGTAATGAAAAATACGGTGATTCAAATGTCTAAAACGATTTGTACGATGTTAGGAGTATTGGCTTGTGCGAAGATCATGGGATATTCTGGAATGATCAGCGCTATCAGTACTTTCTTTGTTACGATCTTAGGAGCTTTCTTCCCATTAGCATCGCCATTGATCGGAGCATTAGGAACATTTGTTACGGGAAGCGGAACAAGTTCCGAAGTTTTATTTGGCAATGTTCAGCTTGAAGCAGCAAGAGCCATCGGGGTTAGCGAATATTGGTTGGTAGCAGCTAATTCTTTGGGAACAAGTGCTGGAAAGATGCTTGCTCCACAAAGCATCGCTATAGGTTGTGCGGCGTG
Source organism: uncultured Erysipelotrichaceae bacterium (assembly GCA_944326795.1). Taxonomy (GTDB): domain Bacteria; phylum Bacillota_I; class Bacilli_A; order Erysipelotrichales; family Erysipelotrichaceae; genus JALEVB01. Next base: position 4,499 of record CALVFJ010000023.1, read on the forward strand.
TGGACTTCAGGGCAAAGATGGTGAGATCTTAAGCAAAATAGCTAAGTATGCCTTTGCTTATGTGATCGTAATGGCTTTGATCGTATATTTTGGACAAGCATTGATATAAAAATTAACAGCTGTAGCTGTTAATTTTTTTATGCAATTTTTATACTAGAAATTGTAAATGACCCGATGATCTTTTCCGTTATCTTCAAAAAATGAAAGTACAATTTATTTCAAACCATAGATACGGTAACGCTAAAGCTAAGATAGATATGGTATCAGCCTTTAGTAAAGTGTCTGCAAATTGTTCTTTAGGCCAATATTAGCCAGCGGTTATTTCCGTACTTGATGATTTTGTTGCTGAAGAAATTGCTTCTAATAATATAGTAAAAGGCGAAGATCCTGAAATATCAAAACCTTGTTTAAGTAATGATGGTATCGATAATTAGAGCTTTAGCAAATTTTATGCCATTAATTGTCAAAACTGCTGAAAGTAAAAAATTGTCTGTGCCAAATGCAATAAGATTTATTATAAATTAAGCATATGAAGTTGACCTATCAATAATTAAAGGAAAGATCGTATGTAATTATTTCTTGGTGAACTTATTAGATATTTATATGCTTAAGGATGCTATGATCGTTGATCATCCGTCAGCTAAATAAGCAGAGCTTCATTGATGTAGTTGTTTGATCATAGGACTAATTGATTTATTTACCTATTGTTGAATTTAAGATGATAAGAAAAAAATGCACCAAATTTATGGTGCATTTTTTCTCTTGCTTCAAATAGTCAGTTTATTCTGCTAAGATTGGATCTACAACTTCTTTGATGGTATTCTTTAAATTTTCACATGAAGCATTAAATTTACCTTGGTCTACTTGATTTAAATGTAAGTGAACGATCTCACGAATTCCGCGCTTATTGACGATTGCTGGCACGCCGATATATAAACCGCTTTGACCATATTCACCATTTTGCGGAGCAGAGATGGTCATGATCGCATTTTCGTTATTTAAGATAGCGTGAACTAGTCGGTTTAAAGAAAGACCAATTCCATAGTAAGTTGCTTTTTTCTTTTCGATGATCTCATATGCAGCGTTTCTTACGCTTTCATAAATGGATAATAATTCAGATAGATCTTTATCTTGTTCATCAAGCATTTCTAATAAGCTCTTGCATCCAACGTATGCGTGGATCCAAGGGACGAAGCTAGAATCTCCATGTTCTCCCATGATATAGGCGTGAACATTAGTTGAGTTGACATTGAAGTATTCACTGATCTTTGTACGTAAACGAGCAGTATCTAGCAATGTACCTGACCCGATGACTTGGGTTTCAGGAAGTCCGGTTACTTTTTGAGCAACATAAGTCATGATATCAACTGGATTGCTGGCAACAACGATAACTCCGTTGAATCCTGATGCTTTGATCTGTTCACAGATGCTTTTCATTATCTTGGTATTTACTCCGGTTAGCTCTAAGCGGGTTTGTCCTGGCTTTTGCGCTGCACCGGCGGTAATTACGATGATAGCTGCATCTTTGCAGTCACTATAATCTCCAGCTTTGATCCTGATCTTGCTAGTTGAATAAGGCAAGCCATGAGTTAGGTCAAGAGCTTCTCCTTCAGCTTTATCTTTGTTAACATCAACCAATACCAATTCATCGATTCCTGGCTGTGAAAGGAAAGTATAAGCCATGCTCATGCCGACAAAGCCGGTACCTACTAAAACAATTTTTCTATTTTCTACTGTATTCATGATTAAATATCTCCTTATAAATAAATTATAATACTTTTATAATTAATTTTCAGTGATTATTATTAATTTATCAAGTTTTTTCGTGATAAAATAACAATGGATAAGAGGATTGAGTTTATGGAAAATATAAAAGTAGGTTTTATCGGCTATGGAAACATGGCGCAAGCAATCATCCAAGGATTGTTAAAAGCAAAAGCGGTTGCTAATGCTTCGATATATGTTAGTTCAGCGCATTATGATCAATTGACCATCAAAACGATTGGCTTGGATATCAATCCATGCAAAAACAATCAGGAAGTGGTAGAAAAAAGTGATCTTATCGTATTAGCGGTAAAGCCTAATATCATCGAAAATGTCGTGGAAGAAATCAAAGGATTAGTGGCTAATAAGATCATCGTCAATGTAGCTGCTGGATATAATTATGACAAGATGAAACAAATTGCCAAAAATTTTCATTGCATATGTACGATTCCTAATTTAGCAGTAATGGCAAAAGAAGGAATCATCGTATGCGAAGACAAACATTCTTTGGATGTGATCCAATTAGCAACTTTTAAGAAGCTGTTTTCAAAGATCGGAAATTTAGAATTTGTTGCTAGCAAGCAGTTAAGCATTGCTGGAACGATCAGTGGATGCGCTCCAGCGTTTACGATGATGTATGTTGAGGCACTAGCAGATGCTGGTGTTCAATTTGGCTTGACTCGTGATCAAGCATATCGTTTAGCATCGCAAATGATAGTTGGGTCTGGAAAGATGCAGCTAGATACACAACTGCATCCAGCACAACTTAAAGATATGGTATGCTCTCCGCAGGGAACGACGATCAAAGGGGTAAACTCTTTAGCTAAAGATGGTTTCACAGGGGCCGTAGTTCGCTGTATCGAAGCAATCGAAAAAGGATAAGGAGCAAAGAAATGTTGTTTGCTACTGATCTGGATGGAACATTATTATTGCCGCAGGTACCCGGATGTGATGCGCGCATTGAAGAAGGTTTGATGAAGGCACTGGCTGCAGGGCATGAGCTGGTTTTTATTACGGGAAGAAATTATCAGGAATTATATAACGAAAAAGCGATATGGCAGATGCCGGCATATATCATAGGAATGAATGGTTCAATCATCTTAGATAAACAAAGAAGGATAATCTATCAAAATGTACTTGATAAGGATATCGTTAAAAAGATCTCTGATGAGTATCATGATCTTCCTTTCGAATATATTGCTTTTGATCAAAAAATGGTAACCGTAGACAAAAAAACATTTCGTGAACATTTTCAAAGCTGTTTTCCGCCAAACTTTTTTGCTGATCAGCAAATGCAGCAGTTCATGGATATGTTTTTGCAAACTAATAGCTATGAAGCTAAGCAAGAACATTTGCTGTCAAAAGCTATATTTAAGATCGAGCTGATGAGCCATGATCGTGATTTTTGTCAGCGAATAGCTAACGAATTATATCAATGGTATCCAGATAAGTTAACATGTTATCTTACGGAAAATTCATTGGTGATCTGCTGCTGTTATATCGATAAAGCTGAATCATTGGCGCTGTTGTGCGAACATCTGCAGATAGCCGATGATCAGGTACATGTTTTTGGCGATGGTCACAATGATGTATCAATGTTAAAAAAGTATGAAAATTCATATGCAGTAGCCAATGGCAGCGAAGAAGCCAAAAATGCTGCTAAGCATCTTATTGGAGAAAATGTCGCATATGGCGTGATTGAAAAGATCGAACAGTTAATGGGTCAGGATTAATCCTGACCCATCTTACGTATGCGAACGATCTTTTTCTTTTTATCTATAACTAATTTTTGATTGGTTTTAATATTTTTTACTAAGGTATCATTATCGTTAGCTATCGTTATGATCTCACACGCATCACCGATGATATAGCCTAGTGGAGAATGGATCTCACAGATTTTTAACTTTGTGCCATAATCAAGTTCTTTTAAAGAAAAACTACCATGCTTGATGACAAATTGTTCGTTTGTATCACGGTAATGGAGCTGATATTCACCTTCAGGCAAACCATAGATGATGATCTCGCCTTGTTTGTTGGTGTATCCTTCTAAGACCGTGACTTGGTTGGCATCTGTAACATGATATTTTTCACCAACGGAGGCAACATCTTGATAAGTGAAAGTTTGTCCTTCATATAAATGGTAACTTTTCTTCGTGCGTAAATTTTGGACCGTCATCGTTAAGATCTTTTCGTTGTGATCTTGATTTGCATAAAAAGTTTCGATCGGACCATCAAAGATCAGCCCTTCATTTGTTTTAGCACTAGCGTTTTGTAAGCTGATAGATCGTGCTGTAAGGTCATTGGAGATTACCTTGTAGCTGATGTCATTTATTTCAATGATATCGTTAGATTTAAGGTCTTCGATATTGGGGATCTCTTCGTAACGGATGCCAAAATAATCGGTTATTATTTCTTTTATCTGATAGCGATCATTGATCAAAGCTGGGATATAGATACTTTCATCATCATCTTTGTTTAATTTCAGCTTAGTTATTTGATTATCTTTGGTCATATAACTGATGATGGCTTGTTGATCATCCATAGCGATGATCGTAAAATCAGCAGCGTTGAATTTAAATTTCTCCGAAATCTTGATGTTTAACGGAATATCATGATAAGTAGGAGCTTGGATCTGTTCGATGGCAGCTAGTTCAAAGATCATATTTTTAACAGGCTTATCAACGATGGCTAATACATCATTGAAGATAAATGGCTCAATAGCTTGATTGATGGTCAGCTTACGATAAATTCCCCCAGAAACATAGGTGCCTAACGGTTGTTCGCTAACTATTTCAGGGGTAACGATCAAATCGTTTTTTACTTCGATGATATTTCGATTATTGTCATTTATATCGATGAGCTTATAGGCGGTAATGGTAATGGCACTGGAAACATCGCTTTCATCAGGCTGCCATATAGCAGGATCCTGGGCATAAGAAATATCTAGAACTTGATATGTGTGGATATTTCCTTGTTGTTTGCCATACGCTTTAAATTGTGTGCCTGTTTTTAAAGATGAACAGTTCTTGACGATATCTTGATAGGTAAGTGGGGCGTTGACGTTGATCTTATCTTTCATGATATGATATGTCATTTGATCATCTAAGCATTTAACCTTGATATATGATTTGGTAATCTCGATTATTTCATAGTTAAAAGTATGAGAGGTATCATCTGGCCAAATGCTAAAGCGATCATTTATGGCGATATCTTCAGGAATATCTTGGAAGGTTATCTTGTTAGGGAAAGTTGAAGCGTCATCACTAGAGGCATCGTGATTTAAATTGCTAATATCGCTTATCGTAAAGATTGCTCCATTTAACAGTTGGCTTTGATCATCGTGATCGACCTTAATTACCTCCAGATCAAGTTTGCGTTTGGTGTTTAATACATTTTCGTATGTCAAGCTGATATCTTCATCATATTGGGCATCAAAAGTGAAACATATATCTTTGGCATCAGTGATATTTGCTTCGCTGTAATCATAACCTAAAGGAAGCTGGGTCTCACAAGCCATATAACTTTTTCCCCATTTAAGATCATTGATATTTAATTGTCCATCAATTTGATCATGGGCGTAAACGGTGAATTCTTTCATGACATGAGCGTTAGGCTGATTGTAAAAATAAGTTCCAGGCGTAAGATCATCGACAGGAAACATTCCCCAATGGTCGCTGTAGCCACTTTTAACGATCTCTATTCCATCAGGATCTTTGCTGATGATCACAGGATAAAAGCTGACAGAGCTTTGATGGTTAGCAGGATCGCTGATTCGTAAATGGTTTTTTCCAGTTTCTCCTTTAAATAACGGTAAGACAGTTGTTTTTTTGATAGTTGAAAGATCTTTGTTTGTTGTGGTGAAATTATATGTTTGGATGATGCTGTCTATTTTAGGATCAGGCGATAATTGCTGATTAGTAAGCAGATAAAAACATTTTTTTCCATTTTGATCGATGAAGCTAACTTTAAAATCTTTGGTGTTATCTTCATGTTTGATTATTTCTTCGATCGTATAAGTTATACCATCTTTTGTGAAAGTGTCATGAAGGTCACTGCTGATAGGTGGGATATCTTTTTTGGTTATTGGGGCGGTAATGGTTATTTCATAGGTGTTGTATGTCATTGGATCTAGCGTGTTCGGCCTTTTAACGATCAAAGCCACATTTACATCATTTTTAGTCTTGATATCGCTGATGGTATATTTTTGGCCTTCAAAATGGAAAGTATCGCCTTTTACCGGAATTTTTCCAAGTGCTTGGGTAATGAGCTCGTAATTTAAACCATCAGTATCTGGCCCGTAATGTAATTGGATATCAAAGGTCTTCATGGTGGTTGCTTTTAGAAGGTCGCCGTCTATAGTTACTGTTGGATCGCTACATGTAATATAGCTTATTCGATCATTGGGGCTAAAAATCTTCTTTAGATCGTATATCTTGTTAAGACTGATAAAGTACTTATCTAAAGTTAAATGATCGGCATTTTGATCATAATGAGCCTCTACGGTCAGCAAAACTGTGCTAGTAAGATCTTTAAGCGTTAAGCTGCGTTGATTCTTGGCTATCAACTGATAAACTTTATTATCATAGATGAATGATGTTTGAAGTGCTGGTAGCTTATTAGCAAAGATGTGCAATATTTCCTGATAGGTTATTGAGGAAGGTTTATTTACCCAGAAGCCTTGCTGCGTAAGATCGTCATCATCTGAATGATTTATTAAGTGATAGCGATAATAATGATAGGTGTTACCATTTTTATCTTGAACGATTGTTGCTTCTTCGTCATTGATATCATCTTTTTTTAGGATATAAGTGTCATTGCCGATCTGTACTTTGCTGTGGGTCTTAAACATCTCTAGGATCTGGTCATATGTAAATGGAGCATCATTTTCTAAAGCAAAGCCAAAGATCAGATCTTTATCATCACTTTTGCTTAACAAGGTATATTTTTTACCATTGATGGTTAGATCATCGCCTTTGATTAATTTACGCTGATATGGTAAAGTGAATGCTTCATTGATTAAAAAAGGTTCTTGTTTGGCTAGCTCAAGCTGCAATACTTTATCATAGCTTATGATATCGTAGCTGCTACTAGCTTGGGGATCTAAGAAAAACATCTTTTCATTTTCGTCTTTGATGACAATGTTATTTAGTTGTGGATAATTAGCGCATACCGTATATTGATGATCATTTATCATAAAGGTATCATTTGGCTGCAGATCTTTGATATTTGGTATTTGATCATAAGTTATATCAAGAGCGTATTGAAGATCTTGATTGGCTTTTAAATGGAAGGTAAGATCTGGGTGGGTCAAATGCTCGCTAAATGCTGAAGAATTCCAGCTAACGATGTATTCTTTTGGGTCGATAGCGGTGATCGTAAAGCGATTGGTAAATGTTTTGCGGCATTGATAAGAGGTAACTGTTTCGTTTTTATTCAAGGTTACTTGGATATCTTGCCCATCGATTTTTAGACCTACCGTTATTTCATCAATGTTTTCTGGAGTTAATGGTTTGATGATAGTGTAGTTTATTTCGTCGATCACCAGGCTTTCATTAGCTTGATATTGTTCTAATGGTTTTCCAAGTTCGGCAGCAGCTTTGGCAATATCTGCAAATTGCGCATAGGTGTATGGCGCATCTATGATTTTTTGATAAACATGTTCACGCATCGTGCCGCTAGGACATGCTGATATATCATATGGTTCTGTGCAAAAAATGGCGGGATCTTTTAACTCATTTTTGGTTAGTTCCCAATAATCGATTATGCTGTTATCAGTAGTTAAGACATAGTTGCCATCTGAGGATTGACAATAATTTCCGTCGATGGTAATTTTGCATAATTTGGATGAATCGCTATCGGTTACATAATACACAGGCTCAATGATATCTAAAATGGTAAATGATTCCTCAGAAATGATGGTTTGGGGGATATCCTTCAAAGAAATCGGGATAGGAACAGTGATGGTAAATTCTGTAGTTTGTATTTTCTCAACTTCAACGCTTGTTAATGTGTTTTTGGCATAATTTCTAGCAGTTAGTCGATATTCGATATCATTTATGGTCATGATCGTTTCTAAAGGCAAGGTATCTATGGTGAATCCCGGTTTGTTATCCTGGATCCAAGATGAAATCTCATCTATAGTTAATTCCGCAGCGTCGTTGGTTGCTTGAAAACGATAGGGAACATAAGCTTTTAGCATGATCTTATGGGGATCGTAGCTTAGGATCTCATATTGCGTGTCGTTAATGGCGAATGTTGAAGCCTTTTGATGTTTGATGTTGTCAGGTAGCTGATCATAGGTTATCAGCGCATCGTTATCAACGATATTATACAAGGTTGCTGGCCAGGCAATGATCGTTTGCTGGTCGTGTAAAATTTCTTTTATCGTATAAGCTTGACCTTCATATTCTAAATGATCGTTTGCTTTTAGATCATCAGTTGACATGTTTTTTAAAGTGATCGTTTGACTTTTGTCGGTATACTTGATCGTAGCTACGCCTGATGCATATTGAACAAACTCGTATTCAGTGTCTTTACCATCATTGTTAATGGTAAATCTTTCGTGTGGTTTGATATCTGATGGAATTTGTGCAAAGGTTATGGGGGCAATAGCGTTATAGTCATCATATCTTTGAAAGGTGATAAAATATGCGTCATCTTCGATCTTACTGATCTTATAGTGAAATCCATTCAGAAAAAAGCTTTGTCCTAACTGTGGATCAGGCAAATGGGAAATCAACTGTTGATAGCTAATGGCAGGGTAACTTTCAAGATGATCAAGCGAGAGAGGACCTAGCTGGGTTGGATCTTTGCTAAGATCAAAGTCATCAAGTTGATAAAGTTCAAAGCTTGCATCATTTAATTTTATATATGGGTCATCACTATCCTGTTTGATCAAGGATAAGTTGATGTCACGTAGCATGTTGACAAAGTCTTGATGGGTGATATCACCTTGGTTACCGGTTGAAACCCTGAATGCTCGATCATCTAACAAATAAGGATTAGATACTTTCCATTCTTTGATCCACCAGGATTTATTTTGTGGTAAAAGATCGTTGATATGTGCTAAGCCATCATCACCAACGGTAAATATCCTGATATTGCTGCCATCCTCATTCATGATCGGATAGTATGTCTTATTGCCATTAACGTAATTAAAACTACCGTACTTGTCAGGGTCGATCGATACTTGAAAATTATAAAGTTCTTCCCAGTTTTGGTCTTTGCCGCCATTATATCGATATTGCTGGGCAGGATCGTCGACCCAACCAATAACAAACTGGGTTCCAGCACTAAAATTTTGGCTTTGCTGATATTCGTCAAGCTTTTCAATTTCGATATCAGCGGTTTTTAGCTTGAAAGCGAGCGTATATGCTGGAGTGGGATTTTCAAAGGAGATTCCCATGAGCTTTTGGTTGTTGCCACTAGTATAAAGCAAGATATTGTTTAGCCATGACTGATATCCTTGATCTTTACGTTTGAAGGTTAAGGCCTTTCCTTTTTCACTATCGTATCCTTCATAGTATAGATCGTCGATATCGATTTTTAAAACGTTGCCTTCTTGCTTGATATTTATGCCATCATGGCTTTACTGGGGAAATGCTTCAAACCAGTCTAGGACCGGAGTGCCCGGTTGGTGCAGGTTTGTCGAGCCATCATCAGTTAAGATCAAGGTCTCGTCCCAATCAAGTTCATAAGTTATGGTTTCATGCCATTGACCTGCAAAGCTTGGGGTTGTGTCATAGTTTTCTACAAGATTCATGATGTTATTCATCGTTGCTGAAACATCAACAGTTCCATTAACTGCTGGGCATTGTTGATCCATCGGTTCGCACCATTGCAGGGTATTTATTATTTCTTGATATTCCGCTGGACAGATCATTTGCCATATCAATAACTGAGTTGCTAGGTAACTTTCATCGCTGCTGCCCGTAAGTGGATGACCATAACCATAATGGATGATGCGGCCTACGATGTTTAATGTTTCGTTGCTTAGATCGCTAGGTTGGATGCTATACTGCGGTCCGTTGCCATTGCCATCTAGGATAACAAGGACATAGGGTTCGATACAATAGCCTACCTTGCCATCTAAAAGAAATTTTGAAATGTATTCATATCCGCCTTGCTTGATATTTTCATAGCGAGCAATCCTTTTTTCACGCTGTAGCTGTACATTGGTGCTATTGGCTTGCATTAACACCGGCGAAGATAAAGATGCTTGAAGCTCTGTGATCGTATATTTCATATTGCGATACGTATATGTTCCTGGTTCTAAAAATAAAGGTCGATCTTGGTCGTTTTCAGAATAATTAGATTCTTGGTCACTAATTGCTGGAGTGCTGGATGCTGCGGGCAACACCGATAAAGCGCTGTCGGGACTTTCGGTTGGCAGTGTGGTTGACATGACTTCACTTTCAGGGGTGGAAGTTGGAACGATCGTATTTTCGATTGATGGCTCAGTTGGCGTTTCGATTTCTTCTAAAATTATTGGATCAGGAACAGAAGTTGGGGCTGATTCGATAGCACGGACATTAGAAATATTTGATAAGATAAGCAAGAAACAAATTAATATTTTTTTCATGAAGGATTCCTTTCTGTGTTCTCATAGGCTAGCAGCACATAACGAGCATTAGGTTTTTGCATATTACATGTAACCAAAGTAATAAGCTGCTGATTTTGAAAATAAAAGCCATCGATGCGATTGATAACATAAGGTAGGGTAGCATCTAGCATCGTTTTTAATTGCTCATAGGAAGCAAAATAATTATTATGCCAATCAAGATATGTTGATGGATCATCTAGATCATACTCGCTAAAGCTGATGATGCGATATTGATGAGTACCTTTAGCATCTATAAACAAAAACTCTGGGTTTTCTTGAAAATAGGCTTGATCGCTGTAATTTTTTAAGAAGGTAAAATTCCAATTTTTAGTTTTAGATGAATGGCCGTTTATGATGAAGTTATTAGAATCATCGATAGGACAGAGCTGTTTTTCCATGAATACGCTGCCCATGGTATCATAGTTTCCAAAAGGATCATGTACCATATAGTGATCACCTTTGTCGGTATAGATGATCGGAATCTGATGGATGATGTCAGAGGTCGAGAATTGCAAAAGCGCGAAGATATCTGGGTTGATCTTTTGCCATGCTTCTAAGGTACTAAGAGTTTTAAAACTGGTATGTTGATATGAAAGCGATGATGATTCTTGTTTGCAAGGAATAAAAGGCAAAAAAACAAGACAAATTATCATGAATAATAAAAATTTGATAGGTTTGCGGATCTTTCTATTCATAGCTGACAAGTACTCCTTCGTCATATGTTATTTCTTCGTGATAATGTTCTTCATATATTTCTTCAACATATGATTCGCTTGGTGGTGGCAAAGGACTAATATAGGGCTTGGCTTCATCGGTATCATATGCTGGATATTGATTTAAAGTGGCGGTTGATGGGGTTAAAGGCGATTCTGCTTGTTTGATGATGGTAAGCTGAGCTTTGGCTATATTACCTGATGAATCGCTGACCTGATAATCGTAGTAGGCGGTGTTATCTGTAAAATGAAGTTCATTTGAACAAATTACTTTAGCTAAAAGATCTTTATCAACATTATCTTTCACTGCTTTGACATAAAAGGCACAATTTTGTAGATCATCATCATAGATAACTTCTTCTGCGGATAATTCTATTGTTGGCGGTTGATCGTCGATGACATTTACGATCAATGTTTGCGCACATTCATTAAAATGATTTTTGGCGATATAAGTTAAGGGGTAGCTTCCGGTATCTTCATACTCAAGCTTTGGCAGGATCAATTCGGCATTATTTACAGTTTTAACATATTGTAAAGGATCAAAGCTTGAGCCATAAGCGATAGTTATTTGCGGGACAGACAATGAAAAAGTGATCATATTTATGTTGTATATGATATAAGCTGCGCTAATTGCTACCAATGTGATGGCCATGCTGCTAACGATATATAACATTTTTCTTTTTTGCTGGTTGATAAGTTGATGATATTCGTTGATATTGATGCCAAAAATATCATATGCTTCAGAAAGTCCTAAAGATAATTGTTGATTTTCACTATTTAAGAAAACGATCTTATTAGTAGTTTCAAGTATCTGGATCTTTTCGTGAATATCAATGTGAAATTGCTTCAACAGATCTTTAAATTTATCACAGCCATAGATATGTGTTATTTCAATAAGTTCGCCGACAGTGCATTTGGCAAGTGCTCTCGATTTCATCGCTTTTTTCCTTTCGTTATAGCTATATATGTACTTGAAATGATCTTTTTCCTAAAAAAATTTATTGATTTGGTTTAAAATAGTAGAAAAGGAAAGATAAGATGCTAAAACTGATAGATATTGATAAAACTTACGATAACAAGATCAAAGCGTTAAAAAAACTAAATCTCCAGTTGGAAATACCGCAGCTTGCCGTAATCATCGGACCTAGCGGCTGTGGCAAGACAACGTTGATGCGGCTCATTGCTGGATTAGAAAAATGTGATCAAGGACAAATAATCATCAATGGTAAAACGGTAAATGAGCTTGCGCCTTCATTGCGGGATATTTCATTTGTATTTCAAGATCCTTCTTTGTTTGCACATATGAATTGTTTTCATAATATCGCTTATGGTAATCATGCCACCATGGGAAAGGATCAGTTACGATCAAGGGTTGAAAAAATAGCCCGGATGCTAGGTATCGCTAATTTGTTAGATAGATACCCTTCAAGCCTATCAGGTGGGCAAAAGCAAAGGGTTGCCATTGCTAGAGCCATTTGTAAACCAAGTAAATTGATCTTGATGGATGAACCGTTTAATAATTTGGATGCTCAGCTTAAGCAATCATTGATAAAAGATATACGAGCGCTGCAGAAAGAATTAAATTTAATGATTTTATATGTAACTCACGATAGAAAAGAAGCGTTTGAATTAGCGGATACCTTGATCGTTATGGATCAAGGGGAAATCGTTCAAATTGCCAAACCATCAGCAGTTTATCATCAGCCGATAAATCCTTTCGTAGCAAGCTTTTTTGGTGATATGAACTTCTTTGAAGGTTATATAAAAAATAAAGGATTATATTTTGCTGATCAGTGTATCCAATTATCAAAAGAATATGAAGATGGCAAGGTAACATTTGCTATACGTCCTGAAGACATCGTCAAGAATGGTCCTATTAAGATACATGATGTTCAAAGACAAGATAGAGGAAATTATTTTTTGTTTATTGCAAAGATCAATGATCAAACTGTCATGATCAAAGATGCTAGCGATGATTTTTTTGATTCTATAGCGATTCCGATAAAAAAATTAATAATTTGGCAAAAAAATGCTTGACGTCAATAGTTAATGATGATAATATAAATAGGCATTCGATGGAATACGTAAGTAAATGGGCCTGTAGCTCAGGTGGTTAGAGCGCACCCCTGATAAGGGTGAGGTCGTTGGTTCAAGTCCATTCAGGCCCACCATCGAATTATAAATACATGGGGTTTTAGCTCAGCTGGGAGAGCGCCTGCTTTGCACGCAGGAGGTCAGGAGTTCGATCCTCCTAAGCTCCACCATGATAAAAAATTGATCCTTAAGCTATTGCTTAAGGATTTTTTTAAAAATATAAATTAGTGATTTATTTTTATGTAAAATTATGATATCATAATCCAGACGGACGCTTAGCTCAGTTGGGAGAGCACTTCCTTGACGTGGAAGGGGTCAGGGGTTCGAGTCCCTTAGCGTCCACCATTTTTTTAGATTATGGTTATGGGGTATTAGCGCAGCTGGGAGCGCGTCACGCTGGCAGCGTGAAGGTCACGGGTTCGAGCCCCGTATGCTCCACCATTTTATTTATTAATTATCGTTTTGATATAAACGCCTTGAAGGGCGTTTTTATTTTGACTTGTTTATTTGACGTTTTTTCTAAGTTAAAAAGTAAGCCAATCTTCTTTTATAAGGTATATTAGGCTAACAGAAAGAGTGATCTTTTATTTTGGAGTGAGCGTGATAAACTTTATGATACAATCATAATTAGAAGTTATTTGTTTTTTTGATATATATGCTATAAATATCGATTTATAAGGAGACATCTTATGATAGGAATTTTTGTTTTATTGTTGATAGCGATGCTTTTAGTTGCAAAGTTTTGTACGAAAACAATAAAAGTTGTGCTATCTGTCATTATTGTTCTAGCAACATTATATTTTGCTGTTCTTTCTATTGATATAAACAGAGTTGAAAGTTTTAGGGAACCTATATTTAACATCGGTCATTATGAAGAAACTGGGCTGATCGAATATAAGGGGTTAGGATATAGAACGATTGTTAAATATACCTTTACTGTTGATGGTCAACGAAAAATAAATAGTATAGAAATGTATATGTTTGATAAATGTATCGCAGGTGCCATAGAATAAATGGCCTTACAAATATTATGTTAGTTGCTGGGAGACTAAGATAAAAAATGATCTGCTGACATGAGCTGATTTTTTTATAAATGTGTTAAGTGTATAGACACAAAAAATAATTGATTAACTTGGCTAATAAAATAATCTTTTTTATTACGTTAGTGATTTTCCTTCGGTGATCAAATGATGAACAGTATGAACTATGGCGTCTAAATTATTTGAATCTTCCGAGCTCCAATCGTATGTTTGATATCAGCAGGCATTAACGATCCTCCTTTTTGTAACTTTTATAATGTATGATTAGATTATTTTATGTTGTCAATTAAAGGATCTATGATGTTATGGCCATCATAAGAAGCAAGAGCTTGGAGGTCATTGCTATATGCTGATACAAAAATGAAAAATTTTTTACCAAATATATTTGACTTAAATTATGGTTGGTGGTATTATAAATAGGCATTCGATGGAGCTTTCGTCAAATGGGCCTGTAGCTCAGGTGGTTAGAGCGCACCCCTGATAAGGGTGAGGTCGTTGGTTCAAGTCCATTCAGGCCCACCATCGAATTATAAATACATGGGGTTTTAGCTCAGCTGGGAGAGCGCCTGCTTTGCACGCAGGAGGTCAGGAGTTCGATCCTCCTAAGCTCCACCATGATAAAAAAATCGATCCTTAAGCAATAGCTTAAGGATCTTTTGTTATGCTAATAACATTCTATCGTTAACAACTTCGCCGCCAGTAGCTTGTTCAAACATTTTCAGCAGATCATTAACGGTTAGCTTGCTTTTTTCATCACCTGATATATCAAGGATGATCTTTCCATCCATCATCATGATCAAGCGGTTGCCATATTTTAAGGCATCTTTCATATTATGGGTAATCATCAAGGTCGTTAGTTTATCTTTTTCTACGATCTTGGTCGTTAGTTCAAGAACTTTTGTCGCGGTCTTTGGATCAAGTGCGGCGGTGTGTTCATCAAGCAATAATAATTTGGGCTTGACCAACGTGGACATCAGCAGCGTAAGCGCTTGGCGCTGTCCGCCGGATAAAAGGCCGACCTTGCTGGATAAACGGTGTTCAAGGCCAAGATTTAAGGACTCTAGCAACGTTTTATATTCTTTCTTTTCCTGAGGAGTAAGGCCAAGGCGCAGGGTACGTTTTTTACCACGGCGTTTAGCCAAGCTTAAGTTTTCTTCGATGGAAAGGTCAGCACAAGTTCCGGTCATGGGATCTTGGAAGACCCTGCCGATGAAAGCCGCGCGTTTATATTCTTTTTGTTTGGTGATGTCGATATCATCGATCGTTATCTTGCCTTCATCGCATGGCAAGGTTCCAGAAATCAGATTTAATAAAGTTGATTTTCCTGCACCGTTACCGCCTATGACGGTGATGAAATCGCCGTCATTGATAGTAATGCTTAAGTTTTGGATGGCTTTTTTCTCATTAACGGTATTAGCATTAAATGTTTTTGATAAATTTTCGATCTTTAACATTTTTTTGGTCTCCTTTTTTTCTTGAAATCTACGTTAGCTACATATAATGCTACCGCAACGATAATAGCTGTAAATAATTTCATGTCATTTGCGCTGACATAATTGCTATTGATGACAATAGCAACGATCAAGCGATAGATGATAGAACCGATGACGATGCCGATCAAGCTTGTGATCAGGTTACGGTTTCTAAAGATAACTTCACCAATGATTACGGAGGCAAGGCCAATTACGATCGCACCGATACCTTGTTGAACATCTGCATAGCCGTTATATTGACACACCAAAGCGCCGCTTAAGGCAATTAATGCATTAGCCAACATCAGACCGGCAATTTTGGTGATATCGGAGTTGATACCGTTGGCGCGGATCATCTTGTCGTTATTACCAGTTGCGACGATAGCATAGCCAAATTCGGTATTGAAAAACCATACTAGAAAGATTATGACGATGACGCAAACGATGATCCCCAAAAAAATGGCGGCATCACGGTCTTTGCCTAGATTGAATAATTCTTTGATATTTGTTAATAAGGTGCTGTGCATGTTAAGGGGAATGTTAGCTTTGCCCATGATGCGCAGATTGATGGAATACAAGCCAGTCATTGATAAGATCCCGGCTAATAAGGAAGGTATTTGCAGCTTGGTATGCAGCAAGCCAGTAATCATGCCAGCCAGGCTGCCAGATATCAAAGCCATGAAGATGGCTAAGATAGGAGGAATATTATTTACGATAGCCGTAGCGCATACGGCCGCACCTAAGGTAAATGATCCTTCGCTTGTAAGATCAGAAATATCGAGGATGCGGTAAGTGATGTGGATGCCGATCGCAAGGATAGCCCAAAGCAGTCCTTGCGAAACAGCGGATG
Organism: uncultured Erysipelotrichaceae bacterium; assembly: GCA_944326795.1. Classification (GTDB taxonomy): domain Bacteria; phylum Bacillota_I; class Bacilli_A; order Erysipelotrichales; family Erysipelotrichaceae; genus JALEVB01. Next base: position 21,034 of record CALVFJ010000023.1, read on the forward strand.
TTAATATTGAACTCATTGTTTTTTCTCCTTTTTATCCTGCAACATCAATGCCTTTATCGATGATGCTTTGTGGCAGATCAAGACCTAGTTTTTCGGCAGTTTTTGAATTGTAGTAAACATCAACATCTTCTTGAAATTCAATTTGAAAGTCACTGATGGTTTTTTCGCCGTTAAGGATCTGAGCTGCCATTTCTCCGGTTTGATAACCGATCTTGTAGTAATCAGCGCCAAGTGATAATAGTGCGCCATTTTTTACGACATTGCTCTCTCCTGCTAAAACAGGGATCTTATTTTCGGTAGCGACGATATCGACGCTAGCAAAGGCTGCAGCAATGTTATTGTCAGTTGGAACATATAGAGCATCGATATGCCCGATGAAAGATTGCATGGTATCATCGATCATCGTTTTATCTGATACGGTCTTGATGATGGTTGCGATACCGCGGCTTTCACATTCAGCAGCCATTTGTTCAGCTTGGATCTGGGAATTTGGCTCACTTGAAGTATATAAGATGCCTAGGGTCTTAACTTCGGTAGCTTCTAATAGCAGATCAAGTTGGGTATCAACAGGAAAGCCATCAGATACTCCAGCAATCAAACCACCAGGATTTTCGTTTGATTCAGCTAGACCAGCAGCTACAAAGTCCGTAACAGCAGTAGCTAAGATCGGGGTGTGATCGTTGATGTTTTGCAATTGCTGAACCGGTGAAGTGGCGATGGCCAAGATCAGATCTGGATCATCTGCAATCAGCGTATCAGCCATAGTTGAAAGATTTGCTTGATCAGCTTCAGGATTTTGATAATTGATCTTTAAATTTTCCCCTTCGACATATCCTTGGTCTTTTAAAGCATCAATAAAACCTTCGCGAGCTTTATCGAGCGCATCATGGGTCATGAGCTGAAGGATGCCGATTTCTTTGACATCGGCAGTGGTGTTTTGTGAATCGTTGCCTGCGGAACAACCGGCTAATAAACATAATGATAATGCTAAAGCTAATAATTTTTTCATGATATGATTTCCTTTCTTTGCTTAAGAAATAAAAAACTCGTCCTTGAAAAGGACGAGTTGTATCGCGTTACCACCTTTAATTTATTGATATATTACTATATCAACCTTAGTAGCCACCATCATGGCCCAACACGTTAACGGGCGTTATTCGTGATTTCCTACTGATGAAGTTCAGAAACCCCGCATCCCTGATGTATTCATTATGGCTTACTAGCTGTTTTCATCAACCACAGCCTTTCTGCAAGTTAAGTGACATAATTACTATTTCAGATCTTAGCGTTTTATTTCTTGTATTTATCTTAGACAAAGTTATTTTTTTTGTCAATGGTTATTTTGCAACATCGATTCCTTTTTCAATAATTTCTGCTGGTAATTCTAGACCCATTTTTTCAGCGATCTTTGAATTGTAGTAAATATCAGCATTTTCGCTATCCATAAAATATACTGGCATTTCAGCGATCGGCGTTTCATCATTGATGATCTTTAAAGCATTAAGCCCTGTTTGATAGCCTAGGTTGTAATAATTGACACCGATACTTGCCAAGCCGCCATCAGCGACCATCGTATCACAGCCAACGATGACCGGTAATTTATTTTCGCTAGCGACGATTTCCACGGAAGCCATTGATGAAGCTAAAGGGTTATCGGTAGGAATGTATAGAGCGTCGATATTTCCAATGAATGATTGCATCGTATCGTCGACCATCGTAAGATCCGAAATGGTTTTTTCAACGACCTCCCAACCGCGTTTTTCACATTCTTGATGCATCTGCTGAGCTTGGATGATCGAATTTTCTTCGCTTGAAGTATAAAGCAAGCCGATAGTTTTGATATCAGGAACGATCATCTCAACCAGATCCATCTGTGTTGCCATATCGCAGTAATCAGAACTGCCCGAAATGTTTTTGCCTGGTTTTTCGTTTGATTCGACTAATCCGATATCTTGATAATCAGTTATGGCACTACCTAGGATAGGGATGGTATCGGTTTCCTGCTGCAAAGATTGGGCGGCAGCCGTTCCAATAGCTAAGATCAGATCGTTGTCTTCGCTTACTAATTTTTGCGCCATGGTTGCTAATGTTGATTTGTCATTGTTTGGATTTTCAAAGCTGATCACAAGGTTTTTTCCTTCTTCATATCCGTTGTCTTTTAAGGCATCGACAAAGCCATCATAAGTATTGTTAAGAGCTTCGTGTTCCATTAGCTGCAACACGCCGATATGGATCGCATCTTCATCGACGGTTTGGTTGCTTTGGCTAGAACATGCTGTTAATAGCATGACTAGCAAGATAGTTAAAATTTTTTTCATGTTATCCTCCCCTAAAGCAAAAAAACAGTTCATCCAAAGGACGAACTGTATCGCGATTACCACCTTATTTTATCGATATATTGCTATATCGAACTCTGCAGCCACCATCATGGCTTAACAAGATAACGTTTGTTAAACGTGACCTCCTACTTTATCTGGTTCAAAGGTCCTACTCAATGAGGAATTCGATATATCTTGCATGATCATTTACACCAACCATGATCTCTCTATGATGCTTTCGATATATGTACTAGTTCATATCGCTGTATTTGCTTAATATGTTAATATCATATGCTTAAAATATTTTTTTGTCAATTGAAAATAATATAATATACATTATCAGCAGGATGTCTATGGAATGACGAAGAAACAGTGATTTTATGCTATCATTATAGGCGAAAAGGGGAGTTTTATGTTTGCAAGATTTAGCGTAAAAAAGCCTTATACGATAATTGTAGGAGTAATAATATGTCTGCTGTTAGGAACAATAGCATATACTAACATGACAGTTGATCTGTTGCCGGCAATGGAACTGCCATATATGGTTGTATATACGGCATATCCGGGCGCTAGCGGCACGAAGATCGAAAAGAGCGTGACGATGCCTTTGGAGTCAGCTTTGGGAACGACTGCCGGCTTAAATGATATTTCTAGCAGTTCCAGCGATGATATGTCGATGATCGTGCTGGAGTTTTCTGATGGAACGAATATGGATAGTGCTTTGATCGATGTTAATGCTAAGATCGATATGGTCAAAGGATATTTTGAAGATGGCACGGCAAGCCCGATCGTTATGTCCTTGAATCCTGATATGTTGCCTATCATGGAAGTTGCCTTTTATGCTAAAGATGGTCAAGATCTGGAGAGTTTTAGCAAAATGTATGAAAATGATATCTTGCCACAAATTGAAAAGATCGAAGGGGTTGCCAGCGTAACTTCGATTGGCCTATTAGAAGAAACTGTGGAGATCCGTTTGGATCAAGCAAAGATCGATAAGATAAATGATAAGGTATTAGCTAGCGTTGATAGTGAATTATATGAAGCGCAAAAAGAAATCAATGATGGCTATGCTCAGCTTGATGAATCGGCGGCTAAGATCTATGAAGGATTGAAACAGTTAGAAAGTGGTCAAACTAATTTTGACCAAAGCAAACAAGAAACAATTGATAAATTGGCCCAAACAAGCGCTCAATTAGATAGTGCCAATGCTCAATTGCAAGGAATAGCTGCCAATGAGAGCGATCTTTTAACTTCACAAGCAGCATTAAAAGCAGAAAAAGAAATGCTGACAAAAATGGATGAGCAATTGTCAGCGCTCATATCAGCGATAACGGCTCTAGATGATGATATGCCTATCGATGATCCAACTGTTGAAACTTTGCTTGCCGCTTTAAAGCAAGCGGGCATTAGCTTTCAAGCGCAAAATGTTGGAGAATTGAAAGCTGAGCTTCAGACAATAGTTGATACAAATAGTGATAGGATCAAAAATGTTGAAATTGAATTGCAAAACATTGCAACGGAAATTACCGGTGCCAAAATGGCCAAAGAGCAATTAAGCGCGAAGATTGCTCAATTGAATGAAGCCAAGACGGCTTTAGAAAAAGGAAAGATCGAGGCGAGCATCGAACTTTCTAATGCACAAAATGTTTTAAGTCAAACTAAGGAACAATTATTAAGCTCAAAAACTCAGCTTGATAGTGCAAAAGCGCAACTGGATGAGGCACAGCAGCAATTAACTGATGCCAAAGCTAAAGCTTATGAGGAAGCGGATATAACGGGAGCTATCACGCCTAGCATGATAGCAAATATCTTGATGGCAGAAAATTTTGAGATGCCTGCAGGTACCATTACACAAGATGATAATACGAGCATCTTGGTCAAAGTTGGCGAAGGATTTCAAAGCATTGAGGAAATTGCTGATTTAACGGTCATGAGCTTGCCGATCGATGGCTTGGAGGAAATTAAGCTGAGCGATCTAGCTGATGTAGATTTTACCGATAATAGTGCAGAGCTCTATTCCAAGGTCAATGGTCAAAATGGCGTGATCATGACGATCGAAAAACAAAGCATTGCAAGTACGAGCGCAATCTGCGAAAAGATAAATGAAAAAATAACTGATCTGACATCTGAAGGTGATATAGGCGCGGTCGTGTTCTTTGATCAAGGCGTATATATCAATATGATAGTGGATTCCGTGATAAACAATCTTTTGCAGGGCGGCATCTTGGCAATCGTCGTGTTATTGTTATTTTTGAAAGATTGGAAATCAACCTTGGTGATCGGCATAGCTATTCCGGTTAGCTTGATGTTTGCGGTAGTGCTGATGTATTTCAGCGGTGTTACCTTAAATGTTGTTTCGCTATCAGGTCTAGCGTTAGCGGTAGGCATGCTGGTTGATAATTCGATCGTTGTGATCGAAAATATTTATCGTTTAAAAGGAGATGGCTTGCCGTTGACCAAGGCTATCGTTCAAGGGACCAATGGGGTCCAAGGTGCGATTGCCAGCAGTACGTTGACAACGATCTGTGTATTTTTGCCGATCGTTTTTGCAAGCGGTATCGCTAAACAGATATTTACCGATATGGGGCTGACGATTGCTTATTCCTTGCTTGCAAGCTTGCTGATTGCTGTTGTTGTCGTGCCAATGTTGGCGAGCCGCTTTATGAAAAAAACACAAAAAACGATTGCTCATCCATGGTTTGATAAGTTTGTTGCTGGATATGAAAAACTTTTGACATGGAGCTTAGCACATAAGTTGTTGATTTTAGGCTTAGCGGTTTTGCTTTTGGTTGGCAGCGTAGTTAAGGTTGCGAGCGTGGGGACATCTTTTATGCCGCAGGTAGCTTCAAATCAGCTTAATATCACGTTAACGATGAACGATCAAAACGCTGATCTACAAGAAACAAGACAAACGGCAGATAAACTGATGGATAAAATGATTGCAATCGAAGGAATATCAGATTTTGGGGTCTTTCAAGGGGCTACCAGCATGATGAGCACAAGCGATGAAAAGGTGATCAACATCTTTGCGCTGACAACATCAGCTAAGATAAGCGATGATGTCAGTCAAAAGATAATGCAAGAAGCGCAAGAACTTCCGGCAACGATCGAAATATCCAGTTCAAATATGGATCTTTCGGCTTTAGGGGGAAGCGGTGTGCAGATCGTGCTTTTTGGCGATGATCTTGATATGCTTTATGATAATGCACAAAACATCGTCGATGATATCGAAAAGATCGAAGGGGTCAGCGAAGCAAGCGTTGGTGAAGAAGACGATATTCAGGAATTAAGGGTTATCGTTGATAAAAATGCAGCGATGCATTATGGGTTAACGGTTGCGCAGGTATATAGCGCGATTGCACAAAGACTTACGAATGAAACTTCCAGTACTACCGTAACGATCGCTGGTGATGATTATCCGATCATCATCGTTAATGATGATCAATTGCAGCGTGATCCTCAAGCATTGCAAGATATGCTGCTTGAAGGTACTGTCGATGCCCAAACGACAGATGTAAAATTGATGGATATCGCAGCGATCGAACAAGCTCAGGGAGCTAAAGCCATAAACCGTCAAAATAATCAAAGAACCTTAACGGTTAATGTAACTGCTGATGAAGGATATAATATTGGCTTGGTTGGCAAAAAAATAGAAGATCATTTGACTAAGATCCAGCTTGATGATGGCATACGCTATGAAATTAGCGGAGAAACAGCAACTATCAATGAAACGCTGATGGAATTGGTTAAGATGATTGCTTTAGCGATCGTGCTGATATATTTGATCATGGTTGCACAGTTTCAGGATCTGCTTTCTCCGTTTATCGTCATGTTTACGATCCCGTTGGCCTTTACTGGTGGCTTGCTAGCACTGATCATAACTAACAGCGATCTTAGCGTTATCGCGATGTTGGGCTTTTTGGTGCTTAGCGGTATCGTGGTAAATAATGGTATCGTATTTGTTGATACAGTGAATCAATTACGTGAAGATGGAATGGATAAGCATGATGCATTGATCGTCACGGGCAAAACTAGGATAAGACCGATCTTGATGACAGCTTTAACTACGATATTAGGACTTAGCACGATGGCATTAGGCATTGGTGATGGTGCTGCGATGATGGCACCGTTAGCTATCGTTACCATTGGCGGCTTGATCTATGCAACGATCATGACCTTGTTTGTCGTGCCGATATTGTATGCGTTATTATGCCGTAGGCAAAGGATAAAAGCGGATGTATAACGAGATTGAATGCTTTTCTTATATGATGATAATTTGATATAATGAATGCTATTAACAAACAAGGAGGGGATGCGATGTTAAGTATCAAAAAATTTTGCTTTGATAAGGAGTTTTCTAAGATTGTTTTAGCGATTGCGATTCCTTTGATGCTGCAACAGCTCATTACCTGTTCGGTAAATCTGATCGATAATTTGATGGTTGGGCAACTAGGAGATATTGCGGTAGGCGGGGTTGCGGCGGTCAATCGTTTTTATATCATTGCGACCTATGGTACCAATGGACTGATCAATGCGGCAGCAATTTTCATCGCACAATTTTATGGTGCCCGCAATCATGAAAAGATGCAACAGACCTTTAGGTTCATGCTTGTTAGTGCTGTAGCGATCATTATGGTCTTCTTGGTTATTGGGACGCTGATACCAGATGTCGTGGTAGGCTTTTTTACCCATGATCCGCAGATAATTGCTTTAGGGGCAGATTATATGCAGATAGCAGCCTTTTCATTCTTGCCGATGGCTTTGACCTTGTGCATTGCTTCTAGCATGCGTAGCATAGGTGAGACCAAGCTGCCTTTGATTGCTAGCGCCGTAGCGGTAATAACCAATACTAGCTTAAATTATTGCTTGATCTTTGGAAATTTTGGCTTTCCACGCTTAGGAGTCAGCGGAGCGGCGGTTGCAACTTTGATCGCACGCTGTCTAGAACTGGCTATCATCTTATATTTCTTGAAGATCAATGATTTTGAGTTTAAGACCTCATTGGTAAAAGTGTTAGATATTCCTAAAGAAGTTGCTAGCAAGGTCATTGCCAAAGGTCTTCCTTTAGCGGCTAATGAAATTTTGTGGTCGATGGGAATGGCGGCATTATTTAAATTTTATGCAACACGCGGAACAGATGTCATGAGCGGATACTCGATATGTACGACCATTGGCGATATCTTCTTTGTTTTATATGCAGGAATGGCTGCGGCTAGTACGGTCTTGATCAGTCAGCCTTTTGGCGCTAATGATCTGGAAAAAGGCAGGTCTAATGCTTATAAATTATTGGGATTTTGCTTTTGTTTGTCGTTTGTATTTGCAGTTTTGATGTATGGTTCAACTTTTATCATTCCGCAATTATATGCTAATGTGTCAGCTAATGCTCGCATGGTTGCGACAAACTTTTTACGGGTACAAAGCGTCTTATTTTGGGTTTATATGTTTACGACCGAATGTTATTTTATCTTACGTAGCGGTGGTGATACGAAGAATACTTTGATCATGGATAGCTGTTTTATGTGGCTGGTCAATATCCCGTTGGTTGGCATATTTACTTATTTCACATCCATCGGGTATCTTGGATTATATTTGGTTGGACAGGCAACTGATCTATTAAAACTGGTGTTTGCCTATCATTTGATAACCAAAGAAAAGTGGGTAAAAAATTTGACGCATCATGATAGCTAATCCATTGCTTAAGTTATATAAACGGCAAAAAAGTGATAACTTGTTGTTTTTAGATTATGATGGTGTTTTTATCTGCATGCATCAGGAAATTAAATCATATGTACAACGCATAGAACGTATTTGCCAAGAGTTTGATCTAAAGGTAGTTATATCTTCGTCATGGCGAGAGTATTATCCCCAATGTTTGGATATCTTATGGGAAGCGGGATTTAATGGTAAAGTTATCGGTTGTACGACCTTAGAAGGTTATGATCGCAATAAACAGATCTACGAATATATCAAGGGTCATGGCTTTAATAAGCTGTTGATCCTCGATGATATGCCACTTTGGTTTTTCCACGGATATCATGTTAAAACTGATTTTGAAAAAGGTTTTGATGATGAAGCGTATGAACTGGCACGGCATATCTTACTAAAACAAAAATAGCCTTTGTCTTTTGACAAAGGCTATTTGCTTATAAAAATGGTGACCCCCGAGGGATTCGAACCCTCGACCCACTGATTAAGAGTCAGTTGCTCTGCCAGCTGAGCTAGGGGGTCATAATTAAGTTTGCCATAATATTATACACTTTATTTTTGTACTATGCAAGCAAATAATTGTAGATATTCAGCAAACATATCAATAAAAAAATCGCTAATAAGCGATATCTTGCAAATATTGGTGACTCGTACGGGATTCGAACCCGTGAATGACGCCGTGAAAGGGCGCTGTGTTAAGCCACTTCACCAACGAGCCAAAAAAAATGGCGCCTAAAACAGGGCTCGAACCTGTGACCTAACGGTTAACAGCCGTTTGCTCTACCGACTGAGCTATTTAGGCGTTGCTTAATTATATTACCATAATGTCATAAGGTATGCAAGAGGTTTTTTGAAATTTTTTTAAAAATTTTTAAAACCTGTATTGTAAAATGAAACTGGAATTAAGGAATTGATAACAAGGGGCATGCCCCTTGTTATCAATTCGCACC
>CALVFJ010000024.1 GCA_944326795.1 uncultured Erysipelotrichaceae bacterium
GATAAAATCGGCATAATCAATATATAAGAAATAAAACGACTTCTAAGAATTAATGGTGAGAAGTTCTAAAGACGGGTCTAGCTTATAAGAAATAAAATCATAGGATATTAGGCAACTATTTTGGTTTTTTTAAGCAATATGGTAAAATATACCATGTTAATATAGGTAAAATTATGCAGACAAGATGGGCGAAAAAGATCGATGTCAAAAATTGTTTCAGCGAGTATCCCCGGATGCATATGCAAAGGGATAGCTATACTTGCTTAAATGGTATTTGGCAATATGAGATCACAGCAAAAGATGGACAGCCAGGATCAAATTATCAAAATATTTTGGTCCCTTTTCCTGTTGGTTCGCCTTTAAGCAAAGCCCCGGAGATCCTACATGATGATGAAGTCTTGTGGTATCGCAAACGCTTCAGCTATCGGCGTACCAATGAACGCACGATCTTGCATTTTGAAGCGGTAGATCAAAAATGTGTGGTTTATCTGAATAACGTTGAAGTTGGTATGCATAGCGGGGGCTATCTACCTTTTAGCATGGATGTTACCCGTTTTTTACAAGATGAGAATATTTTGATAGTTGCGATCAGCGATCGGAGCGATAAAGGCATCTATGCTTATGGCAAGCAGCATCTGCAGCCGGATACGATTTGGTATAAGCCAACTGCCGGCATATGGGGCACGGTATGGTTGGAAGATGTCTGCGAAAGACATATCGAAGATATCAAGATCACGCCGTTATTTGATGATGACAGCGTATTCATCCAATTGTTTGGTGATTTTGAACAAGCCGTCATAACGGTAAGAGATAATGGACATGATGTCTTTAAGGATATCGTCAAAGATAAGCAGATCTTATTAAAATTTGACACCTTTAAACCATGGACCCCAGAAAATCCTTTTTTGTATGATGTTTATATCGAAACAGCTGATGATTATATCAAAAGCTATTTTGGTATGCGAAAATTTAGCAAGGGCAAAGATCGCCATGGACATATCCGGTTTATGTTGAATAATAAGCCTTTGTTTTTAAGCGGTTTGTTAGATCAAGGCTATAATTGTGATGGACTATATACATATCCTAGCGATGAAGCGATGATCTATGAATTGCAGACCGTAAAAGAAATGGGCTTTAATATGCTGCGCAAGCATGTTAAAATAGAAAACCAGCGTTGGTATTATCATTGCGATCGTTTAGGCATCTTGGTCATGCAAGATATGGTCAATGGCGGCAATGATTATGATATGTCGCTGGTGCAATATAAAGGATACCTAGGTTTTAAGGTCAAAGATGATGATTATGCTGCCTTTGGCAGAGATAATGAAAAATCGCGGACGATGTTTGAAAAAGAATTGTTGGGCATGATCAATCATCTATATAATCATCCATGTATCTTTAGCTGGGTCATTTTCAATGAAGGATGGGGCCAGTTTGATAGTCTATATTGGGTCGATAGGGTCAAAGAGATCGATCAAACGCGTTTGATCGATCATGCGAGCGGTTGGTTCGATCAAAAAGGTGGAGACTTCAAGAGCCGTCATGTTTATTTTGGACCTTATATGCATTTTAAAGATCGCCATGGTCGAATCGAGATCTTAAGCGAATTTGGTGGTTATGCGTATAAAGAATATGGTCATAGCATGGGTGAAAAGGTATTTGGTTATAAAAAATTCAAAGAAAAGTTAAAACTAGGACAGGCTATCTATAACTTATATGATAAACAGATCCGCAAGGCGGTACAAAAAGGATTAGGCGGTTGTATCTACACCCAACTAAGCGATGTAGAAACAGAAATGAATGGCTTGTTTACCTATGACCGAGAGATCTTAAAAGTAGAAAAACGGATGATGAATCGCATCAACCGTAAATTGATAAGGATGGTAAAATAATGGAAAATAAATTGATAAAGGCGTTGGCCCTTAACGATCATGTAAGGATCTATGGGGTTGATTGTACTAAGTTGGTAGAGGATACGCGTTTGCAGCATGATCTATGGCCTACTTCCTGCGCAGCATTGGGAAGGATCGAAGCCGTAGCGTGCATGATGGCATCGATGCTGAAAAATGATGATGAGAAGATCACGATCAATATCAATGGCAATGGTCCGATCGGTACATGTTTGGTCGTTGCTAGCAAGAATGGCGATGTCAAAGGCTTTGTTGGCAACAATGAGATCTGCATGCAATATAATGATAGCGGTAAATTAGCCGTTGGGTTAGCCGTAGGTACGGACGGCTATCTTAGCGTTACCCGCAATCTTGGTCTAAAAGAAAATTTTACCGGTAAGGTAAAGCTAGTAAGCGGAGAGATCGGCGATGACTTCGCTTATTATTTCAGCGTCAGCGAGCAAACGCCGTCGATCGTAAGCGTTGGCGTTTTGGTCGATAGCGATAACAGCGTTAAATGCGCCGGAGGATTATTGATCCAATTGATGCCAGATGCTAGCGAAGCAGATATCGAAGCATGCGAAGCCCTGGTCAAGACCCTGAAACCTATTTCTAATTTATTGGACAGCGGTTTAACGATCGAACAGATCGTACGTTCTTTGTTCAATGATGTGGAAATCGCGGAAGAAAGCTTTGTGAGATGGCACTGTGATTGTTCTAAAGAACGTTTCATGGCCGGGATCTCGACCTTGCATGAAGATGAGATCCAAGCGATGATCGCTGAAGATCATGGTTGTGAAGTGAAGTGTGAATATTGCAATAAGATCTATCATTTTAGTGAAGAAGAATTGAAGAGCATCTTGGAGTTTAAACGTTCATGTTTAAGATAGGCGATGTTACGATCAAAAATCCGATCGTCATTGCCCCAATGGCGGGGGTCAGCAACAGTGCTTTTAGATCGATTTGTTATAATTTTAATGCAGGTTTGGTTTACAGTGAGATGATCAGTGATAAAGCCTTGATGTTTAGCAGTTCGAAGACCCTAGAAATGTGTCAAAGTTATGAGACGGAACATCCGCTGACCTTTCAGCTGTTTGGTCATGATATGGAATCGATGATCCCAGCAGCAAGATATTTAGATCAGCAAACATCATGTGATATCATCGATATCAATATGGGCTGTCCGGTCAATAAGATCGTTAAGTCGGAAGCTGGCAGCGCTTTGATGAAAGATCCAGCATATGCGATCGAGCTGGTAAAAGCCATCGTTGATAATGTAAAAAAACCGGTAACGGTCAAGATGCGCTTGGGATGGACCAAGGAAACGATCAATTGTTTTGAATTGGCCTTAGGTCTGCAGCAAGTTGGCGTAAAAGCCATCGCTTTGCACGGCAGGACCCGTGGTCAGATGTATGAAGGCAAGGCTGATTGGGAATATGTCAAAAAAATGAAAGAGATCTTAGATATCCCGGTCATTGGCAATGGCGATATCAAAACGGTCGAACAAGCGCTTGCCATGCTGGAATATACCAAATGTGATGGCATCATGATCGGTCGAGGAGCGATCGGTAATCCCTTTTTGATCAAGCAATTAGATGATCATCTGCAAGGTAAAGATCATGCGATGCCTAGCTATGATGAAAGGATCCAGATGTGTTATGATCATGCTAAGCGCTTATGCGATCTCAAAGGCGAAAGGATCGCCATGAAACAAATGCGCGGCTTGGCTAGTTGGTATATTCAAGGCATGCCATACAGCGCCAAAATAAAAAACGCATGTACGCATTTAAGTACATACGCTGATCTAGAAAAACTATTTGGTGATTATCTAGCCGAAATTCATAAGCATCAATCAGCTGATCAGCTTGACGATGCCACCTGCTAACAATACCAAACCAAATAAACTGATGGCAAAGGTCGCTACGCCAAAAGCGTTGCTGACGATCAAGATGCCGATGATAAGCGGAGCAATGCAAGATAGGATACTATCAAGATAGTGCTTCGCTTTTATTTGCTCGATGGCCATAGGTATGGCAAACACGCTATTGACGATAATGATCAAGCCAATGACCAAAGGCAGAAAGCCTAAGATAAAATCCCAAAATAACATGATCAAGATCCCGATAACGATAGGAATGATCCCGGTAGATAAACCAAGATAATTGCGTTCACTAGCTGTTAGTCGATAATATGTAAATAAATGGCTGGCGCCAAAGCCAATAAATAACAAGCCGATGGCCATGATGACCAGCTTTCCGGTCAAGCTAGGCATAAATAGCAAAATTGCCCCAATGATGATCGATATGATGGCATCAGTCTTGGATGATTTGTTGGTATATATAATATAATTCATTTTTATCACCTCTTATAATTTCATTATATGCTAGTTTTATTAAATAAGATATAAAAATGCTTATAAAATAAACAATTTGTTTGAGTTGTATATAAAGATTTGCTATAATAAATGCGCAAAAATATTAACAGCGTTGAAGGAAAAGCAGTAAGCGATATATCCTTGTTCATAGCGAGTTTCTTGATGGTGGAAGAAGAAACAACAACATATCGGTGAATAAAGATTTCCTGAGCTGAACGTTGCTTGCGTTATAAAGCATGACTCTAAGAGTTGATGAGATAGACGAAGTGATTCGGCTATGAAATAGGGTGGTACCACGATAACTTTATCGTCCCTAAAATGGTGCTTTTTTTATTTTTAAGGAGGAGATTATGGAACAAAATTTATCAGAGCAAGAAGTTGTTAGAAGACAAAAGATGCAAGATCTGATCGATAAAGGGATCGACCCATTTGGTCATGCTTATGCTCGTACCCATCGTTCAGCGCAATTAAAAGAATTATATGGCGATAAGACCAAAGAAGAATTACAGGAAATGCATGTTGAAGCCAGCGTTGCTGGTAGGATCATGACCAAACGTCGTATGGGCAAGCTTGGTTTCATGCATATCCAGGATCGCGATGGTCAAATTCAGATCGTCGTTAATAAAGGTGTGGTTGGTGAAGAGGTATATGAGATCTTCAAAGCTAGTGATATCGGTGATATCGTCGGCATCAAAGGTGAAGTAGTAAAAACGGATTCAGGAGAACTATCCGTAAAGGCTCATGAATATACCCATCTGAGCAAGGCTTTACGTCCATTGCCAGAAAAATTCCATGGTTTGACCGATGTTGAAGAAAGATTTAGAAGACGTTATGTCGATCTGATCATGAATGAAGAAAGCCGAAAAGTAGCAATGCTAAGACCTAAGATCATTAGAGCGATCCAACACTATCTTGATGGTCAAGGTTTGATCGAAGTAGAAACACCGGTATTGCAACCTATCTTAGGCGGAGCAGCAGCAAGACCATTTGTTACGCATCATAATACTTTAGATATGGATTTCTATTTGCGTATCGCTACCGAATTGCCATTGAAGCGTTTGATCGTTGGTGGCTTAGAAGGTGTTTATGAAATAGGGCGTTTATTTAGAAATGAAGGTATGGATACCAAACATAATCCAGAATTTACGACCGTTGAAGCTTATGTAGCATATAGCGATATGTATGGTATGATGGATCTATGTGAGAATTTATTGAATAGCGTAGCTATGGAAGCTATCGGTAAGACCGAATTTGAATGGAATGGTAAGACGATCAGCTTACAAAAACCATTTAAGCGCATCAGCATGGTCGATGCGATCAAAGAAGTTACCGGTGTTGATTTCAGCAAGCAGATGACTACGGAAGAAGCTTTAGAATTAGCTAAGCAGCATCATGTCGAAGTAGAAAAACATCAGATGACCTTCGGTCATATCGTTAACCTATTCTTTGAGACCTTCTGCGAAGAAAAGATGGTACAGCCTACTTTTGTTTATGGACATCCAATTGAGGTAAGTCCTTTAGCGAAAAAAGCTGAAGATCCACGTTTTACCCAACGTTTTGAATTGTTCATCGATGGTACGGAATACGCTAATGCCTTTAGTGAGCTGAATGATCCGATCGATCAAAGACAACGTTTTGAAAAACAATTGGAACTAAAAGCTTTAGGTGATGATGAAGCCAGCGAAATGGATACCGACTATGTTGAAGCTTTGGAATATGGCTTAGCACCTACCGGGGGCATTGGTATCGGTGTTGATAGACTAGTCATGTTCTTAACAGGTCAAACATCGATTAGGGAAGTATTATTATTCCCACATATGAAGAATAAATAAGAAATAAAGTTAAGGGGAGATACGGTATCTCCCCATTTTTCTCCAGATAATTTATCAAATTAAATGCAACACCTAATGTAAGTTATATTCCAAACATGTCTTCTTTAGGTTTTTTGTATTGAAGACATTTTCTTGGTCGATCATTCATGATGGTTAAATGATGGACCAATTCATCTTTATTGACTTTTGATAAATCCATACCTTTAGGATAAAATTCTCTAAGTAACCAATTTGTATTTTCGTTTGCTTTTTGTCTGCACGTCTAAATCTTAAAAAAGATTTGCAGATATCACATTGATATTTCCAAATAGCAAGCAGAGAATTTAAGCATATGATTGGAATACTACGACATTACGCCGGAACATGCATCTTTTCAAATCAATTTGTGCATATGAAGAATAAATAACCGTTGATAGCTTGATAAAGTTATAGGGTCTTTAGGTAAACATTTCTTTTTGGCTTGGTAAATAAAATATAAAAAATAGATGACATTAGCAGAAAATTATGGTTAAATTAGACGGTAAAAGGGAGTAGTTGGCACAGGAAGTGTTATATTAATCGTCATCACGCTGTTTTAGCCGGTTAATATATGAAATAACGAGACTTTTATCTGTTTTGATAATTGCAGATAGAGGTCTTTTATTTTGCCTTTTGAAAAAAATGAGGGAGAAAGAAGATGAATTTTAGTTATTTGTTTGGCTTGTTGGGTGGCTTGTCACTATTTTTATATGGCATGCAGATGATGAGTGATGGCCTAGAAGGTGCTGTAGGCAATAAGATGAAGAAAGTTTTGTCAGCTTTAACGGCAAATCGTTTTATCGGTGTGCTTGCTGGGGCTTTGATTACCGCCGTTATTCAATCGTCTTCAGCAACAACGGTCATGGTCGTAGGTTTTGTTAATTCGGGGATGATGACCTTGAACCAGGCAGTTTGGATCATCATGGGCGCCAATATCGGTACAACGATCACCGGTCAGCTAGTGGCTCTTGATGTGGGGATGCTGGCTCCGCTTTTTGCCTTTGTCGGGGTGGTGATGATGCTGTTTATCAAGAATCAAAAGTGTCATCATTTAGGTAAGGTCTTAGCAGGATTTGGCGTTTTGTTCATCGGTATGGATATGATGGGATCAGCAATGGCTCCTCTGCAGGATTCACCTACTTTTATCGCGCTGATGACATCATTTTCTAATCCTTTGCTGGCGATTGCTGCGGGCACGATCTTTACGGCGATCATTCAATCATCAAGCGCATCGGTTGGCATCTTGCAGACCTTAGCTAATAATGGCTTGATATCGTTTTCTAGTTCAGTATTTATCTTATTTGGTCAAAATATCGGAACCTGCATCACGGCGGTGCTTGCTTCGATCGGAATGAATAAAAATGCTAAAAGAACGACGATCATTCATTTGCTGTTTAATATCATCGGAACGATCATCTTTACTATAGCATGTCTGCTTTTCCCGTTGGCAGATATCGTTGGCAGCTTTACGCCAGATGCACCAGCAGCGCAGATTGCTAATATGCATACTTTATTTAATATCGTTACAACGCTCTTATTATTGCCATTTGGGCAATATCTTGCGCGTTTAGCAGTTATCATCTTGCCAGATCGTAAAAATGATAAGGAAACTAACCTTGATGATGAATTGGTGTTAAGCAATTATTCCCTTGGTAATTCTGCCATCCATATCGATCTCATTAAGCAGGAAGTAAATAAAATGTTAAAAGCTACGCGTAAAAATGTTGCTGGATCGTTTGAATTGATCGAAAAGTATGATGACGATAAAGCTGAACATATATATCAGCGGGAAGAGCGAATCGATGCTTTTAATAAAAATATTTCTAAATTTATTTCTAAGGCGATCGGCATAGATAGCAACGAAAATAATTTACGAACGATGAACGAATATTTCTTGATCTTAAGCAATATCGAACGTATTGGCGATCATGCGGTAAATATCGTAGATTATGCCAAAGAATTGCATGAAGAAAAAATAAGCCTAACTAATGCTACTTTGCAAGAAGTAGATAAGATGCGTTCTATCACCGTGGAAGCGATCGATCTTTTAGATCATATTTATGATGATGATCGGATCTGGTTAGCAAAAGCTGCATCGTTAGAACAAAGAATGGATGATATGAATCGTGAATATCGTAAAAATCACCTTTATCGCATGAATCATCAAGAGTGCAGCGAACTAGGGAGCGTCATTTATTTTGAGATGCTGATGGATTTTGAGCGCATAGGGGATCATGTATTAAATATTGCACAATTGATGTGCAAAGAAAATAATGTTTAAAACAGCGGATATTAATATATCGCGGAATGATAATTTACAACGTTGGTATGGGATTAACGCATGTTATTGTTTAAAAAAGCAATTAATTTAGCTATAATAATAGTTAGCATAAGCTAATTGTAAGAGGTATCATATGTCAAATAAAAGATATTATCGCTTCATTATCGTTTCATTTGTCATCATGGCTATCTTTTTTAGTGCTTTTACAAAGCGGATCGAGCATGATCATGATTGTAATGGCTATAATTGTATTATCTGCATGCAGCTTGAAACATGCCGGAACATTTATAAACCGGTGGATTGCTTGTGGGTTTTTAGGGAAATCTTGCTTTTGATCATTCCTTATAAGTTTTGTTTGCATAAGCAGGTAGCATGTTTTAGTAAAAGTTTGGTCGCGTTAAAGATCAAGCTAACTAATTGAACATCAAAAATATTTTGAACAGAAAATTTAGGAGGAATAATGATGAAAAAAATAATGGTCCTTCTTTTTGTCGTGCTTTTGAGCATGCTAGCAGGTGGTTGTTCGCCTACGCAAAAAGAAGCAGATGATAAGATAAAAATAGTTACCACGATCTTTCCTGCCTATGATTGGGCAAAAGAGCTAACCAAAGATGTCGATGATATCGAGATCAGCATGCTGCTAGACAATGGAGCAGATCTGCATAATTATCAGCCTAGCGCTGAAGATATCATCAAGATCAAAGAAGCAGATCTTTTTATTTATGTTGGTGGAGAATCAGAAAAATGGGCAGATGATCTTTTAGCAAATGATAAGATCAATAAATTAGCAATGATGGAAGTGCTAAAAGATCATCTTAAGGAAGAAGAACACGATGAAGAAAATATCCATGGTCATGAAAATGAACATGAGGGCGAACATGAATATGATGAGCATGTTTGGCTATCTTTAAGAAATGCAGGCATCATCGTGAAAAGTTTGGCTGAAAATTTAAGCGATCTACAGCCAGATAAGGTCGATATCTATCGTAAGAATATGAATGATTATCTTGATAGATTGGCGGATCTAGACATGCGTTATCAGCAAATGATCGCTGCTGCACCTAATGATACGGTAGTGTTTGCCGATCGTTTTCCCTTTCAATATCTATTAGCAGATTATGATATTAATCATTATGCCGCTTTTGCTAGTTGTTCGACTGATGTGGATGCTAGCTTTGCGACCATAACGGCGCTAAGCAATAAAATAAATGAGCTGGATCTAAAATATGTTTTGGCCTTAGAAAACAGTAAACAAGCTATTGCAAAAACGATCATCAATGCTGCTAAAAAAGAAAATGTTGAGATCTTAACATTAAATTCGTTGCAAATGGTTAATGCTGATGATCTTGCTATGGGTTGTACCTATCTGCAAATCATGGAAGATAATTTAAGTACATTGGCTAAAGCGCTAAATTGAGGGCATTTCATGAATTTAGAATGTATCGATCTTTCGATTGGTTATCGTCAGCCGATAGCCGAGAATATTAACTTTACCTTAGCTCAAGGCGATTTTCTATGTGTTTTAGGAGCCAATGGCACAGGAAAGACAACATTGATCAAGACGATCTTAGGTATTATGAGACCTTTGGCGGGGGAAGTGCTTTATGATGGGCAAAAGGAGCATTGCCGTATCGCTTATTTGCCTCAGCATCTGAATGTTCAACAAGAATTTCCTGCTACGGTGGGGGAAGTTGTCTTGTCAGGAATGATGGTGCATCATCATGGCTTTTTCTATGGCCAAAAGGCGAAAAAAAAGGCGGATGATATCATGCGCAGCTTAAACATCCGTGATTTAAAGAAACGATCATATAAACAATTGTCTGGTGGTCAGCGGCAAAGAGTGTTATTGGCGCGGGCATTATGCGCCGACAATGAATTGCTGGTTGTTGATGAACCGGTAAATGGTTTGGATGCACAAGCAAAGGAACAAATGTATGCGATGTTAGCAAAATTACATCAAGAAGAAAATATGACGATAATCATGATATCTCATGATGTACAGCAGGCCATAAGATACGCTACCCATATCTTGGATATGCAAGCGCCGATGATGTTCTTGAGCAAAGAGCATTATATCAAAAATAAGCAGATGGAGATATCATCATGGGCGTGATATGGGATAAACTGCTATACTATTTGCAATATCCGTTTGTGATATATGCGCTGATCGTGGGGGTCTTGATTTCTTTGGTGGCATCATTATTAGGCGTTACATTGGTCATAAAGAAATATTCGTTGTTGGGTGATGGATTATCGCATGTCGCATTTGGAGCTATGGCTATCGCGGCTATTTTACATTTTAGCGATGAACTGCCTTTTACCATCGTGGTTACCATAATCAGTGCGATCTTTATCCTGAAGAAGGGCAATAATGCGCAGCTCAGCGGCGATGCTTTGGTTGCGATGTTTTCCGTTGGATCATTGGCACTGGGTTATTTGGGGTTGAGTCTTTTCTCAACATCAAGTAATATTAGCGGTGATGTTTGTACTACATTATTTGGCTCTACTTCGATCTTGACATTAACGTTAACTGATGTTGTTATTAGCGTTGTTTGTTCGCTATTGATCATTTTAATATATCTCATTAATTATCATCAATTTTTTGCTTTATCTTTTGATGATGAACATGCTAAAGCTAGCGGAATGAACACAGATCGTTATAATTTGATCTTGGCTGTCATAACAGCGGTAGTGATCGTTTTGGCCATGAATCTGGTAGGGTCATTGTTGATATCAGCCTTGATCGTTTTTCCAGCGCTTAGTGCTATGCGCGTATGCACAAGCTTTAGAAGTGTAACGATAGCAGCTTCCTTGCTTTCGATGTTATGCGCTTTTAGTGGAATAGTAATATCGATCTTGGCGGGAACCCCTGTAGGACCGACGATCGTTGCGGCAGATATGTTTGTCTATGTGCTGGTTTGCCTATGGAACGGAGGAAAAAGATGAGAAAAATAGGCGTATTTTTACTGATATGTTTATTGCTGAGCGGCTGTGGGGCCAATGATGGCGAGTATGCTGCTTCTGGAGCAGTTGTCTTTAAAATTGATCAATCTCCTCAGCCAGCAGAAATTAAGCCTCAGCAAGAACAAAACGTAGCGTCTAAAGAGGTTGATATCGATCTAACGACATTAAGTAGTACGATGATCTTTGCCCAGGTCAGTCAGATCATGGAAGATCAAAGCTCATATGCTGGCCAAACTATCCGCATGAAAGGCAATTTGGTCGTAACGAACAACCCGCAAGATCAAAGTTATTTTTTCAATGTCGTGGTCATGGATGCGATGGCCTGCTGTGCGCAAGGATTTGAATTTGTCCTAGCTGATAAAGAAGCCGTATATCCCGATGATTATCCAGAATTAAATGCCGAAGTAACAGTAGTGGGAGAATTTGAAATATATGATAGTCTACCGCAATATGGGATCTTTAATGGCCGGTTGATAAATGCTTATTTTGAATAGATATCAATATTAAATTATTAAGCCAAATAATGTGCCAACTTATAAAAAGGCTATATTATTTGGCTTTTTTTACATTAAAAGCAGAATAATATTTTGTTAATTATGTTAAAGAATTAAAGATATAAACTTTTTTTAAATATAATAGATATAACAAATTAATCAAAATTTAACTTTTCCTTAATATTTTAATAACATGAAAAATATAGAATTCATAGTGTTAAAAATAGGAGATAGGAAAATGAAGAAATTGTTATTTTTAGCATTAAGCGGATTGTTGGTGCTAAGCGGTTGTACTTCTAGTGAAACAAGCGAAACAACAACTAGTGAGACAACACAAAGCGTTGCGATTGAAGATCAAGCAGCAGAACCACTAACGGTTTATCTTAATGATTTTGATGCGATCATTCCGGAATTGTTCAAAGAAAAAACTGGTTACGAAGTTGAGGTCGTAGTTGGTAATGGAGCAGAAACGATGTCAAGGATAGAAGCTGAAAAATCAAATCCACAATGGGATGTTGTTTGGATGGATTCTATGTATGATATTTATAACTTAGATATCGATGGTCAGTTGATGACCGATGTTGAAGTAGATAATGCGGCTAGTTTAACTGATTTCTTTAGCGCTTTGGTTCCTGAAGATAAATGTTTTTATCCAACCGGTGCCCATTCAGCAGGAGTGATCGTTTACCGTAATGATGTGTGGAGCGAAGAAGATGCGCCAAAAAGCTATGAAGATCTAACCGATCCTAAATATGCTGGTGCGATTGCAATGGCTGATCCAGGCGTAGCAGCACCGGCATATCCTTTAGCAGCTTATTTTATGGATACTTTAGGATTAGAAGGTGGACAGGCTTATTTTACGACCTTGTTTGAGCAAGGATTGAAAGTATATCCTAAAAACCCTCAAGTTGTTGAAGCTTTAGCATCTAACGAAGTGTCAATTGCCATGTTGCAAGAATCTAATGCATATTCAATGATTGCAGAAGGAGAACCTATTACGATCGTTTGGCCAGAAGATGGTGCAGCAGCATCAACAAGGGTCGCAGCTATTTCTAAGGCAACTGATCAGCCTGATATTGCGAAAGCATTCATTAATTTTCTTTTAGATCCTGAAGTTCAACAAGCTTTGATCGATGCTGGTGATGAAGGCTATTTTACCCCATCGGTTGAAGGCGTACAGGCAAAAGAAGACCGTGAAGCAGATGAGCCTAAATTAGCTGTTGCTGATGTTCAGTTTGGTGCCGAGAATGAAGCTGACATCAAAGCTTGGTTTGCCGATTATTCAGCTCAATGATGAAAAATCGTGAATCATATCTAAGCACATCCGTATTTGCAATATTATTTGTTTTGGTACTGCTGCCTTTGGCTGCGGTACTTTTTCAAATAATATGTCCGGGCTTAGATATTAGTAAATTTGATTTATCCAACTTAACGATTCTCGGTGATATCTTTTCGCGTCCTTTATGGCGCAAAGCATTTTTTAACTCGCTTTCATTGGCAAGTGGTACAACTGTATGTGGCTTGATTTTTGCTGCAATTTTAGCGTGGATAAGGACCCAATATAAGTTTGCTGGTGCAAGGATCTTAGATCTTACCGCATGGGCGCTGATGATCATTCCTAGTTTTATCTTAGCACAGGGATGGGTATACTTTGCCGCCGGCAATGGTGTTGCCAGATCGTGGCTGCATTTGACATGGATGAGTGATTTTATTTTTTCATACCCTGGCTTGGTTACGGTCATGACCTTATGTAAATGGCCAATGGCATATATCACTATTAAGACTGCTTTAGAATGGGAACCGATTCGTTTGATGCATGCGGCAAGAATGAATGGTGCTAATAGCTTTAAGGTTTGGAAAGATGTTCAGCTGCCGTTGATGCTTCCTGCTCTATGTTCAGCGGCGATGTTGATCTTTATGGATACGGTTGGTGATTATGGCTTATCTTCAACAATTACCGCGGTTTACTCTTTTCCAACCTTGCCTTATACGATATATTCTGCTATTTGTACTTCTCCGGCACGTTTTGACATGGCTGGTGTGTTATCGTTGTGCTTGATGGCGCTGATCGTGTTGGCAATGTTTGTGCAATATAAAGCGCTAGGCAGCAAACGTTTTGATTTTTTGGATAATGGTACGCAGCAAAGTAGTACCAAAAATATTGGTAAGTTCAAAAGCGGTGGAGTTAGCGTCTTAAGCATGATCTTTGTTATAATTGCCATTGGCGTGCCTATTGGATCAAGTTTGATCATGTCTTTTTCTAGTGCGATCAGCATTACAAAATTTTCGTTTACCCTAGATAATTATCGAAACATCTTGCTTAGCGATAGCAGTCTTTTAAATGGTATCGGTCATTCGTTGGGATTAGCAGTAATTGCGGCAGCCGTAGGCTTGGTAATTGCTTTTGGTTGTGCTTATGTCTTGACCTATGCTAAGACGCCATTGAAAAAGGCCATCGATATGACAACGCTGATTGCGATGGCTGTTCCTGGGGTCGTATTAGGTGTTGGTTATATCTTTGTATGGAATCAAAAGTGGTTAGTGCCTTTAGGCTTGCATCTATATGGTACACCGGCAATCTTAATTTTGGCGGTCGTCGCAGCGGCAATTCCTTTGATCAATAGGATATTGCTTGCAGGAATGGCTAAGATTCCCGAATCTTTATTGATCGCGGCAGAAATGCAAGGTGCGGGCTTCGTAACGAAGATTAGGACCATTTTATTACCTTTGCTACATAATAGCGCTGTATCAGCCGTATTATCGGCTTTTGGCGGTAGCATCTTTAATCTAGCGATCACGACCATCTTATATCCGCCTAATTGGGAAACTTTGCCGGTTTGGATCGCAGATTCTTATAATGATCTGCATTTTGGTGATGCTGCTGCCGCTACGATCATCAGTGGTATTTGCATCATAACGATCATGGTTATCTTAGAACGTTTGCTTAATATGCAAAGTGCAAAAAAAGGAAAGGTAAGAGTATATGGAAACGATACTAAAGCTTAATAATATCCATAAAAGCTATGGAAATAAAGAGGTCTTGAAAGGTGTATCCTTAGAAGTAAAAAAGGGGGAGATAATTTCAGTTTTAGGACCTAGTGGCTGTGGTAAAAGTACGATGCTTAATATTATTGCAGGTATCTTAAACATCAATGATGGTCAAGTAATATTAAATGGCAAAGAAGTTACAACTAGCAAGAAGATCACCCCGATCGAAAAGCGTGATCTAAATATGGTGTTTCAGGATTTTGCCTTATGGCCACATATGACAGCCAAAGATAACATTTTATATGGTTTAAAATTAAAGAAGACCGATGAAAGAACGATGAATGAGAAATTGGCGAGGATGGTCGATCTTTTGCATCTAAATGGCTTGATGGAACAGTATCCTTCAGAGTTATCAGGCGGACAGCAACAGCGCGTTGCTATTGCTAGAGCTTTGATCATGTCACCTTCGATCATTCTTTTAGATGAACCTTTATGTAATCTTGATGTGCAGCTGCGCATCGAGATGCGTACGGAAATGGCACAGATCTTTAAAGATTTGCAAACAACGGTATTTCATGTCACGCATGATCCATCAGAGGCCTTTGCCATGGCTGATCGTATCGTAGTTATGAATCAAGGAAAGATCGATCAGATCGCATCACCTCAGGAATGTTATCAGCGTCCAGCTACAGCGGTGGTTGCTGGTTTATTGGGAGCAGGAAATCATATAAGTGCTAAGATAATTGCAAAGGATAATGATATGGCAGAAGCATCGGTAAAAGATGCTAAGCTTCAGTGTTTGAATTTTAGCAATGAAAAAGATGTGTTGCTTTATTTCCGAGCAGAAGACTGTAAATTTAGCTATCAACCAGTGGCAAATAGCATGCCGATCGAAGTGATCATGCCAACCTTTGAAGGCGGAACATATCGGGTCAAAGCTAAAACGATGGCAGGCGAAGAACTGACTTTTTTGCATGATGAAAACATTGCGAAAAGTACCATGGGTTATCTTAGCATTGCTCCTGAAAAGATATATGCATATGAACAGCCTAAAAATTAAAGGAGGATATGGCGAACATGGCCGCAGTTGCTTCATGATCGAATATGTTGCAAAAAGATATATCATGTTTGACTGTGGCATCATGGATACTGATCCATTCCCCTTTCCTAATATAAATGAAGATGAGGCAAGAAATACCGATTTCTTGTTCTTGTCACATGCTCATAAAGATCATTGCGGGGCGGTTGATCATTTGGTTGCCAAAGGATTTGATGGAACGATCTTAGCTACAAAGCAGACCCTAGAACTTGCTGATATTCATTATAAAAAGACCATTAACTTAAAAGCAACTGGTATAGGAATGTATAAGCAACCATTTTTTGCTGTTACTTTTGGCAGAAGCGGACATAGTCCAGGGAGTTTATGGTTTTTGTTAACATTGAATGATGGGTATAAGTTTTTTTATTCTGGAGATTTTCAGATCGATCCCTTGCTTTATGCTTGCGATATACCTAAAGATATCACTGCCGATGTTGCTATCATCGACATGGCACATGATCAACTGATGCAAAGAGCAGAAGAAATGCGCAATGACATTTTAGCTATGATCAAACGATATTTGACACAAGGTTTCAAGGTCATCATGCCGGTTCAGCTATATGGTAGAGGCAATGAGCTATTGTATTTGTTAGCGAACAATTTTGCCAAAGAAAAAATAGCTATCGATAAGCGGATGATGATAGCTATTGAAAAGATGCTCAAAGATCAAAACTGGATGCAGAAGGATCATCGTCAAGAATTTATCCAAAGCTATGAAGCAATAAAGAATAATGATATCAGGCGGGCGGATCTCATATTGCTTGCTGATACCCATTTGGAAAAAGCTGATAATCAGCTTTTGGTTGAACAGTTGTTACGTGAAAAAGCGATCATTATCGCTAGCGGTCGCAAGAAGGAAGGCTCATTTGTTTGCCAGATGCTAGAGGAAAACAAAGCTATTAGAATTTGTTATCCGCACCATTCTAGTCGCGCTGATGCTTTGACGCTTTATGATATCAATAATTTTAAAATAACGCTTCCATTTCATAGTGAGATAAAAGAAGTATGGGGATAATCTTATTTTTAGCAAATAAAAAAGTAGCTTTACGCTACTTTTTATATTGTGCCATGAAAGCTTCGATCTCATCAGGTTCTTTGATGATATCTTTGCTTAGATTGATGCATCCATCAGGAGTTACCAAAACGTTGTCTTCGATCCTGATACCGATATTTTCATCTTCAAGATATAGTCCGGGTTCGATGGTAAAGACATTTCCAGGTTCTAGTTGGTAATTTGCAACTGTTACATCATGGGTTTCTAAGCCAAGCATATGAGAAACACCATGCCAGTAATAATCGTTTACGGTCTTGTCATTATTTAATAGGCCGATAGCTGTTAGTTCTTTTTCATAGAAACTGATCAATTCATTATTTAATTGTCTTAAGGTCAAACCGGGCTTTACCATAGCCATGATCATTTTGTTTCCTCTTAAGACGATATCATATATTTGTCTTTGGCGTGGTGTAAATTTGCCATTTACTGGGAAGGTCCGCGTGATGTCGGCGTTAAGGTATTTATAAGAAGCGCCAAGATCGCATAATACCATTTCACCATCCTTAACGATTTGATCATTGCTGTCATAATGCAAGATCGTTGCGTTTTTGCCTCCAGCAATGATCGATGGGAAAGAGTGGTCGCATAGATTGCATTTTAAGACAAAGTCAAAATGAGCTTCCAGCTCATTTTCGCTGATATTTCCATGAGCATTTTTCATCATGTTTTGGATAGCTAGATCGGTGATGTGGATAGCTTGCTTTAATTTGTTTATTTCATCTTCGTCTTTGATCATTCTAGCTCTAGCCATGATCGGTGCGCTATTAAGAATATAGACATAAGGATATAAAGCCTTTAATTTGGTTGCAAAATTAATTGCTGCTGTTTGTTGATTAGCTTCTTGTTTGCTTAGGTCCAAATAAACATCAAGCTGTAAAGAATTGTTAAAGTTTCGTGATAATAAAGATGCTAAAATGTCCCAGATTTCACTGCATTCATAAATGGATGTGATACCTGAAATATCTGCTGCTTCTTTTGGTAAGATCCTACCGCCTACCCATTTGGCCAATATTTCATCATATGGCTCGATAAATAAATATTCAAAATATTGACCATGGCATTTACCTAATAGTAAGATCATATTTTCCTTATCTAGTCCGCTTAACCAGTAAAAGCTGCGATCTGCAGCAAAAGGATATTTTTCATCACCTAATTTGTAAGGTGCTTTGCCACTAAAAAATAAAGCTAAAGAATCATCGCTTAGCTGATCGCTGAATCGTTTTCTTCTTTCTTGAAACATGTTCATACCTCCATATGTAAGCTATTATAGCACGAATTTTATTTAGTAGATGATGTTGGAAGTCATTTGCTTCATAAAATTGAATGCTGCGTTTTTGAAACATAATGAAATAATATTGCTGAAAGATGATGCTACGGTTGGGCTAGAAAAAGCTAAAGAAATAAGTTAAAATATATATGCAAATATGTAATGAGCTGGTAGACAAAAAAATTGATATTTGCTATAATACTAACGTTTTTTAAATCAATCATATATGGCGCAGATATGGTGCGTTAAGTTTCTACCCGGCAGCCGTAAATTGTCGGACTATGATGATATTTTAGAGATGAGCTTGGCTTCTATATATCATATAGAAGCCTTTATACTTTTATAAAGAAGGGGGAAAGCAAATGAAGAAAAGCATGCCTTATTTATTTCTATTACCGGGGATCGTGCTGTTGATCTTTTTCTTGATGGTACCATTATTTTCGATACTATGGCCAACGTTATTTCCTGAAGGTTTTTCACTTAACGCATATACTAGTTTTTTTACGGATGAGTATTATATCGAGATCTTGATAAGAACCATCCGGATCGCGTTGATCGCCGCTATCGTGTGTATCATCATGGGCGTGCCAACAGCTTATTTTATTTCTCGTTGTAATGCGAAATGGAAAGGTATCCTGATTGCGGTATCGATCTTTCCGATGCTGACCAATTCAGTTGTTAGATCATTTGCTTGGATCAATATCTTAGGTAAAAATGGTGTTATCAATAATATGCTGATGGCGCTAGGGGTGATCGATCAACCGATCGGTATGCTTTATACTGAGTTTTCGGTGCTTATTGGTACGATATATTTATTTTTGCCGTTGATGATCATGACCTTGGTAGGGGTCATGGATCAGATCGATAATGATATGATGGAAGCCGCAGAAAGCTTAGGTGCAAATAAATTAAAAGCATTTATCAAGGTTGTTTTGCCACTTAGCGTGCCAGGGATCTTGACAGGTGCGGTATTAGTATTTACTGGAGCCTTGACAGCATATACGACGCCACAGTTATTAGGTGGTAATAAGTCGTTGGTCTTAGCGACCTTGATCTATCAAAGAGCGATGACCTTGAATGATTGGTCAGGTGCTGGGGTCATAGCGGCAGTGATGATCATCATTACTTTAGTGGTGATGAAAGTATTAAATATCTTAGCAGCTAGATTAGATAAGCGAGGTGAGGTTGATGCGTAGATATAAAGGTTTAACGATCTTTGCAATATTGGTATTTGCCTTTTTGTTCATTCCGTTGTTTATCATTGCGGTTACCGCTTTTGGCAGCGAGCCTACGATCAGCTTCCCGATCAAGGGTTTTTCCTTGGCGTGGTTTGCTAAAGCTTTAAGTTCTGAATCATTTAAAAAAGCTTTTATCTTAAGCATGCAGATCGCTTTTTTGGCTACTGTGCTGGCACTGATCATTGGGATACCAGCGGCTTATGCTTTATCGCGCTATAGCGTCAAAGGACGTAAATTTATCAAAAATTTCTTTTTATCGCCAACGATCGTTCCTGGTATCGTAGTTGGTTATGCCTTGTTTCAGTTTGTGATCATCAAATTAAAGATGCCAGTTTTTGAAGGATTGTTGTTGGGGCATTTCTTAGTGGTCTTGCCATATATCATTCGGGTTGTTGGTGGATCTTTAGAACAGTTTGATTATTCGATCGAAGAGGTTGCTTGGAGCTTGGGCTGTAATAAGTTCTTAGCGTTCTTCAAAGTCGTTCTGCCTAATATTTCTAGCGGTATCATTTCGGCTTTCTTATTAGCGTTCATCAATTCATTTAATAATATTCCGGTTTCGATGTTTTTGAGCGGGCCTGGTATTACGACCTTGCCAGCTTCATTGATGAGCTATGTTGAATATAATTATGATCCTACGGTTTCTGCGGTATCCGTATTGTTGATGCTTGCTACCATCGTGATCATGTTCATCGTAGAAAAGACCTTAGGCATTTCAGCCTTGGCAAAATAGGAGGATAGTATGGCGTTTGTAGATTTAAAAGATATATGTGTAAGCTATGATGGCAAGACCAACGTCTTGGAGGGGCTTAACCTGCAGATCAAAGAAGGGGAGCTTGTTTCTTTGCTTGGACCTTCAGGCTGTGGCAAAACTACGACCTTAAGGGTAGTTGCTGGATACATCGATACCAAAAGTGGTGAGTTCTTGGTTGATGGTCAAAATTATACCAAGGTTCCTGTTCATAAACGTAATTTTGGCATCGTTTTCCAAAGCTATGCCTTATTTCCTCATTTAACGGTCAAAGAAAATGTTGCTTTTGGTTTGAAGATGCGTAAGATGGATAAAGCAACCATCGATAAGAAAGTAGCAGAAATGCTAGAAATTTGTGGCTTGAGCGAATATAAAGATCGCTTGCCAAAGCAAATGTCAGGAGGACAAAGACAACGAGTAGCCTTGGCAAGAGCGTTGGTCATCGAACCTAAATTGTTATTGTTAGATGAACCTTTATCGAATCTGGATGCTAAGCTAAGGATCCAGATGCGGGTCGAGATCAAACGTTTGCAGAAGAAGTTAGGAATTACGACGATCTTTGTTACCCATGATCAGGAAGAGTGTTTTTCAATATCTGATCGGGTAGCCGTAATGAATGGCGGTGTCATCGAACAATATGACACGCCAGAAAATATCTACGCTCATCCAAATACGGAATTTGTTGCCCGCTTTATTGGCTTTGAGAATTTTATCAGCGTTCATAAGCAAGCTGATGGCACCTATAAAGCGCAAGATTATACGTTTAAAACGGAAACAACAGGCAAGGATGAAGCAAAGATCACTATTCGTCCTGATGATATCGAGATCATTGATGAGCCATCTTCGCTTAATGGTGTATCGGGTATCATTCAGGTTCGCACTTTCTTAGGAAAGAGCTATCAAT
Organism: uncultured Erysipelotrichaceae bacterium; assembly: GCA_944326795.1. Lineage (GTDB taxonomy): Bacteria > Bacillota_I > Bacilli_A > Erysipelotrichales > Erysipelotrichaceae > JALEVB01. The sequence goes on from CALVFJ010000024.1 coordinate 21,154, forward strand.
ATGAAGTCAGCACTCCGATCGGTAATTTGATCGTTAATGGTGATGGCAATAAAGTGTATGAAACAGGTCAGGATCTAAATCTACGTCTGCCTGCTCATAAGATTGTTCTAGTATAACAGGAGGGAAAGAAAAGAACATGAAGAAATTAGTTTATCTGCTGCTATGCGCAGCGATGATGCTAGGAATCAGCGGCTGTTCATCAACTACTGAAGAAGCATCTACCGGTTGTACCTTAACGGTGTCAACATTCCAATTGAGCGAGGATATCGTTAACGAAGATATCATCAAACCTTTCGAAGAAATGTATGATTGTGATGTCATTACTGATCTAGGTAATGCGGCTGATCGTTACACTAAATTAGAGAATAACCCAGAAAGCGGCATCGATGTCATCGAATTGAATCAGTCAACAGCTGCTCGAGGTTATGAAGCTGGTTTATTTGAACAATTAGATGGTAGCAAGATCACAAACTTATCAGAATTGATCGCCCCTGCCAAAGCAATGCAAGAAGCAAGCGGTTATGGGCCAGCTTTCGTTATTCAAAGCGTCGGTATCGTATATGATCCTGAAGCAGTAGGTTATGAAATTACTTCATGGGATGATCTATGGAATGCTGATCTAGCTGGAGCTATCGCTATTCCTGATATTACGACCACTTTTGGACCAGCTATGGTGTATATTGCTAGCGATCATGCTGGCCAAGATATCACAGCTGATGATGGAGCAGCTGCTTTTGCCGCTTTAGAAGAAATCAAACCAAATGTTGTCAAGACCTATACTAAATCTTCTGATCTAGCTAATATGTTTGCTGCTGGTGAAATCAAAGCGGCTGTTGTTGGTGACTTTGCTGTTCCTAATATTCAAAATGCTGCTTCACAAGTTGTTTATATGGTACCAGAAAGCGGAACATATGCTAACTTTAATACGATCGATGTCGTAGCTTCTTCTGATAATAAGGAAATGGCTTATAAATATATCGAATGGCGTATTTCTCAGCAGCTTCAGGAAGTTACTAGCCTTTCATTAAATGAAGGTCCAACTAACGCTAATGTTGAACTTACTGAAGATGAAGCTAAGAACCTTACTTATGGTGCTGTAGCAGAAAATGCCAAGACCATTGATTATACTTTTGTAAATCCATTATTAACAGAATGGACCGATCAATGGAACCGTATCCTTAATCGATAAGCGAGGATCAGTTCATGGCATATGATAAGATCATAAAAAATTGTTGGGTCTTCAATAGCTTTTTAAAACAATTTATCTTTACTGATGTAGCCATTAAAGATGGAAAATTTGCTTTGATCGCTGATGATATCCATGATGATGAAGCAAGCATCATTAATGGCAACAAAAGATATATGATCCCAGGTTTGATCGATATCCATATGCATATAGAAAGTTCGATGAGTATTCCTTCACGTTTTGCGGATGCTGTATTGCCGCATGGAACAACGACCGTTGTAGCTGATCCACACGAGATCGCCAATGTCGTAGGCAAAGAAGGGATACTCTTCTTTTTATCTCAGCAAACACCGTTGGATATCTTCTATGGCATTCCTTCAAGCGTGCCAGCTACCAATCCGGATCTGGAAACAACAGGGGGAATCATTGGGGTAGAAGAAGTAAAGTCGCTATTGGATGATCCACGGATCGTCTGTTTAGGGGAAGTGATGAACTTTCATGATGTATGTTATGATAAAGCATCATTAAGTTCTAAGATCATAGCGCAATGTAAAAAACAAAGATGGCAGATGCCATTGGAAGGTCATTGTCCAAAAATCAGCCAACAGCAGCTGCAAGAATTTTTATTTCAGGGCATTAGTGCTGATCATACCCAGCAAACAGCGAAAAGCGTTTATGAAAAGATCAGTAACGGCATGTTTTTAGAAATTCAAAGAAAGTCGATGATCCCTGAAGTAATTGATTGTTTGATCGCTAATAATTTTTATGAATATTTTTGTTTTGTTACAGATGATGTGATGGCAGATAAGCTTAGAGAAGGTCATTTGAATCAGTTGGTTGCATTAGCGATCAAAATGGGCATGCCTAAAGAAATGGCTATCTATTGCGCTAGCTTTACGCCAGCAAGAAGGATGCATATGGAAGATCGCGGCGCTATTGCACCTGGTAGGATTGCAGATTTTATCCTGTTGGATGATGTTAATGATTTTAAGATAGCTGAAGTGTATAAACGTGGAACGGAAGTTAGCAAGCTGCCTAAAACACCGGTGCCGTCAATTCCTGATAGTTATCGGCAGACATTAAAATGCATGAAAGCGGATGCTAGCATGTTTAAGTTAAAAGCTAATGGTCATGAAGCCTTATGCAATATCATGGCTATCGAACCGCATTCAACCTTTACAGCCCATCAGCAACGTTGGTTAAAGATCAAAGATGGCATCATCCAGCGTGAAGATCTGTGCTTATTGACGGTCTTTGAACGCTATGGCAAAAATGGCAATATCGCTCATGGATTGGTAGCCAATGCCTTTAAGCAAAAAGGAGCGATGGCAACTTCGTGGGCGCATGATCACCATAATGTTCTGGTCTTAGGAAATGATGAAGAAGATATGGTCATAGCGCAAAACGAACTGCTGAAGATGCAAGGTGGTTTTGTGGTCGTTAAAGATCATCAGATCATTGCACGCTGTAGCTTAGAAATCGGTGGTATCGTTTCATCTTGCGAGATCAGCAAACTAGGCCATGATCTAGAAATGGTAAGGACAGCTTTGCAACAGTTAGGTTATGAACATGATAATGAGATAATGTCGATCTCGACGTTGTCATTGCTAGTTTCACCAGCGTTAAAGATCAGTGATAAAGGCTTGATATTGACCAAGGAGCAAAAAATCATCAAGCTCGTGGAGGAAACCAGATGAGAAAATTATTAAAAAATGGTTGGATCTTGACCATGGATGAAAGTGATCATGAATATCGGCATGGGGATATTGTGATCGAAGACAATAAGATCAGTTATGTTGGGCCAGCAAAGGATCATGAGAATATCGATGATATCATCGATGCCAGTGAATGTTTGATCATTCCAGGTATGGTAAATACCCATTGTCATGTACCAATGATGCCTTTTCGTTCTTTAGGCGATGATTGTCCAGATCGTTTGCGACGTTTTTTATTTCCGTTAGAAAATGCATGTATGGATAAAAAATTAGCTTATGTAGCTGCTCGTTATGGTATGGCAGAGATGTTGTTAAGTGGCATTACGACCTTTGCGGATATGTATTATTTCTTAGATGAATTAGCTAAAGCTGCCGAAGAGATGGGAATTAGGGCCTTGCTTGGTGAAAGCGTGATCGATCAGCCAAGCTGTGATGCTAGAAATGATGAAGAAGGTTTGGCTTTAGGTGAAGCGTTTATTGCCAAATGGCAGCATCATGAATTAGTTAGACCAATCTTAGCTTTGCATGCTACCAATACCAATAAAGCCCAAACTTTCCAAAAAGCGATGAAGATCGTCGAAAAATATGATACCTTGCTGATGAGCCATGTTGCTGAAATGGATTATGAGATGACATATTTTGCCAAAACCTATGGAAAGACGCCAATTGGCTGGCTAAATGATATCGGTTGTTTGAATGAACGTTTGTTGGCAGTGCATTGTATCCATCTTAATGATGAAGATATTAGCTTGATGGCTGAGAATCATGTTAAAGTAGCTCATTGTCCATCATCAAATCTAAAGGCAGGAAAAGGTATCGCTCCCGTAAGGGATATGATAAATAAGGGGCTTGATGTTGGCTTTGGTACTGATGGAGCTAGCAGTGGCAATACCTTGGAACTGTTTAGTTTGATGCGCATGTTTGCTGGAGCACAAAAGACCAAGTACCATGATCGTTCTTTGTTCCCAGCGCAAAAGATCGTCAAGATCGCGACCATGGGAGGCGCAAAAGCCTTAAATATGGATAAAGAGATCGGTTCATTGGAAAAAGGCAAGAAAGCTGATATCGTCATGGTTTCTTTAGAAGGCGTTCATATGTTCCCGCAGCACGATCCATATTCTTTACTGGTATATAGCGCTAATGCTGCTGATGTGAAACATGTTTTTGTAAATGGCAAGCAGGTGGTAAATGATCGCCGTCTAGCAATATCACTAACCAAGCTAAGACAAGATCTGGCAGCTAATATGGAAGACTTTGATAAAAAAGCTGCTGAACTAAGCAAAACTATAAAATAAAACTTGGGCAAAACCCAAGTTTTATTTTGTCGTAAAAAATTATATCATTTTAACATATACTTTTTAAGCTCATGACGAGTAGGAATGTTCAACTTCTGCAAAACAATCGATATATAGTGTTTTACGGTATTAGTAGAGATATGAAGATGTCCAGCGATTTCTTGATTGGTCCATCCTCTGGCTGCTAGCATTGCAATGGAAAATTCCGTAGTGGTAAGATTATCTGCAACATCGTGGCCGGTGACGGGATTGTGGATCTTACGCCATCCGGCAGAAAAACGATAAGTTATGTTAATGATACGCTTAAAATCTTCAGGCCAATCTTTTTTGATGATTGCTTCTAGCATGCCGCCTAACAAGCCATGGTGTTCACCAAAACCTTCGATAAGATCATCAGGTTGTGCCAGTTTCCAAGCCTTAAGCAAGTGTTCAGCGGCTTTATCGCTTTGTTTCAAGCTGATGTGATTCATTACGGCAACTAGATGAAGATATATTGCTGGTATTGGATATAACTGTTCTTGTAAGATGAGCGTAGTTTCGATGATTCCAAGGCTGCGCTGATATTCACCTTGAAGATATACCTGATGAGCTAGTATGTAAAGAGCAAACATTTTTAAACCATCAGGCAAATAAGATAGATAATCTTTGATTATCAGGTCTTTGTCATTGCATGGAAGATGTAAAAGTACCATGGCAGCACTATTTATAAATGCTTGGCACGCTTGTAATTGAGGTGGCATCTCATCGATCGTTTTAAAGCTATTACGTAAGGTTGCTAGGGCGTTGCGAGCCTGCTTGATCTGGCCTAAAGATAGATTAGCATAGGTATAAAGCAGATAAGCTGAAAGTTGAATGGCAAGGTCTTCATGATCCAAACATAATTCGGTAATTTCTACTGTTTTTTGCGGATCACCACTAAAATAATGATATTCTGCTTGGGCAATGGTTTTAGCAGGTCCATCCTCCATGACTGAGATATATTGCTGGCAACTGCCGGGGACGAAAGCAGTATTAAGCAAAGGCATTAAATTTTTAATTAATTGATCATTATCAGCTACAAGATGATTATTTGGTTGTT
>CALVFJ010000025.1 GCA_944326795.1 uncultured Erysipelotrichaceae bacterium
AAGTATATCAAATTAGTGATCAAATGTGTACATTCTTAAACGATCATTTTTGTACATATTTAGATTAGCATTTATATATAGCAAAGTGTTTGAAATTTCTATATTAGCTTGATTAACTCTTTCTACACAATAAATTTGTTGTAAAGCACAAATTGCCTCATTATAAAACTTTAATGCTTTTATATATCTTTTTTCTTCGTATGATGTTCTCCCTAATTGATAATAAAACATACCCTTTACACAAGGCAATAAGCTTTGTACGGGAAATTTTTCAAAAATATCATAAAGCATTTGTCCTGAATCATTTAAATTTTTATATATTCCTTTTCCAAATCCATATATAACCCCATAAATACAAGCAATATTACTATCATATAATGATAAATATTTTTTTGCTTCATCAAGCTTCAGTTTTGTTAATGTTTTATCCCTTAACAAATTTATAATAGCTATCATCAAATCATTAAAGATAAATCCTCGTGAATTGACAAATAGCTCTTCTTTTTCGTTAAATTCTTTTTCATATTTTGCTAAAAGATCATTATTTTTAAATACGAAGCTTTCATATAACTTGATCGTTAGATCATATGCTTCGTTATATACATTTATATCTTTATTATAATTTACATTATAATAAGAAAGTATCTTATTTAGCAGATCTTCAGATAATCTTTTTTCTCCACTTTCAACATAATATAGATATGTAAGATTGATTCCTAATTCATTACATATTTTTTCTCCTGAATCGCCATTGATTTTCCTAATATTTCTTATAAATTTTGCATCAATTCTATCAACATTAATTATTTTAATCACCGCCATCATTTCTATCAACAGTTAGTGGAACAGTCGAAATATCTTTACATTCACATTCACCATCTTTATTAATTGAACAAACCTGTTCATCATTGCTAAGTGCTTCACATGCTTTTACATCATCAGTCTCAGCAGCACTAACACTTAAACAACAACAAATCAAGAAAGAACACAACATTAAAATAACTTTTTTCATTTTAATAACCCCCTTTTATAATTGTTAACTACATACTAGCAATATCTACTCTTTTTTACAATAGATAATCCAACCAATAATTACACCTTTAAAAACATGTATTTTATATAAACAAAAAAAGAAGCTCCTATTTTTACTAGGAACTTCCTTATATTTTATCAAACATTGCTATGCCTTGATTAAGCGCAATATTAGCATTACTCGAGCACTAACTTTCTTTATTGCTCTTTGAATATTTTTGTAATAAATATGTTGGGCAATGTTTTGCGCCAAAAAAGAACCTCAATTATTTGGTTTTGCCCAAATAATGAGGCTCGTTTTAGATCAATGATTAATCGATGTTAAATTAGTCTTCTTGTGATCTTGCAACCAAGCGACGATATCTGTTTTGTGCGTCTTTCTTGGTCTTAGCATACATTTGTTCAGCAACCTCTTTGCCTTTCAATTTCATCAATTGAGCAAAACGGTTTTCATTCAACAAGAATTCTTCAAATTTATCCCAATTAGGTTCTTTTGAGTCAATTGTTAATGGTTTTTCATTACGAGGATCGAAACGGTACAATGTTACATATCCGCATTCAACTGCTTTCTTTTGAACTTGTTGATGATTGCTTAAACCACCTTTGATACCATGTTCAGCACATGGAGAATATGCAATGATCAATGATGGTCCATTATAGCTTTCTGCTTCACGAATAGCTTTTAATGTCTGGTTACGATCAGCACCCATAGCAATGCTTGCTACATATACATGGCCATATGCCATCGCAATTTGACCAAGATCTTTCTTAGCTTGAGCTTTACCACCAGCAGCAAACTTAGCAATTGAGCTAGCTTGGCTTGATTTAGATGATTGACCACCGGTATTTGAATATACTTCGGTATCCAAACATAAGATATTTACATTTAGATCATTTGCGATAACGTGGTCTAATCCACCATAACCGATATCATAAGCCCATCCGTCTCCACCAACGATCCATACTGATTTGCCTACTAAGTCTCTTTCGAAATCTAATAGTTCTTTTACTGCTTCATTAGCGCTAGCTTTTACACCATTGATGATAGCGTCTTTGCAAGCTCTTTGTGCTTCACGATCATTATTAGCGTTGATATATGCTTCAAATGCTGCGCGAAGTTCAGGTTCAACCTTATCCATGTTATCTTCCATGATTGATAAGATACGAGCTTCTTTGTAGTTTTGAGCAACCGCCATACCAAAGCCGTATTCAGCATTGTCTTCAAATAAGCTGTTAGCCCATGCTACACCTTCACCGTTTTTGTCATTAACAAATGGAGTACTTGGTGTGCTTGAGCAGTAGATCATTGAACATCCTGTTGCATTAGCTACTAACATATCACGGCCGAATAATTGTGATACTAATTTATAGTAAGGTGTTTCACCACATCCAGGACATGCACCGCTTACTTCAAAGTAAGGCATCATGAATTGTGAACCTTTTACCGTGCTGGTTGGGAAATATTGAGTTTTGTATTCAACTTCTTTAAATAAGTAATCAGCCAATGGCTCTTGGTCAAGTTTTTCATTGATATCAACCATCTTAAGAGCTTTATTTCCAGCTTTTCCTGGACATTCTGTAACACATAGACCACAGCCTACGCAGTTTGCAGGTGATACTTGGATACGATATTGCAAGTGTCCAACATCTTTGCCCATAGCAGGAATCGTCTTGAATTCCATTGGTGCATTCTTAACTTCTTCTTCAGTTAACAAGAATGGTCTGATCGTTGCATGTGGACATACATAAGAACAGAAACCACATTGGATACAGTTATTTGGATCCCAAGTAGGTACTTGAACAGCGATCGTTCTCTTTTCTTTGAATGCTACGTTATTTCTGATCGAACCATCTAACAGATTGTTCTTCGTGAAAGCACTAACTGGCAGATCATAACCATCTAGTGAGTTGATTGCCATTACATGTTCATCGAAGTATTCATCGCCTGTTGATACGCGAGTTGTATCATATGGTAGATCTGCCCATTCAGGTTTAACTTCTACTTCAACGATACCAGCTTTACCTTCATCAATAGCTTTGTAGTTTAGCTGAACGATTTCATCACCCTTCTTAGAGTATGATTTCTTAGCTGCTTTCTTCATTAGATCAACTGCTGTATCATATGGCATGATCTGTTCATTTAATGCGAAGAAGGCAGATTGTAAGATAGTATTTGTTCTTCTGCCCATACCGATCTTAGCAGCAATTTCTGTTGCGTCGATGATATAGAATTTAGCATGTTTCTTAGCTAAGTTAGCTAACATACGATTAGGCAAATGGTTTTCGATCTCATCTTTGCTGAATGTGGTATTCAATAAGAAGGTACCGCCATCTTTCAATGGTGTAACCATATCATATTTAAAGCAATAAGCATCTAATGAACAAGAAATGAAATCAGCGTTATTTACATAATATGTAGAATGAATTGGTGATTTACCAAAACGTAAATGGCTTCTAGTAACGCCGCCGGCTTTCTTAGAGTCATATGCAAAGTATGCTTGTGCATATTGATCTGTATTGTCACCGATGATCTTGATAGAGTTCTTGTTAGCACTAACCGTACCATCAGAACCTAAACCATAGAATAAGCAAGAAGTATAATCTGTGGTCAATTCGATTGGTAATGGTTTTAATGACAAGAATGTAACATCATCTTCGATACCGATGGTAAATTCTTCTTTTGGTTCATCTTTAGCAAGTTCAGCATATACGGCATTGATCTGAGCAGGAGTGGTATCTTTGCTTCCCATACCATAACGACCGCCAATGATCGTATAATCGCCATCTTTCAATGCGTTTAGAACATCAAGATATAATGGTTCACGAGCGCCAATTTCTTTGGTGCGATCCAATACTGCGATTCTTTCGACCGTTGCTGGTAAAGCTTTCTTCAACCATTCAGTTGAGAATGGACGATATAGATGAACTTTTACCAAACCAACTTTTTCACCTTTGGCACATAATGCATCAACGGTTTCTTTGATCGTTTCGGTAACGCTGCCCATAGCAACGATGACGCGAGTTGCATCCTTATCGCCATAGTAAGTAAATGGTGCATAATCTCTTCCAGTATGCTTGCTGATCTCAGCTAAGTATTTAGCTACGATATCAACTACTTTATTATAATGTGCATTTTGAGCTTCACGACCTTGGAAGAAGATATCGTCGTTTTCAGCTCCGCCTCTTGTAACTGGATTAGTATGAGGGTTCAAAGCATTCTTTTTGAATTCAGCTACTTTTTCCCAATTAACCAAAGACTTCAAATATTCTTGATCCATTACTTCGATCTTTTGAATTTCATGAGAAGTTCTGAAACCATCAAAGAAATGAATGAATGGCACGCTAGCTTCGATTGCTGCTAAGTGCGCAACACCTGCTAGATCCATACATTCCTGAACAGAATGTGAGCATAGCATTGCCATACCCGTTTGACGGCAAGCATAAACGTCTTCATGATCGCCGAAAATATTTAAGGCACGTCCTGCTAATGCACGAGCAGCAACGTGGATAACTCCAGGTAATAACTCGCCAGAAAGCTTATATAAATTTGGAATCATCAACAACAAACCTTGTGATGCCGTAAAGGTTGTTGCTAAAGTTCCACCTTGCAATGCTCCATGCACTGCACCGGCAGCTCCGGCTTCTGATTGCATCTCTACAACTTTAACAGTTGTATCAAAAATGTTTTTACGACCTTGTGATGCCCAAGCGTCAACTACTTCAGCCATTGGTGAACTAGGTGTAATTGGATAGATGCCTGCTACTTCACTGAACGCATACGCACAATGGGCTGTAGCGGTATTTCCATCCATGGATTGAAAAACCTTTTCAGTACTCATAATTTCCTCCTAATTATCCTTTCTAATTATAAAACAAAAAGACTATTTTTTAAATAGTCTTTTTTAACCCCTTTCAATTTGCTTTTGGCTTTTTTATACGATATAAACGCCGTCGGTACCATCGATTTCCGCTAATCTTACCTGAATATCTTCATTGGTAGATGTGGGTACATTCTTGCCAACATAGTCGGCTCTGATCGGTAATTGACGATGCCCGCGGTCGATCAAGACTGCTAGATGGATTTCTGCGGCTCGGCCATAATGCATGATGCCTTCCATTGCCGCTCTTACCGTACGTCCTGAATATAAAACATCATCGACCAAAACGACGACCTTATCTTTTACATCGGCATGCAAGATATCGATGGTCTTGGTATCTTTTTCGATATCATCACGCCAATATGTGATATCGATGCTATCACAATCGATCTTTTCTTGTTCAAAGTCTTCGATATAGCTGGCGATCCTTTTCGCAAGATATTCTCCGCGGGTCTTGATACCGATCAAGACCAGATCTTGACATCCTTTATTTTTTTCTACGATTTCATGGGCCATTCTTTTTAGGGAACGGGTCATGCTGATGCTGTCCAAAATTTCTTTCATCTTACTATCCTCTTATTCATGTGCTGCCAGTGCTTCATCCATTTGCTGCTGGGTGATAAAATCATATAATACCATGGCATTTAAGACCTGTAACTGTCGTTTCTGCGCTTTTTCTAAACCACTACTTAGCTGATAGATGCTAGGTGCTTGCGGAAGACCTGCTAGCATTGCTGATTCATATAAATCCAGCTGCGATGGTTCTTTATCGTAATAACCGTTTGCCGCCTGCTTGATACCGTAATAGCCATCACCATAATAGATGATATTGACATATAAGCTCAAGATTTCCTGTTTGCTATATCTGCTTTCCAGATCATTAACAAAAAAGATCTCTGCCACTTTCCTGGTTATGCTCGCTTGATTGTTAAAATATAAATTTTTAGCCACTTGCTGGGTGATCGTGCTGCCGCCCTCACTGATGCTGCCACTTAGCATATTTACCACAAAGGCTCGTCCTATCGCGATATAATCCACCCCATCCCTGAACCAGAAACGATGATCCTCGATCGCTACTACAGCATTAGTAAAATTTTTGCTTATCTGTTCATATGGAACATAATCATCTTGCATCATTACTTCATTTACCGCTTGTTCCAATGGCTTGGCGGCAATAGCGTCTTTATATACTTGATATCCGGTATAGAACAAAGCTCCAATAGCGATCATAGCGACGATAAACAGCAAGGCCATGATCTTAAATATCATCTTAAATAACTTCTTCATATGTTTATCTTATCGAATTTTAACGCTTAAGTAAAGTTACATTATTAAAAAATAAAAGAAGCAATAACTTGCTTCCTATTGTCCCATCGAACGCATGACCGCTTTGATCTGTGCTTCGCTTGGTTTTCTGCCCATCTGCATAAACATTGCGCGGATCATCTTCTCATTGATTGGCGGATTTTCTTTCAATTCTTTTTCAAACTTGCGTTTGGTAAAGTAAAAGCCTAAGCCCCCACCGATCAATAATCCTACTATCAATGATAGCGTACTAGTCCAAAATACATTCATTATTGATACCACCTTTACTATTATAATATTCTATCTTTTTTTGTTATTATTGACAATATTAATTTAAAAAAGCCCAAAAGGAATTGATATTTACCTAGCTTAGCCAGGTGGGTGTCCTGTGATAGCCTTTAGGATCCCCGCTCTTAAAGCAGGCGGGCTTTCAACACCAGATATCAACATCCGGACTCCCTTATATCATGATGTAGGAAATATGTTGGTTCCTTTTGGGACTTCATTATAACAAGAGCTTTAGTTAAATAAAAGTCTTGACAATATATTTTTTATTTAATTTTGATGCCTAGCTCATCCAATTGTTTTTCATCAACAACATTTGGAGCTTCGCTCATTAGGTCATAAGCACTAGCTGTTTTAGGGAAGGCTACGACATCACGGATATTTTCCGTATCTGCTAGGATCATCGTCAAACGTTCCAAGCCAATGCCTACGCCGCCATGAGGCGGTGTGCCATATTTAAAGGCTTCCAAGAAGAAACCAAACTTTTCATTAGCTTCTTCCATCGTCATACCGATAGCTTCAAATACTTTTTCTTGTAATTCTTGGTCATGGATCCTGATCGAACCGCTCAGCAGCTCATAACCATTCAAGACCAGATCATATGCTCGGCTATAACAATTAGCTTTATCATTCAATAATTTATCAACATCTTCGGGATTAGGTGAAGTAAATGGATGATGAGCAGCCACATAACGTCCTTCTTCCTCGCTATATTCAAACATAGGGAAATTGGTTACCCATAAGAATTTATAAGCAGCATGATCGATCAGATCTAGATCTTTTCCTAATTTGACCCTTAGGGCTCCTAAAGCTGTAAGGCTGATCTTTGCTTTATCTGCAATAAATAAGATCATATCATTATCTTGAATATCTAATGCTGTCAATAAGGCTTGTTTTTCATCATCGCTTATGACCTTATTGATGCTGCCGCTGAACTCGCCATTATATTTTAAGAAAGCCAAGGCCTTTGCCTTATATACCTTGACAAATTCCTGTAATTTATCAAGATCCTTACGAGAGAATTTATCAGCAGCATTCTTGACGACCAAACAATTGATCTGACCATCATTTGCCAAGCAATCCTTAAAGATCGCAAAGCTTGTATCAGCAAAGATCTTCGATACGTTTTGAATTGGCATATCAAAACGCAGATCTGGTTTATCGCTGCCATATTTTGCCATGCATTCATTATAGGTCAAGCGTTCAAAATTTGCTAAAGCAATGCCTTTTGTTCCCATGAAGATCTTATTCATCAAGCTTTCAACCGTTTTAAAGACATCTTCTTCATCAACGAAGCTCATCTCGATATCGATCTGCGTAAATTCCGGCTGACGATCAGCTCTTAGATCCTCATCACGGAAACATCTGGCGATTTGGAAATATTTTTCCATGCCGGCAACCATCAATAACTGTTTATATATTTGTGGTGATTGAGGCAAAGCATAGAATTTACCATTAAAGACACGGCTAGGAACCAGATAATCTCTTGCCCCTTCTGGGGTTGATTTACAAAGGATCGGCGTCTCAATTTCAATAAAGCCCTGCTCGCTCAAAAAATTACGAGTGATCATGCAGATCTTATGACGAAGCATTAGGTTTTGTTGCAAGATCGGACGACGCAGATCCAGATAACGATACTTCAAACGCGTATCTTCCAAAGCATCAGTTTCATCGGCAACGATGATCGGCGTTGTTAAGCTAGAATTGATGATCTTGACCTTTTCGACCTTAACTTCAATTTCTCCGGTAGCCAGCTTAGGATTTTTATCTTTACGTTCTAATACGGTACCTTCAACTTGTAAGACGTACTCATTGCGCACATCCTTTACCTGCTCTTCGATCGTTTCATCAAATACCAACTGAACGATGCCCGAACGATCTCTTAGGTCCATAAAGACCAATGAGCCTAAATTTCTTCTTTTAGCGACCCAGCCTACTAAGCAAACATGTTCATTTACATTGCTTAGATTCAAGGTTCCATTATGATGTGTTCTTTCCATTATATTTCTTCTCCTTCGATCAATCCATCCAATACGGTAACCATTTCTTCCATGGTCGTTGGATATTCTTGTTTGGTTGTCAGATCCTTGATGGTATAGCTGTTATTAGCAATTTCATCCTCACCGGCAACGATCATATATCTCGCTTTCTTGCGATCTACGGTCTTAAATTGTGATTTCATGCTGCGTGGCTGTAGATTAGCTTCACATTTATAACCATGGCTTCTTAAGATCGTTGCAAGCTCCAAGGCCTTGGCTTGACAGCCTTGTAAGCTCATGACATAGACATCCAAGCTTTTTTCTTCACTTAAAGGATGACCTTCTGCTTCGATCAGCATCATCAAGCGCTCTAAGCCGATTGCAAACCCTACGCCAGATAAAGATGGACCGCCAAAATACTCAACCAAATGGTCATAGCGCCCGCCCCCAAAGATCGTACTTTGACTGCCGGAATCTTCATGCAAGGATACTACTTCAAAAACCGTATGTGTATAATAATCCAGTCCTCTTACCAGCTTATCATCGATCTCATAAGGAATCCCCAAGGTTTCTAGCATCTTTAGTACTTGTTCAAAATACTGGCGTGAATCTTCATTTAAATAATCTAATAATTTTGGCGCCTCTTGAACGCAGGCTTTTTCATGATCGACCTTACAATCTAAGATCCTTAACGGATTTTGTTCATAACGGCGTCGGCAATCTTCACATAGATCATCAAGATGCGCAGCAAAATGTTCTTTTAAGGCTGCGCGATAATTGGCCCTTGATTCATCATCACCTAGCGTATTGATCAAGACCTTGATGCTTTTTAAGCCAAACGCTTTTAAGATCGAATAACCTAAAGCAATGCATTCTGCATCAGCCAACGGAGACATCAGACCGATATTTTCAACCCCAAATTGATTAAACTGTCTTTGACGCCCTTTCTGCGGCCTTTCATGCCTAAACATCGGGCCGATATAATAAAGCTTTGCTGGCAGTTCCATCGAACCATAAAACTTATGTTCTACGAAGCTTCTAATGACCCCGGCTGTTCCTTCTGGCCTTAAAGTATAGTTATCTTTGCCCATCGTAAAGCTATACATCTCTTTATTGACCATATCAGAACTGTCATTTTCACGTTTAAAGACCTTGGTGTCTTCAACGATCGGGGTCCTGATTTCTGCATAGTCATATAGGGTACACATTGTTCTGATCAAGCTTTCCATCTGTAACCAGGCTTCAGTTTTGTCTGGTAAGATATCATAAAATCCTCGCATTGTTTGATATGCCATATTTTCCTCCTTTTGCTAATAAAAAAACGTCCTGATCTAAGGACGTTGATTACGCGGTACCACCTTAGTTCATATCCTGATAAGATATGCCCTCTTAGCTTTTAACGCAAGCGTACGATCAGCTCTACTAAGCTTTCAAGCTGACTTCTCCAAAGTGTCAATCATGAAATCTTGATCAAGAAGCTCACACCAAATGCTTCTTTTCTCTTTAGATCTTAAGATCATGACCTCTTTTTCCACGAATTTCTTTATTATTATACACTTATAATATTCTTCTTTCAACACTAAAGACGCTATCTAATTTTCGAATGTTCGCAATGATATTATTTAGATGATCCAGATCTTTTACTTGTAAGGTCATCTTGGTCGTACAAACCAGTTCTTCACTATTAACGGCAGAATTTATCGTCAAGATGGTGCTCTTGCATTGCGCAACTACCGTAACGATATCCGTCAACAAGAAATTACGATCATGGGCCTTGCAGATCAAGCTGGCATCATAGGTCCTATTTTGGGCCTCTTCATCCCAGTAAACATCGATCAAGCGCGCTTTCTCGCCATTGGCGTTAGGACAGTCTTTACGATGGACCTTGACCCCATTGCCTTTGGTAACAAAGCCAACGATCTCATCCCCATATACCGGACTGCAGCACTGTGCCAGCGACATCATCATTGAATCTACACCATTGACCCTAAGCCCGGTCTTGCTGGTATTAGCTTTATGACGATGCTGGTTGCTGTAGATCTTATTTAGGATCTCTTCACTGTTGGAAGTTTTTTTGCTGTTTGTTAACTTTTCAATAACGCTTGGTAAATTGATCGATTTGACCGCAATGCCATATAGCATCTCATTATATGTCGATACCTGGAAGTTATTGCAGATCGCTTCGATCTTTTTCTTGTCATTATATTCTTTGGGCTCAAAACCGCGGCGCTTCAATTCATCATTAAGCATCTTCGAGCCTTGTTCGACCTTCTCTTGACGGGCTTCATTTTCTTTTTTAGCTAAGAAATTTTTGATCTTATTTTTAGCTTGATTGGTCTTAACGAATTTAAGCCAGTCTTCGCTTGGACCGTTTGATTGTTTGCTGGTCTTGATCTGTACGACATCTCCGGTCTTCAAGATCGTATTTAAAGGAACCAGCGACTCATTTACTAATGATCCTACCGCATAATTGCCGACATCAGTATGCACGCGATAAGCAAAATCAATCGGTGTCGAACCATTAGGCAGATCGATGACCCGGCCATTTGGCGTCATGACATATACGTTTGCTTCAAAGATATCCCGGGTCAAGGTATCCATATATTCGCTATCGCTTTCTGAAGCCGTTTCTTTGGTCAAAGCGGCAAAATCCTTAAGCCATGATAGTTTATCTTCAATTTCCTTCTGTTCACGATGGGGATCATACTTGGTGCCTTCTTTATAGCGCCAATGAGCAGCGATACCTCTTTCCGCAACGTTATCCATGTCTTCTGTTCTGATCTGTACTTCAAAGATCCTGCCATCATTACCAACGATGGTCGTATGTAAAGATTGATACATGTTCATCTTAGGCATAGCGATATAATCTTTCAATCTTCCTGGGATCGGACGATATTTCGCATGGATATATCCTAAGATCTCGTAACAGTTTAATTCTGTTTTCGTAACGATCCTGATAGCCAACAGATCAAGTATTTCTTCAAAACGCTTATGTTTCTTGACCATTTTCTTATAGATCGAATATAAATGTTTGCTACGGCCAAAGATCCTAAACTCCAGATGATTTTCATGCAGCAGCTTGGTAATATCCTGGATCATCTGCTGTACCTGCTGGTCGCGCTCGTTCTTCTTAGCTTCGACCAAATGCGCAATACGATAATATTCTTCTCGATTCAGATAGAAAAAGCTTAGATCTTCCAATTCATTCTTGATCTCACTGATACCTAAGCGATGCGCGATCGGCGCATAAACCTCTAGGGTTTCAGAGGCGATCTTATGCTGCTTCTCTTCGCTCATGTATTGCAATGTTCGCATGTTATGCAGACGGTCTGCTAATTTTACGATGATGACCCGCACATCTCTAGCCATGGCTATGAAGATCTTGCGATGATTTGCCGCTTGATATTCTTTTTCATCTTTGAATTTCAAGTTACCGATCTTTGTTACGCTTTCCACCATCGTAGCAATTTCTTCATCAAATTCTGTGCTCAGTTCCTCTTTGGATACCCCGGTATCTTCGATCGTATCATGCAAAAGACCAGCACAGATCGTCCTTGGTCCTACTTTTAACGTAGCCAATATATAGCCGACATTTAACAAATGAACGACATATGGCTCCCCGCTTTTACGAAATTGCCCTTCATGATGAACATATGCATAATCGATAGCTTTCTCGATCAGCGCCAGATCTTTTTCTTCGTTGATATATGTTTTAATTTCTGCCAGTAAACTTTCCTTTGTTACCAAAAGCTTCTTGCTAGGCATATTTTCACCTCCCCCAAAGTGCAAAATATTTATATAATTATATACCAATTGTCCAATTAAAAAAAGAGGTTCACTTAAGAACCTCTAGTGCTTATTGCATATTTCCGGCATTTTCGCCAGCGATACGGCCAAACGTAAAGATATCAGCGATCGCATTGCCACCTAAACGGTTACCACCATGAACACCGCCAGTAACTTCACCAGCCGCCCATAGACCTTCGATAGCTTCACCATCAGTGTTAACTACTTGAGCATCAGTATTGATCTTAACACCGCCCATCGTATGATGCAATGAAGCTTTGCGCGGACTAATGACAAAGCCCATGTTAGGATCGTTTTCAATAGCTTCGATATCGATAGCACCAGCTAATACTTCTTTACCAAAATCAGGATCTTCTTGATTTTCTACATAACTATTATATGTTTCGATCAAAGTACGTAATTGTTCTTCGGTAAATGAAGCATCAGAACCACCAGCTGGATTTTGCGTTGCATCAGCTAATTCAGCTAAGGTTGACCCATACCACACATGACCATTATCAACCATCGTTTGTAAGGTCGTACCAAACATTTGCATATCTAATGAAGCGCCTTTGCATAAGCCATCTTCTTCTTGCAAACCGCTGCCAGCATATAAGATATAGAAGATACCATCTTCTAATTCTAATGAAGCTTTAGCTAATACATCTCTTTCCGCATATTCATCAACAAAACGTTCACCATTACCATCGAACCAGATCTGTTCAGAAGCATCAGCCCATGCTCCATCGGTCATCGTTCCTTTGATTGGTGATGATGAAGGCATCATTTGTGAAACGCCTAGATCAACGGTATCTGCGCCGATCTCCATCGCCATCACGATACCATCGCCGGTATTCGTACCAACATTGGTCGTTAAGGTATGATCTGATAGGTCATCGCCCCAATAATTATCATATTCTTTTACCATTGCTGGATTAGCACAATAACCGCCGCTTGCCAAAACAACGCCATTATTGGTATTGATCACAACTTTGGTACCATCGGCCTTTTCAGCATTTACCCCTACGACCTTGCCATTTTCATCAGTGATCAAGGAAGTTGCTGCTGTTTCGGTGTAAATTTCTACTCCTTCATTTTCAGCCGCTGTTTGCAATGCTTCGATCAATGGCACACCAGCAGTATAAGCATGCGTTCTAGGCCACATTGCACCTAAGACGGTATATAAGCTATCGCCTGCGCCCTCATGCGAAGAAATTCCTACGCCGATCGATCCAGCCCAATCATATGAATCCAAAGCATTTTCAGCTAAGGTACGCGCTAGATCGATATCACTTGCTACCCATGTTCCATCATTCATTTCTCTTAAGCCACCAGTATAAATATGCCACATATGCAAATTGATCGTATCAAAACCAGGCATATCGACCCCAGCTTCTTTATCAGCGTTAGCGGCATAGAAATCTTTGATCTCATCTTGCAAGCTGGTTAAAACTTCTTGCCATTCTGGAAATTGATCAAAGTGCAAGCTTTCATCTTCAACGCTTAAAGCTAAGTAAGAGTCCAACGTATTTTTCTGGGCTTGTGACAATACGGTTTCTGCTTGCGCTTCAGGATCGACACAGTTGAATGCGCCTCCAGCCATCATCGTATTTCCACCTAAGAAACTTGACTTTTCGATCAAGATAACTTTTGCTCCTTGCTGAGCTGCAGCGATCGCACTGCTGAAGCCGGCACCGCCACCACCGATAACGGCAACATCGCAATCTAACGTTTCATCTTCGCCAGGCTGAGCATGATAAGCATTGGCATCCAACGTGTCCATATCTAAGCCTGCTGCTTTAGCTGCTTCGGTTGCTGCGCGCATGATCGCATTGCTTGCCAAGGTCGCACCGGTTACGGTATCAACCGTCGTCGTTTGATGTTCAACCATCTGAGCTGGAATTCTTTCGACGGCTACATCTGCCAAACCGCTGGTTTCATGGCATTCTGTTAATTCGATCGCTGTGATCTTGCCATCTTCAACGCTCATTTCTACCGTTACGGTACCTTGCATACCAACGCTAGAACCAGTAAAGGTGCCATTATTTGCACTGCTAGTAGTTTCCGTAGTTGTTTGGCTTGAACAAGCTGCTAAACTAAAGCACATCGCCAAGGCAACGATTACTTTTGTAATACACTTTTTCATTTCTTAACCTCCCCTTGTGAAATTACTAACACATTGTAAACCTGTTAGCAACTTACAGGTCAAGCTTATTTGTGAATTATTGATCAAGATTTACGCTCAAGCCTAAACCATACACCAAACGATCATCTTTGACATAACTAAAATATATCCTGCCTACCAGATCATCATCCAAAATCATTTGTCGTTTTTCTAATTCATCATACAAATTTTCCAGATCTTTTTTGGTTAATGCAAACGGATCTTCACACTCATATAAAAACTGCATAACTTTAGCTTTAGGACGAATTTCTAAGCCCTTTAGATCAAGACATAGCTTATCGATATTTCTTTTAAGCATGCCCAAGCCAATGCTCACTTTCAAACCAGGCGCTTTATCATATAAGCTTTCTTTATCGATCTTAATAACGACATAAGTAAAAGGAAAATGCTGGCTAAGCAGCTGCGCCATCTTAAGATCATTTAGGCTAAATGAAACACCATGGCCAAAAGTATAAACATTTTGATTTTGATCTACCTGCGTAAAGGTGATCTTTTGGGTTTGCATCATTTGAAAATAAGCTTTCATTTCTTGCAGTCTCAACAATCGCATCTTTTCAAAATTAATCTTTTTTTCTAGATCACCCATATATTGATCCAGCCAACCGTTGATCTGATCCAACGGCTGATTTTGAGCGCTCAAGGTCTCATCAAGGGTCATGCCAAAACTTCTTAACATTTGGGCATGATAAAGCATCAAGGCATCTTTTTCATCAAAATCACGGTAATTGTTATCATCGATGCGCTCGCCTTTGGTTATTCCTAAACGGTCATAATAGCGGATCTTGCTGCTAGGAATACCAATGCGTTTGCTAAATTCATTTACTTTCATAAAAAAAGCGGAGATGGACCTCTCCACTAATACTGCAATGCACTATAGACCTTGTAGTCTTTTAATGCTTGACGACCATTTAGATCAGCTAATTCGATCAAAAAAGCACAGCCTACGACTTCACCACCAAGTCTTTCGACCATTTTGATCGTTGCAGCTACCGTACCACCCGTAGCTAATAGATCATCGATGATAACAACTTTTTGTCCAGGCTTGATCGCATCTTTATGGATCTGCAGCTCATTTGAGCCATATTCAAGATCATATTTCTCACTGATGGTTTCTCGTGGCAATTTGCCTGGTTTTCTAACCGGAGCAAAGCCTACGCCGATCTCGATAGCTACCGGGCAGCCAAACATAAAGCCTCGGCTTTCTGGGCCTAAGATCAGCTGAGCCCCTACTTCTTGAGCAAAAGCAGCTAATTTTGTTACGGCATGTTTGAATGCTTTAGGATCATCTAATAATGGAGTTATATCCCGAAACAAGATACCTTCCTGTGGAAAATCTGGAATGCTTGCCACATAATCTTTTAAATTCATTTTTTTATCCCTTTCTTCTAAGCATTTATATTATACGCTATTAAAGTTTATTTTTAAACATGCAAGAAAAAAAAGATCATCATATGATCTTTTATTCCATATCGACAATTTGTAAACAACAATTTTTCTGAGATCTAAATTCATTGATTTCTAGATTACCTACCAGATAATTAGGCTTCTTGATCGTTTTATAGCGGGAATTAAAGCAAATAGCTTCATATCCTTGCTGAAAATTAAATTTAAGATATTTATCTTTTAATAGATCAACTCTGGTTATCTTATGATCATCGATATAAAAAAGCGGTTTTTTAAAGCCTTGACCAAAAGGCTCAAGCTTATCAAATGCCATTAGATTATCAAGGGTTATCTGCTCACTATTTAGATTGATAACTTCCTCTAAGGTATCGCTGATCTTTACATTAGCCATCTTAGCTTGGATCTTGGCCTTAAATGCTGGATATTCAGCTTTTTTTACAGCTAAGCCGACAGCTTGCGCATGACCGCCAAAACTTGCTAATTCAAAATCTTTGAAAAAGGCATGCATATCAAAGCCCTTGATGCTGCGGCCGCTGCCTTTGTATAGATCGTCAACTGCTGTCAGCACCAAACATGGCTTATTATATTCTTTAGCAATCTTTCCGGCTACCAAACCAACGATGCCTTCACTGAAATCATCATCCTCAACCACGATGAAGGGATCGCCATTGACCTTGCTCATTGCATCATTAGCCATTTTTTGCGAGATATTTTTGCGTTTATTGTTGACCGCTTCGATCTGCTTGGCTACGTTATTAACGGTAACGATATCCTGACATAATAAATACTTTACCAAAACATTAGCATTAGATTCATCATCCAGCCGCGCGATCGAATTTAATTTTGGCACGACATTAAAAGCGATATCCTGCGCATTGATCGTTCCTTTAGCCGGCAATAATGCTTTGATGCCCAAACAGCTGTTAACTTTTTGCAAGCCTTTGCGCACGATCGTACGATTTTCATTGAACAATTCCATGATATCGCCAATGGTAGCCACCATCGCTAAGACATCATTGACATCATTCTCCCCGATTAACTTACGTGCCAATTGCAACGCTACACCAGCGCCGCATAACCCTTTAAAGCCTTCATCCATCAGATCCGGATGCACGATAACATTGTCGATTGGCTGATCATAGATATGATGATCGGTCACGATTACTTCGATGCCCAGGTCCTTAGCATGCTCCAAGGCATCATAAGCTTTGATGCCATTATCAACGGTAATGATAAGATCATACCCTTTTTCTTTGACCTGCTCTACGATCTTAGAACTAAGGCCATAGCCATCTTTAAAACGATCAGGGATATAATATCCATTAGCGATCTGCAGATGATCAAGGGTATTTTTCATGATGGTGGTCGCACAGATGCCATCAGCATCATAGTCTCCAGCAATAAATACCTTTTCCTTTTTTTCCTTGGCTTGCATGATACGCTTGCAAGCTTGCAAAAGTGATGGCGCATCATTTTCTTGATAGCGATCTTGTGGATGCAATACCTGTTGGATCTGCCAATCTTCCAAATGATTATAGATCAAGATCTTAGCTATCATCTCATTGACATGATAGCGTTGTTGGATCAATGATCCGTCAAAATCTATTACCTTATATTTCATGCTTCGCAATGATAAGCTCCTTAAATTTACGACCTTTTTCTTCAAAGTTCTTAAAATGATCATAGCTGGCTGCTGCTGGTGACAACAAACAGATACCTTCTTTAGTTAGCTTGACAGCTAGATCACAGGCTTCATCAAGATCTTTGACCAAATGACATTTGTCAATCGCCTTGCTTTGAGCCATTTCCTTATAGATCCTAGCGCCGCTTTCATACATCAAGATGATGTTTTCCACTTCAGCATCCGCTAAAAAAGCTTCTAATTTATGATAATCAATGCCGCGATCCAATCCGCCGATCAAAACGGTCTTAACATTTTTTAAAGATCTGATGGCTTGGATACAAGCTTCGTTTATCGTTGAAATCGCATCATCGACATACGTTACGCCATTAAAGGTACCGATGACTTCCAAGCGATGCGCCAATGGTTTAAAAGCGGCGATAGCTTGTAGGATAGTTGCATCATCAACGCCATATAGCTTGGCAATATAGGCAGCGATCGCCATATTATAGTAATTATGATCACCGATCAAACTAGTATTCGTAACGGTTAACTGATGAGCACCAAAATAAAGATGCTCATGCTCATTATAGATATCCTTGCCCAAAAGCAAGGTCTTAGCTTTAGGTTTATAAGCGATATCCTTATTGATCAAAGCGATATCTTCAGCACTCTGATAGCGAACGCAATTGATCTTAGCCGCATAATAGTTTTCAAAGGTATGATAATGATCAAGATGCTCTTCAAAGATATTTAAGATCACGGCAATATGCGGACTATCCTTCGCAAATTCCAATTGATGGCATCCCAGTTCAAAAACGATCTTGCTGTTAGGATCGATTTGTTCTAATACTTCAAAGCATGGCAAACCGATATTTCCAACCAAAAAAGTATTTTCATCATGGGCTTTAAGGATCTCATAGGTAAGGGTCGAAGTCGTGCTTTTCCCTTTGGTACCCGTAATACCAATGATCTGATCTTTAAAATACTTCAAAAACAAAGGAGCTTGGCCACTAATGTTTGGATGATCATCACAAACGATGCCTGGAGCCTTCATGATCAGATCATAATCATCAAAATTTAGTTCATCTTGCTTGACGATGACGCTATCTGGATAATTTTCGGCATGGATATTTTGATCACATAGGTACAATTGTTGATCAGGCAAAAGTTTTTTGATCGTATCATAGGTCGATATTCCTTCTTTGCCCAAGCCCCATATCAAGATCTTTTTATCTTTAAATGCTGGTAATAAACGTTCGATCATGCAATTGCCCCCTTTGCCTTAAGAATTTGTAAGAAATGATCGGGTATCATATGCTGAGGATTATAAAAATTAGCATAATCATCCTTGTCTTTATAGATCACATAGTTTGGACTTTCCATATAGTGTCGATATAATAGCGGAATATCCTGACGTTTTTTGATGGCTAAACAAATAGCTGTATTTACTTCATCGCGGGTACCGACACATTCAAAAGGCTTATTCTCATCAATACCGCATAATTCATCAAAGATCTTTAATAAGCTTTCTTTTTGTAAAAGATCTTCATGGAAGATATCATCTAGTTCCTTATCGTTTAAATGCGCACTTAACATGATGTAAACAAAAAGACACTTTGCGCAATTATTGCACCATATTTCTTGTTTGCTGCCCACGTTACAGCTTTTAAAAGTCGTATGATATGCTTTCAGCTTAGCAAAATAACGCGTAATCTGCATTTCGCTCATGCAGCGTAATAAGGAAAAATAAGTAATCTTAGGATCAAGATAACGCTCGACAAAGTTTTTAAAATCTAGCTCAAATTCATAACTTTTAGAATATTGATGATTGACATCTTCCCCTTTGATCGTCGATTCGTTGGCACTTGCTTCATTAGATAAACAAATATACTGTTTTTGATAGATCAAGGCAATAAAATAACTTGCAAATGCTACCATCGCACTAAAAGGAGTATGACCATTCAAAAAGCCTTGTTTATTTAGCTCTAGCATCCTAGGATCCAAGGTCCTTTGCGGATTTATCAGCTTATCATTATCATAGCCGGCTTTGATGGCGCTATGCAAAGCACTTTGCACCTTATTGATGACCAAAGCATGGTTATCTTCATATTCTTCACTTAGCAGATCCAAGGTTACAAAAGAATCCTTCCCGCCCCCAACACAGATAATGTTGCCTTTCACTGACAAATCATAGGTTTTTAAATTGTTGATCCGTTGTGCATCTGCTTTGATGTTCATAAACGTTGTCATCTCAGTATCAATGCCATTGACATAGAAAAATTCTCCTAAGCCTTTAAAATATAATTTTTTAAACCAAGCGATCTGATAGTCATCCAAGGCATGACAAGCAATGATGACCAACGGACTACAGGTTATCTTCCAATAGCTGATCAATTCGACCATTCCAAGATAAAAAGCCGCATCATCTACCTGTTGATAATTGCCAAACATTTGGTCAGTTCTTTTTTTCAATGTAAAGGTTGGAGCAAAATGTTCCAAGCCTACGATCTCAAAATCAAAAGTAAGTTTTATCGTTGTTTCATCTTCAGATATCTTATAATCATGATATATGAAAGTTGGATATTTTTCCCTCAAGCTAGTAAAATCCATAGTTCACCTCAAACACGATAATTATAGCATATTTGCTAAAAATATCTTATACTATTAATGTTTAATTAAGGAGATGAAATAAGATGGAATATATTATTGTTGCTCTTGGTGCCTATCTTTTTGGTTCTATCCCTTGGGCGTTGATCATTGGTAAAGTGTTCTATCATACCGATATTCGTACTCAAGGATCTGGCAATCTAGGCGGAACCAATGCCGGCAGGGTCTTAGGTAAAAAAGCCGGGGTCAGCGTGACGATCTTAGATGGTTTAAAAGCTTTCTTTGTCGTCATGTTCTGCTATTTCTTGGCTCCAAATACCTGCATCCTTGGCGGTTTAGCCTGCTGTGTAGGACATTGCTTCCCGATCTTTGCCAATTTCCGTGGCGGAAAAGCTGTCGCAACCACGATGGGATATTTCTTGGCAGTAAGCATATTCATAACCCATCATGTCTTTTGGCAATTTATCTTTTTGGTGATCTGCTTCTTTGTCATCTTATATCTTTGCAAGATGGTCAGTGTTTCAAGCATCCTAACGATCTTGATCGGCGTGATCATCAGCTTTATAATACAAGATGATCTAAGCTTATCGCTGTCATTTTTGATCCTATGGATCTTTGTTACCTATCGCCATAAAGAAAATATCAAGCGCGTTTTAAATCATGAAGAAAAGAAAATAACTTGGATGTAAAAATAACGGTGACATTTCTCACCGTTATTTTTTATGCTAATTTTGTTAAGAACATTCGTGTCATATTTTTGCTTATACGTTGTTTATCGTATATTTGCTTTTCTCATGTGCGATACCACTAAACGATAACTTCCTACACATAACTTTAAAGATCAATTATGACCAAAACATTCCCTATCCACTTCTATTGTTATATTTTCTTCATCAATTCTCTCTCCACATTCTGGACATTGATAAAAATTCACATAATCTTGATACCATACCATATCTGTACCAAAGGTATAATGCATGCACCCTTCGCTTTTGCTATATGAATCACCAATTTTCTCTTCATGATATATTGTCTTGGTTCCATCTTCTTCACAAAGCGGTGCATTTTCATTTTTATCAACAGTTTGTTGTTTATTAGCGACCTCTTTTTTCATCTCTGTAAAGAAGTCTGTAATTTTTATCGCAAAATCATCTAGTAAAGAATTGGTATATTCCAATGCACTATCAGCTTGATATGATGCACTATCATCGCCATCAATAACTTTGATCTTATTCTCTTCATAGATATACAATTTAAATCCATTATCTTTATTTTCAAGGATCGTCAACAAACCATCAGTACCACTGATATCATCGATCTTTGTATACTTGGTATTTGTTAATTCTTGGATCATTTCATCATATTGCGGTAACATCCATTCTTCGTATTGCTCAACTTCAGCATAATATGTTTCTTCATCAAGCAGTTCTTGATTATCAGCTTTGCTAATATCTTCGAAACTTTCGCTTGTGATAGCAAATTCTGTAAATTCAGAATCACTATAAACACCATTTGCATAGTTTCCGGCAATATTAGGATTGCTAGATGACAGATTGGTATCTATTTGTGCCAAGGTTATTTTTTGAGCCGTACATCCGCTTAATATTAAAATGAGGCTAATTAAAATTATTATTTTTTTCATTGTTATTTTATTGAAATATTCAGATTACTATTAAAAAAGTAATGTAATTATTTCACTTCTCCTTTCTTCCTAAACTGCTTGATATCACCTCATGATGGGATAAAATTGAATGATTAACATATATTTGCAGTTATTTATTACTGTTTTAATTTGGCACAATTGTATTTCTTATCACAAATGCAAATCATCTCCGTTTTTATATCGAGCTTTCATAAAATATATCCTCTTTTCTTTGTTATCCATATCATAGCAAATTACTGCTTTATTTTGCAAGATAGGAAAACAACCGTTTTTTGGGGGGTGAAAAAATCATTTTAAACCAGTAAAAAAGCCTAATTTGAGGCTAAATTTTAGGATTTCAAAATCTTTAGTGTCCTAAACTTTAGAGGTCAATTTTAGGAGGATATTTCTAAATTTGTTGTCCCTCGTTTTGTCATCTAAAGTTGACCCCTAAAAGTTCTAATAAATCCCTAAAAAAATTGGTAATTCCAAAATTAAAAAGATTAATTTCTCTACAATACAGAATTAATCCCTCTTTTTTTTAAAAAATATGCATGATATAAAATTTTTTATCACTATATATTTTTATTTAATAAATATTTAGATTTTCGATCAATATCTAAAAATCAAAACACATCAAACACAGCCAGTAAAAGTACTGATAGTGGACGCCACAATATACTGTATTTTAGCCCATCTATACCGTTTCTAAAGCAGTCAAAAATTATCATTGCAAATATAAACATTAAAAGAATAGTTACAATACTTATATTATGACCAGGTTTATTTATTCTATTTATCAATGCACACATAACTATTATTGAAATATAAGCAACAAGAATAAATAATCCTGGATATTGTCTAATTAATAAAAGCATTAGGATTGCCATCAAAATTATTCCTGCAGATAGTACTTTGATTATTTTTGTTTTATTTTCTTTATTAAAGTTCATATAGTTTATTCAGTTATTTTATAGGATTTATTTTACGCTCTTTATATATGCTTTGCAATATGCATAAGAAGGCTTACTACATTGTAGAAAATGTGAAAGATATGGACACCTAGGATCTTAATATATATTTGGGCACATCATATTTAGCAGTCTGAATAGATACAATAACATCTATAATAGCTTGATATATTATCAAACATCTTCGTTTTCAGTGTTTTCTAATATGACGCAGGTGAAAGAATATTTACCGCTTGCTGCCTATTATACTCTTTTGATACTTACTATTGCGAACCATTTAGCCTTCTATTAGTTTTCTATCATTATCATTTATTTTATTTTCATCTTTTATTGGTGAATATATTACAAAGTTTTCATAATCTAATTCTTCGATTATATTTACATGACCACTTTCTAGATGCTTTTCTTCAACATAATAAGCTAGGAAAATTGTAATCATACAAGATAATAATAAAATTGATATAATAATTTTTTCAATGTTTATTTTTCATATTGCTTACTCTTAATATATTTAAGTTATCCGTATAAAAAAATAGTAAAAAATACTAACTATCCTTTCTTTTAGATGTGTTTTTTATTATATAGTAAGATAATAAAATTTAAATTATAAATGAAGATTCATAAATTTAAATCAATTTCCCAATATTTGTAAAATTGCATGAGCAATGTTGTATTTTATTAAAAAAGAAGCATGAATTTATAAATATTTGAATCTCCGTTTTTGTACCTTGCTACCATATGATTGTATCCTTTTCATTTGCTACCCATATACTAGCAAATTACTGCTTTATTTTACTAGATAGCAAAACAACCGTTTTTGGGGATAAAAAAATCATTTTAAGCCAGCAAAAAGTCTAATTGATGCTTATGATTTTTCTAATGCAAAATAACCCTTACATAGTTCAATACATTTAGAATTATTTTTATCCATGTAATATGAAATAACCATCTCATATAACAGCTTCATTTCTAAAGCATCATTTAGTTGGATAATGTCATTTTTAATTAAGCTAAAATATCTATCAATTTTACCTGTATTATCATTGATAAAGCCTTGTATCAATTTCATCATCCTAGCTGTATAACGATCGTCTTCATCTTGTAATAATTTAGTAACTACACTCCTAGCTTCTTCCTTAGATTTTGTTCTATATGTACAATATGCTAAATAATAATTTAAATCATGCTGCACAGATCCTGCTTTTTTGGCTTTATATACAAATTCTATACATTTATCATATTTATTTTGAATTAAATATAAATAAGCTAGATTATTCAAGCACATGCAAATTCTTTTATTATAATTATATCTACGTGCTTCTTCTAACATTTTATAATATAAATCTTCTGCATCATTGTACTGTCGCATATATTGTAAAGTATTTGCAATGTGTATATTAGCTTGATTAACTCTTTCTACACAATAAATCTGTTGTAAAGCACAAATTGCCTCATTATAAAACTTTAATGCATCTATAAATCTTTTTTCTTCGTACGATATTCTTCCTAATTGATAATAAAACATCCCCTTTACGCAAGGTAATAAGCCTTGTACGGGAATTTTTTCAAAAATATCATAAATCATTTGACCTGAATCATTTAAGTTTTTATATATTCCTTTTCCAAATCCATATATAACCCCATAAATGCAAGCTATATTGCTATCATATAATGATAAATATTTTTTTGCTTCATCAAGCTTCATTTTTGTCAATGTTTTATCTCTTAACAAATTAATAATAGCTATCATCAAATCATTAAAGATAAAGCCTCGAGAATAAGTAAATAATTCTTCTTTGTCATAAAATTCTTTTTCATACTTTGCTGAAAGTTCTTTATTTTTAAATACGAAGCTTTCATATAACTTTATCGTTAGATCATATGCTTCGTTATATACATTTATATCTCTGTTATAATTTACATTATAAAAAGAAACTATCTTGTTTAGCAGATCTTCTGATAATCTTTTTTCTCCAGTTTCAACAGAATATAGATATGTACGATTGATTCCTAATTCTTTACATATTTTTTCTCCTGCATCACCATTGATTTTCCTAAGATTTCTTATAAAATATGCGTCAATTTTATTTAAATTTATGATAGTAATCCCCTCCTGCTTATTTATTAAATTTAGAAGGATTTACTGATATTTCTATGCATTCACATTATTCATCAATAAATCAATACAAAACATTACTTTGAAGCAAGTTTTTATTAACCCATCTCTTTTTTGTTAACTACATACTAGCAATATCAAGCTTTTTTTACAATACCTATAAATGTCAACATATGAATGTACAAATTTGATCAGATAAGAATGTACAATTAGAATATTCTTATCTGGTTATT
>CALVFJ010000026.1 GCA_944326795.1 uncultured Erysipelotrichaceae bacterium
TCCCTGACCTGCCGCTCCCATGCGGCAAGGTCACGGTTGTACTGCTCCACAACAGCCTCCGCCTTGCGGTAGGTTGCTCACAGTACGCCGCAGTATGCGCTATAACGGAACAAGGCACACAACCGAAGTAGGAACGACAAAGCGAAGCAAAGTCCGCACCGTTGATTTCTGCGACACGCTGGCGGCAATCCTGCGGGCGGCGAGAACAGAACAGCGCAAAAACCGTTTCCGCTACGGGGAGCTTTATCACCTGAACTACTACAAAGAAGTAAAGGAAAAAGGGCGCACCTATTATGAGGTTTACAGCCTGCAAAGGACAGAGGAAGTCCCGGAGGACTACAAGGAAATCTCCTTTGTCTGCCTGAGAGCAGACGGGGCGTATGAAGCGCCGAGTACGGTAGGGATTATGTGCAGGGCGGCAAAGAAGAAAGTGAAAGGGCTTGAGGATTTTCATTTCCACACGCTCCGCCACACCTACACAAGCAATCTGTTGTCCGGCGGCGCAAAGCCGAAAGATGTGCAGGAACTTCTCGGACACTCTGATGTCAGTACCACAATGAACATCTACGCTCACTCTACAAGGGAAGCGAAGCGCACTTCCGCAAGGCTGCTGGATAAGGTGGTCGGCGGGGAATAAAAAGTTGCCCTTGTTTCGGCTCGTAAGGGCAAAAACAAGGGCAAACAGATAAGGTTTGAACGGAAAACAGGCGTGAAGCCTTGAAAAATCAATGGTTTTTGAAGATTAGATAGTTAAATAATAATTTTTCTAATTTAACGGTACCTTCCAAGCAACGATTCAACCGTCCATGGATATTACCGGTCATATGCTGCTTAAAATAGTTTAGCGGAGCTTTAAGCAAGGCAACCACGACCTGTTCTCGAGCTTTTTGTTCGGTCTTGGTTGCGGCATCTTCAACGATCAAACGTCTAATGATCTTTAAAGCTTCGTTTAATACATTAGCCGCTAAGATCAAAATAAGCACCGGAATGACGCTGATAAAAACGATATCTTTATTCGCCAAGATATCATCAGTAAGATAGCCAATGGCTTTAGGTGTAAACTGAGCTAAGGCTGAACAAATGATCATCAAAATGATGATGATCAAAAAATTACGTCGCTACCGCTGATCCAATAAACGATAGACCTTAGCTATTAATATCTTAAAATTATTGATTCCCTTCATGATTCATCTTCATTCGCAGTAAATCATCTTTTTGGTCATACCACCATCAACCAATAAATTAGCTCCATTGATAAAATCATTTTCTTTATCGCTTAAAAACAAGCAAGCTCTAAGGATATCTTGCGGCTTTCCTACCCTTCCTGATGGATGCTGATAATGATCTTCAGGTCGTAGATCATCATAATTTTGAGTTTCGATCCATCCTGGACTGATGGCATTTACGGTAATTTTCGTATTGCTTAACGACACGCATAGACTATTGGTCAAAGAAACGATACCGCCTTTACTAGCGCCATATGCGTCCCAACCAGCCTCATTTTGCTGATACCTGGTCGAAGCAATATTGATGATCCTTCCATAGCCTGCCCCTTCATTTATTTCAACAAAATACTTTGCGCAGATAAATGCGCCGCGTAAATTAGTTGCTATTACCTTATCAAATTCTGCTATCGTTATCTTATTTATGGATTTATTGAATTTGCTGATAGCTCCATTATTGATCAAAATAGCTACCGGTCCAAATTGCTCCTTGATTTGGGCAAAGCAATCTTTGATCTGTTCTTCCTGCAGCAGATCAACCTTAAAAAAGTGAATATTTTTTTCACCAAAAAAAGCATCGACGATATCCAATGCCATTACTTCATAACCTTGTTTGGCATAGCCGATTGCCAAAGCATGACCGATGCCTTGCGCAGCACCGCTAATTATGACCCTATCCATATAATTCATCTCCTATGATATATAATTATAGACGATATTTAAAAAAAACATATAAAAAAAGAGCTTAAGATAATAAGCCCTTAATCTAGATCATTGCCATTAGACTTGATGATCTTTTGATAATAATAGAAACTATCTTTCTTGGAGCGCTCATAAGTTCCATGGCCTTCATCATCCTTATCAACATAGATGAAACCATAACGCTTGCGCATTTCTCCGGTGCCTGCCGATACCAGATCGATACAGCCCCACCAAGTATATCCGATCAAATCGACACCATTTGCTATCGCCTTATCCATCGCTTTGATATGTTCTTTCAGATATTCGATCCGATATGGATCATGGATGCTGCCATCCTCTTCGACCTTATCATATGCGCCTAAGCCGTTTTCTACGACCATGATCGGCAATCCATAACGATCATAGATCATCTCTAGATAATATTGCAAACCTGCTGGATCAAACGCCCAGCCCCAATCAGAATATTTTAGATAAGGATTCTTTGCTCCGGCTGAGAAGTTGCCGCCAACTCTTTCTTTTACCTCATGCGTGGTCACGATCGTCGACATATAGTAAGAGAATGTATACATATCGACGGTGCCCTCTTGCAGATCGATCAGATCTTGCTCGGTTATATTCAGCTTGACATCATGCTTTGCCCATAATCGCTTCGCATAGCTGCCATATTGGCCTTTGCACTGCACATCGCCACAATAGAAGATATTTTGCTCCCAAGTATGTCTATTTAACAAGATATCCTCAGGATCACAGGTCAACGGATAGAAGGTAATGCCGCAGATCATGCAGCCGATCTTATTTTCTGGATCGATCTGATGACCAATCTTGACCGCATGAGCACTAGCAACAAATTGATGATGCAGATGTTGGTATGCATCACGATACATCTGAGGCGTTGCTTTATTCCCAAACATCTCTAAGAACATGACCGTATTATTGATTTCATTAAAGGTCAGCCAATATTTTACCAAGCCTTTGAACTCGGTGAAACAAGTCTTCGCAAAACGATCATAAAAATCGATCAATTTACGATTGGTCCACCCGCCATATCTCTCTTCCAGATAAAGCGGAGTATCAAAATGCCATATCGTTACCAATGGCTCGATATGATATTTTCTTAATTCTTTAAAAACATTACGATAAAATTCAATGCCCTTTTCATTTGGAACTTCTTCATCACCATTGGGATATAAACGGCTCCATGAAATGCTCATCCTAAACATCGTAAAGCCCATTTGCGCAAACAGTTTGATATCTTCTTTATAATGATGATAAAAATCGATACCATCATGATTCGGATAATAATAACCATCGAGCACGGCATAATGTGCGCCTTCAGGTAAAACATCACCACGTTTAGGAAATTTACCTGGTTTGCCATCTTTGTCGATAAAGGTAATATAGCGCGGTTCTTTAACGCTGCCGCCCGTCGTCACATCTGTAAGCGCTGGCCCCCGCCCATCAACGTTCCAAGCGCCTTCGGCTTGATTAGCGGCTATAGCGCCGCCCCAGAAAAAATTTTTTGGAAAACTCATTGCTTAACCTCCTGCTCAATATAAATATGCCATTAGTTCCGGTAGATCATACACGGTATAGATCCCTAAAGGTTTTTGATTCTTCATTCCTGTTTCGGTAATGATGATAACCAATACATAGATGCCTTTTTTCAAAGAATTTTCAAATTCATAAATGATCTGGGAAATATCCCGCTTGCGATCCATGAAGATCACCCGATCATCAGCACATTCTTCAATGATCTCACTGATATATTGTAGATTAGGATTATCAATGGCCCAATGAGCAATCTCCCGATAAGTGATCAAACCAACAAAACGTTCTTCATCATATATCGGCAATTTGCTGGTGCCTAATTTTTGCATGAGATAATAAGTATCTAAGATCAGATCGCTTGGATGACATACCACAACTTTTTTATGCAGGTGCGTGCCGATCTGTTCATCTTTTTTTAAAGCTTGAGCAATCGTCATGATATCATTTACCACGCTATCGACCGGCTGGGCAATTATTTCCTGTTGATTTCCCCGCTGATGAACGATAGCGTTGCGCAGATCAGCATATTCCATCAGATCCATTTGCTTTGATCTGATGATATGATTGGTCTTGGCACACATATTTACCAATTGATAAAACTTCATATTGCGGGAAGGCTTTAAGATATCCCGCATGCTTTGTTCAATGGAAACAAAAGCTTCTAAAAATCTACCGGCATTATCCATATATTTATCCCTCACTAAAATATTCTATGATCGTTAGTGCAGTTTGTTTAGCTAGATCTTGCAACGATTGCTGATCCAACGTTTCTTGATAATAATAATTTAACATGATAACCGGACTTTGACAATAATCAAACAAAGGTAAGGTAATAGCTGAAGGATCGTCGATCTTCTGCGTGGTTATGTGTTCATGATAAAGATCCTTTTTAGCTGGCAACAAATAATAGTAATAACTGCCTTGAAAGTTTCGATCCTTTAAGTTATCAGCAGCAAGATCTAAAAAATATTGGCTTTTTATCGCTTTTTCATCATTGCTTATTGGCAGATAAGCAATGATCTGCTTTGCTTGCGCTTTACGGCATTGGATGCTGATGATAAGATCAGCTGCATCATATTGGTCCTGCTTAGCTTGTGCTGGCAGATCACTCTTACCAACCGTTACCTTGATCTTTTCATCATTTGCTAGAGCTTTTTGGATATCTTGAGCCAAAGCTTGCGCATTTTCATAGTTTATATCATAATCTTCATCCCGGTATAATGGAACGCTAAGATCTAGGTAAACCGTTTTGACATCATCGGTTGTTTTTGGCCATAGGATCCAGGCTCCAACACCTATAAGCGCCATCAAAGCGACCAATAATGCTTTAGTTTTGATCGTAGCCTTGCGCATTGATCAATTCCTCCTTAGCTTGGATCTCTTTGATGATCATCTTGATGATCTTGTCGATCCTGCTGTTTTCTTCATAATTGGCTTCACACATAAAATTGGCGCGCTGCTCATCGATAAGCTTCTTAGCGATCAGCTGGCTTTTTGCTTTTTCCTTATTATAGACCACGATCGAATTGCCCCCATATTCTTTTACCAAGCGCATGCAAGGGACATCGGTGATCCCATCGCCGATATAGATCATCCTCGTAAAGGGAATCGGTCTTTGATCCATCTGCACATAAGTATTTAGGCTGTCATCATCATTTTCATCTAATACTTGTTTATTGATCCTAAAGATATATTGGGTCTTGGTCGTGTAATTAACGCATACTCCCGGCCAGATTGCCTTATCATTCTCATATACATACTTACAGGCAAAGATCTTGCGGAAATGTTTAGCGATACTGGTGCCTTTGATCATTTCTTTCATACCGCTAGATATGATATAATGCTCAACCTCATATCCATGAGCTTTACCAAAGTCGTCGATCCGCGCAAACCAGTTTTCGACCCCAGCAAAAAACTTAACATCTTGTCCTAACTTTTTAAGATAGTCATAAGCCAAGCCATTTTGACTTTTTAACAAAACCCAATACATATATGAAAGGATCGGATCCATTTTGTGCTGCTTGCTAAAAGCTGTTACTTCTTGCCAAAACTTGGCGGTATCATCATAACCTAGCGCAGGTATCAAGCTATATTCTTGCATATCCTTATTGGATAATGTCTTATCAAAATCATACATGATAGCAATTTTTTTCATTTGGCCCTCCTTTTTAAAAAAGCCTCTTGCTAAGAGGCTAATTTTCTAATAATTTCATGATAGCGATCGTATAGATCTCAACTTGCTTCAATAAGCTATCAATGGCACAGCTTTCATTGGCATCGTGGATATGATTATCCTCACCTAAGAAAGCGCAGCCAAAAGCGATGCAATTATGGATGCCTTTAGCATAAGTGCCGCCGCCCATCGTCATCGGCATCGTTTCATGATCATTTGTAACTTCCTGATAAGCGCTTAACAGTTTAGATACTAACGGACTATCGATCGGATAAAATAGCGGTTCATGGCGCCCAGTAATCTCGATGATACCATTTTCATCTTCAAGATTTTCTTCCATCAAACCAATGATCTGTTTGGTAATCATCGTTACTGGGAAGCGAATATCAATGGTTGCACAAACCGTATCGCCATCTTTATAGATCACGCCGTTATTTAAGGTCAAGCTACCATAATCATCGCTCAAAGCAACACCTAGCATCTTACCATCATTCTCCAAACCAATATGTGAGCAATAGAAATCAACAAATGGATCATTGAAACCAGCTGCCTTCAACGCACATAAAGCATGAGAGATCGCATTGATACCTAACTGTGGGGTACTAGCATGCGCAGACACACCTTTGACATCGATAGTAACCGTATCATTATCTTCGGTACTAGTGTATTCGATATCGTTATTATTGAAATAGTCTTCTAATAAGCGCTTGCTGAAAGAATTTTTTTCGACCTTTACCACACAGCGATTGCAAACAACATTGCTAGCAACTCCGCCTTTGATATCAATGATCTTAGTTTGCTTGCTTTTCATCAAAGCACTAATCATTCCTTTTTCTCCATGAACGCCAGGGAACTCGCCATCTGGCGTAAAGCCCATGTCGATATGACCTTCACATTCCACATAATGAGCTAAGCATTTTGAACCACTTTCTTCATTGCATCCCATGATCAAACGCACGCGTTTATTTAGCTCAATGCCCATATCTTTAAGAATCTTCAAGGCAATCATGCTGGCAACGACCGCACCTTTATCATCACTGACCCCTCGGCCATATACCTTACCATCACGAATATCCATCTTAAATGGATCGCTGATCCAGCCTTCTCCGCACGGTACGATATCCAAATGTCCTAAGATACCTATGACCTGCTCACCTTGACCGATCTGGGCATATCCACAATAATTATCTAAATTTTTGGTTTCAAAACCAAGTTCATCACAAATATTTAAAGCGGCATGCAAGCAAGCTTTTGGTCCTTGCCCAAATGGTGCATCTGCTTCAGGTTTTCCTTCAACACTATTGAAACTAACCAATGTTGCAAGATAATCAAGCAATTGCTGGCGATAATTTTCCACATATTGTTTAACTTCCATATCCATTCTCCCTTAAAGCTCGATCTCCAAACTAACCGGACAATGATCAGAGCCATATATATTACTATGTATTTTAGCATCCTTTAGCTTATCTTTCAAATCTTTCGACACCACAAAGTAATCTATCCGCCAA
The DNA here is from genome assembly GCA_944326795.1 of uncultured Erysipelotrichaceae bacterium. Taxonomy (GTDB): domain Bacteria; phylum Bacillota_I; class Bacilli_A; order Erysipelotrichales; family Erysipelotrichaceae; genus JALEVB01. The sequence continues at coordinate 7,155 of CALVFJ010000026.1, forward strand.
CCAATATTCTTGCTACGAGCATTAAAGCGATAGCTCCACCACGAATATTCTACCTTTTCTGGATAAAGATAACGGAAAGTATCAATAAAACCACTTGCCAGCAATTCGGTAAACTTTGCCCTTTCCTCATCGGAAAAACCAGCATTTTTATGATTGCTGTCAGGATTTTTCAGATCGATCTCATTATGAGCGACATTAAGATCACCACAGTAAACCACACTTTTTTTCTTGCTAAGTTCCACTAGATTATTTCGCAGCCAATCTTCCCACTCCTGACGATAATCTAAACGTAACAATCCTTCTTTGCTATTAGGAACATAAGCATTGACCAAATAAAAATTATCATATTCCAAAGTGATTACCCGACCTTCATCATTGTGAACATCAGCATTAAAATCATAGCTAACGCTTATTGGCTCTTTTTTAGCAAATATCGCCGTACCTGAATAACCTTTGCGCACAGCACTATGAAAAAACTGTTGGTAACCAGGTAGATCCAATACCAATTGATGAGGTTGCATCTTCGTTTCTTGGATACAGAAGAAATCAGCATCCATTTCTTTGAAAAAATCTTCAAAACCTTTGGTAACACAAGCTCTTAAACCGTTAACATTCCAAGATACAAAACGCATTTATCTAACTACCTTTCTTGTTTGGGTCTTCAGCCACAATTTATGTTCTTCATCAAGATATGGGCTGATTTGTTTATAAACCTGCTCATGGTAAGCATTAAGCAAAGCTATTTCTCGATCATTCATCAAACTAACATCCAATGCATCCATATCGATCGGACATAAGGTCAATGGTTCAAAATGCATGAATTGACCATATTCATTATTGGTTCCTTTACAAACCAACAATTCATTCTCGATCCTGATACCAATGACATCTGGAATATAGATACCTGGTTCATCGGTTACGATCATGCCTTCTTCTAAGGCAATGGTTGCCGCTGGCCCTTTGCCCCAGCGAATATTATGAGGTCCTTCATGAACGCTTAAGACATGACCAACACCATGACCGGTGCCACATTGGTAATCTATGTCATGCTGCCAACAGATACCCCGAGCTAAGATATCTAAATTAGCCCCCGTCGTACCATATAAGAATTTAGCTCCCATCAAATTAAGCATAGCTCTTAAGACCGTGGTGTAATAAAAACGATCTTTATCGCTAACCTTGCCTAGACATATCGTTCTAGTAATATCGGTCGTTCCTTCAAAATATGTTCCCCCACTGTCAACTAGCAAGAAGCCACTATTATCAAGGCTAGCATTGCTGGTCTCATTAGCGCTGTAATGCATCATTGCCGCGTTGCCTTTATATGCGCATATCGTGGCAAATGATGGTTCGATATAGCCCTGTCCTTCTGCTCTTAATTCATACAGCTTGTTTTGCACGCTGATCTCATCCATCGGAAATTTGCCAACATTGCTTTTTAACCAATAGATAAACTTGGTCATCGCTACTCCATCCTTGACATGAGCATTCTTGGTATTTTTGATCTCAACAGCATTCTTCATTGCCCGATACATAACGATCGGATTGGCTTCGTTATAGATCTCTTGAGTAATATGGTCATATAAATAAGCATTAAGCTTTGCCTTATCGATCCAAATCTTTCCCATTTTTAGCATTTTTAGATCCTGAGCCAAAGCTTCATAAGCACATAAGCTTACTTTAGCCTTTTCTAGCTTTTCTTTGACATCTTTAGTAATCTTTGCTTCAGCAATATATAGCCTTACCCGATCAAGTTCTACCAAAGCATACGCATAATTGACCGGCGTATGAGCGATATCATCGCCACGAAGATTAAACAACCAAGCAACATCTTCTAAGCTAGAAACTATCAAAGCCTCACATCCTGCAGCTTTGATATCGTCCTGAACCTTAGCAATCTTTTTGGCTATGGACATTCCCGTATATTTATCATCAAGAATAAAAGCCTCGCTGCAAGGCATGGCAGGTCGATCTTGCCAGATCTGATCGACCAGATCTTCATCAGCTTTGATCTTTGCTTGCTTAAGTGTTAATTTAGCAGCAAGTTCATCTTTTATCTTAGCATTTACGACTTTGCCATCAAAACCAACACAGCCTCCTTGTGGACAATTATCTACGATATACTCAAAAACGGTCGGAACCTTTGCCATTCCCATCTTGAATAACTTTATCCCAGAATTTTTCAATTGCTTTTCAGCTTGGGTAAAATAGCGACCATCGGTCCATAAGCCTGCTTCTTTATGACCAACGACCAAAAAACCTGCTGATCCCGTAAATCCTGACATATAACTACGACATTTGAAATGATCTCCGATATATTCGCTCATATGATCATCATCGGTTGGAATATAATAAAGATCGATGTTGTTTTGGCTCATCAATGATCTTAGCGCCGTTATTTTCTCTTTTACGTTCATTTAACTAATCTCCTATATCCTACTTTTCAATTATACACAACCAGTTACTAAAATTAAAGGACCATGCTAACTAAAAAGGATGATCTTTGACATCGATCATCCTTTAATTAGTATCTTTTCTATTTATTTATTTTTCAAAAACTGTATTTTGCTCATTTCAAGCCAACTCATTAATCTTAAATTTCATCTAGATTTTCATCTTTTAGACATTTCTACCCTATATGTAATTTCGTCTTATTCTTTAAAATTAACTTTAGCTTGAATCATTAAATATTCTATTTTTAAATGATTAAACTGTCCATTGGTCTAACCTCATGTAGACTTTTCACTTTCTAATAATACCGAAATAATTAAAATTTGAATGTTTAATTAGCTATATAAGCTGAGGCAAAAGATTATGATATTTACTATTAAACATTCGCCTTTTCCGTTCTTAGCAGTATCTACAAACTAACTAAGAACGTCATCTTAATATTCTAGTAGTACCTCTTTCATGATAGATCCTCCTTGAGATTTATCTATCTCTTTTGTACTTATATATTATCATGGATTTAATATCTAACAAGTCTATTTTTAAAAATTTTTTTGTGTTATAATTAAATAGTGAGAGGTGCTTACAAACAAGCACCTCTTTTTTATATTTGTGATTTTAAATATGAGAAGATAAATGCATCCAGATCTCCATCCATGACCCCATCGACATCGGTGGTCTCATAAGATGTGCGCAGATCTTTGACCATGGTATATGGGCAAAAGACATAAGAACGGATCTGTGATCCCCACTCGATAGCCTTTTGTTCACCTTTTAACGCATTGATCTCGGCTTGCTGCTTTTCGATCATTTGCTGATAAAGTTTACTTTTCAACATATTTAAGCAGCGTTCTCGATTTTGGATCTGACTTCTTTCCGTTTGACAGCTAACGACGATACCACTAGGTTTATGCAACATCCTGACCGCACTATCAGTCTTATTGATATGCTGACCGCCTGCTCCACTAGCTCGCATCGTGGTAACTTCCAGATCATTTTCGGAAATTTCAATCTCGATCTCATTATTAAACTCTGGCATGACATCGACCGAAGCAAAACTAGTATGACGACGGCCCCCTGCATCAAAAGGTGATATCCTCACCAACCGATGAACGCCTTTTTCCGCTTTTAGATAACCATATGCCATATAGCCTTCGATCAAGATGCTGCAGGATTTTATGCCAGCTTCATCGCCATCTTGATAATCCAACACTGTCACTTTATAGCCTTTTTTCTCGGCATAGCGGCAATACATCCGATAAAGCATCTGACACCAATCCTGGGATTCGGTTCCGCCAGCTCCTGGATGCAGTTCTAAGATCGCATTGCTACGGTCATATGGCTGACTAAGCAATACTTCAATTTCAAACTGCTCAAAGGTCTTCGTAATGTTAAGATAGTCTTCTTCAATCAGCTGTAACATTTCTTCATCGTAAGCATCCTTCAATTCATCCAGATTATCTTGGATCATCTTAAAGGCCTTATCAACTCGTTCATATGTAGCAATGATATTTTTTAAGCTATTGGTTTCTTGAATGATCCTTTGCGCCTGCTTAGGATCGCTCCAGAAATCTTCTAAGCTCATCTTTTCTTCATTAGCTGCGATCTGTTCTTGTTTTTTAGCAAGGTCAAAGAGAAGAGCCAAGCTGTTCTAGCTTGGCGACATTAGCTTTTAAGCTTTGGGTAATTTCATATAATTCCATTATGCTTGTTTCCTCTCTACAACGATCCTTACATTCATGCAGAACGTAACGACATCGATCGAAATTTGCTGCATCATGTTCTCAAACATATCATATCCTTCCTGAACATATGCCTGTAAAGGATTATTTTGCGCATAGCTACGCAGATGAATGCCTTCACGCAGCTTGCTCATCGCATCGATATGATTGACCCATGAGCGGTCGATCATCTTCAAGACCATCGTCTTTTCGATCGGCAAGATCTGTGCTTTGACTTCAGCAATCTTATTTTCATATTCTTCCCAAGCTTTTTCAGAAATGATCTTCGTGATCTCGCTTACGGATTTTTGTTTTAATTCTGCGGGATCGATCTTATCTTTAAAGCCCATATTAGCAAAAGCTTCTAGCAAATTTTCTATATTGATCTCTTCATTTTTGCCATTTGATACGACATGATTATGAACGATCTTATCAACGACCCGATCAAACATATCTTTAACGATCTGATGTACATCATCATGATCCAAGATAAAATTACGCTGTTCATAAATGATCTCTCGCTGTTGTCTTAAGACATCATCATATTGTAACAAGGTCTTACGAGCATCAAAGTTAACGCCTTCTACACGTTTTTGGGCACTTTCGATCGATTTGCTGACCGTTTTTGATTCTACCGGTGTATCTCCTAATTGTGCAAATAAACCTTCCATCCTTTCAGAACCAAAACGTACCATCAGATCATCCTGCACGCTAACAAAGAAGCGTGAGAAGCCTGGATCGCCCTGACGTCCGCTACGTCCTCTTAGCTGATTATCGATACGGCGTGATTCATGACGTTCGCTTCCTAGCACCGCTAAACCGCCTAATTCTTTGACGCCTTCTTGCAGCTTGATATCCGTACCCCGTCCAGCCATATTGGTCGCAATGGTAACTGCACCTTTGCGACCAGCATTTTTGATGATTTCTGCTTCGCGCTGATGATTTTTAGCGTTTAATACTTCATGGGGGATCTTACGTGATTTCAGCATCTTGCTGATCAATTCACTGGTTTCAACGGCGATCGTACCAACCAAAACTGGTTGACCTTTGGCATGCAGTTCGATAACTTCATTGACCAAGGCTTCATATTTAGCTTTTTTCGTTCCATATATCGCATCTGGATAATCGATACGAGCAATCGGACGATTGGTTGGGATAACGATGACCCGCATATTATAGATACTTAAAAATTCTTCTTCTTCTGTTTTTGCTGTACCGGTCATACCAGCTAGCTTATTGTATAATCTAAAGAAATTCTGATAAGTGATGGTTGCTAAGGTCGTTGTTTCATCCTTGATAGTAATGCCTTCTTTAGCTTCGATAGCTTGATGCAAACCATCAGAATACTGGCGGCCCTTCATCAAACGTCCGGTATTCTGGTCAACGATCAAAATTTCATCATTCTCGGTATCGACAACATATTCAACATCTCTGCCCATGATATAATTAGCTTTTAAAGCTTGATTGATATGATGAACGGTCTGCGTATTATTGATATCGAATAAATTCTTTACCTTGAAATACTTTTCACCTTTCGCCACACCTGCTTCTGTCAACGTAGCGATGCGGTCTTTTACATTCACTTCATAATCAACATCTTTTTCCAAGCTCTTAACAAAACGATCAGCTTGGATATATAAGTTAGCCGTTTGCTTGCGACCACCAGAAATGATCAAAGGTGTTCTTGATTCATCGATCAAGATGCTATCAACTTCATCGACCAAGGCAAAATTCAAGCCACGCTGTACCCGATCTTCCTTGCGGGTAACCATATTATCACGTAGATAGTCAAAACCTAATTCTGAATTGGTCGTATAAGTAATATCACATTGATACGCTTGTTTCTTTTGCGCAGGTGTAAGCTGACGCAGATTTAAGCCCACCGTCAAGCCTAAGAAACGATGGATCTGTCCCATCCATTCCGAGTCACGCTGAGCCAAATATTCATTGACCGTAACAACATGCACGCCTTTGCCTTCCAAAGCATTTAAATAAACAGCCATGACCGAGGTCAAGGTCTTTCCTTCACCAGTTTTCATTTCCGCAATATCGCCGCCCTGCATTGCACAAGCACCAACTAATTGCACAAAATATGGGAATTCACCAATAACTCGATATGCAGCTTCTCTTATCGTTGCAAAAGCCTCTACCAAGATATCATCCAAAGTTTCACCTTTGGCCAAACGATCTTTAAATTCTTGGGTCTTAGCTTTCAATTCATCATCGCTCATATTGCGATAGGTATCTTTTAAAGCCTCAACAGGCTGAACTTTTTTCTCAATCTCTCTTAATCTTCTTTGATCCGAATTAAACAATTTTTCTAGAAAATTTGCCATAAAGACCTCCATCCTAATCTATCTAATTATACCTAATCTATCTGCTATGTGCAAAAGAATTCTTGCAAATTTTAAAAAAATAGCTTATTATATTTAAGTACATTTATTGGGGTATCGCCAAGCGGTAAGGCAGCAGACTCTGAATCTGCCATTTCTCTGGTTCGAATCCAGATACCCCAGCCATTTACAAATCAATGCCTTTATCAAAAAGGCTTTTTTTGTGCTTTGATGGATTATATGCAACTACGACGATCCTTAAGCATCTATCTTGATTGGCTAAAAGCTGAACTGCCGCTTTTAAGGTCGCCTTGGTTGAACATACATCATCTACCAGCAATAATTTACGCGGTATCTTCATATCTTTCAAGCCTAGCTGAAGATGTTTTCTTTGTTTGGCTGATAAACCTTTTTGCTGGATGTTATCTAGCTTATATAAACAATCGCAAAAAGGCAAGCCACATGCCTCAAACATCAGATGTAAATGATCAAAGCCCCGTTCTTGCTTTTTAGCAATGCTTGACGGCATTGGTACCAGGACATAATCATGATAACGATGATGAATATAACGATGATAACGAGCCAAGAAGATAGGATACAACGCTTCATCACAACACTCCTTGTACTGGATCAGCAAGCTGCGAAAAAAATCATTATAAAGATATAAGCTTTCCGCACGAACCCCATCGATCTTAAAATGCCGATGCTGAACTATTAAATTTGCTTCACATTTGCCACATATCCACAATTTTCTGGTGAAGATATCCCATAGATCATGACCATCTTCCAACGTGCCATTACACCACAAACATCTTATGGGCATTGGCTTTTTGACATTTTTGAATACAAGCATCTACTTCCTCGCTTTGCGCTGAACATAAAAATAAACAATCTCCATGCGGATATTTAAAGGTCCGTCCTACTCGTCCGCTCATTTGGACAAGGCTAGCTTCATCAAAAACCGGATGGTTAGCCATAAAGATACAAACATTGACATTTTCGATCGTAACCCCTCGTTCCAATATCGTGGTTGCAATCAATAAATTATTTTTTTTATTTCTAAATGCCAATATCTTGGTATCTAGATCCCTTGTTTTACTATTCACATGATCACAATGATAGAATAAACGCAAAAAATAATATAAATATTGACTCATCTTGATCGTCGGCACAAAAACCAACAAAGGCTTTTCCCTATGCATTTCGATCCATCGCAATAAATGATAGAATAACATGAACTGCAAGCCAACTTTTTTCTTTGGAACCGGCAGATCATGACCATGAGGGCGCGCATTAAGCTGTAAATGAACGATCGATTTTTCCTTGATCCGTTTTTTTAGATAATCATCTAAGGTTGCAGTCAGATACACGATATGCCCTTTACAGCTGGTCCTAACTATTCCTGCTAAAACCACATTACCTTTATACGGAAAAGCATCGCTTTCATCCAGGATCAAACAATCAAAATACTGATGATAGCGATAGCATTGATGCGTCGTACAAACAACGATATCCCCAAATAGATCATCTGTAAATCCTTGGCAAACCTTGACGACCTTAGCTTTAGTAAAGGTCTTAGCTAAGCGTTGCTGTAATTCCAATACTACCTGACGACGCGATATTGCAAAACAAACTCGCTTTTTTAAGCTAAGCATCTTAGCGATGGTCGGAAACACCAATTCTGTTTTTCCTGCACCACAGATAGCTTCGATCAGCACATCTTGTTCAAAGATCATCTTGGCACAGCGCTCAGCAACGTTTTTTTGCAAAGATGTAAGTGGATAATCAAGCGTATACTCTTCGCAATCAACACTAAGTTCGTATGGAGCAATCTGCACTTGTTCCTCCATGATCAATACCCGTTTAAAACTAACGCATCGCCGGCACATCCATCCCTTGGATCCTAAATAAAAGTAAGTAGGATCTTCATTTAAGCATCTAGGACAACGCATAAAAAAACCTCCATAAGATAATTATGCAGGTTTTAATAATATTCCTATTTAAGATCCTCGATCGTTGTTATCTTGATATTTTCATAGCTACCTTCTACAACATATACTGCATCTTCGCCATATAGCTCATATACGCTAGCATCATCACTAGTAACCGCCTTGTCAATGATTGCTTGCTCATAACACCTTATGATCTTAGCGCTCTTAAATGCTTGAGGCGTTTGTGCTTGCATCAAGGTCGAACGATCATATGTCAATTCCACCTTACCATCAATGACCCTTTTGATCGTATCCTTGCATTTAACCATGACTACACACGCATCATGTTCACCAAGACATGTCTTGACATCCTGCAATATTTTTGATGAGACATAAGGTCTTGCCCCATCATGGATCATGACATATGGCATGCTAACGGCTCTCAGGCCATTATAAACACTATCGCTACGGGTTGCTCCTCCTTCAACTAAAATAACTTCATCATCTTTGATGTGCTGACAAAAATCTGCCTTATCACAGACAACGACGATCTGTTCACAATCTCTATCTTGCTTAAAAACCGCAATGGTATGCTCTAAGATACATCGATCATCTATTTTATAATATACTTTATTATATCCTAAATTCATCCGGCTGCCTTTGCCAGCTGCCACGATCACTGCTGCATATTTCATCATAAATCACCCTGCTCTTTAATTAATTATAGCAAATTATCTAAAATATAGTATAATCAAAAAGAAGGTAGGAATTATTATGAAATCTTTTATCCACGGCGTAATCTTTGATTTTAATGGAACTTTATTCGATGATACTAAGTTACATGTCAAGGCATGGCAAAATATGATTCGAAACTATTTTCCATATATCGAAGATACAAGCAAGATCATTCCCCAGCTTTTAGGAAAACCCAATGAAGTGATCTTAAACTCATTATCACATAAACCTTTATCACCTGAAGAAATTAATGAGTTATCAAACAAAAAAGAAGCAATGTACCGTGATGAATGCTTAAAATTAAATGAAAAATTAAAATTACGCAAGGGAGCTCAAGCGTTATTTTCTTATTTAAAAGCCAATGATATACCTTTTACGATTGCCAGTGCTTCGATCAAAGAAAATATTGATTTTTTCGTAGAAAAATTTTCCTTAGATAAATATCTTGATCCAAACATGATAATCTATGACGATCATAGTTATACCGATAAAAAACAAATGTTCATCGATGCAGCTAAAAATATCAGCGTTGAAATCGACAAAGCTTTGATCTTTGAAGATTCGCTATCTGGCATCGAATGTGCAATACAAGCAGGTTGCAATAATATCATCGTTCTCTATAACAAAGCGCTAAAAAATCTTTATGGCGATTACGAAGAAATTAAATTGGTAACCAGCGATTTCATCGAAGTAATATTTCAACTTGAAGCTAAAGAATTACTATTTAAAAAATGATGGCATCATGCCATCATTTTTATTATCGTGATCAATTGTTCATATATGAGCTTTGCCTGATCATCAAGCTTTTTTGCATGTTCCCAATCATCATCGCGCAATGCTTTTACCATTTCATCAAAGATATGATAAAGCGGCTTAATCGCTAAATTACCACATACTCCTTTTAAGGTATGAGCATAAGCAATTGCATTATCAAGATCATATGTTTTAAAAGCTTCCTGCAACAAGGCAAAATTATCATCATTCAAAAGTTTTTTAAAGAATTTAATGCACATCATTTCATTATTCATGAAACGATCCATTGCTTCATCAACATCAACACCTATGCTCGCTAATCTTTCTAAGCTCATATTACACCTCTTCATATTTATCATAGATCTTTCTTATATCCGGCTCGATTTGCAAAAATGCCTTCAATAAATCTGGTGAAAAGATCCCACATTCCCCATTTATGATCATTCTTACCGCATCATCAAAGCTAAAAGCTTTTTTATATATGCGCTTGCTACATAATGCATCATAAACATCCGCAAGAGAAACAACTTGAGCCCATAGACTGATCTGCTCACCTTTCAAACCATCAGGATAACCTTTGCCATCATATCTTTCATGATGGTGCCTAGCAATATCAAAGGCATATTCATATACCTTGGTATTTTTCAATACTGGAATGCTTTGCAAAAGCTCAGCTCCTTTTACCGTATGCTCTTTCATGATCGCATATTCTTCCGCGGTTAATTTCCCTGGCTTACATAAAATGGCATCTGGAATAGCTATCTTACCAACATCATGCATGATCGAAGCTAAGGAAATATCATCAATTTCTTTAGCTGTCAGCCCATTGCCAAGCGATGTCTGGCTCAACAGGCAATGAGTGATATCATGGATTCTTTTAACATGATGACCGCTCTCACCATCTCTAAACTCGATCGCCGTAGCTAACGCTTCGATAAGTCCTTCGTTCAACGCAATGATTTCTTTAGCTTTCTCCAATAATTCCCAATTCTGATATTCAACTCGGCGGGCTAGTCGTTTTCTTGATTCAAACAATTCAACCACTGACATGATCCTTCGACGGATGACATAAGGAATTACCGGTTTTTCAATGATATCCATTACTCCAAGTTCATATCCTTTACGCATGATGTCATTGCTTCTTTCAGCCGTTATCAAAAATATTGGCACTTGCGAAGCAATTTCATCTTTTTTTAGCTCTTCCAGGACCGTTATACCATTCATCTTAGGCATCATGACATCCAATAAAATCGCGCAATATTGCTGCTGACCATCAACGATCATCTTTAATCCTTCTTCACCATCGCTCGCAAAATCACTTTCATAAACATCTTCAAAGATATTGGCCAAGATTTCACGGTTCATTTCATCATCATCAATGATCAGCAATTTTTTACCTTCATTTTCGATAACCATCCCATTGAACCTCCATCACTAATTGGTATTTATTATCTTTTTAAAATAATAAGCAAACATCAATACGGTCGTCACTACGGCAATGGTATCCGCGATCGGCTCAGCAAGAAACACTCCCATCGTCTTATCAGCAACAAAATTTGGAAGCAGATAGATCAAAGGAATCAATAAAATAACCTTACGCCATAAAGCTAAGAAAATCGATTGTTTTGCCTTTCCTAAAGCAATAAATGTCTGCTGGCATGCAATCTGTGCCCCAAACAACAGGCTCATTCCCATATAAACCCTCATAGCCTTTACACTAAAGGCACTTAATGTTGGATCATTAGCAAAGATCGTGATAAACACTAATGGTGCAAATACTGCAATTGCCCATAACAAGGTCGAATATGTCAAACTAATTACTAGTAAAGATCTAAAGCATGCTTTGACCCTTTCCATGTTCTTAGCCCCATAGTTAAAGCTAACAATTGGTTGTGAACCTTGGGTCAGGCCTTGTAATGGCAGCATTGAAAACTGCATAACGCTCGAAAGGATCGTCATAGCTCCTACTGCAATATCTCCTCCATAACGAGCTAAGCTTGTATTAAAGCAAACAATGATCACACTTTCACTAAATTGCATGATAAATGGTGATAAGCCTAAGGTAATGCATGGTAAACTAACTTTAGCATCAAGCTTAAAATTAACTTTCTTTAATCGCAAATAGCTCCGATCACTGCTTAAAAACTTTAAGACCCAAATCATCGAAACAGCTTGTGAAATAATAGTGGCTAGCGCAGCCCCCTTTACTTCAAGTCCAAAGACAAAGATAAATATAGGATCAAGCAGGATATTTAGTACTGCTCCAATTGCTACCGTAAGCATACTGGTCTTAGCAAAACCTTGTGAAGTTACAAAAGCATTTAACCCTAAGGTCAATTGCACGAAGAAAGTTCCTAAGGCATAGATCCTAATATAATCTACCGCATAAGGAGCCGTGATATCACTAGCTCCCAAAAACATAACCAACTGTGGCGCATAAATAAAAACAAATAATGTCAGGATAATTGCAACAATGATCAACATCGTAAAACAATTGCCCATGATTTTCTCTGCCATATTTTTATCATTTCTACCCAAATAGATACTCGCTCTAGGCGCACCGCCCATGCTGACCAAAGCCGCAAAAGCGGAAACGCACATGATGATTGGCATCGTTACCCCGACACCTGTCAAGGCATCTTTACCTATCACGGCAATATGTCCGATATACATCCTATCGACCATATTATATAAGACATTTATAACTTGTGCGATGATCGCTGGTAGAGCTAAGCTTACCAATAATTTGGTAACATTTCCTTTGCTTAGATCAACCGTATTTTTTTGCATGCTCATTTTTTTATTCCTCAATCATTCATATCTATTATAACGCAAATAAATAAAATTGCATAAATTACATTTATTTGTTATAATCGTAATATTCAAACATGGGGATGTCTTGGTTTCGACAGGTTTATGTTTGATTCAAGCGGCAGTGGTATTGTGGACCTAAATCACTAAACAAAAATAAACGGAAATAACAGATTATCTTTCGCTGCTTAATATAGCCTAACAGACCTGGCTTGCAGCCCCTACATGTCAGTTGTCATTTAATGATCATGTAGCGTAACTTTAAATGAATAAGATCTTCTATCGTCCAGCTATTAGATACGAAAATTTTTATGGACAAATTCGATCACGGTGTGTTTGCTGACATGTGCTCGTCTTATTCAACAGCGAACTAAACTGTAGATGTTTGAATGTGGGACTATTCTTGGACAGGAGTTCGATTCTCCTCATCTCCACCATATGAGTATCTGACGAACACTTATTTCTTCCCTGGCGGATTTGCGATAAGAGTTAGTCTAAACATAGAAGATCATCGCTAAGATGGTCTTTTTTTGCCGCACTGTCACTTGCATCCTCGATTGATACTCAAACTTCAAGTATAGTGGTAACAGGAGGAAACGAAACTATGACAGTCAAGTATGAAAGAGTTGGTGATTATGACATTCCAACACTAAGGTTGAGCAACCAAAACGAATATCAAATGGGTTTCTTTGGAAGAAGATATAAGGATTATCTCAAAGAAAATCACAAGATCATTTACTATAACTTGCTGACAAAACAACAGCTGTTTCAACAAATCAAATTAGTTGAAGATGAAGCAAATGATCTTTATGAATCTCTAATTAAATCGCTAAAAGCTAAAGAAAAAATAGATGAAAAACTTAAGGCAAATGATCCCATTAGATGGGTTCAAATGATGAATAACATCCAAAATAGAACCAAAGAAATTGTCTTAACTGAGGTTATTTATCTCTAAGATGGCAAACAAAAACGACAGCATTGATAAGAGAAGTCATACTTGAATCTCTTTCTTTACTGTCGTTTTATTTGGTTTTGCAAATGTTTGCTTAATCTTAGCGAGCAGACCATTTATGGACATACTTCCATAAATGGTTCTAGTATAGCGAGCAGTGTATTTATGGACAGATACCATAAATACCACTCGTTAGGGATAATCCCTAAGACCTAATCGTTCCGATAATTTGCCTTATGAGAAAGTGGGTAATAATGAACCGGTTTGTATTGCGGATGAAGTTCCATTTGAGATCCCTGATAGTTGGGAATGGGTGAGACTTGGTAATGCTTATAATATCGAAATGGGTCAATCTCCGGCAGGGAATACTGTTTCCTCTAATAAAAATGGTGTAGAGTTCCACCAAGGGAAAGTGAATTTCGGAGAGATGGTTTTGCAAGAATCTGGACAATATACGTCAGAACCAAAAAAATTCGCAGAACAAAATTCTGTTTTATTGTGCGTAAGAGCTCCGGTTGGTAAAGTTAATATAACAAATAGAAAAGTTTGCATAGGTAGAGGATTGTGTGCTATCTCACCTTTCGCTGATATGTCGATTATGTTTCTTTATCACATTTTAGAAGCATATGAAAATGTATTTGTAAAGCAAGCAACGGGCACAACATTTATTGCTATTACAGCCGAGACAATAAAGAATCAATTAATACCATTGCCACCATTAGAAGAGCAAAAAAGAATTGCAGATAAAATTTGCGAACTATATACTCCTACTAAAAAATACGGAGAGATTGAAGCTATAACAAAAACGCTTCATACCAAGTTTAAGGAACATTTAAAGAAATCTATACTTCAAGAAGCTATCCAAGGGAAACTTGTTCCACAAGATCCAAAGGATGAACCTGCATCTGTACTTTTGGAACGTATTAGAGCAGAAAAACAACGACTAATCAAAGAAGGAAAAATCAAAAAAGATAAACACGAATCCATCATATTTAGAAGGGATAATTCTTATTATGAAAAGTGTGGTTCCGAGGAAATATGCGTTGATGAAGAAATACCCTT
>CALVFJ010000027.1 GCA_944326795.1 uncultured Erysipelotrichaceae bacterium
AATAATTTATATACATTATTTATCATTTAGCATATATGACCAAATATACCTGCATATCTTCTTCCTGCAATAATTCTTCTATCGTTTTTTGCGCAATTTGCATTGCTTGATCTTTGGGATACCCATAAGCTCCTGACGAAATTAAAGGAAAAGCGACCGTCTTACATTTATATTGCTGCGCTAACCTCAAAGATTCGCGATAACAAGATGCCAACAGTTCCTTTTCATGATGGTTGCCACCTTGCCAGATCGGACCTACCGTATGGATAACATATTTGCACGGCAGATCATATGCTTGGGTAATCTTGGCTTTGCCTGTTGCACATCCGCCTAACGATCGGCATTCTTCCAACAATCTTGGACCGGCTGCACGATGAATACAACCATCGACCCCACCGCCGCCAAGCAAAGTTGAATTTGCCGCATTGACGATGGCATCGACCACCATCTTAGTTATATCATTTTTGATGATTTCTAATGGCATGATCTTTACCTATAGCTTTAATGTGGATATCCAGGTGGATAATTCTTCTATGGTTGCTTCTTTATTGAATACTTTGCCTTCGACTAGTTTAGAATTAGCACAGCTTGGCTGCAAATACCTGCAAGTTTCTCCCATCTTGCTGCCACCTGAGGTTGCAAAGGTAACGATCGTTTTATCCGTTAGATCATAACTTTCCAAAAAAGTATTGATGATCGTTGGGGCGATATACCACCAGATCGGGAAACCAACGAAGATCGTATCATATTGGGATATATCTGCTACATGATCTTTTATTGCCGGTCTAAAAGACTTATCGTTCATCTCGATCGAACTACGTGATCGACTGTTGGTCCAATCAAGATCATTGGCAGAATATGGAATCGTTGGTACGATCGAAAAAAGATCACCATTTACTGCATCAGCTACTTTTTGGGCTAAGTTAGCCGTTGTACCGCTAGCTGAGAAATATGCTACTAATGTTTTTTTCATATGCAAGACCTCCATTTTCATTTAAATGATAACATCTTTATTTTAATATTGAATAGCTTATTGACAAATATCTTATTTAAGTATCATACTATAATGCAATAGGTGGGAATATGAATGAAACAAATAACTTTATCAAAGGGATCAAAGATGGAATACCAATTGCTTTAGGTTATTTTCCTGTATCTTTTACCTTTGGCATCATGGCAATAACCTTAGGCATTCCGCCATATATTGCCGTATTGATTTCGCTTAGCAATCTAACCAGTGCTGGCCAATTTGCAGGCTTACCATTATTTATAATGGACGGAGCATATATCGAACTAGCATTGACCCAATTGATCATCAATCTGCGTTATGCCTTGATGTCATTGTCATTATCCCAAAAGATCGATAAAAATTGGCGTACCATCGACCGCATGTTATTATCATTTGGCATTACTGATGAAATATTTGCGGTAAGCGCAAATCAGGAAACCAAAATCAGCAGATCTTATTTTTTAGGTTTGATGATCCTGCCAATATTAGGTTGGACATCCGGGACCTATGCGGGCTGCATTGCTTCTCAAATGCTTGATCCTAAATTACAAAATGCTTTAGGCCTAGCCATTTATGGGATGTTCTTAGCGATAATCATCCCGGTTGCCAAAAAGGATAACGATGTTAAGGTGGTTATCATCATGGCGGCCATGATCAGCATCATGCTTAATTATCTAAGTACCTTTATCAATATCGGCAGTGGCTTTGTCATCATCATCTGCACCTTGATCAGCGCCGGTGTCATGGCTTATATACGCCCCAAGGAGGATGAATGATGCAAAAATATCTTATCTATATCTTGATCATGGCATTGGTCACATATCTGATCAGAATGCTGCCCATCACCCTATTTCAAAAAGAAATAACCAATAAATATTTTCGATCATTTTTATACTATGTACCCTATGCCGTTCTAGGATCGATGACCTTTCCCGCTATTTTTACTGCTACCAGCAATATCGCTAGTTCTTTGTTTGGAACGATCATGGCCTTGATCTTGGCTTACAAAGAGAAAAGCTTGATCACTGTAGCTGTATTTGCCTGTATTGCGGCATACATAATCGAATTATTTATCTAGATGCTTAGATCCAAGCATCTTTTTTTGACGAAAAAATTTTATATCGATGACATCAAACGATCTTATAAGCACCAACTGGTCTGATGCTTAGCTTAAAACAAGATCCCTTACCAAAAACAGCTTCCATCTGCATGACATATTCATCAAGCATAGCTTTAGGAACAAAAGCTTGGATCGTTCCTGCCAAACCACCACCATGAACTCGATATGCCCCTTTTCCTTTTAGTAAATTTTCTGAAAGCCACAAAGCAACTGCTAGCTCTTGATGCTTATGATCCTTAGGACTATAAACATTTTGCAGATACATGTAGCTAGAATATCCCGATTCTATTACCAAGCGCTTAAATTCTTGCATATCCTTATTTTTCAAAGCTTTGACTTCGTCAATGACCCTTTCGGTTTCATCAACAAAATGCAACGCTCTTAATAAGCTGCGATCGTCGCATTTTTCACGAATCAAAGCCAAATTATCTAAGATTTCTTGTTTAGTTACCTGCGATAACACTTCTTTGCCTAACACTTTGGCAACAGCCTTCATTTCTGATGGCATCAAACCGTACTCATCGCTAAGATCGGCATGATTACCTTTGGTATCAACGATACATAAGGCATGATCGCTATTAGCAAAGTCAAAATCGATCTTTTCAACTTTAGGATCAGCTTTATCCTTAAAATCAATCGTCACAAAACCGCCGACCGAGCAAGCAAGCTGATCCATCAAACCGCAAGGTTTCATAAAGTAATTATTTTCGGCATACTGCCCAACCTGCGCAATAACGATCGGATCGACCTTACCATCATTATATAAATGCGATAATATTGCACCGATCAATACTTCAAAAGCCGCACTAGAAGATACACCAGAACCTTTTAAAACCGCACTTTGCGCATAAGCTTTAAAGCCACCTATATCATATCCAAGTTCTTTAAAGCGCGCCAAGGTACCTCTAATCAAAGCCTCGCTAGTGAATTTTTCATCATCTTTGATCGTTAGATCATCGATAGCCACCGGTCTTACTTCATATCCTTGTGCATAGTATTCACATGCTTCATCATTTTTGCAGACAACACAAGCAATATCCATATTTACGCTAGCTGCTAATACCCGTCCTAATTGATGATCGGTATGATTGCCCCCAATTTCTGTTCGCCCTGGTGCACATATCAGATGAGCGTCTTGATTGCCAAATTTACTTATAAATGCTTCCAGTAATTCACGATATCGTGCTTTTTGATCGGCGATATCTTCTCGACAATTCAACATCTTTAGCTGATCGTCAAAAATACCTTTTTCCAAATTTGTGATGATTTCTGTAATAAACATGATCCTATATCTCCTTTATCTTAAATTTTGTCGTATGTTCTTTTAGTTCATTGGCTTTTAATATTGGCTTTATTTGTCTTTGTAAATTGATGGCATTAGGATAATACTGTGTCTCAAAACAAATCGAAGAACGTCTAGGATAATTATTGCCTTGTTTTCCCCGCGCATGACCATCAAGATAATTTGCTGAATAAAAATGCATTCCTGGCAGATCAGAAAAAACTTCTAACTGTAACTTGCCATTATCATATGTACAAAAATGACGCATGTCTTCTCCAACTATGACAAAATGATGATCATAGCCATTACCATTGATGAGCTGCGGATGCTTTGCATCAATATCGGCACCAATTTGCTTACGCTTACGGAAATCAAAAGGCGTGCCTGTTACATCCAATAAAGTTTCAGTGGTCAAACCATCGCTATCGACCATACCGATAAAATCAGCATCGATCTGTAAATGATCTTGCAGGATGCTATCAGATGTAGCCCCATTGAGATTAAAAAAAGCATGATTGCAGATATTTACCAAAGTATCGGCATCGCTTTTCGCACGATATTGATAAATCAAGCCATCTTCCTCCAGTTTATAAATTACTTCGATCGATAAATTTCCCGGAAAGCCTTCCTCCATATCTTGGCTAAGATATGTACATACAAGCTGATCAGCACCTTCTTTTACCTGCCACTTTTTGGTATCAAAACCTTTTTTTCCACCATGCAAGGTATTTGGACCATTATTTATCGCTAAGAAATATTCTTTATCACCTAAATTAAATTTTCCCTTCGCAATGCGATTGCATACCCTGCCGATCGTCGCATTCATATATTTGACATCTTCGACATAACCATGCACATTTTCAAATCCTTGAACGATATCCAAGCCTTTATATTTAAAATTGCACAACGTTGCCCCATAATCTGTCACACTGATTTCTAGATTACCTTTAACAATGGTATATAAATAATAATCTAGCCCGTCGTATCTTTCTAAAAATCTTTTCATTATCCTTCTCCATCAATGTAATCGCTATGTAAATGATAACCTAAATACCGCTAATATTCAATCTACCTCCAATACTTATCTAAATAAAAAACACCAAGCTTCATCATATCAGCAAGGTGTTATAACACTATTTTATCAATTTAAGAAACAAACATAACATCAATTGTAAAGGAATGATCAAACACACCAAAAATCCCGCTACAAGATAAACAATTGCACGATAGATGCCTAAGCTTCCCGCGAAGATCAACAAACAAACTGCTAGATACATGATCATCATTTCTTTTTGATATCTGCGCAAACGACCATGAAAAGCGTTCATATCATCCTGATCTTTAATTTTTATATAGAGATCTTTTAAGATAAAGTATACGCAAATAATATCCATAAAAAATATATAAAATGATCCGATCATATAGAATTCTCTCACGCTTTGATCATGGCCAAAGGAAATACCTAAAAACTGAAAGATCTTATCAACCGCATGAGCTGTGATCAAGCAAGTAAGGGCCATTACTATAAAAGTTAAGATACATATCCCAAATATTCGTTTTTTAGTCATAATTAATCCTCTCATTCATCTTTTTCAAAGCTTAAGATATCTTTAACCTCACAATCCAATACTTTACAGATCTTTTCTAAGCTCGAAAAACGAATAGCTTTCGCTTTACCGCTACATAAGATGCTTAGATTTGCTTCCGTGATATCGATCATAGCTGCCAGTTCTTTATTGGTCATGCCTTTGGCTTTCAATACGTCTTTCAAATGAACTTTTATCATCAGATGGTCAGCTTGTTCTCCTCATATATTGCGGTAGCTTTATCCATGATTTCCGCAAAGATATTTACCATGATACAAACAACAAAATAAACCAAGACATCAGCATTTAGCGTAGCATTGAAATTAACATCTGTACCCATTACCGTGAATAAACTAGCTGGTAAATAGATAATTGCCAGCATGCCTAGCAGACTAACGATCATTTCAAGCAAATACACTACCAAATTAAGGATCAAGATCCAGATCGTTACCTTCGCGATCTTCTTTAAGGCATGAACATTAGCCTGATCAAAAATTTTTTCCACCAATAAATTATTGATCAATATCTTATATTCTTTATAGATCAAATAATAAAAATATAATTGGATCAAAAATGGAAGCAATACCACAGCAAAACTAGCCCCAAGAAAACTATGAGCTTGCGTCAGGATCCCTGAAGCATTAAAGATGCCACCTACCGCAATCACCACGATCAGTCCTAATAACAATCCGCCAACATATAAGATAACGATCAGTTTCAGCGTCTTATCTAACCATTTGATCTTATCGATAAAGCTCATCTTATGCTCAGTACGGTCAAATTTAAGCACCAAAAATAACATCAAAGCAAACAACAAGATACTAATGATCGGGATGATCAGCATCATTTTTACATAATTAATAAACATTAGATCCATAGCAAGATTCCTTTCTAAAATTATCGAAATACGATAATTTTCTATATCAATATTTTAACATAACTTATATATATCTATGAACATTTTTAAAAAAAGCGGTAAAATAAAAGGGTTAAGCTATGTAATAAGGAGGTCACATGAAAAACTATAAGATCCTTGTCATCAATCCTGGTTCTACTTCAACCAAGCTTTCTTTATTCATCAACGAAAAAAACATCATTACTTGCGATGTCTTTCACGATTCAAGCATTTTAAGATCATTCAAGACCATCAATGATCAGCTTCCTTATCGTATGGAAGTTATCAATAAATTTATCCAAGAAAATGATATCGATTTAAGTAATCTCGACGCCATTGCTAGCCGTGGCGGGCCTTGTTATTCACTAACAAGTGGTACATATGAAGTTGATGATCAGCTAATTGAAGATACTAGATCATCAAAAGGTGGTTTATATCACTCATCAATGCTAGGAGTACAAATGGCCAAAAAGGTCCAGGAAAAATATGGCGGTAAGATATTTATGAGCGATCCTACCGTTGTTGATGAGTATTGCGATCTAGCGCGGATAACCGGCATAGATGGCATTTATCGCAAAGCCATCTGTCACGCTTTAAATCTAAAAGCCGTTGCCCGAAAATACGCCAATGAGCTCAAGCGACCATATGAAGAATTAAATCTTATCGTCTGTCATATCGATGGAGGCATCACCATTACTGCTCATGATCATGGGCGAATGATCGATGGCAATGATGGTGGCGGAGGCGATGGTCCTTTCACCCCTACTAGAATGGGCAGCATGGCCATCACTGATGTTGTTCGCTATCTATGGGACAAACCTAAAGAGGAAATGTGGAACTTATGCAGCTGCACCGGTGGCTTATCTAATTATTTTGGCACATCAAATTCAGATAAAATTCATGACATGGTTGGTAAAGACCCCAAAGCAACCCGGATATGGCAAGCAATGATCTATCAAGTTTGCAAGAATATTGGCGCTATGAGCACTGTCTTAAAAGGCCAAGTTGATGGCATCGTCTTAACTGGCGGTTTGATGCGTTTTGATGACATATATGAAATGATCAATGAGCGCTGTGGATGGATCGCACCTATTAAAGTATATGCTGGCGAATACGAACAAGAAGCTTTGGCATTAAATGCTTTGCGCGTTTTAACCGGCAAAGAACAAGCCAAAAAATATACCGGAAAACCGGTATGGGATGGATTCGAATAATTACAATCTTTTAAAGCTTTCTTACCATTTCATATTGTTTAACAATGGTTTCAAAGCCAAGATCTTGCAGCATTTTTATAATTTCTTGATAGCTACTATCAACATTTTTTATCGTGATGTTTTGATATTTTGCTGATAAATACCCGATAATATTTTTTAATTTATCGATATCTGCATAGCCCATCTGCATGATACGACCATTCTTAATGTCATAGATACAAAATGCTTTGATCTCATCATGATCATGCATATAAGCTATCGCATAGTCATCAATGGTATTTTTTAATATATCTAAGCAATGTTCATATGATGGCTTTACCTTAATACATTTTTCTAATTTTTTTGGTTCAAGATCATTTAAATTGCTTATCATCAAGTTGGCATTAAATGCAACAGAAGATACTGCAGATCTAACAAGCAACATTTCTCTAGCAATAACAAAACCATGCTTTTTATAAGCCTTGATAGCTTTATCATTATCTTGCAAGACTTCCAAATAATATCTTTCTATATCTTTTTGTTTAAGGTTTTCCAATGCATAAGCAAACAAATTTGTAAATACACCCTTTTTACGATATGCAGGAATGACTCCGGTTGCAACATCAAAAACAGCTTTATAGCCATTATAAATGTTGCATGAATTTATGATAACGCCAACCATCATTCCTTCATAAAAAGCGCCAAATGAATTCTTTAGATCAACCATATTATTTTTAAATACACTCTGCCATTGTTCATCAGTTAAATTAAGAGGTACCAAATAATCGCTAAAAGCCAAATTTAAACATGTTGCGATCGTATTTAATGGTATGTTTTCTAAATTATTAAAAATATAAGTCATAAAGTTGCTCCTTAGATCTTCTGTTTCAAATAACATGCCCGTAACATCTTGGTAAGCCATGTACCATTAAGAGAAAGAAAAATTTCATAATCATCATGTTGGCATCTATTTCATAAATAAGCGGTTTGCCATGTCTTTTTCCTACTTATATGCTGTTTTCGCGGTACCACGCTATAAGATATCCAATGGTCTTGTTTTCACTAATTCAACGTCCACCATGATCAAATGACCTTGATTAGCCCTGATCTTAGTATTATCAACATTAAAGGTAAACCTTTGCTCATCATCATAAGCAACGATTTCTGCAAGTAGCATTCTACTTAGATCATGAGTATACGCTACTCCCTCGATCAATCCATCAACATCAGCCCAGCCATGCTCATCTAATTTGATACCGATCTTTTCTGGTCTATGCCGTAATATCAAGCTTATATATTTGCTTACCACCTTTATATCATTATATCGTTATTTGCCCATAATAAACAAATGAAGCAGCGAATATTCGCTGCTTTATAAGTATCTTCTAAAAAATTCATCGATCTTAGCAAAAGGTATGATATCCATACGATCATAAAGATCGGTATGTACGGCATTAGGGATGATATATAACTCTTTATTATCCGTATATTTATTGTCTTTGATCATCTTGGCATAAGCATCTTTGCTGAAATAGCAAGAATGTGCTTTTTCACCATGGATCATCAATACTGCGCTGCGTATTTCATTAATATATGTCAATATTGGCATATTTAAAAATGATTCGCAGCCGGTTACATTCCAACCCAAACCATTACCTTGTGATCTGGGATGATATCCACGTTCACGATTACGATAATAACCAATGTAATCAGCTAAAAATTGCGGAGCATCTATTGGCACTTCATCAGGTAAGGCTCCGGCATGCGCATAGCTTCCATCGCGATAGTCTTTAGTTCTTTGTTTAGCCATGGCTAAACGTTTCTGAAAACGCATTTCCTCATTATCTTCGCTATCAAAATAACCATTGGCATTGACCCGCGACATATCATACATGGTAGAGGTAACACAAGCTTTGATCCGCGGATCTAAAGCTGTTGCGTTTAGGGCCATGCCCCCAAAACCACAAATACCAATGATACCTATCTTCTCAGGATCAACATCATCTTGTACTGATAAAAAATCTACGGCAGCCATAAAATCTTCCGTGTTGATATCCGGTGAAGCCACATCACGAGGCATTCCCCCACTTTCGCCAGTATATGATGGATCAAAAGCTAAAGTAACAAAGCCACGTTCTGCCATCGTTTGAGCATATAAGCCTGATGCTTGTTCCTTTACCGCTCCAAATGGTCCGCTAACAGCAATGGCTGCTAATTGACCACTTCGATCTTTTGGCTTATATAGATCAGCTGCTAAAGCAATACCATACCTATTTACAAAAGCAACTTTTTTATGATCTACCTTATCACTTTTAGGAAAGGTCTTATCCCAATCATCATGTAATTTTAACTTTGCTTCTAACATATTACTTCTCCTTTGTTGCTAGAGCATACATGGTATCATCCACCGCTTCTAGCCATTCATTTGACGTATTTTCGCCTGGAACTTCAAGCGCTAGATGTGAAAACCAACTATCATTAGCAGCTCCATGCCAATGTTTCACGCCAACAGGAATATTCACAACATCACCTGGATGTAGTTCTTGAGCTTCTTTTCCCCACTCTTGATAATATCCTTTACCATTGATACAGATCAAGATCTGACCACCGCCTTTATCAGCATGATGGATATGCCAATTATTCCGGCATCCTGGTTCAAAAGTGACATTAAAAATGCCAACCTGCTCATTTGATATCGGAGCTAGATAACTTTGACCAATAAAATATTGCGCAAAAGCATCATTTGGTTGTCCGATCGGAAATAGCATCGACCTTGCATGATTCGTTTTTGCATCATCGCTATTTTCTTCATCATTCCACACTTCAAGGGCCATCCTAAATGCTGCCCAAGCTTTAGGCCATCCAGCATAAAAAGCCGCATGGGTCAAGATCTCAACAATCTCATTTTTGCTGATCCCATTTTTCTTAGCTTCTGTTAAATGATACTTAAATGATTGATCGACCAGGCCTTGAGCCATCAAAGCAACCACGGTCACTAATGAACGATCACGCAATGATAATTTATCTTCTTCGCTCCATACTTCACCAAATAATACATCATCATTTAATCGAGCGAACTTTGGGGCAAATGTTCCTAAAGTATCTCTGCCTGCTGTTTGTTTTACTGTCATTTTTGAATTCTCCCTTCTTGCTTATCTTAATGTAAGCGTAACATCGACCTGGCTATTGGCAAACGCTTCTTTTAAGCCAGTTATATCGGTAATGCTGCCGATCCTTGTATAGCTCCAGCTATTTGATCCATAAAAGATCACGATCTTATCAGCTTGATAAAGCATGATATCACCGGCTTGGGTCGTGATCTCTTCATCATCTGCCGTCAGCTTCATACCTAGTTCTCCAACTTTTTCAAACCCACCAAAATCTTGCATGTTGATGATAATATCTTCTTTTTGCAGCCTTGCCGCTAGCTCTTTTGCCGCTGTCGTGTCGGCTAGCTCGATCGTAAACGCTTTGTCATCAACCTCCATGATGATCGTCATTTTTTCTTCCTCCTTGAGCATTGCTTCATTTTTCATACTTTGTGATGATGGATTGGCTGTTTTTGGCTGGCAGCCACCTAACATGAACATAACCAAAATCACTAAAATAATTTTTTTATTCATTAAATAGCTTTTCCTAATTCATATGCCTTATCCAATGCTGGATGTCCTTCGATCTTCCCTACTTCATCAACACCACCGCCAAATACGACACCAGCAAGATGGGTTCTAGGAAAACACGAAATCCAACCTAACAAGCCCTTAACTGCTCCCTCAACAGCTTCATCTTGCTCATCGGCCGCACTAGCTAATAAATAGATATCGGTAAATTTATAGTCAGACTCATATAACGGATTTGAACGATCCAGCATCGTTTTCATTTGACCGCTCATCGCATAATAATAAATAGGGGTCGCAAATACCAAGACATCCGCATCACGCATTTTTTCAACGATAGCATTAGCATCATCCTTGATAACGCATTGCCCACTTTTTTGACAAGCTAAACATCCCAAGCAAAAATTAATTTTCTTATCATATAGCTCCACTTTTTCAACCAGATTATTAGCATCTTTTGCCCCTTTCATAAAGGCATCTGCCAAAACTTGTGAATTACCAGCCTTTCTTGGACTAGTAGAAATAATTAGCACCTTCTTCATTAATTTGCTCCTTTTACTTTTACAATGTTAATTTAACTCATTTCCTTCAAAATAGCCAATACTTATAAATTATATATTTGTATAGTTATTTCTTATACATCAACTTATTTGAACAATAAACCTCTTCAATAATTTAACGTATAATTATACATATTTAGGAAACATAAATATTACTTTATTATCTTTAATGATCTTCAAGTTTGATCTATCTATTTAAGAAGTCGCGGTGAAAAATTGATTGGTTAGAAGAAATATTTGTCTTGCCAGAATATCAAAATTTAGGCATTGGAACAAAAGCTATCCAGCTTGTTGAAGAAATCGTAAGCAAATATTCTGCATCATTGTATATTGAAGCAGCCGCAAGAAATCAAAAAGCAATCAAGCTAAATCATAACGTTTCGCAATGATCTTCATCCTGAACAATATCACTGCCTTAAAACCAAAAAGATAGCCGAAATAGAATATCAGGTCTGCTAGAAAAAATATCTAGCCTTATGACTCGATATTACGATATACTTATTTCTTGTAGATTAGAGGAAAGATATATGAATAAACATACGAATTTAACAAATGGAAAGATCTTAAAAGTATTGATTGCTTTCACCTTGCCTATCTTGCTGGCAAATCTTTTCCAACAATTATACAATACCATCGATACGATGATCGTCGGTTATTATCTAGGTGATGATGCTTTGGCAGCGATGGGATCAACTGCTTCGCTATTTGAATTGCTGGTAGGTTTTGCCACAGGTGTAGGTAGCGGTTTTAGCGTAGTAATTGCCCGTTACGTAGGTGCCAATGACGAAAATAATCTAAAAAAAGCAATTGCTGCCTCGATCATCTTAGGCGCAATCTTAACGCTGATCATCATGAGCTTATCGCTTTTTGCTTTAAGACCTTTGATGCATTTGCTAAACACTCCCATAACGATCTTTAATGATGCTTATGATTACTTGTTTGTCGTATGCATTTGTGTTGGCATTACCCTAACGTATAATATGGCTAGCGGTATCTTACGCGCTAAAGGCAATTCCATCATTCCATTATTGACGCTATTTGTTTCTTCCATCTTGAATATCTTTCTCGATATCATGTTCATCGTGTATTTTAAACAAGGTGTCAAAGGAGCAGCGATTGCCACGGTTATTTCTCAGGCTATATCTTCGATCTTATGCTTAGGATACATCAGCATGAAAGATAAGATCTTGATTCCAAGGCGCACTTCATTTACATATGACAAGGATCTATATCAAGATTTGATCGGTCAAGGCTTGAGCATGGGATTGATGTTATCGATCGTTGCCACTGGTACCGTCATCTTGCAAACCGCCATCAATAAATGTGGCACCTTGGTCATTACTGGCTATACCGGTGCTCGCAAAGTAATGAATTTCTTTACTTTACCGATGTCGGCTCTTGCCACTGCTCTAACGACCTATGTATCCCAAAACTATGGTGCCAACAAGATCCAAAGGATCAAGGATGGAGTACGTCAAAGCAATATCACGATCATTGTCTGGTCGCTTATTTCCATCGTTATTTGTTTTGTTTTTGGCAATAAATTAGTGCAGTTGATCTTATCTACGACCAATGCTGATATCATTTATTATGGCTCAACTTATCTTAAGGTTTCATCCATCTTTTTCCCTGCTTTATGCGTACTGCTAAACCTTCGCTGTTCCCTCCAAGGCCTTGGACAAAAGGTCGTGCCTTTATTTTCTAGTATCATCGAAATGGTTGGAAAATTTGTCTTTGTTATCTTGCTGATCCCAATGTTAGGCTTTATCGGAATCTGCATCACTGAGCCATTGATATGGGTATTCATGTTGCTGCAGTTATTATGGTCTTATTATCATAATGAAATATTTAGAAAAGAACATTGAGCTTTTGTAGACTAGAAAATGCCCAGGTTAATATTAACCTGGGCATTACTTTTATTTATGTGCATTTAATCTAAGCTTTAGATATTCTTTTAATTTCTCATCAACACAATAGATGTAGCAACCTTTTTGTCCTCTGGTCAAAAGGGTACGATAAGTATTCTTGATGATACGATCAGCTATATTCAAAGCTTTTTGCGAATCTTTGGCATATAATCCTTTCAAACCTTTTATCGACTGATCGGTCTTTGCACGTTTGGTAAAGTCCGTTATGATACCATCATCATAACGAAGATCCTCACCGATGATGACCCCGACATAGTCAAATTCTAAACCTTGGCAAGTATGGATGCAACCAATTTCATTGACCGATTCAGGATCGATGGCCCAAGTTGAAGAAGAGCCAAGATTCCATGACATTCCAAAATCACCAATCTTAATATCATGGACATCACTATTATTTTTTCCCTCACGGATCCAATCCCAACAATATCCTGCAACCATCCTAGCTTTATTATTTGCCTTGTTTTTTTCCATGATCAGATCTTTGACCTCATCAGGACGATCACAGATCCTAATATCATAATCATGATCAAAGTCATCCATGGCCTCAGGATTGATTTCTAAAACATTATCGATCCATGATAAATATGAGTCACTACCATTGCAACGAAACTGAGAAAGCAAAGTATCTTCATATATTTCTGTATCAAAATAGTGGCACCATTTTTTTATTTCATTGGTGCTACCAATATCCTTGGTCGTTACCATCTGAAAATCATCAACGAAAAAGATGCTTGTTCTAGCCGCATTGATAATTTCCTTTATTTGGTTTTCGCCTAAGTTTTGAAACATTCCTGATTTTTCATTTAATCTATGAGCTTCATCAACGATCAAACAATCAAAATCATTGCTGATAGCTTCCGTAAATGCTCCCGATCCTTTAAACAAATTATCGATATAAGCTCTACGATATTGGCCATCCGTTAATTTTTTGCGATATACCTCTCTTGGTGCCGCATTCTTGGTCACATACATGACATTTTTATCCATGTTTAAAATGGCTACCAACATATTGATCGCTAATACCGTTTTTCCGGTACCTGGTCCGCCATGAATGATATAAACTTGTTTTCTTTGCTGATTTCTAACAATTTCCAAGCTCTTTTCAAATACGACCTTTTGTTCGTCGATAAGGGTAAATTCTTTATTGCCTTTTAGCATTGAAGTCAAATTATCCTGTAATGATTTGCTCGGAACGATCTTGCCGTTATCTATGTGATACAAAACATCAGCGTTGCCCTTTTTGATATAGCGCGCAATAAAAGCTGCCAATCGATCAGTATCGCCTCTTGTAAATAACGGAGCTTTATCAATATAATATTCATAACATGCATCTGTAAGGTCATCATTTGGCTGTAAACGATAATTATGCAGATATGCACAAGGTTTAAGGTTGATCTTATACTTTCTAACATCTTCATTATAATCTTTGATCATGCTCACATACGACCATGCTTGATACGATGGATGTGTCGTTTCTACCGGTCTTCCTTGCAGGTTGGTCTTGACGATAGCCTCTTTGCCCTTCACTTTCGCAATCTCTTGCCATTGTTTTAGCTCAATTACCACCGCACTTTCTTTTCCCGTTCCATCTTCGCCACAAACGATAAAGTCAACCCGCTTGTTAGAGTTAGGAATACGATATTCGATCGCAATCATGCTCTCATCAGGAATATGTTCATCTTCCATGACCTTATACATATACTGCATCGAATTCATCCATGAAACAAATTCATTGTGTGCGGTCTTTTTATGCAGTTTTTCCTTGACCTTGGCTTCGATCTTATCTTCGATCAAGTCGGATCTAACATCGTGTAGAAATTGTTTCTTTGTTTCTTGATATACGATCATAATTCGTTATACTTCTTGGCACTGCCTTTTGCTTTTTCAATCGGATACTTGATCCGATTTTTTTCTAATTTTTCTAACACGATTTCTTCGAGATCGACATTTAAGCTATCAGCCATCACGATGCAGTAATTCACGACATCTGCTAATTCCTCACAAACTGCTGCCTTATCATAAGAAGTGCTCCATTGAAAGCATTCTAATAGTTCGCCAGCCTCAATGGCAATTGATTTTGCAAGATTCTCCGGCGTATGAAATTGATGCCAATCTCTTTCATCATTGAATTGTCTGATTGCATTGATTGCTTTTTCCATAATTTATCACCTTAATTAATATATAAAAATTATAATTAAGTCTTCTAGCCAATGCAAATTAAATATCAATAAAAGCTGATGTTTCAAAATCTTCATTCATCACCAATCACGAAATTGATACCTTTGCTGTTTTTGCATAATACTGTGCTTGCGCATGCCATAATTCATGATACTTACCGTTTTCATCAGCTAGTAATTGCTCATGATTACCTTGTTGGATAACCTTTCCTTCATGGAATACCACGATCTCATCGCAGAATTTACACGAAGATAAACGATGTGATATATACACTGCTGTTTTATCACCGGCAATATCATTAAATTTATTATATATTTCTTCTTCAGCTAAAGGGTCTAAAGCAGCAGTCGGCTCATCTAAGATAATAAAGGGAGCATCCTTGTATAGTGCACGAGCAATAGCTATTTTTTGAGCTTCCCCACCTGATACCTCAATACCACTTTGCTGATAATCTTTATAAAGATATGTTTCTAGCCCATCTGGTAAATTAGCTAATCTTTCGGCAAATCCAGCTTTATTTAGACAATCTACTACCTTATCTTTATCATAAACGATGCTTGAAGCTACATTTTCCCCTAATTTCAAGCTAAGCAATTTAAAATCTTGAAATACGACCGCAAATATATCCATATATTCACGATAATTATATTTTCTTATATCTATGCCATTAAGCAAGATTTCTCCTTCAGTTGGATCATATAACCGGCAAAGCAGTTTGATAAATGTTGTTTTCCCGCTACCATTCATTCCCACAACTGCCAATCGCTTACCAATTTCAAATTTCATGTTTACATCATTCACGGCATAATTATCGCTTCCTGGATATTTAAAAGAAACATGACGAAATTCAACCTGATACTTTCGATCCCTTCTTTTTTCAACCGTTAAGCTTCCTTTATACATATCATTAGGAATATCTAGAAAGTCCAAGCTTAATTTAATAAATAAAGCATTATTTGCCATTTCTCCTAAAGTAGATAACATATTGGCGATGCCCGTAGAAACTTTAGTTATCGATGATATATACTGTGTGATAGATCCTAAACCAAAAGCCCCACCTAAAGCCTTTAAGCAAACAAAAAGATATACGACACCTGTAAAAACAATCGAAATAGCAGAAGATGCGGCAGCGTATAAGCCTATAGGTCCCCGAGCTAGATGGGCAAACAAACCATCAGAGGCAAAAGTATCATCTTTTCGACTATTGTATCTATTGCAGATCCTATCTTGGCGATAGATCCTAACATCGGTTGCAAGTTTTTCATCAAATCCAAGCCAAGAAAAGAAAGAAAATAAACGATTGCCAAGATTATGATAATTAGCATATTTAGCAAAATAACTTTCAGCTTTATTATTTAAAATTGGCGCAGCTATCGTAATGCTTAACATCAATATTATCATGAAAATAACGATTAATGGATCATTTAGGAAAGCATAATTGCTTCCCTTAGGCACCATGCTAGTAAACAAGGAAATAGTTAAAGAAATGCCACCGATAACGGTTATTAGGGCCGTATATAACAATTCATAACATTCGATGACACGAATCAAGCCCCAGCCTCCTCCATTCATATTTTGACGAATAGTTGATAATTTTTCTGATGTCTTGATATCATCTAAGCTTGCATAATCCATATCTAGCATTTTTTCAGCAAAGATTTTTTCAATCTTTTCCCACATGCCAGCATTTTGTGATTCTTTCCATTTTTTTAAAAAAGCAGCTACCAGTGCTATCAAAGCCGTTAAGATCAAGGCGATCATCACTAATTTTTTAAGCTTATCGATATCACGATTACCGGCAAGTTCATTTATAATAGTTGCCGAAATATAGATATTTACATATGGCGAAAGAGCATTCCAGGTACTGCTAGCTATAGTTGAAGATACCATCTGGGGATAACGCTTGCTCAATATTCTTAAAGCTCGATTATTTATTTTTAGCATTTCCTTTAATGACAACTTATCTTTCATCTTCTTCACCTTCACTTTTTTCATCATCGTAATATTTGCTTTGAACTGCATACAATTTGGCATACTCACCATTTTTCTTCAAAAGCTCTTCATGAGTTCCTTCTTCTTTGATAATGCCATCATCGATCAATATGATGCGATCACAAAATCTAGTACTTGCCAAGCGATGGGAAATATATATAGATGATTTGTTTTTTGTCAATTCATGATATTTTTGATACATCTGTGATTCAGCTATCGGATCAAGCGCTGCTGTAGGCTCATCAAGAAGGATAAATGGTGCATCTTTATATAAAGCTCTAGCTAACATGAGCCTTTGCATCTCTCCACCTGACAGCAATACAGCATCTTCAAAAACCGTTCGATTCATATTTGTATCATAACCATGTTTTAAAAATTCGATCTTTTTTTTCAGTCCTGCCTTCTCGATACATTTTTTTACTTTTTCCATATCGATATCGACATTATCTTGCGCAACATTAGCGGCTACTGTTCCTGCCAAAAGTGAAAAATTTTGGAACACTGCTGAAAACATCGCATAATAATCCAGGCGGTTAAAATTTTTGATATCTTCGTCATTTAACAATACTTTGCCTGCGGTTGGATCAAGAAAACCCGATATAATTTTTATCAAGGTTGATTTGCCAGCACCATTCAAACCAACTACCGCCAGCTTTTCTTTTGGATGCAAAGTCAGATTGATATTCTTTAAAACATATCGCTCCGTTCCAGGATAACAAAATGAAACATTTTCTAGTTTTATCTCATACTGTTTATTAGCTTCAGCCTTTATATGAATTCCTTGTTCAAATTTAAAAGGTTCTGCAAATTCAAGACATTCCCTGATAATCGAAATATCTAGTGATTGTTTATGTAAAACATTAAGTTCAGCAAGGATTCCTGATATCCATTCCGTAAATCCATTGACCGCACTAAATAAAAGCAAAAATCTTGATATATCGATCATACCATTTATAATTAAATTAATTAGATATGCATAAATGATCGCATTTCTAGCAAAGGCAATGAATAGATCAGCAATTGCCGACCAAATATAGACCCCTTGGGCCTTTTTTTGAAATAATATATAGGCATTCATTGCTTTGCCATATAACTCTTCTATCCAATTTTTCAAACCAAAAATCCTAATATCTTTGGCAATGGTAATATCTCTTGCACACCCAGAAAGATAATCCATCTGTCGTTCATATTCAGCCTCTTCTTCGCGATGATGATAGCGCCATTCATTGAAATGATGAGAAATTTTATAACTGATAAAAGCTGAAAAAATGATCATGATCATCAAAATTGGAGGAATTGCTGAAAGTAAAAAGATATAGATCAAAAATCCAAGTATATTAACAAGCAAGTTGGTCAAAGTCGTCCAGATGGCTTCTGCTGCCATACTATTTGATCTTGTTGCTTCTTTTGCTTTGATGCTAAGTTTCTTAAAGCTATCATCGAATAGATTAGGGTAAGATGTTAAAGAAGCCTTATTATTAAGCATATTGATGATCTGACTGCGAACGCTTATCCTTCCATATAAAACATTTGCCTTGATATAAGCCGATGATCCCGAAAAAAGCATCAACAAAATGACAAATAAGATGATCATCTTGATTAGTTCCACCCATGTAACATGGTTTTCAATAAGCCCCAACATCGTAGGCGTTATATATAAATTAACGATATTTAAAGCTACCGTGATAACTGCCAGCAATATTCCTAAAATGATTACTTTTTTTTCTTTTGCTTTCAAGGCCACCCTAATCATGAAACCCGTGTTTTGCAACATATTATATTTTGGTTTAATTTCTTTATTTACCATTAATATCCCCTGTTATAAAGTGACCTCTGTCAAGTAAAAACGATCACAATTAAAATATTCAATTGTAGATCAATGACATACAGGA
>CALVFJ010000028.1 GCA_944326795.1 uncultured Erysipelotrichaceae bacterium
ATCCTTGGGCTGTACGGAATAGCGTGGAGCATCTGTCCTTGTCGTTTGTTACTGCTTCTCAATGTAACATGAGCATTTCCTTTGGATCTGTAACATATTTCATGCCATCCGCAAAAGCCATCTTAATAGCTTCAAACTGCCGATGAAATGACAAAGTATCTTCTTTATGACAAAATTCAAATTCTTTTAAGATATTTAACGCCATCAAAGCTACGATTCCTTGACCATTTGGTGGTATCTCCCATACATCATAGCCATGATAATGAACGCTGATTGGTTCAACCCATTTTGCATCAAATTCCGCAAGATCTTCTTTACAGAAAAAACCTCCGTCTCTTTGACTTTGCTTTACCAAAGCATCAGCGATCTCACCTTCATAAAACGCTTTAGCATTGGTCTTACCAATAAGTTCTAAACTTTTGGCATGATCTGGCAAAGTAATCATTTCGCCAAACTCATAAGCTTTGCCATTTTTGGTAAAAACCCTAAACCATTCTTTTTATAATTACACTTTATCAAAACCACTACCAAATAACAAGTCTATTCAAATAAACAGAAATAGGCATCCTATTATTTTGGTTTCTATATGATTCTACGAAATTTCCTATTAAAAAAAGCTTGTTTTTCACAAGTTTATAATCCCAATACAATTCCCAATGCCGCACCAGCAACGATGATCAGGATTGGATGTACCTTGAATTTCTCATAAATGAACAAACCTACCGCAAATAATCCAACATGTACCCACGATATCTTGTTGATGATATCTACCGCAGCAAAGTCAAACAATGTCGTCAAAAAGATATCGATACATGCTGCGACGATCAATCCTACCACAAATGGTCTGATACCAACAAAGATATCTTGCACCAATTTGCTTTCTTTAAATTTATCCAGCATGTTCGCAATGATGATGATCACGATGATGCTTGGTGCTACCAGCGATAAGGTCACAGCGATCGATCCTACCAATCCATGCGTGATATATCCAACATATGTTGCCATATTGATGCCCATCGGTCCCGGTGTCGATTCACTGATCGCGATCATCGTCGACAAGGTATTCACATCAAACCAGCCATAATTTTGTCCCATCTCCTGCAAGAACGGGATCGTTGCTAGGCCTCCGCCTACGGCAAACAATCCGGTCTTGAAGAACTCGAACATCATCAATAAGATCTCACTCATGTTTCATCCTCCCCTTGATCACACCGCATAATCCTGCTGCTACTACCAAAAGCACCGTTGATACCGATGTAAAGTAGCTCATCACAAAGGCAATGACACACAAAGTGATGCCAAACAAATTTGTTACGCTCTTCTTGCCTAATTTATAGATCGATACCGCCATCAGGATACACACGCTG
The DNA here is from genome assembly GCA_944326795.1 of uncultured Erysipelotrichaceae bacterium. Classification (GTDB taxonomy): domain Bacteria; phylum Bacillota_I; class Bacilli_A; order Erysipelotrichales; family Erysipelotrichaceae; genus JALEVB01. The sequence continues at coordinate 1,368 of CALVFJ010000028.1, forward strand.
ATCCTGATACCTGATAAGGCCTGCTGTACGACCACGATATCCTGGAAATTGCTCAAACATGCAGCAATGATCGAGATGATGATAAAGCTTGGTGAAATAACGCCCAAGGTGGCCACGATGCCGCCTATCACACCTTTTACCTTATAACCGACAAAAGTTGCGGTATTAACAGCGATGATCCCTGGCGTACATTGACCGATCGCATAATAATCCATGATCTCATCTTCGGTAGCCCATTTTTGTTTTTCCACGACATCACGTTGGATCATTGGCAGCATGGCATATCCTCCACCAAAGGTAAATAGCCCCATCTTGAACCATGAAGTATATAACGCTATTAATTCTTTCATTATATATCACCCTTTTTTTATGTTTTAGTATATGCCAGCTATTAACTGTTTGTCAACAGCTAGCTATTTATTATATAGATCTCCTCTTAAGACATCTTGAGCATGTTCCAAAATGTTTTTTGCATCTTCCATATCTTGCTCGAATGCATCACCAACATCATCAGCGGGGGTCATATCACGTTTATAAATCATATCATCACTGCTGCTATAATAATAATCATCATTAAGCACATCGCCATTTCCAAATAGCACAAATCGTTCGCTATCGCTAAAAATATCGCTACCAACGGTATATGCTTCGGAAATATCTAAACCAAACATATTAGCTAAAGCTGGATATAGATCAAAAGTACATGTTGTTTCATTTATCGTCTGGGCTTCGATCGAACTATTATAAATTAGACTTATGACTTTATTTTCACTAAATGGTGTGCTATCATCAACGATCATTTTCATCGCTGCCTCATCAGCCATGCCATATGGATAATGATCGCTAAACAAACATATGACCGTATCTTCAAGAATGCCTTCTTCATCTAGCTTTTCCAACAGATATCCAATGGCATCATCAAAAAGCATTTGTGCCGCAATATAGCACTTTGCTTCTTCAGGATAAGAAGAATATTCCGGCATCGTTTCTAATAACGCTAACTTTTCTTGGATATCTGGACGTGTAATCCGATATGAAGAGTGACCACTTAATGATAAGATCAAATTATAAAATGGTTGGCTTGTATCCGTCACTTCAAACATATCTTCCAGCAAGCTTTTATCTTCATAAAAACCATTTAGCCCTGTAAGATCATTTTTATCAACCTCAAGTTCAAATTCTCTAGCCCCATAAAAATTATCGATCCCTAATGCATCATACATGACATCCCGATTATAGAAGTATTCATAAAAACTATGAAAGGCATTTGTGGCATACCCTTCATCCTTTAAAAGATTTCCTAATGAATACGGATAACTGTTATTAGCAAAATTCATATAGGTACTTCCAAATTTTTGCGAAGGGTACATACCTGTCTGACTTATAAATTCACTGTCACTTGTATGATTTTTTAAAAGCGGAGCGTAATGATCAGCAAAATTTAAACCATGCTGTGTCAGATAATAAACATTTGGCATCAGCTGTTCATTAACGATTGAATCATCCAATGATTCACAAAGGATCATGATCAAGTTCTTACCTGCAAATATGCCGCTATATTCATTCGCGCCATCATCATTCTTGTACGTTTCTAAAAACGTTTGTGCTTCTGCTAGATCTTCATCACTGATCTTATGCGCATTTAAAGAAAAGCGATAATTCTCAACCAAGGTCTGCTCATATCTAAATAAGCCTAATTTTTCGATAACTTCGTAATCATCTAAGCTATGCCGATATATCTCTACATAACCAGGATGTCTTTTTTCTTTGGTGGTTTCATAATCTTGCTGAAGATAGTCATGAATGCCTTGATATAATCCAAATGACCCTAACAGCAGCATTATTGACAATAAACTTAAGACCTTTGGCAATTTAATGTCTTTAAAATACCGATTACCAAGCAGCAGACACGCTATGGTTATCACAAAGATCACTACAAACGAACCAACTTGGAAAATAAAATTTCCTAAGTCATTCATCAGCAAGATCAAAAAGATGTCATTCTGTACCTTCATCAACAAATAAAAGCTCAATGCTTGATATAAAAAACTAAATGATATCAGCAAATATTTTTTTAAACGATAGCTCCAAGGCAACCAAATTAAGGCACCAACAGCCAATCCTAAACATTTATCATAGGCATAAGCCTGTATTTCCCAAAAATTAAGTTTTAGAACGACCCTAAATACCATGTCACTAGCAATGATATTCATGATTATCAAAAACAGCATCATGCCATTAATCAATAAATAATTTAATAAATCTTTTTGTTTGATCTTCATTTAAACCTCTTTCACAAAATTAACACAATTATTATAAATCATTTATTTAAATTCTAATATAATTTGTTAACGATCACACAAAAAAAACTGTAAGCATTTTTGCTTACAGCCTTAACAGCCTTTCACGCTGCATGCTGACTTATCATTCAGCAAACCAAAAGCAGCTTTGAATGTTTCCTGCATCTCGGCAATCATTTCTGTTGTTAGTTCCTGATAGGCATCAGTTTGCAACGAGCTGGTTCCATCAATCTTGGTCAAAGGCTCACCATCTTTAACGATAACGATATTTGGCGCATAGATTCGTTTTTCACCAGTAGCAACCTCATTACCTTCAGCATCACTTAATGCATAATCATCAAGAACGCTTTCTAAACGTGCCAACAGCTCAGCATATCCTTCGCCACCTTCTTTTTCAACGATGACCTTATTTTGATCATCCAAGGCCAAGGTATCGCGAACTTCTTTGACATCAACATAGTATAGTGTCGTAATACCTGCTTCTTTAGCTGATGCGATCATCGTTTCTACACAGCTGCGGCACCATGGGCAATCCGTAAAGCCAAAATATACCGCAAAACTTTGCTTGTTATCCATCATTTCCACGATTTCTTTACAACTGCTATAAACGATTGGATTATCTTCAGGAATATTTACTTCCCGAATGACCTTACCATCTTTCTCACGAGTCGTGCCATTGATATCTTCATATTCTTTTTTGAATTTGCTTGCGTCATTATCAATGGTCGTTTCTTTTTTATTTGCTGTGCAAGCAACCAAAGCCAACGTTAAAGCACCAACCGCTAAGCCAAATAATAATTTTTTCATTTTTACCTCCATTTTTACAAAAAGGGGTCTATATAGACCCCCTTTTTAATTATTAGTCGTTAAATAATTCGTAAACATCACTAACTGGTTCATGAGTCTGAATAGCTTCAATTGTCTTAGCTAGCATATAAGCCACGGACAATTGTTTGATCTTTGTTGATTTTTCTTTCTTTTCTGGACTTAGAGGAATTGAATTAGTAATGATCATTTCCTTGATCGGACTTTCTTCGATCAGTTCAACAGCAGTTTTCGAGAAAATGCCATGACTGACTGCCGCATATATTTCTGTTGCGCCATGTTCAGCTAAGATCTTGCATCCTGCAACCAAGCTTCCTGCAGTATCGCACATATCATCAACAACGATACAGATCTTACCTTTTACATCACCAATGACGTTCATCGCTTCGCAAACATTTGGGCGTGGACGACGTTTATCAATGATTGCAATGGTCGTTCCCATCGTATCAGCTAATTTACGAGCACGCGTCGTTCCGCCATGGTCTGGTGAAACAACAACGACATTTTCGGGATCAAATCTCTTTGATTTGAAATATTGACCTAACATTGGAATAGCCGTTAGATCATCAATTGGAATATTGAAGAATCCTTGGATCTGCGTTGCATGTAGATCAATGGTAATAACACGGTCTGCTCCAGCTGCTTCCAAAAGATTTGCAACTAGTTTAGCTGTGATAGGTTGTCTTGCTTTCGCTTTACGATCTTGTCTAGCATAGCCAAAATATGGCATTACGATATTGATTTCACCAGCCGAAGCACGTTTGCAGGCATCGATAGCTACCAACACTTCCATCAAGCGCTCAGTAACTGGTGCACATGTTGATTGTACGATATAAACTGAACGTCCACGTACAGTTTCTTCTGGTTCAACTAAAATTTCACCATCCGCAAAATGTTTAACGGAAATCTTGCCCATTGGCAAACCTAAGAAATCAACGATTTCCTTAGCTAAATCAACACTAGAACTTAACGCAAAAACGATTGTTTCTTTTATCATCTTTTTTCTCCCCCACCTAAAGTTTGAAACGGTCCGATCACGGAACCATCAGCAATTTGTGTTTCAACGATCCTTGAAGCATCAACCCAACAGTTTTTACCAATTTGCGCATTATCGATAAAGGTGTTAGGCATGATCGTCGTATCAGCGCCGATCGTTGTATGACCGCTGATAAACACATTTGGATAAATTGCTACATTCTCAGCAATATTGACATCTGGTCCAATATAAGCATTTTGCGGATCAACGATATTAACGCCTTGTTTCATCAGTTGTTCATTGATCGAAAGCTGCATATATTTATTTGCCTGCGCTAATTCGACCTTATCATTGATACCCTGAACCTCTTGGTTATCATCAGCAATAATTGCCTTTACTGGATAGCCTTGTTTGCATAAGATCTCAACTAGATCCGTGATGTAATACTCATGCTGCTGATTATCATTTGTTAATTTTGGTAAATTTTCAAACAATATCTCATTATCAAATGCATAGATGCCTGTATTGATAACATTGATCTTTTTTTGTTCTTCCGTACAATCTTTGAACTCTACGATCTTTTCGATCATACCATCATCATTCATGACCAAACGACCATAAGCTTTTGGATCATCTAGTTCAGCTCCCAATACAACCATTTTTGCATCATCCAATGCAGCAAACATTTTATCAAATGTCGCATTTTTCATACATGGACAGTCTCCGTTAACAACTAAGGTCTTTCCTTTTTTACCACTTAAGCTCTTAGCTTGCATAACTGCATGTCCTGTTCCTAGTTGCGGTTGTTGCAAGGCAAAAGTACATTGCCCAGCCATCGCCTTTTCAATTACTTCGTGTCCATAACCTACGATCGTAACAATTTCTTCAACATCAGATCTTTTCAAATTGTCCAACAAATGTGCGATCATAGGTTTTTCACACACCTTATGCATTACTTTTGGCAAAGAAGATTGCATACGTGTGCCTTTACCAGCTGCCATTACAATTGCGTATTTCATGTAAACCTCCACTAATATAATACTATTTTTCGCTTTGATAATAAAGCAAAAAAAAGCTTTGTAAGCAGTTATTTACTACTTTAATTATAATAATTACCTAATAATTTATAACTATCATAACTTATGGTATATCGGCTGCATATTTTCAAAGGTATTGAAGCTTTCATAACCAAGATCCTTTAATATTTCTTGTGCTTTATGGATATTATTATTAGCTAGATCGGCTGCTTTATGGGAATCAGATCCGATCGTAATGATCTTTCCACCCAGTTCGCGATATAGCTTAAGGATTGCGATGCCAGGCATATAGTCATCCAAGCCATATTTCCAACACGAAGTATTGAATTCGATTCCCTTGCCTTCTGATATTATCATTTTTAGGATTTCAGCAATTATTTCCTTATGATTACCAAATGCATCATAGCCATCTTTTTCATCATAGCGCTTTAAAAGATCCATATGCCCTAATACACTATATTTTTTAAATCTTTTAGCAACTTCATACATTTCTTGATAATAACGTTCATAATAAGCTTTTTCGCTATGTCCTTCTTGAAATTCATGGGTCCAAAATTCTTTATCATCAACTTGATGGATCGAAAGGATCGCAAAATCCAAAGGATATGTCATTACTAGTTTTTCAAAATATGGGATCGTATGTTGTTGAATCCCAAATTCTAGCCCCATTTTCAAGCTGATCTTTCCTTCATTTGCCAATTGTAACTGTTTGATCTTGGAAAAATAACGTGGATAATCAACATTCATCAATGCAATGCCACCGCGATAAGTAACTTCATCGATGCCCCAATCACCTTTGATGCCCGGATCAACATGATCGCAAAAGCATAATTCATCAATTCCCAACGCAATAGCATCAGCAACGCAATCTTCCATCAAATATCTGGAATCATCACTAAATTCCGTATGTAAATGATAATCAGCTAACATTTTTTCCTCCATTTCAAATGATATGTATAAAGAGCATATAACATAACGTTCCACAAACGATCGCAAGATACATGTTCTTATACCTGTATTGTAACAGAAAAACCAACATGCAAGATATCATTTCTGGAATATTATCGATCCAAGAATTTAATGTCATATCTTTTAGACAATAAATGACCAATATTACCATGATCGCCCTAGGCAAAGCCTTAGCCAAATGATCCATGATTGGTGATAGTTTACGCTTGCTAAAACAAATAAACGGTAAAGATCTGGTTAAAATGGTCACAAATGTACATATTGCAATTATTCCTACCATATAAATCATTTCCTTCGTCATCATTCTTTCCTCCGCTTATTGAACGCTTCATAAAGTAGTAAAAAAGCTGCGCAACTAATAAGGGCAAAAATCAAAAAATTATCTGCTTTGAAAAGGCATAAACAGCTAAGTCCACTAATTAGCCCTATGATAGCTGGAAAATGATCTTGATTTTCCTGCCATTGTTTTATGACCACGACCAAGAAAAATGCCGTTGCCGAAAATTCGATGCCTTCAAGTCCAAAAGGAAGTGCTTCCTTTATGATCGCCCCAAGCGTACAACCAACGATCCAATATAAATGATCTAATAATGATATCAAAAAAATAACTTTATCTTCATCTAGCTCTTTAGGACAAAGCAAATTACACAATACAGAATAAGTTTCATCCGTAAGACTAAAAATAAGATAAAAACGCCGCCAATCGATCTTTCGAAATCGCTCAATGAACGAAAGTCCATAAAATATATGTCGAGCATTGATAAAAAGCGCCATCAAAGCTGCCTGCCATATGCTTCCCTGCGCTTGTATAAGTCCGATCAATGCAAATTGCAAAGAACCCGCATAAACAAAAACAGCAAAAGCTATCGCCCATATGGCATGATATCCTAATTGAACCAACATGATGCCAAACGCAATCCCCATGAAAACATAGCTAAATAGGATTGGCAACGTCTGTTTAAAAGCAAATTTTAATTCTTTCATGGCTTTTCCCCTATTGATATCCAATATTATATCAATTTTAGAGCGTATAATGACACTTTTTGATATTATGCAGTATACTTAATATATAAGGTATACCCTTATCAAAGGAGACACTATGTCAAAAACTATTAAAACCTTAGCCTTGGTCACAGGCACCATTACTTTAACCGCTGCTGCCATGATAGGCATCGGTATGTTATTAAGCAATAAATGTCATGCATGCAAAACATACGAACTAGAAGGACAAGAAGACGATGAAGCTAGCCATGATAACGAACAAAAGGTAAACAAAACAGCTGAATAAAAGCTGTTTTTTTATGATCTACGATCTAAGACCAATATAAAAAGCTGTGGCAATAAGCTTTTTTTGCTTTTACCACAGCTCAATATCTATAACTGATCTGTTTCTACTTCAACTTCATTATTTTCGTCATCATTTTTCTTTGATGCTTCTGTGATGCTTTCGCCATTGATCAGTTTTTCGATCTGTTCAGAAGTCAATGTTTCATATTCTATCAAGGCTTCAGCGATCTTAACCAATTCATTCTTATGTTCCTTGATGATAGATCTTGCCTTTTCATGACATTCATCGATGATCTTACGGACTTCCTGATCGATCTCAAAAGCTACCTGACCGCTGACATTGCTTGGAGCATTGTAATCACGGCCTAGGAAGACATTGCCATTGCCACCATCATATTTAACCGGTCCTAAAGTACTCATACCATACAAGGTAACCATATCTCTAGCAAGATTGGTTGCGCGTTCGATATCATTTACCGCACCAGTCGTAATATCGTCAAAGAATAATTCTTCGGCGCTACGGCCGCCTAGATATGAAGTAATGGTCGCCAATAGATCTTTTTTGGTATTCATCATCTTTTCATCTTTTGGCGTCATCAAGTTGTATCCGCCAGCTTGACCACGCGGAATGATCGTTACTTTTTGAACGACGGTCGCATCATCTAGATATAAACCGATGATCGCATGACCAGATTCATGGTATGCAACCAGTTTTTTCGTTTTTTCATCATAAGTACGGCTCTTTTTAGCTGGTCCCATCATGACACGATCGATTGCTTCATCCAAGTGTTTCATCGTAATGACATTGCTGTCTTCTCGCACTGCTAAGATGCTAGCTTCATTCAAGACATTCTCCAGATCAGCTCCTGAAAAACCTGGCGTACGTTTAGCTAAAGCATCAAGGTCGATCTCACTTGATAAATGCTTATTTCGAGCATGTACTTCCAAGATAGCACGACGTCCATTACGATCAGGCAAAGCTACCGTGATCTGGCGGTCAAAACGACCTGGACGCAACAATGCAGGGTCTAAGACATCAGGACGGTTAGTAGCCGCGATAATGACGATACCTGCATTATCATTGATACCATCCATCTCTACTAGCAATTGGTTCAAGGTCTGTTCACGTTCATCATGACCGCCGCCGATACCAGCACCACGTTGACGACCTACAGCATCGATCTCATCGATGAAGATCATACAAGGCGCTGTTTTCTTAGCATTTTCAAACATGCTGCGCACACGGCTAGCTCCCACACCAACGAACATTTCCACGAAATCTGAACCAGAAATGCTATAGAAAGGAACATCAGCTTCCCCAGCAACAGCTTTAGCCAATAAGGTCTTACCTGTTCCTGGAGGACCTACCAATAAGATCCCCTTAGGAATACGTGCTCCCATCTTTTCAAATTTCTTTGGATACTTCAAATAGTCGATGATTTCTTTCATCTCTTCTTTTTCTTCATCGCATCCCGCTACATCATCAAATTTAACCTTGATATTTGCTTCCAAGCGAGCTTTTGATTTTGAAAATTCAAACGCTTTGGCATTAGATCCGCCATTCATCTTCGATAGAAGATATACGGCAAATGCACCAAATACCACGATTGGTAACAATGTGCCTAATAAATCCAACCAGATATTTGATTCATTCGCATCAACGATCTGGATCTTAGCATCATCTGCATTTAAGATATCTGTAATTTCATCGATCTGTGTACCAGGGATCTTGCTGGCTACGATAATTTCTCGTCCTTGCTCACTTTCATAGCTTGCTTTGACACTTATAACATTGTAATCGACAGAGATAACTGCTTCCTCAATATTTTCTGTTTCGATCGTATTCATGAATTCATCATAAGTAACGGTCGTTGACGCTGAACCGGTACCTGAGAACATCAAGCTATACAACGCAATTGCTAAGATGACATAAGGCAAGAAATTAATAATTTTATTCTTTCTTGGCATTAATTAATTCTCTCCTTTATTTGTAACATTCTTCTTTTAATACACCTATATATGGTAGATTGCGATACTTTTGGTTAAAATCTAGACCAAAACCAACAACAAATTCATTTTCAACCTCAAAACCAATATAATCAGCTTTGATATCGATGATCCTGCGTGAAGGCTTATCCAACAAGGTTACGATCTTAACGCTATTTGCGCCTTTGTTTTGCAGCATGGTCTTGACCGTGCTCAATGTTCTTCCCGTATCAACGATATCTTCTACCAAGATAATATCGACACCTTTTACGGAAGCGTTCAAATCTTTATTGATCTTGATATCACCGATCGATTCAGTGCCATCGTAACTTGATACATCCATAAAATCTATTTCAATATCCATTTCGATCCTCTTCATCAATTCTGATAAAAAGGGAACCGATCCTTTCAACAAGGCCACGAATAATACTTTATTGTTCCTACCGGCATATTCACGATCGATTTCTGCCGCTAATTCATAACATCTTTTAACGATTTCTTCTTCACTGATCAATACTTTTTTAATATTCGGATTCATCTATTTTCTCCTTTGAGCTATTACATAATTTTATCACAAAAAGATTATGATTTAAAGTATAGTGCGCCACATCACAGCCTAATCCTGGTACTAAGATAATTTCACCACGACAATTTTTAACAACCGGCCAACTCTGCCTTTCCATAAGCGATATCTTACGATCGATAAAAAAGCGTGAAAGCTTCTTATGACCAAAACGCATCTTGATCTTATCTCCCGGTTTGGCATTGCATATCGTTAGCGGATAATCTTCAGCAGTAACGCTAACGCCATCGATATTACGCCCGCTGTTTCTTACCACAAAATAAGGTGTTTTAAGTTCACAATATGATTGTAATACAAAATTGTAATCTTGTGGTGATTTTCCCATAATTTCACAAGTTTTATAGCTTTTATTAAACAAATTCCCCTGGATGTCTAACAAAAAAGTATCTTTCTGCACCATTTTTTTCATGATATCCATGATATGATCATTGCTTAGATGACAATATCCCCATCTTGCAAAATAATAACGTAAAAAACCAGCTTTATCTGTTTGCTGCCAATAATCTTCCAACAAAAACTTTCCTTCATGGATATATCGATCAAAGCCATCGCGCTGTTGTTGAAGAAATGCATTTGCTTGAGCGATCGTTTGGAGCATGTCATCTTTTGCCTGCTTGTCTAGTTGAACGATCTGCTGATGACGAATGACATTACGAGCATAATCGTCGCTAAGATTTGATTCATCTATGCCATAAGCGATCCGATGATAACGACAATAATTTTCCAGGTCCTCTTTATCATAAGCTAATAACGGACGATATACCCGCAAGCCATCCAGATATATTTCCTGTTTCAGCCCATAATATTCAGGTTGTAAGTTCTTGGCTTTTTGCATCAGATATGTTTCGATCAGATCATCTTTATGATGGGCGATCAATACTCCTGCCAAATTATGCTCATCAACAAGCTTTCGAAAAAAATCATACCGATATTTACGGGCAAAAGCTTGAAAATTGCCTTGATATTCATATGGCTCATCCAAAAGAAAAAAAGGTATATCGTGCTTACGACAAAAACGTTCAACGATCTTAACATCCCGTTGAGCAGTTTCTCTTTTGCGATAATTGACACAAGCAACCATGATCTTCATTTTTAAAGCTGAAGCCATAGCTAAAAGGGCCATTGAATCTGGCCCTCCACTACATCCTATCAACCATGCTGATCCTTTGATCTTTTTATTCATCGATCTCAACCCTATCGATATGAGCTCCTAGAGAGCGTAGCTTGGCATCAATGTTCGCATAGCCACGATCAATATGATATATCTCATGTATCCGTGTAACACCTTCTGCCATCAAGCCAGCAATGATCAAAGAAGCCCCGCATCTTAGATCGGTAGCTACCACATCATCACCAAACAGCGCGATCGGACCATTGACAAGGGCTGATCCTGTTCTAATGTCGATATCTGCGCCCATCCTTTGCAATTCGACACAATGCTTGAAACGTTCAGGATAGATCGTTTCTTTGATCGAGCTTTGCCCTTCGCATTTACACATCAATGGCGTTAAAGGTTGCTGCAGATCAGTTGCAAAACCTGGATATGGCGCCGTCTTGATATCGATCGGCTTTAAATGTTCGCTACGATAGATCGTAACGCTATCGATATCGACATCCATCTTTACGCCCATTTCATCTAGCTTTGATAACAAAGCTTCCAAATGGGCAGGAATGATATTAGTGATCTTTACTTCTTTGGCCATCGCTGCAGCCATTACGATAAAAGTTCCTGCTTCGATACGATCAGGGATGATCTCATGAAAACAACCCATCAGGTTATCGGTACCATCAATGGTAATTACGTTGGTACCTGCTCCTCTTACCTGCGCCCCCATTTTGTTCAATAACGTGGCAATATCAATGATCTCCGGTTCCTTAGCAGCATTTTCGATCACTGTACGTCCTTTGGCATAGACAGCTGCCATCATGATGTTGATCGTTGCTCCTACGCTGGCAATATCCAAGAAGATCTTGGTTCCCACTAATTTGTCGGTACTGATCGTATAACAGCCTTTATCATAAACAACAGTTGCCCCTAAGGCTTCAAAACCTTTCAAATGCAGATCGATCGGCCTAGGTCCTAGATAACAGCCTCCTGGCATCTTGATCTTAACATAACCATATTTTCCAAGCAAAGCACCCATAAAATAATATGAGGCACGCAATTTGGTCACGGCTGCGCTATCTAAAGTCGTATTCTGCATTTTAGTAGGATCGATGATCAAATGATCATCTGCTACCTTTGTCACCTTTACGTTTAATTCTTTAAGTATATCGGCTAAATTATCTACATCAGCGATCTGCGGAACACCAACGATCGCTACTGGGCCATTAGCTAAGATCGCAGCTGGTATAAGTGCAACGGTCGCATTTTTAGCACCACTGACCCGCACTTCACCATTTAGCAAATGTCCGCCTTCAATCCGAAAGATCTCTTCCATCATTCCACTTCCTTACATATTCTAATAATTCATTTATATCTTTGATGATCAGGTCAGCTTGGCTTTGATCTTGTCCAAACCGATCATCAGCCCTAGCAATGCACAAAGCCTTGCTAGCTTTGCCAGCAGCTATTCCGATCGTTGAATCTTCATATACGATGCATTGGCTGCTCGTAACATGCAATTTTTCCATTGCATATAAATAAATCTGCGGATCAGGCTTGCTGCGTTCAAAGTTTTCTCCGCTGGTTATACAGTCAAATAGATTGTCGATCTCCATTTGTCTTAGATCATCCATTATCGTTTTCATCGGGCTGGCTGAACACAAGGCAAGCTTAAGCCCCATCTTCTTAAATGATATCAAACATTCCTTTACATTGGCAAACATAATTTTTTTACAATCCAAAGGATCTTCTTTTTCAAAATATTCCTCATTGACCCTGGTCAGTTCTTCTTTGCTATATTTACCACCAAACAATTCATATAGCATAACGTAGGTCGTTGCCATCGTCGTGCCGATCAGTTGATTCAATTGGCTATGATCACCAGTAAACCCTAAACGGCGCATCCAATTAAAGGTGCCAAAATGATAGTAATACTCACTATCCATCAATACACCATCCATATCAAATAATATTGCTTCTATCTTCATCCTATCCACCCAAAATGCTTCAACGCATGTTCAATACCGTCTGTTGCAGAATCATGCGTGATATAGTCGCTCATCTGTTTTAACGGTTCGCAAGCATTGCCCATCGCAATCTTAAATGGGGCTTTTTCAAACATCTTGATATCATTGACCCCATCACCAAAAACTACGATATCTTGCTGATTTCCACCAATCATTTCTACTAACTTAGCTATTCCTTTGTACTTATCATCAGGCTCGATCAAACGGAAAGGGCTCCATTCATAGCCCATCAAACATAATTGCTTAAACCCTGTTAGTTTGCTGATCTTCGCTTTATCATTATATAGAAAGATCCGCCTGATATCTTTATCCCGATAATCAAGATTTGGAACGTAGATCACTTCTTGCATGATCGCACAGCCATTGCCGATCATTTCCTTAAAATCTGCCCACTTGCTATAACCGATCTTGTTATCTTCGATGCTCAAAGCATAAGGTATGTCTAATTCTTCACATTGAGCGATCAAAGCATTCATCTCGGTCTTATCGGGAATTTCATAAGATATTTCCTTATTATCTTTTACCAAACAATTGCCGCCTTCACATACATAGTTAACGATATTGATCTTTTGCGCAAATTCACTTGCTAAACAATGCGCTCTTCCCGTAGCTAACGCTACAAAATGCTCAGTACTTTGCAAAGCAGCGATCGCCTTCATGGTCGATGGCGGGATCTTACCAAATTCTTTTGAACTTGTTAGCGTACCATCGATATCAAAAAAGAAATATTTCATAGCTGACCTCTCCCAAAAAACGCGGTAGTGTCAAAAATCACATATTTTAATACAAATACACTACTCTATAATTTGTTTTTATCTTTAAGTTGTATTTACA
>CALVFJ010000029.1 GCA_944326795.1 uncultured Erysipelotrichaceae bacterium
CGGTATAAAGAAGGTTGATAGAAAGGAAAAGGTATATTGTAGTGACTGTTAGATGAGTCATTAACAATATACCAGGAAAAGAACATGAAAAAGAAAAAGATAAAAAGAAAGGTCATCTTGATCTTTAGTTTGCTGATAATGATAACGATAAGCGGATTTATCTTAAAAAGATTATTAGATCATGGAGTTGTCAATGCTGATGAAAAAAGCAATGATCGATCATCGATCGAAGTTGTAACAACTCCTGAGCCAACCATGACTCCAGTTAGCTTACCTACCGGACTTCCTCAAGAAGGATACGCTTATGATAAACCAGTTCCCGAATCAGATAAACAAGATGTTAGTTTTTTAGATGATGCCGTTTTTATAGGTGATTCACGGGTAGAAGGATTTATTCAAAATAATAGCTTAGCAAATGTCAAGGCGTTCACCCATAAAGGCTTAAATGTCAATATGGTGATGTTGGAACCAATCATTAATTTAGATGGTAAGATGCTATCTATCATGGATGCCATGCGAAATACTAATTTTTCAAAGGTATATCTAATGATGGGGATCAATGAAATGGGATGGGTATATAGCGATATATTTTTTCAAAAATATGGGCAAATAATTGATGAAATAAAAGCAATTAATCCTGATGCCGATATTTATATTCAATCAATCTTGCCGGTTAGTAATGAAGTTTCATCTACTCACGAATATATAAATAACGATAAGATCATTGAATTTAATCAACAATTGCAGCAATTGGCGTTAGAAAAACAAGTTTATTATCTTAATATTTATGAAGTTATGGCTCAAGATGATCATAGTTTACCTGTTGATGCTGCATTTGATGGTATCCATCTAAAGAAGGAATATTGTGAAAAATGGCTGGATTATTTATTGTCACATACTGTAGTTAAGGAGGAACGACATGAAGAAGTTATTGATGGTACTAATTAGTTTATGCTTATTATGGGGATGTTCAAATCAAGAAAGCGTTGTGATCGACCTGGCATCATTGGGAAAACAAATGCAAGAAGAAATTGCGTTTGACGATGAATTGAATTTATTAAGTACGGATATGATCCCTGCACTATATGGCATCGATAACGCAGTTGAAGCATATGTATATATGGGATCGCAAGCCACAGCTGAAGAAATTGCATTGTTCAAGTTTGCAAATGCTGAAGACGCTAGTGCAGGAAAAGCAACTTTAGAAGATCATCTTGAAAAACAAAAACAAGATTATGCTAATTATATTCCAGAAGAAGTAGCAAGAATTGAAAAAGCAGTTTTACGCCAAGAAGGCAATTATGTTTTATTATGTGTTAGCTATGATGAAGGAGTAAATGATATAATAGATAAAAACATTCAAAAATAGTAAGGGAGATCAGGCAAAAGCATGGATATAAAAGAAAAACTAAGTGAGATGCTTAAAGATAATCAAACAAAGTATTATCGCTTAGCTTTAAGTTATACCAAAAAAACAGAAGATGCCATGGATGTATTACAAGAGGCTATCGTAAAAGCTTTTGAGAATTATCATAAGCTCAAAAACGTTGCGTATATGGATACATGGTTTTGTCGTATCTTGATAAATGAAAGTTTGACAATGCTTAGAAAAAGACAAAAAGAAGAAATGCTTGAAAATGCTGATATGATCGTTGATCATCATCAAAAAGATATTTTAGCTGACTTGGTCTTAAAAAAAGCATTATATAAATTAGATGATAATTTAAAACATATTGTTATCTTGCGATTTTATAATGATATGAAAATTGAAGAAATTGCCGCCATAACAGATACAAATGTTAGTACGGTCAAGTCTCGCTTGTATAAAGCTTTAAGAATATTAAAAAAAGAAATGGAGGATAGTTGCAGTGAAGAAAAATGAGCTTGAAGAATTAGACCAACTGGAGCAGTTTTTAACAGCGCATTGTTCAAAGATTGCTGATGAGCCAGTGCCAGAGAATTTAGGTTTTAAAGTTGAAGCAGCAATTGAAAAAGGTAAGCAGCAGACTAGAAAAAGCAAGCGAGCATCATTATTTTTAAAATTTGCAACATTAAGCATAGCATCATTTGTCATGATGCTGAACATTTCTCCTACTTTTGCCAAAGCTATGCATGAAATTCCAGTGGCAGGTGAATTATTTAAACTTTTTACTTTCAATGAATTTCATTATGAAGATGATCTTAAATTAGTTGATGTACGTGTTCCAGAATTTTCTTATGTAGGAAAAAGTGAATTGGAAAAGAAAGTAAATGATGAGATAAGTTATTTTGTTGATCGTGAATTGGAAAGCAGCATGCAAAATGCTAGTGATTATTGCGATGCTGTTATTGCGACTGGTGGAAGTATGGAAGATTGCCATCAAGTTACGATCATCATTGATTATGAAGTTCATCATATGGATGAAAATCTTTTATCATTTAGTATATCGAAATTTGAAGGAGCATTCAGTGCATACGATGTGATAAAGTATTACAATCTGGATATGAATACTGAACGTTACATTACTTTAAAGGATTATCTAGGTGATGATTATGTTGATATCGTCATGGATGAAATTGAAAAAGATATTGCTACATGGGATGATGAACAAAAATTATATTTATTCGAAGAAATTGATATTCGAAGCCTGATCAATGAACAACGCAGCTTCTATATCAACGAGAAGGGAAATCCGGTCGTTGTGTTTGCTAAATATGAAATAGCAGCTGGAGCAGCAGGACAAATTGAATTTGAAATACCTATTGATAAAAAATGATAGCATATAATAGCTATCATTTTTTAAATTCTATATTTTGCATTAATTGAATGATTGCTCCAGATAAGATGACCGTAAGCAAAGAATACATGATCTTGTCTAATGGAATATAAGATAAAGAGCAAAACAAAACAATCAGATCGCTAAATAAGTATACCGTCTGTAGTTTAAAGCCAAAACGTTGAGAAAGTGCCATGGCCAAGGCATCATCGCCACCAGGCGCGCCTCCTGCTCTTACGCTAAGGCCAACTCCTATACCAACAAATAAAGCACCAACAATTGACGAAAGTAATGGCTGATGGATCAGTTGAGGCCAAAGACGAGGAAATTGTTCCAATATACCATAGCTGAATGAAAATCCGATTGATGCGATGATAGAGTATAGGATGAATTTTTTTCCTAAATTGCGCCAGCCTAACCAATAGCAGAAACCATTAAATATCAATCCTGAAAGGGCAGGAGAGATATTTAGCCAATGATCTAACAAGATTGTTGCGCCAAGGACCCCACCTTCGGTGACATTAGCAAATGAATGGACATTGTATAATCCAAAAGCTAGGATAAAACTGCCAGATAAACATGCTATAACATTTTTTAATCTTACTTTTAATAAATATTTTTTTATTTTATTCATGGTATCACGTAATGAAATTCTATAAAATTTTATAAAGAAAGTCAAATTCAGTAGATCATGATACTTGACCAATGGGATAAAACACTCTATAATGAACATTGTTCATATTGGAGGGCCATGATGAATAAGAAATCGACATCAGCTAGTGAAATTATGGAAGTGTGCAAGCAATTGGTCGTTGAAAAAGGTTTGCATGAACTAAATATGCGAGACGTTGCTGCAAGATGTAATGTTGCATTAGGATCGCTCTATAATTATTATCCAAGTAAGAATGATTTGTTGATTGCTACGATTGGTTCGATATGGCAAGAAATCATGAACGGATTTGATCATAAAGGTTCTAATTTTGATAAAAAGGTCGAAGAGCTGTATTTTTTGGTAAAAAATGGTAGTGATCGATATCCAAATTTTTTCAATATCCATGCGTTAGGATTGGCAAAAAATAAGAAAGATAAAGGTCGTATTGCCATGGATCAGTACTTTGGACATATTAAAAATATCCTTGTATATAGTTTACGAAATGATTTAAAAGTTAAAAAAGAATTTTTTGCACAAAATATGAGTGAAGAAATGTTCGTAGAATTTGTTTTTGATAATATCATTAATTTATTACTACGTAAAAGTACTGATTGTACACCACTGTTGTACATCGTTAGAAAATGTATTTATTGATAGATGCTCAAATAGTGAGCATTTAAAAAGAAATTAAAATGAACATTGTTCATATAAAGGAGGAACATGAAAATTAGGAAAAGGTGGTTGTTAGCAATAGCAGCTATAGTATGGTTTGCAGCAGGATTTAATATTTTACGTATTGGATTGCAAGAATATCAAGGATTCGTTAGTTTGATCAATATTTTGCTTTCTATTATCGTTTTCTTGAGCTTTTACTTTTTTATCTTTAGTAGACTTGTTGTTAAACATACAGTGAGGATAAAAGGATATCTACAAGAAAAACAATATTTTTGGAATTTTTTTGATATACCATCATTTATCATAATGGCATTTATGATGAGCGGAGGTATTTGGCTTCGAAGTTCAGGTTTTGCTGCCCCAATCTTCATCGCTGTATTTTATAGCGGATTAGGGACTGCATTAATATTAACTGGTATTTTATTTGGCGTAAATTTTATAAGATGGAAGGTATAATAAATGCAAACATTAGTTGAAACATTATTTGATGTTATTTATTTGATTTTAGTTATTAGTTTAGGAATCATCATGGTAAAAAATAGTCGTGATAATAAACAGTACAAGCTGTTTGGTATCATGGCCATTACTTTGGGGCTAGGTGATTCATTTCATTTGATCCCTAGAGCGTATGCTCTATGTACGACAGGATTAGAAAATTTTACTGTTGCGTTAGGAGTAGGTAAGTTTATTACTTCGATCACGATGACAATATTCTATATATTATTGTATTATGTATGGCGCTATCGTTATAACATCGAAGGCAAAAAAGGATTGACGTGGACAATCTACGGATTAGCTGCTCTACGTATTGGTTTGTGCTTATTTCCACAAAATGGATGGTTATTAGCTGCTTCACCAGTAAGTTGGGGCATCTATCGTAATATTCCATTTTCATTGATGGGCTTGATCATTATCGTTTTATTTTATCAAAGTGCAAAGGCGGCAAATGATTCAAGTTTTAAATGGATGTGGCTAACTATTGTTTTAAGTTTTGGTTTCTACATTCCGGTTGTATTGTGGGCAGATGTTGTACCAATGATCGGTATGTTGATGATACCAAAAACTTGTGCTTATGTGTGGACCGTATTAATTGGTTATAATGATATGAAAAGGAGCTTAAAATAATGAAAAAATTTATTAATGTCGCATTTATTTATGCAATCTTAGCAATGATCAGTGGTATTTTCTATCGTGAATTTACAAAATTCATGGAGTTTAACGGAGTTACTAGTCTAGCTTTTACCCATTTGCATTTCTTTGTATTAGGAACGATCGTATTTTTGATCTTAGGTTTATTTGCTATCAATACTAATTTATTAGAAATTAAAGGGATAAATAAAGCAATTATTTTATATAATATTGGCTTGCCATTCATGGTCATCATGTTTTATGTTCGTGGGATCGTTCAGGTTTTAGAACTATCGCTTAGTAATCAAGCTAATGCTGCTATTTCGGGCATTGCTGGATTATCACATATCGTTTTAGGTGCAGCTATTATATGGATATTGCTTTGCATGAAAAAGATAACAGTAAAAAAATAACCCTTGAATTTTAAAGGAATTTTATTAAAATTTATATAAGGGAATAGTTATGGTTAAAAAAATCGTGCTAACAATCATTATCAGCAGTTTTATCGGGATATTATTATATCCCTTTTATTGTTGGTACGGATATGGTGTCAATATCTTTCTTAATGGTTTTAAGATAGAGGATGGCGTTACATATTATTATGAAAATGGAATTTTAAGCGTGGGCGCCAAAGAAATTGATGGTGATTATTATTATTTTGCATCAGATGGTCATATGATTAGTGATGCTTTGGTAAGCAAAGGTGGTAAATTTGCATATTTTGATGATGAGGGAAAACTGACAAAAGGCAAATTGATCATTGATGAAGTTCCGATATATATAGATGATGACTATCATTTGCAGAAAGATATAGATTATTTAGGTGATACTGTTGAAGAAATTATCAGCGAATATGATACTGTTGAATTTAGCGTATATTTTAAAGATTTATCTAGCGATCAAACCTTAATTATCAATGATGAGCCAATGTATCCTTGTTCTATTATTAAAATTGGAGTTATGGCAAGTGTATTTATGCAAATTGCTGAAGGAAATCTATCTTATGAAGAATGCTATCCTTATTTGTGGGCTATGATCACATATAGTGATAATACTTCTTATAATATTTTATTAAAGATGATAGGTAATGGAGATGCTCTAAAAGGTGCAGAAGTTACGAATCATTATCTTAGCTCATGTGGGTTAAATGCTACGCAGATCCATCATGGATTATTAGAAGGAGATTATTACTTTACGGATGGCTCGAGCAATATTTCCAGCGCTAAAGATATAGGTATATTGCTAGAATTGATCAATGATAATATGATAGTTGACGAACTTTCATGTTCGCGTATGAAACAATTATTGTTGGCATGTGAGGATAATACAGGTTTGCAAAGTGGTCTGCCAACAGATGTTGCATATGCTCATAAGACCGGCTGGGCCTATGATTATTATCATGATGGAGGAATTGTTGATGACGATTATATACTGGTAGTTTTTAGTAAAGGTTTAGAAGAACACCAGGAGGCCATGTCAAAAATATCGTTGGCTGTATATGAATATGATCAAAAATTTAACCATTTATTGGAGGAGTATGAAAAATGAAAAAATTAGTTTTTTGATCAAACCAGCTTCATCATTATGTAATTTAAAATGTAAATATTGTTTTTATCATGATGTTTCTGAACATAGGATGATAAAGTCAAATGGTATCATGAAAGAAGAGGTCATGGAACGATTGATCGAGCAATCATTAAAATTGCTTGATGATGACGGGGAGATTACATATGCTTTTCAAGGTGGCGAACCAACGGTAGCAGGTTTAAATTATTTTAAAGCATTTATAGCATATGTAACTAAAAAAGCTAAGCCTAAGCAAAAAATTCAATATGCTTTGCAAACCAATGGTTATGTCATTGACGAAGAATGGGTGGCTCTTTTTAAGGAACATCATTTTTTGATTGGGGTATCGCTTGATGGTTACAAAGAAAATCATGATTATTTTCGTTTAAGCAACAATGATCAAGCTACATTCAAACAAGTAATGAATGCCGTAGAAATTTTAAAGAAGAAAAACGTAGAATTTAATATCTTAACAGTATTAAGCAAACAACTAGCTAAGCATCCAGAAAAACTATATAAGTTTTTTCAAAAAAATGATATCGAATATATCCAATTGATCCCATGTCTTGTGGGTTTTGATGAAAAGGATGCTCCGTTTGCATTGACTCCGTCGTTATTTAGCCATTTTTATAAACGTTTTTTTGAATTATGGTTAATGGAATGGCAAAGTGGACATTATCGAAGTATTGGACTGTTTGACAATTTGCTAATGATGTTAAATGATATGCCACCGATTACTTGTGGCATGTTAGGTTTTTGTAGCTTGCAGCTGGTCGTAGAAAGTGACGGATCTATTTATCCGTGTGATTTTTATGTCTTAGATGAATATAAAGGTGGAAATATCATGGATGAAGATCTTTTGACCATCATGAAATCATCAAAAATGCAATCTTTCTTACAAGAACCGCGGAAAAATATTGAGCTATGTCATGAATGCCCATTCGTTAGGATATGTCATGGTAACTGTAAACGAATGAATGATTTGTATATTCAAGATAATTATTGTGGCTATCAAGATTTCTTAAAATATGCTTTGCCTAAACTACAAATTATTGCTAGAAGCATCAAATAGACTAGACAAAAAGGCTATTTTGCAGATAGCTTTTTTTTTGGTTTATGGGATAATGATATAACATGGTTTTATGGGAGGTAAAAAACATGCTTAAACTGTTAAAAAGGCTTGAGAAAAAAGATCTGATCATGATCGTTGTTGCGATAATATTGATCTTAGGACAGATTTATTGTGACCTAAAGCTTCCTGATTATATGAGCGAACTAACGGTATTGATCAATACACCTGGTAGCAATACGCAAGATGTTTTGTTTACTGGGCTCAAGATGTTGATGGTAGCATTATCAAGCGCTATGCTCGCCGTAGCTTGTGGTTTCTTTGTTGCTAAGCTGGCAGCTGGATTTGGTTATAAGATAAGAAAAGAAGTTTTTAATAAGGTTGCCGATTTTTCACAAGAGGAGATGACACATTTTAGCGTTGCTAGTTTGATAACTAGAACAACCAATGATATTACGCAAGTTCAGCAAGTAATTGCAATGGGGCTACAGATCATCGTAAAAGCACCGATCATGGCTATATGGGCAATCGTTAAGATCGTTAATAAAAGCTGGACCTTGTCAGCGGTAACAGGCGGTTTTGTCGTGGCGCTGGTGATCCTGATGCTGGTGGTTGTTAATTTGTTGATACCACGATTTAAATTGGTTCAAAAGCTTACGGACCAGGTTAATAAAGTAGCTAGAGAAAATTTGAATGGTATCAATGTCGTGCATGCTTATAATGCAGAAGAATACCAAAACGCTAAATTTAATAAAGTAAACATGACGCTTTATGGAACCCAGCTATTTAATCAGAGAACGATGGCATTATTGATGCCGCTGGTTACCTTTGCGATGAATGCCTTATCTTTAACGATATATTGGGTTGGCGCTGGGTTGATCCAAAGCATCAGTATGGCAGATGTCGCAGCCAGAACGGTTATGTTTGGAAATGTTGTTGTATTTGGTACTTATGCAACGTATGTCGTTATGTCATTTATGATGATGGTAATGATCGTGATGTTCTTGCCTGCAGCACAGGTCAGTGCAGAACGTATCAATGAAGTGTTGGATACTAAGGTAAAATTGGTTCAAGGTACCGAGCGTTATGCTGCAGAAAAGGGTACCTTAGTATTTGAAAATGTTAGCTTTTGCTACCCATCGGGTGCCAAAGATGTGTTGGAAGATATCAGTTTTGAAGTTAAACGTGGAGAAACAGTTGCTTTTATCGGAGCTACTGGTAGTGGAAAAACAACATTGGTGAGCTTAGCGGCGCGTTTTTATGATGTAACCAAAGGTCGGATTTTGTTGGATGGTCAGGATATCAAAAATTATTCATTTGATGCTTTATATGATCGTATTGGTTATATCACTCAAAAAGCGGTTTTATTTGCGGGAGATATCGAAAGCAACGTGCTTTTTGGTGATAGCAAAGGAGAAAAAAGTGATGCAAATGTCAATCATGCTTTGAGCTTGGCACAAGCTAGTGAATTCGTTGCTAAGATGAAGTATGGTATCAAAAGTCGGATCGCGCAACAAGGAACCAATGTTTCTGGCGGACAAAAACAACGTATTTCTATTGCCAGAGCATTAGCAAGAGACCCAGAAATCTTGATCTTTGATGATTCATTCTCTGCTTTGGATTACAAGACCGATGCTGCATTGCGAGCAGGATTACAAAAAGAACTACGCGATGTAACCAAACTGATCGTTGCTCAAAGGATCGGAACGATCAAAAATGCTGATAAGATCATCGTTTTAGATGAGGGAAGAATGGTTGGTTATGGCAAACATGAAGAATTGTTGCAAAATTGTAAGGTATATCAAGAAATTGCATTATCACAGCTATCAAGTGAAGAATTAGCGGGAATTGGAGGTGCAACCAATGCGTAATAATCATATGGCATATGTGCAAAAAAGCAAACGTGGGATCAAGGGCGTTGGCAAAGAGATCATTGCACATTCTAAACATCTTAAATTATGGTTAGCGATATCCTTGGTCCTAGCAGCTTTAGGTGCATTGCTTACGATCATTGGACCTAATCAATTAAGTAAGATTACTGATTTGATCAGCTCATCATTAGCTGGAGATATCGATCTGAATGCTATTGGTAGGATCGGTATAGTTTTGCTGATCATCTATGGGTTTAGTGCTTTATTTACTTACCTAGAACATTTTATCTTATCGACCGTTACTTTGGATTTTGCTAAGAATTTGCGTAATGATCTATCCAAAAAGATCAATACGGTACCGATGAAATATTTTGGTACTACTACATATGGCGACATCTTAAGTCGAATTACTAATGATGTTAGTATATTGCAACAAGCCTTGGCAAATAGCATGCCATCAATGGTTAGTGCCTCTGTGCAATTTGTCGGCTGTTTGATCATGATGTTCATTACGGAATGGCGATTAGCTTTGGCGGCAATCTTTACTACTTTGTTAGGTTTTGTGATCATGGCTTTAGTAATGAAAAATTCCCAAAAATATTTTGGCGCTAGGCAAAAAAATCTAGGAAAATTAAACGGTTATATCGAAGAAATGTATTCTGGTCATGATGTGGTCCGCATTTCGCGAGCTAATCGCATGGTAAAAGATGAATTTGCTAAATTAAATGAGGATCTATATTTGGTTGATTGGAAGAGCCAATTTTTGTCAGGAATCATGCAACCACTGATGAATGTCATTGGCAACCTAGGATATGTCATAGTCTGTGTATTTGGTACGATATTGGTACAGCAGCAAGTCATTACTTTTGGCGTTATCATCGCATTTATTATGTATGTGCGCTTATTTACATCACCGCTGACAACGATCGCACAAGGCATGACACAGATGCAGATGGCAGCAGCTGCTGGTGATCATATCTTTGATTTCTTGCAAGAAGAAGATCTTCCGGAAGATCCTGCTTCTCCAAAAAGCTTAGCTGCTCCGCAAGGCAAAGTTAGATTTGAACATGTACGCTTTAGTTATCCAAATAATCCTGATAAGATCATTATCAAAGATTTTAGCGCCGATGTCCAACCAGGACAAAAGGTTGCGCTTGTTGGTCCTACAGGAGCAGGTAAGACCACGATGGTTAACTTACTAATGCGCTTCTTTGAAATCAACAGTGGAAATATATATATTGACGATGTATCCATTAAAGATATGCGGCGTAGCGCAGTCCATGATATGTTTAGCATGGTCCTTCAAGATAGCTGGATCTTTGAGGGGACAGTTAGAGAAAATCTTGTATATAATAAACAAGGTGTAGGCGAAGAGAAACTGATCGAAGCATGTAAAGCATGCGGGATCTATCATTTTGTTGAAACCTTACCGCAGGGCTTTGATACCGTGTTAGATGATACCATCACGCTATCTGCAGGGCAAAAACAATTGTTGACCATAGCTCGAGCAATGATGCAAAATAATCCAATGTTGATTTTGGATGAAGCAACATCAAGCGTTGATACTCGTACGGAAATCATTACCCAAAAAGCTATGGATGCTTTGATGAAAGATAGGACCAGCTTTGTTATAGCTCACCGACTTTCTACGATCAAAAATGCAGATCTGATCTTGGTTTTAAATGATGGAGATATAATTGAGCAAGGTAATCATCAGCAATTATTAGCTCAGAATGGTTTTTATGCTCAGTTATATAATAGCCAATTTGAGAATGTTTAAATTTAGTTAATCTACATCTAATCATATAGAATTTTATTTGTAAGGCGAATCTTTTAATTTAGGCAATCAAGCCAAAAAGGTTCGCTTTTTAATATGAGCAAATATCGAAGAAATAGAAAAGTATGGAAAGCTAGATTTTTTAAATAGCAGATTTTATATAGTAAATAGCATGAAAAGAGTTTGATACATCCTAGAACAAATGACTAAAGGCCTATTTCAACCCTAAATTTTTTATGATAGTTGATGTAACAGGGGCGTTGCTTGAAAAAATATATTTTATTATCGATCATCAACCTGGCAGGGATACTAACTAATATCCTTAGATCATCATTATCAGTTCAAAGAGTATATCATTGTTATTTTATCTATTATTTTTGTGAATTATAGCTGATAAATTTGCTGATTAATAATATTTTTTATCATGAAAAAAAGATCAATTACGGATAGATGCAGTAATTGATCCTCATGTATTTCGAGATTGATTTAGTTATTTAGTTACAAAACAAATGCCAAAAGCTTCTGGTCCTAAGTGAGCACCGATCGTTGGTCCTACTTGAATAGAATTTGCTAATTTATAATTATTTTCAACTAGTTTTTGTTGTAATTTATTTAAATTTTCTTCACCAAAGCTATAGAGTGGATATATCGGATAGTTTTGATCAATAGTAAAACTGTCGATCTTTTCTTTGATATAACTTATTGATTTATTTATGCCTAAACGTTTACCGGCAATTTCAACTTTTCCTTCATCGTTTACAGTAATGATAGGTTTGATCTTTGTTAGTTCACCGATCGTAGCAGCAGCTTTAGAGATCCTTCCTCCTTTAGAAAGATAGTCTAAAGTGTTTAAAGCGGCATAGATCTTGATGCGTCCTTTAAGTTCATTCAAGGTAGTTATGATTTCTTGACTTTTAGCGCCATCGTTGATCATTTCTAATGCTTTATCGCATAATATGCGAATGGCACTTACTGCGCTTAATGAATCAATAAGATATATCTTGTCGTAGTCAACGATATTTTTAGCTAATTGAGCACTTTGAAAGGTGCCGCTTAGCGCACTTGATAGTAAGATGCAGATCAATTCATCTCCATCTTCTTTAACTTTTTCAAATGCTTCAAGAAATTCTTGAGGTGAAGGCTGAGAAGTTTTTGGGAATTCCGTAGAAGTTGTTAATAGGTCATAAAAGGTATCATGATCTAGATCGACACCATCAAGATAATTTTTATCGTTGATAGTGATTTGGATAGGAATCATCGTTACATTCTTTGCTTTGATCTCAGTAGATGTTAGATCAGCGCTAGAATCAATTAAAATTTTAATCATATTTGTTCTCCTTTAGTGATAGTTATTATTTTATTTAATAGTTCAATGGTTTGCTTGGTATTTTCGGTTCCTAACTGTTGAATGATATTGTCGATATATTTCAAGATCTCGGCATGTTGGGTACGATATAGTGTTAGCTGTTTGGAATTTAGGTATATGAAGATTTGACGCTTATCATCAGCAGACCGCTCACGAATGATCAAATCTTTGTCTTCCATATTTTGTAAGATCCTATTCATCTGTGATTTTTGAATGCCTAGTTTTTGGCATAAAAAAGTTGCGGTAACCTTATTGTTTCCTGCATGATAGAGAATTCTCAAGATGATGGATTCGTTTAAGGGCATTTTGGAAGTAAGGCGGTTAGAATTGATATGTGTGATCAAATTGATCCAAGTATCTAAAAGCTCTTCATTAAGATCGTTCATACTTATTAACCTTTCTTAAAGTTCACAAAGTGAACGGTTAACATTGTAAACTTAAAAAGTTTTTTTGTCAAACTTTTGGTTGTGTTATAATATTTTTGTGAAGTGAAAAGGTAAATTCCACTTTAGAAGGAACAAAGTAGAAATTAGTCTTCATAAAGTTCAACTTGAATT
>CALVFJ010000030.1 GCA_944326795.1 uncultured Erysipelotrichaceae bacterium
AAGTTTTCTGGGTTAATTTATGATGTTTGTGTACCTCATGATTAAAACTTTACATAAATAAATAGTTTACATAAGATAGTTTATGTAAAACTTTACATAACGAATCTGTGATGACTATAGCATTCGAAAAATATCTAGTGGTGTAGTTGATGTAGGGATCGTACATATCACAGCATATATATTTGACACGCTTGCGTTCCTCACGAGGTATGGACAGAAAATATCTTTCCGTATATGATTGTATTCTGCTTTGTACGATATCAAGCACATCGCCAGTTAAGAAGTCCATGATAACAAGCGCGTACTTGCAGTCATTAGAAGTGTTAAGATAAACCTCATCAATACATATATATTCGGTCAATGGTTTTCTTTTCAGTCGAACATATTTCATGAATATTTGATGAACGTAGGAATCTGATACATGGAATCTTTGGGCAACTTGGGTACATGACAGATTGATATCCTTTAGCTCCATGATGATGCGAATGGGGATGATCTTGGTTATCTGTTTGTGAGGTTCGACAAAATTGAAGCTGTCATAGCAGGAATAGCTGCATTCGTTGTTGGAACATATCCAACGTCTGCCGATGACCGTCAGTTTCAGCGTGTAACCGTCCTGCAAGATTTGGTTTTTTGGATGCTTGGTGAATCTTCCTTTGGAATATAGTTTTGAACCACATATAGGGCATACAAGATCATGTTTTAGGTTCTTGGTTATGGTAACGGATTTGACATTGTCTTCGACCTTTATATCGGTAACAGAGGAATCTTCATCTATAACATCAAGCAATTGTGCTATATAATTATCTATGGTTAACACCTTCTTTCTAGTATTAGATTTGGCTACTTTAATAATAGAAAGAAAAGGAGGAATCGGCTATAAAATTTAGCATTGATTCCTCTTTTTTTAATGGTCAGATATGCCCCTAAAATTGACCCTTGTTTTTGACCCCAGTTAAATTTGGAATAATTCAAAACCCCTAAAGTTGACCCCTAAAGTCTAGACCCCTAAAGATTTTGGAAATCCAACCACTTTAGGATTCATATTTGCTACAGTTTTTCATTTATGTAAGCTTATTTATAGATTTAATATATATTTTACATAAATTTAACTTTTAGATTTTTATTATAATGTAAAATATGTGTATGAAACCCCTAAAATAAAAATATTTTATCGTAATCTATAATTGATGGTGATCCTATGGGTGAAGTGCATATTTTACTTGAACGAGTGTTTAAAGCAAAAGATGATATCGATGTAGCTGATGAATTAATTCGCGACTACTTACCTTTTATTCGTTTAGAATGTGCTAAATTTGCGAAAAGGGAATTACAATATGGCAAAGATGATGAGCTTGCTATTGGAATGTTAGCTTTTCATGAGGCCATACGCTCATATTCTTATCTTAAAGGAGCTTTTTTGAAGTATGCTGCTCTTTTGATCAAGAGTCGTTTGATCGATCATGTGCGTAAAGAAAAAAAGCATATGGAGCATGTGTCTTTGGATGAAACTATTGATGAGAAAGGGCATGCCTTACATGAAGTTCTTGATGATGGGCGTCGTCCTCAAGCGGATATGATGCATTTAAATGCGACAAAGGAAGAAATTGTAGAGCTTCAATTACAATTGAAAGAATTTGGGGTTAGCCTTAAGGATGTTGTGGATAATTGTCCTTCACAAAAAAAGACATATGAAAAATGCCTTAAAGTAATTGCCTATGCTAAAAATGAATCATCTATCTTAGATGATCTTTTAAGGACCAAGCGTTTACCTATCAAAAGATTGGCGGATGATACCGGTGTTTCTATCAAGACCATAGAAAGACATCGTCGTTATCTGGTGTCCATGTTAGTTGCTTATACTAATGGCTATGAAATCATTCGTGATCATGTTAGTTTGATGATCAAGGGGGTGAACAAATGACTTATCTTGTAATGGAAACTAAGTTTAGTTATGTCATCCTATTAGATGAAAATGGTAAATTTTTCTATGGAGCTAATCTTGGCTATGAGCTAGGACAAAAGATTGAAGATCCTATTCTTTTAGAAGTTAAAAAGATAAAGATGTTATTCAAGCCGATAAGCATTTTTGCAGGTACCTTAGCTTTAGCATGTGCATTGTTGTTATTTTTGAATACTCAAAGAACAATGGCACCTGTATTATTTTCTAAGATATATCTGACTATTAATCCTGAAGTAGTTATGAGCGTTGATGAAGATGGAACAGTATTTGCATTAGAGGCAATCGATGATGATGGTAGGATCTTAATTGATGGTTATGATCATGAAAACAAAGATGAAGTAACGGTTACGAAAGAATTGATCAATAGAGCTAGTGAATTATCCTTTTTAAAAGAAGGTATGAGCATTATTATTGAAATCGATAATGATGAAGGTTTAAAAGCCTTTGGACCTGAATTAAGACAGGCCATTGATCAAGAGATCGATGATAGTATTGATTTAAAGATCGTTAAAAGAGGAACTTTGGTTGAAGAGGAGGTAGTACAAGAAGAAATACCAGTGATTATAGAAGAAACATATGTTCCTAAAAAGACGGTAACTCCTATCATTGAAGAGAAACCAATAATAGAAAATAATGATTCAGATTACAATGATTCAAGTGACTATGATGAAAATAATAGCGATTATGATTAAAAAAATATTATGATACCCCGTTTTTATCAAAAAAGTTACGTAATCTAAATCATAAGCAATAAGTTAAAAACAAAAGGAGGATGAAGATGAAAAAAACGTTATTAACACTTGCTTCTGTTGCGCTAATTTGTGCGACTCTTCTAAGTGGGTGCCAGAGTGAAAAAGAGGTAGTTACTACTAATAAAGAAGGGCAAATTCTTTTGGCTGTTAATCCAGAAATACTGATTAGCTATGATGAGAATTCATTAGTAACTGGTATAGAGGGTAAGAATGTTGATGGACAAAGTATAGTTTCTGGCTATCCTGATTATATTGGTAAAAAAGCTGATGAAGTGTTGAAAGATCTAGTCATACTTATTAAGGATGCTGGTTATTTTGTGGAAGATATTGATGGGCAAAAGAAAAATATCATCATAAAGATCGAAGCAGATTCTTATATTCCTAGTGGTGATTTCTTAAATGATCTAGAAAATGCGGTAGCTTCAACTAAGGATGAAGGTACTAATGTTGTAACAGTTGATCGTGATGATTATGATGATCGTTATGTAAGTAATGATTATATTTCTTATGATAAAGCTAAAGAAATTGCCTTAGCTCAAGCACATATTAGTGGTGATGATATTACCTTTGTAGAAAAAGAATTTGATTTTGATGATGGGCTAGCCATCTATGAATTAGAATTCTCACAAGGAGGCATTGAATATGAATATGATATTGATGCAGTTACGGGTAAAGTAATAAGTGCACATAATTCAAACAGTGTACAAAATGATGATACTGACTATGGTCCAGCAAATGATGGAGTCACGGATTATCATGTTAGTGATTATGGCGTGGGTAATGATGGTTATACTGATTATGGAAATACCGATTATGGACCAAATAATGATGGAGTAACTGATTATAATGATACCGACTATGGGCCAATCAATGATGGAGTTACTGATTACAATGATACTGATTATGGGCCAAACAATGATGGAGTAACTGATTACAATGATACCGATTATGGGCCAAACAATGATGGTGTAACTGACTATAATGATACTGATTATGGGCCAAACAATGATGGAGTTACTGATTACAATGATACTGATTATGGGCCAATCAATGATGGAGTAACTGATTACAATGATACCGATTATGGGCCAAACAATGATGGTGTAACTGATTATAATGATACTGATTATGGACCAAATAATGATGGTGTAACGGATTATTCTACACCTAGCTATAGTAATACAAATTATTCTAATTATGATAATTCATCTAATTATGACAATGGTTCTAATTATGGTGATGGTAATAGTGATTATGATTAATAAACGACATGAATATAAGTATAGGATCAATGCTGCACAGGCTAGGATAATTAAGGGGGTCTTAGATCCCCTTCTTATGTATGATAAGCATGGGGATAATGGTTATTATATAGTTCATTCGCTTTATTTTGATGATATTTATGATAAGGCTTATATGGATAAACTTAATGGAGTTAATAAGCGTGCTAAGTATCGTATTCGTTATTATAATGATGATCTAAGTTATATTAATTTGGAAAAGAAGTCTAAAGTTAATGGGTTAGGTAGTAAGCTTAAATGGCGTTTAAGTAAAGAAGAGGTTAATTTAATTCTAAATAATCAAATTGATTTTTTGTTGGATAAAGGTGATTTTGGAATAGAGTTTTATATACAAATCAAAGCTATGCTTCTAAGACCTAAGGTAATCATAAGCTATCGAAGATTAGCTTATTATTATCCATGTGGTAATGTTAGGATCACAATTGATGATAATATGAGTTCTCAATATAATATCAATCATTTTTTTGATAAGTTTTGTTGTCTTCCTATTGATGATATGGCTTTGCTTGAAGTTAAATATGATGCTTATTTGCCTGATTTTATTGCGAAAGTTTTGCATAAAAATTTAAGTTTGACAGCATATTCTAAATATCAAAAAGGACGTAATGTAGATCTTGGAGAAAACTTATGAATTTTACAGATATATTTAAATCAGATTTTTTAGAGAATGTGGCTAGTATAGCTCTTAGTGATATCATCATTGCTATGATCGCTAGTTTGATCATGGGTTTGTATATTTTCTATATTTATAAAAAGACTTATCGGGGAGTTTTATATTCATCTAGTTTTGGGCTTACCCTAATTGGTTTATGTTTGATTACTACAATGTTGATCATGACCATCGTATCGAATGTTGTTTTATCATTAGGTATGGTTGGTGCTTTATCCATCGTTCGTTTTCGTACCGCTATCAAGGAGGCTTTAGATATTGTTTTCTTATTTTGGTCAATCGCAACTGGAATAGTTTTGGCTGCAGGGCTTATTCCTTTAGCCATAATAGGAGGAGCTATCATTGGCTTGGTATTGTTGGTATTTGATCATCATAAGCAAACAGATGCTCCATATCTTTTGGTC
This sequence comes from uncultured Erysipelotrichaceae bacterium, assembly GCA_944326795.1. Lineage (GTDB taxonomy): Bacteria > Bacillota_I > Bacilli_A > Erysipelotrichales > Erysipelotrichaceae > JALEVB01. The sequence goes on from CALVFJ010000030.1 coordinate 5,091, forward strand.
TTACATTTAGCTAGTGACTATGATGATGAGCTTATTAAAAATATTATTAGTTCACAATGTAAAAAAGTAAGATTAAAAACAAAATCTTTTCAAAAAGAACAAGTTGAGATCATATATGAATTACGTTTGCTTAAAGAAAATGAAGGATCATTTATTAATGAATTAGATAAAATTTCAAAGGTGATGGATGCTTCGTTAGTTTATTATAATGGAGATTATATGAGCTGATATGCCTAAATCTAAAGCAGATCGTTTAATTATTATCTTATTATTAATAATGATCATTTTCTCGCTTTTTCTTTATGTAAAAGGTAGTGATGTAGTTTCTTTTGATTATCCTAATAAACTTTTTGATGATTCATATGTACATGAAATTGATTTGATAATCGATGATACCGAAAGTTTTTTTGATAATGCTTTAGAAGAAGAGTATATCATGGCTGATGTAAATATTGATGGTGAATTATTTGAAGATGTTGGTTTACGTTTTAAGGGTAATAATTCTTTAAATTTAACTAATGAATATGGATTATGTAGATATAGTTTCAAGATTGAATTTGATCATTTTCATAATGGTTATTCTTATCATGGATTAGATAAGTTATCATTAGATGCTGCTTTCCAAGATAATTCTTATTTAAAAAGTAAACTTACTTATGAAATGTTCGAAATGATGGAAGTGTATGCACCTTTGACATCATTTGCTTATATCAGTATTAATGGTAATGACTTTGGTTTATATTTGGCTATTGAAGAAATTGAAGATAGTTTTTTAGCTCGTAATTTTGGTTATGATCATGGACAACTTTATAAACCAGATTATCGTAATTTTGAGGATGCTAATTTGGATATTGGTTTAAATTATATCGGTGATGATGTAAATCTATATCCGGGTATATTTGAAAATGCTCGTACTAATGTAACTTTGGCAGATAAAAAAAGACTAATCAAAATTCTTAAAGCTTATCATGAAAATGATTTTAGTAGTTTAGATATTGATATGATCTTAAAGAATTTTGTTATCCAGATATTTACCCTTAATTGGGATGGTTATATTGGACATACGGGACATAATTATTTTTTATATGAAGATGATGGCAAGATCATGTTGTTACCATGGGATTTTAATTTAGCTTATGGTACCTATGCTTATGGAATGAGCGAGCCAATTAGGGACTCGGCATATCTTATTAATTTCCCCATTAATACGCCAGTATTTAAAGAAGTCATGTTTAAAAGACCGCTATATCATCTTTTAATGAAAAATGATGAAATATTTAATGATTATCATGAATATTTTGCTTATTTTATCGATAATTTTATTGAAAATGATCAATATAAAGTTATCATTATGAAATATGCTAAGATGATCGAACCTTATGTTAAAAAGGATCCTAGTGCATTTTGTAGTTATGAAGATTATAAACTAGCTGTTGAAACCCTTATGCGATTTTGTGAATTAAGGTCCCAAAGTATCAAGGGCCAGTTGGAAGGTAAATATCCTATAACGTTAGCTGATTATGATAAAGCTAGTATTGAAGTTGATATTGATTTAAGAGATCTAGGAGATTTTGATGATCTAACAAATAGTAAAAATAGACAAGGATCATTATACTATTTACAACATAAAGAAGAAAAGGAGAAATAGCATGAAATATCAAAATGTCAATTTTAATAATTATTTCGCAAACTATCCTGATGCTAACGGTTATTTTGGCAAATACGGTGGTTCATATATTCCGCAAGATCTGCAAAAAGCAATCGATGAAGTAAATATCGCTTATCAAACCATCGGACAATCATCCGCCTTTAATGAAGAATTGCAACGTATCCGTAAGGAATTTCAAGGTCGGCCAACACCAATAACACACCTTAAGCGCTTATCAAGTCAATTTGATGATATAAACTTATTTGTAAAACGAGAAGATCTAAATCACACTGGTGCTCATAAGATCAATCATTGCATGGGAGAAGCGCTATTAGCTCGATCAATGGGCAAAACCAAGCTGATTGCTGAAACAGGCGCTGGACAGCATGGCGTTGCCTTAGCAACGGCTGCTGCTTATTTTGGCTTAAAATGCGATATATACATGGGAGCTGTCGACGTTAAGAAACAAGCACCTAATGTTGCTAGGATGAAGATCCTAGGCGCAAACGTAATCGAAGTCAACGAGGGATCAGCAAGTTTAAAAGAAGCTGTAGACGCAGCCTTTAAAGCTTATTCTCAAGAATATGACAATGCCATATATTGCATTGGATCTGTTGTAGGCCCACATCCTTTCCCTATGATGGTCCGTGATTTTCAAAAAATAGTCGGTATTGAAGCAAGAGAACAATTTTTAACAATGAACAACTGTCTGCCAGATGCCGTCATAGCCTGCGTTGGCGGCGGATCAAACGCTATAGGGATCTTCAGCGGTTTCCTAAATGATGATGTAGAACTTTTTGGCATCGAACCACTTGGCAAAGGTAAACAACTAGGGCAGCATGCGGCAAGCTTAGCATATGGTCAAGAAGGCATCATGCATGGCTTCAACAGTCTAATGCTTAAAGATCAAGACGGAAATCCTGCTCCTGTATATTCCATTGCCAGCGGTTTAGATTATCCATCCAGCGGTCCAGAACATGCTTTTTTGCATGATATTGGTCGCGTCAAATATGATGTCATTAATGATTATGAAACTATCGATGCTTTTTTTGAATTATCTCGCAAAGAGGGTATCATACCTGCGATCGAAAGTTCCCACGCTGTGGCTTATGCCATAAAATTAGCTAAGATCCAAAAAAAAGGTAATTTCTTAATAAATCTATCTGGCCGTGGTGATAAGGATATCGATCATATCATTGCCACCTATGGCATTCGTTAACATTCACAGCATAAAAGCTAGATCATTTGACCTAGCCTTTTAAATTTAATAATTAGAAAGTAATTTCTTTAGATTTAGAAACTTTCATGAACAATAACAACGATATGATCGTCGTACATGTCAAGATCGTTGCATATGCCGCTGCAATACCATAACTTCCTCTTGAAACATTGACATAGATTGCCAAGGTCAAAGTAATGGTATTCAAGTTGTAAAGGATAATTGCCGTTGATAATTCTGTGATGATCGTGATCCACGAAAGGATAGCTCCTGATAAGATACCATTTGCCATCATTGGTACCGTGATCTTAAAGAATGCCGACAATTTACTAGCCCCTAAGCTGATTGCAGCTTCTTCGACCGACATTGGGATCTGTTGCAATACTGCAACTGAAGATCTGATCGTATAAGGAATACGTCTAATAACTAAAGCAATGATCATGATGATCGCCGTACCCGCCAATACTAATGGTTGTTTATTAAAGGCAATAACCAAAGCAATACCAACTACTGATCCCGGAATGATATATGGGATCATAGACAAAGTATCGATAATTTTATTTAAGAAATTATTCCTTCTAACAACCAGATAGGCAATCAATACCGCTAAAATAATAACAATGATCAAGGCAGCTCCACCAATCAAGAAGGTATTAGGAATAGCTCTACCCATATTTTCAAAGGCTTTACGATAACTATCCAAGGAATATCCCGGCATGAATAACTTACCTGAAGTCTTTTGGAAAGAAGTATACATAACATAAATCTGCGGAGCAAATGATATCATTACCACTATCCAACAATATAAGTTAACCGCAATATTTTTCCAACCATGCAATTTCTTTCTTTCAATCGGATGCAAAGCATTCATCGTAAATTGGAACTTACTATTGATAAAACGTTGTCCCAAGAAAATGATTGCCGTAATAACGATCGCAATGACACTAACAGCAGCCCCAAAACTATGATTGGTACCAGCCTCCGAGAAATAAGCATTATAGATAATTACCGGGAAGGTCTTATAGCCTTCACCAATTAATAATGGCGTACCAAAATCCGCAAATGCACGCATAAATACCAATAAGGTAGCGGCTAAAATTGTAGGCATACATAAAGGAATAACTACTTTAAAGAAACGTTTAACTCCTGAACAACCCATATTTTCCGCTGCTTCCAATAAAGAATTATCAATATTCTTCAAAGCACCCGAAACATATAAGAAAACTAATGGAAATAACTGCAAAGATAAAACTAATAAGATACCATTAAAACCATAAATACTAGGTAACCTAATACCAAATAAGTCCCTTAAACCAGCAGTAATCAAACCATTTCTACCTAATAATAAGATCCATGAATACGCCCCGATAAAAGGAGCACTCATGCTACATAAAATAATGATGATCTGTAATAAGGTCTTACCTTTAATTTCATACATTTGATAAAAATAAGCTAAAGGTATACCAATTACCAATGTAACCAAAGTTGCGCAAATACTAACAGAAAAACTATTTACGATGGTCTCAAGATAATAATTCCTCGAAAGAAATTGATTAAAATATTCCAAGGTAAATTGTCCATCAACAAATACCGCCTGCAACAACAATTTAATTAATGGATAAAGCAAGAATAAGCCATAAAGCACTAATACCGATATGGATATGATCTTCCAGACATCCCATCTGATGCCCTTTTTTTCAACTTTCATCGCCGTCATAAGCTTACCTACTTAGTATATACATCATTATCATTAACTACCCCAGTAACCAAATTTCTACTGCCATCTTCACTAAAGACATTGATCTTCTCTGTCTTGATGCCTAAATAAATCTTGGTACCTTTAGGAATGATACTATCGATCTTCGATTCTTGAATGATTTCCGCCTTTTCTCCATCTTCAAAATGAACAAAATAATGAGTATTCAAGCCTAAGAAAATAGAATCATCAATGGTAGCCTTTATACCATCAGTATTATGCTCACTAACAATTAGCTCCTCTGGTCTAATGCTAGCAACTACCTTTTGATCATGCATCTCTTCTTTCTTGATCGTATCCATCAATACTTCATAGCCACCAGGCAAAACAAGATGAGCATTATCATCTTTTATTTTAAGTTCACCATTTATGACATTGGTCCTACCGATAAAAGTAGCTACAAATAAATTAGTCGGTCTTTGATATAAAGCCTTTGGCGTACCTATATGCTGAATATCCCCATCTTTCATTACCGCAATTCGATCGCTAACGGCCATGGCCTCTTCTTGATCATGCGTAACATAAATAGTAGTAATGCCTACAGTATTTTGAATCTGTTTTATAACGGTACGCATTTCCACCCTTAACTTAGCATCCAAGTTAGAAAGTGGCTCATCCATCAATAAAACATCCGGAGTAATAGCTAAGGCCCTAGCCAAAGCAACACGCTGCTGCTGTCCACCAGACAAACGATCAGGCATACGATCGCGATACTCATCGATCTGCATCAATTTCAAGAATTTATCCGTCTGCTTTTCAATTTCCTCTTTAGGCAATTTACGATTTTTCAAACCAAACGCTACATTCTTCTCTACGGTCATATTAGGAAAGATTGCATAGTTTTGGAAAACCATACCAATATTTCTTTTAGCAGGATCCATATCATTGATCCTTGTATCATTAAAATAAAAGTCTCCACCTTCAATACTATTAAAACCAGCAATCATTCTAAGTAAAGTAGTTTTACCACACCCTGATGGACCTAAGAGGGTGAAAAATTCACCCTCTTTGACATCAAGTGATAAATCAGAAATGATCGTGTTGTCCCCATATTTCTTTACAGCATCGACTATTTTGATATTAACACTCATATTTCTATCTCCATTTTATAAATTAATCACCAATAAAGATATCTGTCCATCTTTGTTGCCATTCAACTTTATGTTCTGCACAATATGGAATATCTTCATAAGCAACATGGATTTCTTCAAAAGGAATAATAAATTCACTAGTATTACTAATACTTGTATTTACTGGACGAGCAGTAGTCGTAGCGATAACAGCTTGACCTTCATCAGATTGTAAGAAATCAACAAACTT
>CALVFJ010000031.1 GCA_944326795.1 uncultured Erysipelotrichaceae bacterium
AACTAAAAAACATAGTTGTTTTATATTTTCAAACTATTTCATAAAAACTACTTGAATTTTATATAGTTAGCTCCTTTTGCTAAATTAGCGTAGCTATAGCTTAACATCTTTAGAGAAAAAAAACATCTAAAATACAAAAAAAAAAAAAAAACAATCATCAACTTTGCTGATAATTGTCCATTTTTCTTTTTTTTATTCCAAAAAGCTAAGATCGTTTCTTGGATTAATAAAATAGTTATGACCTGCATGAACCATATAAATCCAAACTTGCTACGAACAAACAACGCAAATTTACCTAATTTAGGTATATGGAAAAGATAACATCCTAAGATATCTTCTCTTTTTGTATCATATACGTCGATGATATCACTTTGATCAGGATGTGTGCGATATATCAACACGTTATTTTCAGCAGATTCAGCATATGCAAAACGATGAGTTATGATAACTTCTTCATTGAAACGTCTAGCTTTAAAGGTAATGATGTCTCCTGGTTCGATCTTCATCTTATCATGATATATCATGACACAAACAATTGAGCTTGTCTCGATCGTTGGTTCCATGCTATTGGTCAAAACATCATAGAAGCGAATTGGGATTGCTTGGGCCAATAAGCCATTAGGAAAAAGGATGATAACCCCCATCACCAAGATTATCAACCCCCAAAGATATGCTCCTATTTTTTTGTTTTTTAAAAACACAGGATATTATGACAATGTAGCCGTTACTTCTACCGCAAATTGGTAATTATTGCTGATGATCTTTGATAATCCGCTTTCAGTAAAAGTAATGGTATAGTTATATGTTTCTTCTCCATTAGTTACGCTCGAATCAACCTTTCCAACTACATCACTACCGCTATATGCAATAGAATAATCCGTATTTTCTTCAAGAACAGTTATACCAGCCTCAACTTTTTCGCTTAAGGTTAATTTTGTTGCTAAGCTGTCTTCATTTGCAACCTGAAAACTTACGCTTCCTGAAGCTGTAACATCTGATGATAGCTCAGAACTTACCACTAAATCTTTAGTTGATGTTTGATCAGCGATCGTTACCGGTTTACGTAAGGTTACGGTATTACTCTTTGATGAAGCTGTAATGTTATCCCACACAGCATAAGTTCCAACTGAAGTAGCTCCGATCATAGCAATCGTTAATAAAGATAATATCGTTGTCTTTTTCATATTCATGCCCTCACATTTATTCGCATCATGTTTTATCAACTCAGGGCGTCATACACAAATACTTATATTAATATAATGCATATAACTATTACGTTATATCTTTTTTGCAATAGATTTATATAAAGCATTTCTAAACACTTTATTTTTTTAATGCTATACTTAGAATGTAGGAAGGAAGATATCATGGAAAATCATGAAAATTCTTATTTTGATGGTGGATTATTCCAGCTCATAGGCTATAAGATACTTGGAGCTATCATAACCTTATTTACCTTTGGTATTTGTGCTCCTTGGGCAATATGCATGATTTACAATTGGGAAGCTAAACACACCGTAATTAATGGTAATAGGCTAACTTTTGATGGAACAGCCTTAGGCTTATTTGGCAATTGGATCAAATGGTTGCTGTTGATCATCATCACTTTTGGAATATATAGCTTTTGGGTAAATATAGCATTGATCAAATGGAAGACCAAACATACCCATTTTGCCTAATAAACAAAAGAGCGTATTAATCGCTCTTTTTTATATATTTCAAAACTTGCTGTAATGTCTAGATGAATCAATCATCTTTTTTGACGTAAATACTTTATAGCTTGCGTACCAGCTTGAGCACCTTCATAAACCGCCTTGGCAACTTGCAGCAATCCGCCAGTACAATCTCCAGCTGCAAATATTCCTGGTATCGTCGTAGCCATGTTTTCATCAGCAATGATCTTATTACCATCAATAGCTGCTCCTATTTTTTTGGCTAAAGCCGTGCTTCCAGCTGTACCATAGGCCACAAATACCCCATCCGCATGCAATTCACTGCCATCAGCTAAGCTAATGCTTTCTACTTTATCATTACCATTGATGCTGATGACCTTTTCACTGTTGATCTTTACTTTTTGATCGAATGTCGTGGTTAGTTTTTCGCCATTGGTCAATAAAGTAAGCGAATTAACGATAGGTAGCAAGGCGTTGATCTCATGAGCAGCATATTCTCCGCTGCCTAACACACATACATCCTTATTACGATAGAAAAAAGCATCGCAAATTGCACAATATGATACTCCTTTTCCTTCTAATTCTCGCAAACCTTTGACATTTAGCGTTTTTCTAGCAGAACCTGTAGCAATGATGATCACATCAGCTTCATGATTGCCATTGGTCGTTTCAACGATGAACTTTTCACCATAGGTCAAACCAACAACCTCGGCTTCGATAAATTCTATGCCTAATTTCTTCGCTGCTTCGATACCTTTTTGTTCAAGTTCTAATCCGCTAATTGGCTCGATGCCATAATAATTTTCAATTTTTTCAGCTTTTTCTAATGCGCCATGTCCTTTGGTGATGATCGTTGTGGGTATACCTGCTCTTTGGGTATATAACGAAGCCGATACTCCGGCTGGACCAGAACCAATGATGATTATATTCTGCATACATCCTCCTTGTTTTTTCTTTTTTATATCTTATAATAACTTTAGATAACCGCCGATAAAGGAGCTCACAATGTTAAATTCTGAACAAATCGATCTTTTGCATCATAGCCTTTCTTTTTTTGATAAGCTAACGCCTAGTGAAAAAGAAATGCTCATAAATGATGCTGCAATTAAAAAATATGTTCAAGGTGAAACCATCTTTCAAGCTGATAATGATTGTCTAGGCATCATCATCGTTCAAGATGGATCCCTTAGGACCTATATGACATCTGAAGATGGCAAAGAAATCACTTTATATCGCTTGCAAGCTGGGGAAACCTGTATCTTTGGTGCTACATGTATTTTAGATAGCATCGATTTCGATGTCTATATCGATGCCGAAACTGATTGCACCATCATTCAGATCAGCTCCATGACCTTATCTAAGCTTACCACAAATAATGTATATGTCGAGCTTTATGCTTATAAGCTAGCCGCTGAACGTTTTTCCGATGTTATGTGGGTCATGCAGCAGATCTTGTTTTTAAGCTTTGACAAACGTCTTGCATCTTTTTTGATCGATGAAGCAAATAAACAAAAAAGCTTAGATATCAAGATGACCCACGAACAAATTGCGAAGCATCTAGGATCAGCTCGCGAGGTCGTTTCCCGCATGCTAAGCTACTTTGCAAAAGAAGGATATGTCACTCTTTCAAGAGGACATATCCGTATCAATGATAAAAATGCTCTTTATGATCTACGCTGAGTGGATCATTTTTATTAGCTCTTGTTTAGGCTTAAAACCAACTGATGTATTGGTTATATTACCATTTTTAAATACCATTATGGTTGGAATGCTCATGATGCCAAATTTTCTAGCTAATTCTGGCTCTTCATCAACATTTACCTTGCAGATCTTTGCGTGATCCGTTTCTTTAGCTAATTCTTCGATCACCGGTGATAACATGCGGCATGGTCCGCACCATGATGCCCAAAAATCTACTAAAACTGGTTTGTCTGAGTTTAATACTTCTTGTTGAAAATTGTCTTTATTGATGTGTAATACTGTCATGATCTTTCTCCTTCTTTTAATCATATGCCAATTCATTTGGCCAATCATTTATGCCACCGATATCAATGACATCGGTATAGCCCATCTTTAATAATTTATTTGCTGCTTGCTTAGAACGATTACCGCTGCGGCAATAAACATAGATCGTTTGATCTTTTGATGGCAGTTTTTCGATGATGCTGCTATCGATGTTTTCATTAGGAACCAGCAAGGCGTTAGGAATATATCCTTGATCGTACTCATTTTTGGTACGAACATCTAATATTACATAATCGTTTTCTTTTTCCATCTTTTCAATGGCAGCGCTCATGCTCAGCTTTTGATACCCAGTGCTATCAGCACATCCGCTCAGTCCAAGGATCAATAGCAATACTGTACTTATTTTCTTTAACATTAACTTTTCTCCATTCGCTCTTTTTTATCAAGCATCTATATCATATCAGCAAAACTACTAATACTCTGTGACTAAATCACCAAAAAGAAAGATTAGCTTCATGATGAAGCACATCTTGATCATCTTTCATCTAATTTTTTTTATTTTTAATATTTAATAGCTTATTAAGATCGACTACTTCGTAATTGATGCCCATGATCGATTTAGATCCCCACAGCAAGATCATGAAAACCACGATCGGTATGACACAAGAAGTAATGATCATGATGGCAATTGCTTCGATCATATTGCTAACTAGCATCTTGCCTTCTTCAACCGCATCAGATAGTCCCATGGTCACAGAATCGATGCCTTCTTGAACTGAATCAATCAATCCTTCCAGCCAATTTTGTGCTTTTTCTTGCTGAGGAACATCCTCGACCTTGATATCATTTGCCTGTTCCACGACATTTTCCGTGGAATACTGATATATATCATCGATTGCTTTAGAAATCTGGATGCTTACAGGAATCGTCAACAAGATCAAGGCCGCAAATACGATTAGCTTTATGGCAATTTGCTTATATTGATCCTTATGTTTAAAAACATTCAATATACCCAAAAAACAGCTTAATGGTATCAAGCCATAAAAAGCGATATAACCGGTCATTATCAGCAGATACTTTTCTAGATATAAGCCGCACATTATCAGCATGAATTCTGAACTAAAGCTTGCAAGCTGATTGGCAACTGGCAAACCTGCATCACCTGGGATCAAAGAAATTGCAGCTGATGCAGCAGTAGATGCCGCTGTAAGGCCCATGACATTTCCAATCTTCTCATTGATATAGCTGATGCTGCCGCTATGAAAATCAACCGAGGTCCATATCCTACTAAGCAACAACGCTGATATCAAGGCAGCTGCAACAAGTCCAAGGCATAGATAAAATCTTTGTTTCGTCATTTTTTCCATTGTTATTTTCCTCCTATATCATTAATTGTAAATTTCGCGTACTATTTATATTAATTTTACTATTATTGTTTGATCTCTACCAGCGGTATGTTGTCTAAGATACATAATTGTTTTATCATGTGCTTGAGGTGATATTATAAAGGAAATAGATAATAAGAAATGTGGTCTATTTATTGCAAAATTAAGAAAAGAACAAAACCTGATCCAACAAGAACTAGCTGATAAGCTATTTGTATCTGATAAGACCGTAAGTAAATGGGAAAGAGGAGCAAGCCACCTATTATTACCTTATTGATTCCGATAGCAAAGCTTTTTGATGTAACGGTTGATGAATTGCTTGATGGTCAAAGATTTGCCACTGATATTCCATATGATCAACATTCTATCAAAATAAACGCGCATCTTAAAAAACAGCAAAAGATATGGAAGATCATTTATGACGCTGCTTTTACTTCATCATATAATGGAAATATCTATGATACGACATTCTTTTGATCAAGCTGCATCAGTTAACAAAGATACTATTATAATCGTCCTATTGATGTTGTTATTTGCTGGATGGTTCATATTTATTGCTAAAGATCATCTGCCAATTTATTATGATCGATATAACATTAATTTTGTCGCTCAAGGAATTTTTAAAATGCATTTGCCAGGTGTGCATTTTAATAACACCAATTGGCCATATATCTGTTTTGCCATGCGAATATTTACCATATCAAGCGCTATCTTATATCCATTGATCTTAATGATCCTTGTGCTATCATCAAGCTTTGCATATTATCAGTTAATAAACAAGATCTTGATATCAACGCTAATCTTAACGATGATCGTCTTGCTTTATTTTATCCCAAAAAAATATGAATAGGCAACTATTCGTGATATCATTTCCATGTAAAAACAAGGAGCAACCATATGAAATATACCAGTATCATGCACATCGCTTTTTATACCCGCCATTTTGATGAAATGCTTGATTTTTATTGCCATAAATTAGGCGGAAAGATCAAATCGATCACCCGCTATAACATATACCTAGACCGCGATGATCGTCCTTTTCAACAAAAGATCGCTCAAGAAGATCCCCAACGCATCTTTAACGCTTATATTGAATTAGCACCCTTACAATTTATCGAGCTATTTCCAGCATTAGAACAACAAAAAGAACATCCAGCCTTTAATGAACACATTGGCTATTCTCATTTTGCTTTAACCGTACAAGATATTTATAAGGCTCAAGAAGAACTAATGGCTGCTGGTGTCGTTCCAGACACGCCGATCACCAAAGGACCTAGCGAAACATACCAAATGTGGGTACATGATCCCGATGGCAATAAATTCGAGATCATGCAATTCACTGATAATTCCTTACAGGTAGTTGGAAATTATGATAAATAGCAAAATGATCATTTATTCTAAAGAAAATCTGCAGTTCTATGATATCCATTATCCGGCACTAAGTTTTAGAGCTAAGACCTTTAATTTTATTACCGGTAAAAGCGGTTGTGGCAAAAGTACCTACCTAAAGATGTTAAACGGTATCATTCAACCAGCTAAAGATATGATCTTTTTCAATGACATGTCCATTGAAGCTTACGACATCCTAGCTTATCGCCATAAGGTCTTGCTTGTACCGCAAAATGTGTATCTGCAATCCGGAAGCATCTTAGATAATTTTGTCTTTTATTATAACAATCGCGAACAAGCATTGCCCACCAAAGATAAGATAAAATATTTCTTAGATATATGTTGCATCGATAAGCCACTAGATGAAAATTGTGACCACTTGTCTGGTGGCGAACGCCAAAGAATTTTTTTGGCTATTTTTATTTCCTTTGCACAAGAAGTACTTTTATTAGATGGACCGACAGCCGCCTTAGATGAAAAGACCTCGCATGATCTAATGCAAAATCTAAAAACCTTCTGTGCTAAAAATAACCTTACGGTTATCTGTGTCAGTCATAATCAAACCCTTGTAGATAACTTTGCAGACAACATCATCAAACTAGGAGAAAAATCATGATAGAAGTAATAGAGATCCAGATCTGGCAATTTCTTTGCATATATCTTTTATTGCTGCTGATCTTATTGATCATGAGAAAATGTAAGGTCGACAAAAGCAAGATTTTGATCATGGCTAGCATCAAGATGAGCGTGCAATTAGCATTGGCTGGCTTTATCCTTACTTATATTTTCGATAATCCTCATTTGCTATTTACCTTGGCTTACCTATTTGCCATGATCATCTTTACGATCTATCGGGTCTTGAAGCAACAAAAGGACTTAAACATCCGCTTTAAGCTGATAATTGCTGGCGCAATTGCTTTTTCAGGGGCATTTACCATATCTTATTTTATCTTTGTTGTCATCGGCAGCAATGCGTTTACTCCGCAATACGTCATTCCTATTTCGGGCATGCTGATGGGCAATACCATGACCGGTGTTTCTTTAGGCTTAAAAACTTTTAACGAAGCGTTGAAAGATCAAAAATTTCGCATCGAAGCCCTAAGCTGTGTTGGAGTTTCAGCTGATAAGATCTTGCTTCCCTTCGTTAAGCAGGGCATTGAAACAGCGATATTACCAACGTTAAATTCCATGCTAGGCATGGGCATCGTTTCTTTGCCTGGAATGATGACCGGGCAAATGTTAGCAGGAACCTTACCAACAACAGCTATCCTATACCAAATTGCCATCATCATTTCCATCTGTGCTACGGTTTGCCTTTCTTGTTTCATTGCATTATACTTTGGCAGCAAGACCTTATATGGAATAAGAAGTCAAAATATCCAACTTGATTAAAAGCAAAAAAAACATATCAACGATCTAAATATCAATCATTGATATGTTTTTTTATTAGTCAATATTCTGAGGTTCTAAGATGATCGTTTGAGCATCGATCTTGTCTAGGGTATCCAACGTACTGGATCTAACCATTTCTACATCTTTCATAAGCTTGATAAATTCATCTTTGGGAGCTATGACATCATAACCAAAGCCCAGGTCATCATCACGGTAATGCATCGGAACGATCACTTTAGGATCGATGGCTTTACATAATTCATATGCCTGCTTAGCATCGATCGTATAATATCCGCCCACAGGGATCAACAATACATCGACATTTTTAAGCTCAGCTAGTTGTTTTTCTTCTAGCATGCAGCCAAGATCACCTAGATGTGCGATTCTCTTTGTTCCATCCGTTAAGATATGGATCTTATTAGGTCCACGCAATGCTCCTTTAGCATCATCATGATAAGAATTGATCACGCTTACCTGCAAAGGTTCAGCAACACTTTTTACGATCTTAACCCCTTCGCGATAGTTATGATCGCTATGTTCATGACTACACAGCACCATGTCAGCCTGTTCGCTTACAGGTTTCAAACCTGGTACGCTTCCATCTTCATAAGGGTCTATTACAATAGTGTATCCATTTTTTTCAACTTTGACACAAGAATGTCCGATCCATGTTATCTTCATCTACATTGCCTCCTTTTACTTTCTCTAATCATAATGTAGAGCGATCACATCATGCTAACTTCACTTATGTTCCGAAAACAAATACTTTTATTAATAATTTATATACAT
>CALVFJ010000032.1 GCA_944326795.1 uncultured Erysipelotrichaceae bacterium
TGATTTTATGGATACGCTGAAAGGCAAACAAATTATAGTTCGTATCACATATAACCCCTCTTCTTTTAATGGAGAGGTGTTATTTTTTTGCCTTTTTTGAATTCATCACTTGACATTGTGGCAAAGATATGATGATCATTGGTGGCAAAATAGTTCCTAGAACAGCAATCAAAGAACCGATGATACCAGCTATTCGATAACCGATAATAACTGAGGCGTTGACAGGCAATGGACCGGGAGATGATTGGGTGATAGCGGTTATATCTAGCATCTCATCTTCTTCTAACCATTTTTTTTCATCAACAAATTTTTTCTTCATCAATGATACGATGACAAAGCCACCACCAAAAGTACATGAATTTAAGACAAACATTGTCGAAAATAATTCCCATAATTGTTTTGCGTTTATTTTTCTTTTCATATTTTTTGTTGCTTGTGATGTTATAAATATCAACAATATATCTCCTTCCTTATTTGTTTTACAAACATCAAAAATGATAAACGAAAACATATGATAAATAAAATATTAATAAATTATTAATTTAATAACTAAAAGTAATTATACATTTTTCAGCTATCTTATAGCTTTTTTTTATTGACAGTTAATTAAAGTAATAGTACAGTTAATACAGATAGTACAGTTAGTACAGAAGGGATAGCACATGTTTTATATTGATAATGGAAGTTCTAAACCTATTTTTGAGCAACTAAAAGCACAAGTTGTTAGATATATAGAAATTGGGGCATTAAAAGAAAATGATAAGTTACCGTCAGTTAGGGTCTTAGCATTAGAACTTGGGATTAATCCAAATACAGTTATGAAAGCTTATAAAGAACTAGAAGAAATGGGGTATATATATACTCTAAATAAAAAAGGAGTATTTATAAAAGGAACAGTGCATGATGATATGTATGAAAAAATGATAGCAGAGTGTACCAAACAAATCATACAGTGGAGAAAGCGCAAGGTATTAACCAAAGAAAAGCTATTAGCAATCATCGATGAAGTTTATAAGGAGGAAATATGATCAAGTTAGAGGGTATAAGTAAAAGTTTAGGTAATACTATCGTATTGCGTGATATTAACTTAGAAATCAAAGATAATACGGTGTTTGGTTTAGTTGGCGTCAATGGAGCAGGTAAATCAACATTATTAAGATTAATGGCTGGGATCTACGATAAAGATAATGGTTCGATATTGTATGATGGAAAAGAAGTGTATGAAAATGAAGAGGTCAAAAAAGATATTTTTTTGATCAGTGATGATGTTTATTATCCTTTAAACGCTACGATCAATAGTTTAAGAGCTTTTTATGCTAGCATCTATCCACTAGATGAAAAGATGTTTGCTAAGTATTTAAATATCTTTAATTTAGACCCTACCAAGGAAATTAGAAATTTTTCAAAAGGAATGAAGCGCCAAGCTTTCATTTTATTGGCCCTGGCAATAAAACCAAAATATTTATTATTGGATGAAGCATTTGATGGCTTAGATCCTTTGATGCGTTTAACCTTCAAGCAAGCAATTAGCGATTTATTGTTGGATGAAAATATTACTGTTATCATTTCTAGTCATAATTTAAGGGAACTTGAGGATATTTGTGATAGTTATGGTATCATCTTTGATCATACCATTCATGCTAGTGGTGATATCCAAGATTCTAAAATGAAGATATGTAAAGTGCAGATGGCTATTGCGAATTTTGATAAAGAACTTTTAAAACCTTTGCACATGATCAAATGCAGTCAAAATGGTCAGGTGTATAACATGATCTTTAAAAATGATAAGGAAGAAGTATTGAAGCATTTAAGTGCTTTTGAACCAATTTTTATCGAAGCATTGAACGTGTCATTTGAAGAATTATTTATTTACGAAATGTATGAAAGGGGATATATCCATGAATGGTAGTTTTATCAAATATACATTAGGCCAAAATAAAAAATTAATGATCTTGTTGTTTACGATCGGCTTTGTTGTGTTCCCACTTCCTTTGCTATTGTTTCGGGATTATGGTCAGTTCATAAGTGTTAATGGGTATGCATATTATTTATTAGTTTTTTTGTGGATAGTATCATTTATCCTTCCATACTACAATTATCATTTCGTACATAGCCAAAAAGCTAGTGATACATATTTTGGCTTGCCTTTTACCAAAGCTAGATTATTTGATCATATTTTCTTATTGACCGTATGGGAATTTATATTGCCTTTTCTTGTTAATATTTTAATTGCAGTAGGGATCAATGGTATCATATATCAATTTTATGGAATCAAGATGATATTTGAAGTTTTAGGAAGTGCTGTCGTATTAGGTGTTAGTTTACTGTTGTTTAATTTGTTCATCTTATTTAAAACCAATAATATCATTGATTTCATCATTAATACCATTGCGTACCATTGTTTACCTTTCCTTGCACAAATGGCTTTTGAGACCTTTATCTATAAAGGCGGAAAAACTTTATCTTATTTTAGATTTAAAGATATATTGTCATTAGATTATTTTTATTTTAATGTTAGTTACATGGACCATAAGCTCATGATCTTATTTGGTTTTGTGATCTTGGATATCATCGGCTATTGGTATGTCAAAAAAATATTTACCAAAAGAGCCGTAGAAGATGCTAATCAAAATACGACATCCAAAGCAATGTATCCATTCATTATTTTATCTTATACGCTTTGTTTGTTGATCTTGGCTGTTGATGAAATTACGTTTTCTACTATTTTCAGCATTGCATTGATCATGTTGGCTTATTATATCTTAAGCTTTATAGCTATGAGAAAGATCAAATTTGATAATCGTTCCTTTATTTTGTTTATTACCATGATCATCGTGATTTTTGGCTTGCATAATATAAAGATTAACACTAAGATGTTTGGCTTAGAAGATAGGACCTTTAAGGATCCAGAATATGTTAATTTTGATCTGAATTATAATTATTATGATAATGACAAGAATGAATATTATTTTATTGACAAAGCAGAAGGTGAATATGATGATATTTATGAAGCACAGTATATTCAGATGATCAATGAAATTCATGATAAGTTGTTAGACATTGATATTGATAGTAATGTTAGACAATATGATAATATAATTAGAATAGGTTTAAATTATAATTTTAAATTTTGTAATTTAAAATATGATTATGATATCGATCAAGATAATTTTCAAAAGTTAAAAAGCATCATTGAACTATTATATAAAAATGGATATTGCTTATATGTAGAAAGGTATGATAATGATTATCAGCGTATCATGTTGAGCTTAGATGAAGCTTTTGATTTGTTGGATATAAAATAAAAGTGAACCGAGCGGTTCACTTTGTAATTTTTTCCATGCTACGCGTAGCAATGATATTTACTCCAGTATCTAAGATGTTAGCTATGATGATATCATTGATATTGATCGGAGCTTCGACACATATATGTCGTAGTTGTTTCATGATAGGGAAGATCATATCTTTTGGTATCGGTTTATCTGTTTGCACGCTTAGCATCTTATGCATGGCGTTGTTGATCTTTACTGTTGAAGTAAGCATCCTTGTTGGTGAAAATAATTCGTCTTGAACGTAGCTAGCACCTCGTTTACAAGAGTTTCCTTGGATGTTTTCAATCTTATCGTGATCATATGTAACATCGATGATGCAGCCTTTAGGGCAGCATATACAAATAAATTGTTTATTCATTGATCATCACCGCCTTGATAGTTAGCTTTGTGGAAATAGATGCTAGAACATCAGCTGATATTTGATATGTAACCATTTCAGCAGGAAACAAATTCATCATTACTTGTTCTTTTAATAATTTATTATCATCAAAAAATTGTAGTTTGGCCTTAGGCATAGGAAGCTTTACTCTTAAGCTTAGTTTAAATCCTGAGCTATCTTGATGAAAAAATTGTGGAACGCAATAACTAACGTTTTCACCGGGTATTATTTGGATCATTGGCTTGTTAGAAAGCTTATTTTCTAGATATAAGCTAGCGTTGATGCCAGCTTGTCTTGCTTCACTAGCAACATGGTCCACTAGATCATGTACATGTAGGCCATTGCCTGCAGCAAATATTCCAGGTAATAATTGTAAAAATTCGTCAACGATAGGTCCTTTGGTTTTTGTATCTAAAGGGAGTCCTAATTGATATATCAAGGAATTTTCTGGTATCAAGCCAACTGATAATAATAGCGTATCAACATTAAAACGTTTTGCTTGATTAGGAATGATCTGACGATTTTCGTCGACGGGGCTAATTTCAATAGCTTCAAGCTTATCTTTACCAAATATATTTGAAATCGTATGACTTAAATATAGAGGAATATCAAAATCATCTAGGCATTGAACGATATTACGCTTTAAACCATTTGAATAGGGCATGATCTCAGCTACACCATATACCTTAGCACCTTCTAGGCTCATGCGTCTTGCCATGATCAAACCAATATCACCTGATCCAAGGATGAAGACATTTTTTCCTACTAGATAGCCATCTTGATTTAGATATTTTTGTGCTTGACCAGCAGTGTATATGCCTTTTGGACGATGCCCTGTCAAAGCTATAGCGCCTTGAGAACGTTCGTAACAACCAGCAGTGATGATGATAGCTTGAGCTTGGATGTGATGGATACCATTTTTGTTTTGGCAAATGACCATCTTTTCTTTTGTGATATTGGTAACGCAGGTATCAAGCCAAATATCTATTGGTAATTGCGCTATTTCATCTTTCAAACGTTGAGCGAAAGCAGGTCCGGTAAGTTCTTCTTGAAAAGTGTGCAAACCAAAGCCATTGTGAATGCATTGGTTTAATATTCCTCCGGTTTCTTGATCTTGCTCAATGAGCAAGATGTCATGGGTTCCATGTTTATAAGCACTGATTGCTGCACATAAACCACCTGATCCGGCGCCGATGATAACTAATTTTTTATTCATGATCATCACCTTTGCTTTCATAGCATAGGATCTTAGATTCATAAGCATCATAGCATACTTGATCTTCAGGAATATTTAGCTCTTTTGCTATGATCTTGATGATCAAAGGAGCGCAAAATCCTCCTTGACATCGTCCCATGCCTGGACGAAGACGTTTTTTGATGGCTTTTAACGTTCTGGGTACCAGTGGTCGATGGATGCAATCAATGATCTCTTGTTCACTGATCTTTTCACATCGGCAGATGATATGGCCAAATTTAGGTTCATGAGCAATTAGTCTTGCTTTGCTAGCTTCATCCAAAGCGTCAAAATGATAATATCCTCTTCTTTTGATCGTGTAGTTCTCTTTTAGCTGAAGATCATGAAAAAAATTGTTGATCACATAACGGGATATTGCAGGAGCACTGGCGATCCCGGGAGAATCGATTCCTGCAACATTGATAAAATGAGAATGTTGGTTATTTTCATAGATGATGAAATCATCAGTTGAGCCTTTTGCTCTTAAGCCTGCAAATGTTCGGATAACAAGATCAAAAGGAATATTTGGAATGATCTTTTGAGCTTTTTGCCTTACTTCTTGTAATCCAGTTATTGATGTGGCGACATCATCATCTTTTTCTACATCAAATGCCGTAGGGCCTAATAAAATATTATGATGAATGGTTGGGACGATCAGTACCCCTTTGCCCATCTTGCTAGGACATGGGTAGATGATGTGCTTGGTTAAATAGCTAGCTTTTTTATCTAAGACATAATATTCGCCTTTACGATAAGTAATGTCAAAACTATCATCACCGATCATCCTAGCGACCTTAGCGCTGTTGATACCTGCGCAATTTATAACATAACGCGTAGCGTAACTATGATCTTGGGTATTTACTAAATAGCCATCAGTTGTATCGGTGATGGAAATCACTTCCTGGTTCAACCTAACATCGACCCCATTGGTAATAGCCACATCGATCAAAGCTGCACATGTTTGCATCGGATCGATGATCGCAGTCGTAGGAAATGATAATACTTTTTTGATTTGAGGATTTAATAGTGGTTCCACAATTAAAAATTGCTCAGGTGTTAATTCTTCATAGGGAATGTTTCGTGCAATAGCTCTTTGCTTTAGGATTGCTAAGTTTTTTTCATCTTCGTCATTGAAAGCAACGATATATGCACCAATTTGTTGATAAGGTACTTCTAGATCTTTACAAATTTGGGGATACAGTCGATGACCTTCAACATTCAAGTCGGCTTTTAAGCTTCCATCTTTAGGATCATATCCAGTGTGGATGATCGCGCTATTTGCCATCGTCGTTTCATTAGCAACATCATTATCTTTTTCTAATAAGGTAATTTTTAATTTGTAACGGCTAAGATCATGAGCGATAAATGCCCCGATGATTCCGCCGCCAATAATGATGATATCATTCATACTCTTCGTCCTCTTGACCATATATCTGACAGCATTTTACGGCTTTTTTCCAGCCTCTGTATCTTTGCTTGCGCTCATCAAAGCTCATTGTTGGAACAAATGTTTTATCCGTTTGTTGCTGAGCTTTGATTTGCTCTTTGCTGCGGAAGAAATTAACTGCTAAACCAGCAAGATAACAAGCGCCTAATGCTGTTGTTTCTTTGAATCGACTACGTTCAACATTTACATTTAAGATATCTGCTTGAAATTGCATCAAGAAATTATTAGCAGTTGCTCCACCATCTACTTTTAAAGCTGTTAATTGTAAATTTGTGTCTTCATTCATGGTGTCTAGTACATCTTTGGTTTGATAAGCTAATGATTCTAAAGTGGCTTTTGCTAAATGGCTTTTTGATGTTCCTCTAGTTAAACCAAAGATGGCTCCTCTAGCTTTATCGTCCCAATAGGGAGCTCCTAATCCAACAAAAGCAGGAACGATATAAATATCTTCGCCATTAGGACAATCATAGGCTAATTTTTCTGATTGTGCTGCATCATCAATGATCTTGAGCCCATCTCTTAGCCATTGGATGGCACTTCCGGCAACAAATATGCTGCCTTCTAATGCATAATATATCTTATTATCGATGCCCCAAGCAATGGTTGTTAGTAGACCATGTGATGATTGGAAAGGTTTTTCCCCAAGATTCATAAGTAAAAAGCAGCCCGTACCATAGGTGTTTTTGGCCATGCCTTTTTCAAAACAAGCTTGACCGAAAAGGGCAGCTTGTTGGTCACCAGCTATGCCGGCAATTGGTACTTCTTGATTGAAAAAATGGTAGGCAGCAGTATGGCCATAGATAAAACTAGATGGTTTGACCTCAGGTAACATTGCTGAAGGTATATTTAATAAATCGAGAATTTCTTGATCCCATTTACATTCATAGATGTTGTACATCAAGGTGCGTGAGGCATTAGAGTAATCAGTAGCGTGGACCTTATCGCCAGTTAGCTTATATAAAAGCCAAGAATCGATCGTTCCAAATAATAATTCACCTTTTTCGGCTTTAGTTTGAGCATTTGGAACATTATCTAAGATCCATTTTACTTTCGTAAGTGAAAAATAAGGGTCGATGATCAAACCTGTTTTACTTTTAAACCATTCATTAAGTCCTTGTTTTTTTAACTTATCACAGATATAGTCACTTTGACGGGATTGCCAAACGATAGCATGATAAATAGGCATACCCGTTTTTTTATCCCAAACAACTGTGGTTTCTCGTTGATTGGTTATCCCGATAGCTTTGATCTGACATGGTTCTATTGCGCTTTGAATGATAACTTCTGATATGCAAGCTAGGGTCTGTAGCCAAATTTCATTAGCGTCATGTTCTACCCAGCCAGGATGAGGAAAAAATTGTTCGATTTCTTTTTGAATGGTCTTAATAGCATTGCCATTTTTGTCGAACAAGATCGCTCTGGTACTAGTTGTACCTTGATCGATAGCTAAGATGTATTCTTGCATAAGGTACCTCATATTATTGATTATTATCTTTTCTAACTTTAAATATATTGTACCATAATCCAAGAAAAATTAGTTGGGTGAAAAAAGATTAGAAAATTTAAACTTTTTTGATAAATATAATGTCTAATATATGTAAGAAAGCTAACTATGTAAAAGTCAAATAAATTTGATGAAAAAGTTTGAAAATATTGATTTACTGATTTTTGTTAGCT
>CALVFJ010000033.1 GCA_944326795.1 uncultured Erysipelotrichaceae bacterium
GTGGGTCACTACACTTGGCGGTAACTACCTGTGGTTGGTTTATCTCCAACTGAATTAGTGCCATGCCCGGCACACAAGAAAAAAAAACACTTCTAACGAAGTGATTTTTTTATGCTTTGATATCTTGGATCGTTCCTTTGGTAATCCTGATCAGATCATCTTTTGCGATCTTGATCTGCATTCCCAACTTGCCAGCTGACACATAGATATGATCATGCGCAACGATGCTTTGATCAAATGTCGTAACAAAAGCTTTCTTCATGCCGATCGGACTGCACCCTCCGCGAATATAGCCCGTTATCTTATTGATATCTTTGACATGGATCATTTCCACACTTTTGACACTAACAGCTTTGGCACATTTTTTTAGATCAAGCTCATCAGCAACATTTACGACAAAAACATAATAATTATGATCGCTGCCCTGAGTTACCAAAGTTTTATATACCATTGATGGATCGATCTGGCATTTTTCACAAACGCTCAGCCCATCGATATGCCCATCAGCAACATCATACGTCTTTACTTCATAAGCAATCTTTTGCTTATCCAAAAGACGCATGGCATTGGTCTTATCCATTTAAGATCTCTCCCATGACCTTATTGACCAGCTTGCCATCTACCTGGCCTTTATATTCAGCCATCATGGTCTTCATGATCGTTCCTTGAGCTTTTTTGGTTGGCTCCAGGTTATTTTCGGCCATGATCTTTAAGATAGCTTCTTTGATCTGCGCTTCATCCATTTGCTTTGGCAGATAGCTTTCTAAGATCGCAATTTTTTGTTTTTCTTGTTCGATCAGATCCGTGCGATCGCTTGGGGTCTGTGCTAGAGAATCTTTTACTTGCTTTAGTTCTTTTTGGACAAAAGCTAATTCATCAGCTTCTTCCAAAGTAACATTACCTTCTTTTTCTGCTAGGGCAATAGCGGCGATCACCAAGCTCAGTACGCCTTTTTTTACGGTATCCTTGTCTTTCATTGCCTGCATGTTATCTTTTCTTAATTGCATCAATAATTTACCCATTTTATTTTTCCTCCATGATCTTTTGTTGATATTTTTTGGATATATCCATCATCATCTGCAGATACTGTGCATAATATGGCTGGTACCGTGATCCAACCTTATTAATATTTTTAGCGATGACTTCTTGTTCGCGCTTGGCATCAAATATAGCCATATCATGTTCAAGCTTATAGGCGATAACTTTCTCTACCGCTTGCATTCGCTTTTCAAACAATGATGCGATCTTAGCATCGATATCATTTATTTCTGCTCTTGCTTTGCTTAATTCATCCATTGATATGCTCCTTTACCTCTTCTACGGTTTTTTTGGCATCAGCTACCGCAGCTACTACGGTCTTTGCTCCTAGATATGCATCGCCGCAAACAAATACATTATCCATGCTGGTCATATGTCCTTGCTTAGTTTCATAGAATTGCCATTTATTTAATTTCAATTCCGGAAAATCTAAGCGTAAGGTCTGACTGACAGCCACGATCACGCTATCACAAGCTACATGATGTTCGGTATTTTCAATGACCTTAGTCTGTTTACGTCCGTGTTCATCAATGATATTTTCTCCTTTAGCAAAGATCATGCCATCATTTGTGATCGCGATCGGAACCTCAAAGGTTGCAAACTTAACGCCTTCAGCAAGCGCTTCTTCGACCTCGATCTTATTAGCTGGCATATCTTCAAAGGTCTTACGATAATAAACATAAGTATCATATCCTTGTTTTTTAGCCATGCGGCAAGCATCCATCGCCACATTTCCCCCACCTAAAACGATAACTTTTTTCCCTAGATCAAAACTTTGCGGGCTTTTTAGATAATCGATCGCATAATGGACGTTATAGCGCGTCTCATTAGGAATATGCATCATTTTAGCCTTTTGCGTGCCAACGGCTATAATGATTGCATCATGTTCCGCTTTCAAGGCTGATAGAGAAATGCTGGTACCGATCATGCAATTGAGTCTGATCTTTACTCCTTTTTCATTTAAGATGCGCGCATATTGTTTCACTAGCTCTTTGCTTAAACGAAAATCTGGAATACCGTAGGTCAAGACCCCCCCAATTTTATCATTGGCTTCATATATCGTTACATCATAGCCTTCGTCACTTAAAAACATTGCACAGCTGATACCAGCTGGGCCACTGCCAACAATAGCGACCTTTTTCTTAGTAACATCATTGTGTTTAAAATGAACCTCTTTTAAATAAGGTAGAGATAGCTCTTGCTCGATCTCATAAAAATGGATCGGTTCTTTTTTAAAGTTCAATACACAATTGCCATAACATTGTCTTTGATGATCGCAAACCAAACTGCAGATCGCACTAAAAGGATTATTCGCAAACAGCAACTGCTGAGCGCTTTGGACATCCCCATTTAGATATAATTCCATGATCTTAGGAACATCAGTTATGATCGGACAATGTTTTTGACAAAGGGCATTTTTGCACTTTAAGCATCTTGTAGCATCTTGATGGACCATATATACCTCCACATAGTATTTATTTTATTACAAAATGCAATTTTTTTCACACTTTTTGCTATAATTTTCATTATATTATGCTAAAATATTTCATAACAAGGGGGACTTTTATATGAATTTTATCTTTATTTCCCCAACCTTTCCTAAAAACTACTATCAATTTGCCCGAGCAATCAAGAACCTTGGTCAAAATAGTTTAGGAATCGCTGAGGATCCATATGATTATCTATCAAACGAATTAAAAGAATCATTAACTGATTATTATCAGGTGTCTTCGTTAGAAAACTATGACGAAGTATATCGTGCAGTCGCATATTTTGCTTTCAAATATGGACGTATCGACTGGCTAGAATCTAATAATGAATACTGGCTGCAAAGCGATGCACGCTTACGTCAAGATTTCAACATTACCAGTGGGGCTTTTCCTGATGAGCTTGAACATTATAAGTATAAATCTAAGATGAAAGAATACTATGCCAAAGCTGGGGTCAAGACCGCCCGCTACCACTTGGTAACTAACCTTGAAGAAGGCAAAGCCTTTATTGCCAAAGTTGGATATCCGGTCGTGGTCAAACCAGATAATGGTGTTGGGGCTAGTGCTACCTTCAAGATCAAAAATGATGCTGAACTAGAACTATTCTATCGCGCTTTACCTAGCGTTCCCTATATCATGGAAGAATTCATCAATGGCATGATCGTATCCTATGATGGCATCTGTGATGAAAACAGCAAGGTCATCTTTGAAACTTCCCACGTTTTTCCTACACCGATCATGGATATCGTCAACAACGTCGATGAATGCTATTATTACTCATTGCGTAAGATCCCTGAAGATCTGCAAAAAATTGGTCAAGCGGTCATCGCTGCTTTCAAACCAAGAGCTCGTTTCTTCCATTGCGAATATTTCCGTTTGCTAGAAGATAAAGAAGGTCTAGCTAAAAAAGGTGAGATCTTAGGACTAGAGGTCAATATGCGGCCACCTGGAGGATATACCCCAGATATGATGAACTTTGCCAATGACATCGATGTTTATTCTATCTATGCTCAGATGGTCATGGGGCACGTATTGCCTTACAATATGAGCCGACCATATTTTTGCGCTTATGTTGGCCGTCGTAATGGTTTCAACTATAAAAATTCTGAAGCTAAGATCCTTGCTCGCTATGAAGGCAAGATATGCATGCACGAAAATATGCCACAAATCGTCAGTGCCGCCATGGGCAACGATATGTACACCGCCAGATTCAAGACCGAAAAAGAAGTTCATAGCTTCATTGAATATTGCACCGCAAAGAAAGGATAAGCATGAAAATAGAATATTATAAAACTTATAGCCGCTTTTTAGATCGCGAAATGGAGTTTAAGGTCTATGGCGGTTGCGGAAGACCAATGCTGGTCTTTCCTTGTCAAAACGGACGCTTTTTCGATTATGAGGATCAAAAGATGATCGAAATGATCGCTCCTTTTATCAACAGCGGACGCTTGCAAGTATTCTGTGTCGATTCCATCGATCAGGAAAGTTGGTCATCAACAACTTTAGATGGCCGCACCCGCATGGAAAACCACGAACGTTATTTCAATTACATCGTTGAAGAGCTGGTTCCTTATATTTTTCACATCAATGAACAAGCCAACAGCGGCTATCGCCATGAAGGCATCATTACCAACGGCTGCTCGATGGGAGCTAGCCATGCCCTTAATTTCTTCTTGCGCCGTCCCGATATCTTCAGCGGCACGATTGCTTTGAGCGGCTGTTATGATATGCGCTTTTTCTTCCCTGATGGCTACATGGATGACTTGTTATACAACAATAATCCGGTAAGCTATATCGAAGGCATGAGCTATGATCATCCATATGTTCAGATGTATCGTCAACGTAAGATCATCATCTGCGTTGGGCAAGGTGCATGGGAGCATCCAATGATCGAAGATACCGCTAGGATCAAAGAATTATTTGGCTATAAAGACATCCATGCTTGGATCGATTTCTGGGGCCAAGATGTTGCCCACGATTGGCCATGGTGGAAAAAACAAATGGTCTATTATTTAGAATATATGTGCTAACAACCTGTATCCACAGGTTGTTTTAAACTATTTAGAAAGAAGGTAAGCTATGTTAAAACGTTTCATCCAATACTACAAGCCCCATCTAAAGATGTTTACCTTAGATATGTTGGCTTCATTGGCTATCTCTATCATCGGCATGATCTATCCTATGATAACAAGAGAAATGCTAAACAACGTCATTCCTAATCGCCAGATCAAAATGATCTATATCTTAGGGATAACCCTGTTCATCCTTTACTTTATCCGAATGCTGTTACGTTATTTCGTTCAATATTATGGCCATGTCATCGGGGTCAAGATGCAAGCCGCCATGCGTAAGGATATGTTCAGCAAACTGCAAAAGCTACCATATGAATACTATGATAATCATGAGACCGGCAAGATCATGTCGCGCATGACCAACGATTTGATGGATATCAGCGAGCTAGCGCATCATGGACCAGAAAACTTCTTCATCTCTGGCGTCATGATCATTGGCTCATTCATTTATCTTTGTACGATCAATGTCTGGCTTACTTTGATCATCTTCAGCTGCGTTCCTTTATTGGTGATCATATCATTGCTGATGCGCAATAAGATGCGTATTGCTTTTATGGAAAGCCGGAAAAGCATCGCTGTGATCAACGCTGCATTAGAAAACAGCATCGGTGGTATCAGGATCACCAAAGCTTTTACCAACGCTCAAAAGGAACTAGAAAAATTTGAAGTCGGCAATAAAAGCTTCGTAGAAAATCGTAAACAAGCCTACAAAGCCATGGGCCAATTTCATTCTTCGACCCAGTTCATTACCGATGTCTTCAATGTCATCGTCCTGATTGCCGGTGGTATCTTCTTATATAACCAGCAGATTACTTTTGGTGATTATTCAACATTCATCGTTTCGATCAATCTTTTCATCACTCCGGTTACGACCTTGATCCAATTCATGGAACAGTATCAAAATGGTGTTACCGGCTTTGAACGCTTCTTGCAGATCATGGATCAAGCAGAAGAATCAGAGCCAGCAAACGCCATAGATCTTCATGACCCCAAAGGCCAGATCGTCTTTAACGATGTATCTTTCAAATATAATGATTCTAAGCAAATAATCGATCATATCAGCTTTACCGTTGAACCTGGAGAAAAACTAGCATTAGTAGGTCCTAGCGGTGGAGGTAAGACCACGATCTGTCATTTGCTACCGAAATTCTATCAAGTAAGCAGCGGCGAGATCTTGATCGATGGGATAAACATCAACGAATTATCCCTTGCTTCGTTAAGAAAAAACATCGGTATCGTCCAACAGGATGTCTTCTTATTTACAGGTACCTTCTACGAAAATATCCTATATGGCCGGTTAGATGCTACTTATGAAGAAGTTGTTGAAGCCAGCAAAAAAGCCAATATCTATGATTACATCATGTCTTTGCCAAATGGCTTTGATACCCAGATCGGTGAAAGAGGAACCAAGCTATCCGGCGGTCAGAAGCAACGTTTATCCATCGCTCGCGTTTTCTTGAAAAATCCTGCGATCTTGATCTTAGATGAAGCCACTTCGGCCTTAGATAATACGACCGAGATCTTGATCCAAGGAGCCCTGGATGAACTATGCGAAGGAAGGACGACCATCATCGTAGCTCACCGGCTATCGACCATTCGCAACGCCGATGAGATCGCCGTCATTGCTAACGGCAAGATCATAGAAAAAGACACCCACGAAGCCTTATTGGCTGCTCAAGGTGCCTATGCCAAGCTTTATCAAGCACAATTTCGCGAAAATGATCGTTTGATCGATCAAGATCTGATGCAGCAATGATCAATCATGATACAATTCGCTGATCAATTCTAACATATGGGGAATATCGATGTGCTGAGGACATTTAGAAACACATGCCGAACATTTACGGCAAACGTTGCTGCGATGCTCTTCATCAATAAATTGATATTCCTTTTTATTTTTATCGGCTAACTGATAGATGAAGCCCTCATTATATACCTTAAAGTTTCGCGGAATGTCGACACCAAATGGACAAGGCATGCAATAGCGGCAAGCGGTACATGGTATCTGCATTCGCTTTTTAAATAAAGCTCTAGCCTGATGATAGATTTCTTCCTGTGCCGACGTTAAGACAGGTTCAAGTCCAGCAGTATACAAATTATCTTTTACCTGTTCGATATCTGACATACCAGATAACACACACATCACATTATCATGCGCCATTACCCATCTCAAGGCCCAGCTAGCTGGACTATCATGATTATAACTATTAAATAAGCTTTTGATCTCTTCCGGTACATTTGCCAACATACCGCCACGAATCGGTTCCATGATGACCATTGGTATCTTCATGTTGCGAGCTAGCTGATAACCTTTATCGCCTGCTTGATAATCAACATCCATATAATTATATTGGATCTGACAAAAATCCCATGGATAGCGCTGTAAGATCTTTGCAAAGACCTCATAATCATCATGAAAAGAAAAACCGATATGTTTAACTTTGCCACTGGCTTTGATGGCATCTAGATGCTCAAATAAGCCCATCTTTTCTAGCTTTTCAAATCTTTCTTTGTTTAACGCATGCAAAAGATAAAAATCCAAATGCTCTAGCTGCAGTCTTTCCAGTTGTTTATCCAACATCGCATCAAATTCTTCAATATCATTGATCAACCATACCGGTGATTTGCTGGCAACATAAACGCTATCGCGGTCTATCGTTTGTAACCAGCGCCCTAAGACAAGCTCAGAGGTTTGTTCATGATAGGGATAAGCCGTATCATAATAATTTACCCCATTATCTAACGCCAGATCCAACATGGCGAAAGTTTTTTCTTCATCGATCTTGCCTTGCTCATCAACAGGAAAACGCATGCAGCCAAAACCTAATAATGAAGTCTTAAAATCTGAAAATGAACGATATTGCATATTTTTATCCTCCTCATATCAATAATAAAAATGTTTGTATCGTCAAAACGATCACAATTATGCTTAAGATCATGATCAATCTTATCCTAACTTTGTTCTTTAACCTAACTCTTTTCATTGCCCGTCTACATTTATGTTAAAATAATATCAACGATATTTTATCACATGCTAAATTAATTAAGCAAACATAGAAAGAAAGGAATGATCATATGCCTACATATCTATTATTTGTCTTACAGCTTACCAGCATCCTGATCTTTATCTTTTTACGCCATAATATCAAGCTGCAGATAACCTTTAGCATCATTTGGTTATTTGTCATCATCACCAGCATGATCATCCCTAACAACAAGAACAACCTTATAAACGTCATATTTCTAGCTGCTCATCTATTAAACATCTACTATGAATATAAATTCAACCGCCATGACAGCGAAGATTAACCTAAAATACAATAATTATCCACCAGCTAAGCTGGTGGTTTTTCATTTGCGGGCATAGCCCTGCTCTCAAAGCCACGCTTTACAGCGTAAAGTGGTCTGCGACTTGCATTACTGCTTCTTGCCA
>CALVFJ010000034.1 GCA_944326795.1 uncultured Erysipelotrichaceae bacterium
TGAAAAAATAATGAGCTACAAATTGTAGCTCATTAATATTTTCTCACCATATTTTAATGCAAACCTCTAAAGACAGGATTCATAAAGCTATTCCTCCACTTTGTTAATTATACCTAAAAAGAGGTTGAATTATCAACCTCTTTCCAATACATCTGTTACGTTATAACCTTTTTCTAACAAATGCTCTTTAGCTTTATTGCTATTTTCTCCAGTAGCAATTACCACAACTTCGATGCCACGAATATTATTATAAACCGCAAGATTTGTGATATTGATACTAAGATCGGTAAAGCATCTAGCGATATCAGATAAGATGCCTATATGATCTTCTTTGATATTGATGACATATCTTGTTCCCTCGCGATTATATCCTAACAAATCAACAAAAGCTGTAAAGATATCATTTTGCGTGATGATACCAACGACTTTTTTACCTTCGACAACAGGCAAACAGCCTACATCATAGGTGCGCATCTTAACAGCTGCTTCTTCCAATAAAGCATCGGGATGGATCGTTTTTACATCTGTTTCCATGATTTCATTAACATTAGTTTTGCTAAGTAAATAATTTAGCTCATAGATCGATAATGAAGTAGCCTTGCTAGGTGTCTTATCTGAGATCATACCTGCTGTGATAAGACCAACTAGTTCATGATTGCCATTAACGACCGGTAAACGATGAAAATCGTTGGTTGACATGATTTCCAAAGCTTTGGAAATAGATGTTTTAGGACTAATGCAATAAGGATTGGTGCTCATCTGATCTTTAACATACATATCGAATTATCCTCCTAAATAAGCTTTTTTAACTTGTGGACTATTAGCTAATTCCTCTCCTGTACCACTTAAGACGATCTTGCCATTTTCCAATACATAAGCACGATCAGCAATAGCTAAAGCCATCTTAGCATTTTGTTCTACCAATAATACAGTAGTTCCATTACGATTAATAGCCTCAATGATATGAAATATTTCTTTTACCAGCAATGGTGATAAGCCCATGCTTGGCTCATCCAACAATAAGATCTTTGGCTTGGCCATCAATGCTCTTCCCATTGCCAGCATCTGCTGTTCACCACCTGATAAGGTTCCTGCTAACTGCTTACGGCGTTCTTTCAAGCGCGGAAAACTTTCAAATACTTTTGCCATCGTTTCGGCAACTTCTTTTTTGTCCTTACGGGTATAAGCTCCCAATTCTAGATTTTCTTCAACCGTTTGCTCAGCAAATACCCTTCTTCTTTCGGGAACCTGGGCTAGCCCAAGTTTCACGATCTTATCAGCAGGAATCTTGGTAATGTCAACACTATCTAAATATATTGTACCACTTTGTGGTTTTAATAAACCGCTAATCGTATGCATGATCGTCGTTTTACCGGCACCATTAGCGCCAATCAAGGCAACGATCTCTGAATCATTGATTTCAAAATCTACACCTTGGATAGCTTCGATCATGCCATAGCTTACCTTTAAATCTTGAATCTTTAACATAGTTAATCCCCCAAATATGCCTTGATTACCCGCGGATCATTAACCACTTCATCGGGAGTACCGCAAAGCAATACGCTACCATAGTTTAATACCGTGATCTTTTCACAGATACCCATGACCAATTTCATATCATGTTCGATCAAAAGGATGCTGATATTGAACTTTTTTCGTACGTTTTTGATTACTTCCATCAATTCCTCAGTTTCCTGTGGATTCATCCCGGCTGCGGGTTCATCTAATAATAATAGCTTCGGATGCGTAGCCAAGGCCCTAGCAATTTCTAGTTCTCTTTGCTTACCATAAGGAAGATTACAAGCTTTGATATGCGCATATGTATGCAGACGAAAAACTTCTAGCAGATCCAGCGCTTCTTTTTCCATCTGCTGTTCCATCAAAAAATATTTTTTAGTTTTTAACAAAGAGCTTACCAACGAATAATTATAACGTTCATGCAAACCGATCTTGACATTATCAATAACGCTAAGATCTTTAAAAAGGCGAATGTTTTGAAATGTTCGCGCAATTCCTAATTGGGCAATCTTATGACAAGATAAATTATTCAGCGTTTTTCCTTGCAGCATGATCTGCCCATCACTAGGAGCATAAACACCGGTCAGCATATTAAACACCGTAGTCTTACCGGCACCATTAGGACCGATCAAACCATATAGCTCTCCTTGTTCGATGGTAAGATTGAAATGATCGACGGCACGTAACCCCCCAAAATTAATGCCCAGATCTTTGACTTCTAGCACATTCATCATTCTTACCCCCTAACTTTTTTAAAACGATTTTTGATATTATTAATCAGTTTAACCAATGTTGGATCATATTTAAATAACATCATGATGATCAAAGCTAAAGCATAAAGCAGCATTCTATAGCCACTGACGCTTACCAATAACTGTGGCAGCACCGTCAAAACGATAGCCGAAATGATCGAGCCTTTTATATTGCCCATACCACCTAAAACGACCATGACCAATATTTCGATCGATTTATCAAACTTAAAGGTCTTAGGCTCTAGAATGCCCATATAATGCGCATACAAACATCCAGCTACTCCTGCAAAAAAAGCAGCAAAAACAAAAGCTAAGATCTTAAATTTTTTCGTATCGATCCCGCTGGCTTCACTAGCAATCTCATCTTCTCGAATCGACACGATCGCGCGGCCATGCCGTGAATTGATCAAAGCAATTGATAATACGACCGTTATTACCGCCAACCAATATGCCCATAGAAAATTCGTATATCGTGGAATCCCTATATATCCACTAGCTCCTCCTACGATATTTAGGTTTAACAAGATATTCTTGATAACTTCACCAAACGCTAAAGTAATGATAGCTAGATAATCACCTTTTAAACGTAAAGTAGGTACGCCAACGATGACACCAAAGGCCATCGCAACTACGCCTCCTACGATGATTGCCAACAAGAAGATCAACGGATCAGGTAAGGTTCCCATTAGATTTTTACTTAAAAAAGCTCCACTATAAGCACCAACTGCCATGAATCCTGCATGTCCTAAGGTCAACTGCCCTAAAAATCCTGTCGTAATATTCAAGCTAACTACCAAAATAACATTGATGCAGATCGAAAGCATTATTCCTTGATAGTAATTGCTGATGATGCCAACATTTGATAATACGGTAATCAGCAAAAATATCGCCAAGATCAAAATAAAGTTTATGAACATTTTAGGCCAAAAAGCCATTTCTTTATATTTTTCCATTACTTTCATATCCTATACCTTCTCTTTCACATTCTTGCCCAGTATACCTGATGGTTTAAATACCAGCATGATGATCAAAACCGTAAAAACGATAGCATCAGATAACTGTGATGAAATATATGCCTTGGTCAATGCTTCGATGATACCTAAAATAAAACCTCCAAGCACGGCACCAGGAATGCTGCCAATTCCGCCAAGCACCGCAGCAATGAACGCTTTGATTCCTGGTAAAGAACCAAGATATGGATTGACCATTGGATATGATGAACAATATAAGATACCCGCAACAGCAGCTAACGCCGAGCCAAGCGCGAAAGTAATAGAGATCGTCTTATCAATATTGATGCCCATCAATTGTGCTGCTTGCGAATCCTCACTAACTGCACGCATTGCTTTTCCGATCTTGGTCTTTTGTACGAAAAGATGCAAGACGGTCATCAAGATTACTGAGACGATAAATGTAATATAATAAGGTGCTGAAATCGAAATAGAACCTAACATCAAAGGCGGAAGGCTGATAATGGTAGGAAAAGGACGCGGATTAGCCGTAAAAAGTAATTGAAACAAGCTTTGCAGCAAATACGAAACTCCTATAGCCGTGATCAGCAACGAAATCCTTGAGGCACTACGCAAAGGCTTATAAGCAATCTTCTCTACTACGATACCAAGAAGCGCGCAAAGTACGATCGAAACGATGACCGCTAACCAAACCGGAAGATTAAAAGTACCAATTGCAAACAAGCAGATATAAGCACCAACCATGATAATATCACCATGGGCAAAATTAATTAATTTAGCAATTCCATAAACCATCGTATATCCTAAGGCAATCAGCGCATATATCGAGCCGGCATTGACTCCATTGACCAATTGCATCAAGAACTGCGAAAATCCTGACATATCTTATTTACCCCCCTTTGAAAAAAAATTAGGAGGATTAGTAATCCTCCTAATGGTTACTATTTACCATATGTAACATATTGGCCATCTTTGATCGTGATATAACTTAAATCTTTGATTGGATCGCCATTTTCATCAAATTCCATATGACCTAAAACACCATCAAAGCTGATACCAGATAATTTTTCGATGATTGCTGCTGAATCAGTAGAACCTGCTTCTTCAATAGCTTGCAATAAGCACATTGTTGTATCATAAGCTAGTACGGCAAAGGCATTTGCATCGACACCATAAGTATCTTTATATCTTGTTGTTAATTCTGATACAACTTCATCATCTGGACTGTAGTGATTTACAAAAATTACTCCTTCAATATCAGCAGGATCTTCAACAACTGCCAATACACCATCCCAACCATCGCCACCGATGATAGTAGAATCGATGCCTAAAGCTTTAGCTTGCTTAGCGATCAAAGCGTCATCTTTGTAGTAGTTAGGAACGAATAATACATCAGCATCTGCAGCAGCGATCTTAGTTAATTGCGTGTTGAAATCCACATCGCCAGTAGCATATCCTTCAGTTGTGACAACTGTTCCACCTTTTTCTTCAAATGTTGCTTTAAAGTTTTCCATCAAACCTTTGGAATAATCATCAGAAGTATTGTATAGGATCGCAGCAGTAGTAGCTCCTAATTCATCATAAGCGAATGTTGCGATCGTTTGAGCTTGATATGGATCGGTATAGCATCCTCTGAATACATTAGGACCTGTCAAAGTAATATCTTTTGCAGTTCCGCTTGGTGTAATGATCGGAATACCGCTCGCCTGGCTAGCAGTTCCTACCGCTGTGCTTTCCCCTGAAAGCGTACCACCAACGATAGCTGTTACTTTATCTTCATCAACTAGTTTGTTAAAAGCATTTACAGCCTCAGTAGCATCACCTTTAGTATCATAGCTAACAAATTTAACATCTGTACCATTTGCTTCATTATAATCTTTGATAGCCATATCGACACCATTGTTTACTGCTATGCCATAAACGCTGTAGTCACCTTCTAACGGCCCAAATGATCCAATGGCAATCGTTGAGCCATCGCTTGAAGCGGTAGCATCAGTTTTTGTCGTGGATGTATCCGATGTACCGGTACATCCAACCATGGAAGCAGCTAATAATACAGCTAATCCTCCTTTAAGAATGTTTGATAATTTCATATAACACATCTCCCCTGTTTTCTAATGACAAAATGATAAAACATTTTCATTTATTTTTCAACTGTTTTTTCATTTTATATCATATGTTTTTCTGAAAATATTTTCACGCGAATAAAAAAAGCTATCGCTCCCACAAACCATCGATAGCTTCATTTTTTTGTTTTCTTTTACGACAGCGTAAGTGCCAAACGGCCAAACAATAACCCGCACCGATCAAAAGCACCAAAGTTAGCAGATCCCATAAGTTCAATACTTCGATCATTTTCTTTCACCTCGATATCCCCAATATTCTCTTTGATCATTTCCTTGACAATAGATATACCCGATCACAGCTGCCATCGACAGCAATGTAATGATCAAAAATATATAGTTTGGCGTTGCTTTAAAATAAACGCCCCAGTCCCAAAGGCCAATATATTGTCGATTTTCGGAACTAAAATGAATCACCTTGCCCCAAAAATCATGCTGTTCCACCTTATCAATGGCATAAAGCTTGCCATTCAAATACAGATTTTCCTTATCAATATTCGTATCTGGTCTTGATTCAACTTCTATCGCTCCGCTGGTCTTAACAGGTTCAACGGTATCTTTCGGTTCATAAGTGCCACTAAGCATCAAAGAAACTTCAGCATAAACATCGTCGCTGATACCTATGATCAATTCATAAGTACCGCTTTGAACAATATCATCCAGCTTACCTTTAACATAGAGATTATTATTGCTTAATATTTCATCGTTTGCAGTCAATACGCAGCCTGCATGTTCGATAATTTCTGAATAGGTCCAGCTCTTAAACTCATTGATATCAGCAGCGATATCATTGCAGGATAATTCGTAGTCTTTTTCCTCGATCACCATGCTTTCGCTAGCAAAAGGACGAATTTCAAGTCCCAAACCCATGACAAAACTCCCCAAGATCAAAACACATAAAATTTTAATGATACGAATCTTCATCATGGCATGCTCCTTTAACTTCTTTATTATAACCTAATTTAGCTTTTTTTATTACCATAATGATGATAAACTAATTAAAAAGGAGTTAATTATCATGAAAATCGGAACTATCGGCACCGGATCGATCACTACGGTCTTTCTAAAAAACTGGTTAAAATGCCAACAAGAGATCGGTGCCATTTATTCGCGTCATCAAGATACCGGCAAAGCCTTAGCTGACAAATTCAATTGTCCAAAGGTCTATACCGATCTTAACGAAATGTTGCAAGATGATGAAATTGATATCATCTATGTTGCTTCTCCTAATTCTTTGCATTTTGCGCATG
Source organism: uncultured Erysipelotrichaceae bacterium (assembly GCA_944326795.1). Taxonomy (GTDB): domain Bacteria; phylum Bacillota_I; class Bacilli_A; order Erysipelotrichales; family Erysipelotrichaceae; genus JALEVB01. The sequence goes on from CALVFJ010000034.1 coordinate 6,615, forward strand.
CAAAACAATGTTTATTAGCTAACAAACATGTAATCTTAGAAAAGCCTTTTACCTCAACCGTAGAAGAATGCGCAGAACTCATCGATATCGCTGATCAGCGCAAGCTTTTCTTATTTGAAGGCATCACGACATGTTATCTGCCTAACCTTCAAAAAATCAAGGAAGCAATCCGAAAGATCGCCCCGATCCATATGGTTACCTGCAACATGTCACAATATTCTAGCAAATATAACAGCTATCTTAGCGGAAACAAACCAAATGTATTTACTACCGCCTTTTCAGGTGGTGCTTTAATGGATCTTAATGTTTATAATATGCATTTTGTTACCAGCTTATTTGGATATCCTAAAAAAATAAGCTATACCGCCAATATCATGGACGGAGTTGATTTTGGTGGCAGCTTACAATTTATTTATGACGATCAATTGCTAGCTACCCTTAACGCCTGCAAAAACACCCATGCACAAAGCAACATCCAGATCCAAGGTGAAAAGGGCTATATCATCTGTAACCATGCAGCTAGCATGGTCTCATCATTTGACTTATATCTTCCAAATGAAGAAGTAAAGACCATCAATGCTCAAGAGCCTGGTTTGACCCATCATTACTATATATCCTATTTGTTAGAATTGATTGCCCATAACGATCATGATAAGTGTCAAGAACGCCTGCAGCATTCTTTAGAAATTGTAAAACTATTGGTTGCTGCACGTCGTGATGCTAACATCGTCTTTGCAGCTGATCAGCAATAAAAACTTTATTAGCTGCCGCTTTTAAACGGCAGCTAAAATTTTTTAAAAATTTTCCCGAATTGCAAGCAGAAACTGGAAATAAGAGAAAATAGGAACTAATTTTTATAGAAAATCGTATTTTCAGTTACATTAAGTTTAGCTAATTCATCTAGAAATAATTTTTCAGCAGGAAGATATCTAAGTATCTTCCTTTTCTTTTGATTGATTCTGTTATTTATATCAACAGTTGTCTTTTTATCTATTGAGTTGATGTCAGTACCTTTCT
>CALVFJ010000035.1 GCA_944326795.1 uncultured Erysipelotrichaceae bacterium
ATTACTTACTATCTAACTCATTATTTACTGCAGATTTATACCTTTCGTTTTAAATTGTCTCTTTAGATCATTAACATTTCTGTTAATAATTATTCCATCTATACCTATCTGTTTTGAATTGTAAACGTTTATTGGAGTATCATCAATAAACAAACATGATCCTGGATTAATAGAAAAATAATTACAGAATTTTTTATAAATTTCATCTGGTTTTAATAAATTACAATCTGCACTAATAAACTCACCATCAAACAACTATTATTACATATTTTGTTAAATTTATTATTAACATTGCTTTTTATCATTCTATTGAGTTGTACTTAACTTGACAATTCAAGATTAAAAAATAAAGCTAGAAGATATATAAAAATAGGATATCATTTGCTTGATCTTTAATATCATCATTGTTAGCTTTATTTTAATTGAACTATTTAAATAAACAATTCATAGCTTTTATGATCTGAGCAAATTGTATGCAAGCGAGCTGCCAAGCTGCTGATAGCATCAGGATCACCATGGCGTGCTTGTTTAGGACAGATATCAACACAGCGCATGCATGAAATGCAGCGTGAAGTATCGATCAAAGATGGATCATGGGTATCGATGGCTTGAGCGGGGCATAATTTTTGACATGTCATGCAATGATTACAATTATCATCGATGATCAAATGAATAGGCTTTGGGGCATAGGTCTTGTAGGGACGATTGCCAGGTAAGATCAGCGTGCTAGTTTGTTGATTAGTTAGCTTTGACTGTAGTTGACTAGCCATGGCTTTTAAGGTATTGATATCATCTTGATCAGGGCGTTTGGCAGCGATGGTAGGTACGATCGAATGCTTGGCGATGGCGCTGATAGCTCCGATGACTTGAAAATTTTGTGCGTTACAAAGATCTTGCATCTCAACCAAGGCGTCTTCGTAGGCCCTATTGCCATAAACAGCGATGATGATGGCCTTGGTATGCTGAGCATGCAGTTGCATGAAGCGTTTGGTGGCTAAGGCTGGTACCCTTCCGCCATAGACCGGTATGCCCCAGATGATGACATCATCTGGTTCAAATGATAGTGAAGATGATAAAGGCATGGTAAGATCAAGCGTTTGGTAGGTATGATCGATAGCTTTGGCTACGGTTTTGGTAATCGTAGCAGTAGTATTGGTTGGACTAAAATAAATAGCGTATAGCACTTAGCATCACCTCTTAACTATATTATAATATAAATAAGAGGTGAGCTTTATGCAATTACAAGAAGCAATGGAAAAAAGAAGAAGCATCAGACGTTTTTTAAATAAGGAAGTAAGCAAGGAAGACCTTATGACACTGATCAGCAGCGCGCTTTTGGCCCCATCGTGGAAAAATCTTGAAACTAGTCGCTATGTCATCGTTAGCGAAGAAACGATGCTTGATAAGGTCAAGGCTTGTCTACCAGCATTTAATCAAGAAAATGTCAAAGCGGCGCCAGTATTGATCGTAACTTCTTTTGTTAAGGATACCGTTGGTTTTGATAAACAAAAAAAAGCGATCAATGAATTAGGTAATGGATGGGGCTGCTATGATTGTGGCTTGCAGCATATGAATCTAGTGTTAAAGGCGCAGGAATTAGGCCTTGGAACTTTGGTGATGGGCATTCGTGATGCACAAAAACTTTCAGAATTATTGGCGATCCCGGACGATCAGCAGATCGTTAGCGTCATAGCCGTTGGCTATCCCGATATCGAACCTGAGATGCCTTGCAGAAAGGCAGTTGAAGATGTCGCAACGTTCATCTAAAATAATGTCATTTGTAATTGATCGTTATTTTTGTTATAATCATGCAAGATAGTTTGCATAAGGCAGATGGACTTTGGACTATTGAGCGCCTGGACCAGTTTGGTTGACGAGGTTGGCAGTTATCGAAAGACTCGGCGGGTACTGTCAAGGAGAATGTGCTCCTTTATAATGATGACAAAAAATAGAATCAATCCTATAACAAAGCATCGTTAGTCACAAGATGTTTTTGTTATGGGAGTTTTTTAATTATGTGTGGAATAATAGGATTAACTAGCAAAGCCAACGTTAGCTTGGCTGTTTTAAGCACGGGCTTAAAACAATTAGAATATCGGGGATATGATAGCTGCGGTATCGCTTATGTCGATGATAATCAGTTAAATATCCGCAAAAGCTTAGGCAAGATCATTGAACTTGAAAAACAGTTGCCTATGACTGTGACTAATTGTGCGATCGCTCATACTCGTTGGGCAACGCATGGCATGCCATCTTTAGCTAATGCGCATCCGCATCATCATGGCATGGTAACTTTGGTGCATAATGGCATCATCGAAAATAGTTCAAAGCTCAAAGAAGAGCTAGGAAATGAGCAATTATATGGTCAAACCGATAGTGAGATCATCTGCGCCTACTTGGATATGTTGTATGCACGATGTCATGATCATTTGCAGGCTTTATGGCATCTAGAACAAATGATCAAGGGATCGTATGCTTTAGCGGTTATCTTTGGCGATGCACTTGACGGCATATATTGCGTGCGCAAAGATAATCCGTTGATCTTGGGGGTTGCTGAAGATAGCATATATCTAGCTTCTGATGTGAGCGCCTTTATTGAGCATACCGATCAAGTGGTATATCTTGAGCAAGGTGAAATTGCATTGCTGCATGAAGATCAGCTAAGCATTTATGATAAGAACCTACAGCTTAGCGACTATGTGATAGAAAGATCGCTGGTTAATAAGGAAGATGTAAGGTGCCAGGGGTTTAAGACCTTTATGCTGAAGGAAATTTATGAACAGCCGACAGTTATTGCTAGGATGCTTGATATGTTTTGCCCAGATGATCTGCAGCAACTAAAGGATAATTTATTGGATATAAGCAAGTATGACCAGATCGTGATCGTGGGCTGCGGATCGGCATATCATGCCGGATTGGTTGGCCAAATATTGATTGAAAATAATCTTGAGATACCGGTAAGGACTTATCTAGCAAGCGAGTTTCGTTATGCAAATATCAATCTGCGATCGGATACCTTGGCAATCTTTATCTCCCAATCTGGCGAAACCGCGGATACCTTGGCGGCTTTACGCAAGTGCAAGATAATGAACATAGATACGCTAGCAATCGTAAATGTTATCGGCTCTTCCTTATATAATGAGGCCAAATACCCGCTATTAACGCTGGCAAATAAAGAAATTTCAGTAGCGACGACCAAGGCATATAGCGCACAGGTGTTGATGCTGATGCTATTGATAATTCGTTCTGGGCTAATGGATGATCCAACATTACATCAGAAATTGCTGGCTTTACCAAAGGTGATCACAAACTTTATTAGTTCGCTTGATCTGCAACCGCTTGTTGCTGAGCTTAAAGATAAGGAACATGCATATTTTATCGGGCGGCAGATCGATCATGCGATATGTTTAGAAGCAGCCTTAAAATTAAAAGAAATCAGCTATATCCATTGTGAGGCTTATGCGGCGGGAGAATTAAAGCACGGCAGCATAGCTTTGATCAATGAAAACAGCGTGGTATTTGCGAATATCGATGAGCAAGTAGTTGCTGATAAGACCTTATCTAATCTAGCCGAGGTTGCGGCCCGTAAAGCAAAGGTCTTTTGCATCAGTAGCTTGGAAGATGTGGCTGCTGATATCAAGATACCTCGGGTAAAAGCGCTCTTGCAACCATTAGTTACGATCACGTTTTATCAATTGTTAGCGCATGAAGTGGCCTTAATAAGAGGCTGCAATGTCGATCAGCCACGAAATTTAGCAAAATCGGTAACGGTTGAATAAAAAAAGGTATCGTTTGATACCTATTTATACCATTGGCCGTTTATCATGACTTTTTTGATCTGCAGATGCTGATCTAGCAATACTAGATCGGCATCTTTATTTATGGCTATTTGGCCTTTGCTTCTTAATTTTAAAGCATTTGCCGGATTGATGGTCATGCAGCATAGCGCTTCTGCTAGGTCTATTTCATATTTTTGGACCATGGTGCATAATTCTTGATGCAAGGCTTTTACGCTGGATATGCCAAAAGCGATGCAATTGCCTTCATCATCATATTTTGACCAACTGCCTTGACCATCAGAACTTAAGGTAACATGATCCATCTGGCAGCCATTATTTTTAAGTTTTAGATAAGTTAAGGCAATCGGTTCATCTTGGCAGGTCAGATCGATCCATCCGCCTTGCTTGTTGAAGCGTATGGCTTGGGCCAATAATGAAGGATTGCGGTTAACATGGGTTGGTCTGAACAAAGTGATAGGGATATCGGTTTGCTCAAGAGCTTTTTCAATTAGTTCCATACCGCTTGATTCATCGCCCATGTGGATGACCATGATGCCGGCCTTGTTGGCAAGCATGGCGGCAGTGCGGATCTCACTGGCCAAGCGGATAAATTCCGCCAAGGTCAGATGGGAACTGCGATGGTCGCTTAAGGCAATCTTGCAGCCGATGATCTCGTCGATGAACATGATATCTTTAGCGATCGATCCGCTTAAGGTAATGCTAGGATAAGCGTATGCACCGGTTACGCATAGGGCATTCATGCCTTGTTCTTTCAGGCCTTTGGCTTTGCTGATAAGATTTTCGATGCTGCGGGAATAACCGTCGGTACCTAAAAGCCCTAAGACGGTAGTTACTCCGCCATCGATTAGATCATCAAAGCTTGCTTCACAAGCTTTGGTGGCAAAACCGCCTTCGCCGCCACCACCGGTAATATGGATGTGCTGATCGATCAGACCAGGAATGCCGATCATGTTGGATCCGTCATAGATTTCAGCATGAGGATAAGTGATGTTTGTATTAATGTCTAATATTTTATTTCCACCGATCAGGATATCTTTTTTTCCTAATTTTTCTGGAGCATAAATTTCAATGTTTTTGATGATTATCATATTGTTACCCCTTTTTAATATTTTAACATGAAAAAGCCTGGTATAATACCAGACTTCATATTAATTGCACGATCGGAACACCTTGCAAAACGGCTTTTAACATCGTTTGGATGCATTCATCATAGATGGTGAACAATCTGATGATATTGCGATTGAAACGATAAACTTTCCAATAACCGCTGATGAAACATGGCGCTTGATTGATAAAACCTTCAACATCTTGGGGAGGATATCCTAAAAATAAACCGATCTCATGAGGATAAGTATTCAGATGCAAGCGCTCATCTAACTGCTTGAGATGCTGCTCAAGTTCCGTGCCATGATATCCGACAGCTTTTAAGATCTTTTGGGTATTTTTGCGCTTTAATATACAGCGCAATACCTGTTGGCGAAAAATATAGATCGTTATGCGCTGCTGATCGGCTTGCAAGATGGTTAGATAGATATCTTTGGAGTTTAATTGCTGGTTGTAATAAGCCAGCTTCTTAGAGATATCTGGAAAGTCTTTTTTGGTGATATGGAACATGCCTGCGGCTTTTTTATGACATAAGACGGGAGCACAATGGATAGCCATCAATTGTTCGAATTGACCGATGTCACAATAAGCATGATCCATGGTTAGACGTTCGCTAAGATTTCTTGGATCTTGACGATATCTTGAGCGTCTCCAGCATTTTCAACGCGGTATAGGCAAGGAACGTTATACATTTCAGCGATCTTATCGCCAGCCTGACAGTAAGCTTCACCATAGCCCATATCGCCAGATACGACAACGCCTTTGACAAAAGAAGAATTGATATTTAAGAATGATTCTACTTCGCCAGGGATATCGCCATATCCATCGGTATAAGTAAAGATGATGAAATCTTCATTGATTTGTTCATTGCCACTGACGATGCATAATGGATCATCGATCCCCAAAGCGTTGATGATGGACTCGACATTACCAGTGCGTGATGCATATGCTATTTTCATGATAAAATTACCTCCTAGTTAGCTAAAACTAACTTCATGATGAAAGTATAGCATGAGATTCTTGAACTGACAAGCATGATGATCTAAAAAAAAGAGCTTCTAAAAGAAGCTCAAGCATAGCTTATTCAACAGGAACTGGCGCTAAGAATAGATAATCACGTTCGTTGATGCCATAGTTAGCTGTAAAGAAATCATACATCGTCCAGTTGTAATAGAATCTTTCAGCGCCATAGATGCCATATCCATCTTGGTTATGAT
>CALVFJ010000036.1 GCA_944326795.1 uncultured Erysipelotrichaceae bacterium
TAATACCTCATGACGACTATTAGCATAGGTAATGACCTCGATATCATGATATCCGGCTTTTTGTAAGGTCGCTACACTATCTTTCAAGCCTTTGGCAAACCCGGTACAAGGATCATGTTCTCCCGCAACAAACAAGATTGGCAACTGCGGATTATAATGCTGATAATGGCGATGATCATGCATATCGACCAAACCACTAACCAGATCTAGATAACCTTGGTTGGTAAAATCTTGATTACAGAAAGGATCGCTTAGATAATTCTCTATATTTTTTTCGTTAAAGCTGATCCAATCAACAGTGGTCTTTGGATCCTTGATAGCATCATTAAAACGCCCTTCGATCATCTTTTTCAGCTGTTTGCTCGTATTTTTTGCTCCTTTGGCGTTAATGATTAGCTTAATAGCTAATAATCCGGCTTTTGCAAAGTTTTGATAACAAGGCGCCCCGCTCAAGATCAAACCATCGATCTTTTCATCATGCCGCTTGATATAACTACGGGCAACGATCGACCCCATGCTATGGGCAAAGATAAAATGTGGAACCTTAGGAAAGGTTCGTGATAGCTCCTCTACCATGCCATCAGCTACTTCGATCAGATGATTCCAACCATTATCACCAAAATAACCAAACACATCATCGATCGATTCTCCATGACCTACTTGATCATAAGTAATGACTCCATAACTATTTAAAGCTAAAAAACGTGCAAAATCATCATAACGCTTACGATGCTCGCTCATGCCATGAATGATGAGCACTGCTCCTTTAAGTTCTTTTTGTGGACGATATACCGTACTTTTAATTTTTCTTTTCATAATCTTTCTTACCTTTTTGTTTATTATCGCACTTTACTTAGCAATAAACAACCTTAATGATATTTGCATTTTTATTTTATTACCTGAGTTAATTATGTTATCATTTAAGCATGAAAATTTGTGGAATCATTACTGAATACAATCCGTTGCATAATGGACACATCCATCATATCCAGATGGCAAGAAAGCTCAGCCATTGCGATGTACTTATCGCCGTCATGTCTGGCAATTTCACCCAACGAGGCGAATTTGCTATCGTTGATAAGCATGAACGCGCCAAAGCAGCTATTGCCAATGGTGTTGATATCGTCTTAGAACTGCCTTACGCTTTTGCCACGCAAAGTGCTGATTGCTTTGCCAAAGGAGCAATCGATATCTTAAAATTAGCTAAGATCGATCATTTATGCTTTGGCTCAGAAACCAATAATCTGCAAGAACTGCAAGAAATCGCTGCTACCAGCATCAATGTCAATAACCTTAAAGAAATCATGAAGATGGGAACATCTTTTCCTAAAGCTTATGGTTTATTAGCTCCCGCGATGGGACCAAACGACATCCTTGGCGTCGCCTATCTTAAACAGTTACAAGATAGTGCGATCATCCCGTTGACCATCCAAAGGACGACCGATTATCACCAAGCCAGCATGGCACCGATAACTAGCGCTAAAGCCATCCGTCTTGCCCTAAAAAATGATCAAGATATCAGCATGGCTACTCCAATGCAGATTGATAAAACATCGACCGTCAACATCGAAGATTTTTTTATCATGATCAAACAGCGACTTTTAACTACTCCGCCAAAAGACTTAGCAAAAATTCACATGTTCAGCGAAGGTATCGAGAATCATTTGATCAAATGCGTCAAACAAAGTGATGATTATGGTCAATTCATCCAGTTGGCAACCAACAAGCGCTACACTACCAGTCGGATCAACCGCTGTTTGATCCACATGTTAAATAATATTAGTAAGCAGGATATCCAAGATTTAGGACCTATCACAAACATCAAGGTCTTAGCCTTTAATGACAAAGGTCAACAATATCTACGACTTTTAAAAGAGCAATGTCCAATTGCTTCGACCTTTCGGCAAAATAATCCAAAATATGCACAAATGGAATTAAAGACTACTTATACCTATGTAAGTTATTTACCAAAAGAAAAAGCCCGCCAGATCATCCAACAAGAGATCAGCGGTGCCCTTAAACTATAAATAATGCTGTAATATATAATGTGCAAGCCCATCATGATCGTTATCATATGTCGTAATATCATCACTGATGGCTTTGGTATCAGCGCTGCCATTTAATAAGCATACTCCCCATCCGGCTACTTGAATCATTGAATTATCATTGGTCGTATCGCCAAAAGCGACGACCTTTTTAATATCCAAGGCATTTAATTCACAATATTTCCGTAATGCATGGCCTTTAGATACCTTTTTATGGGTAAATTCAAGCAAAGCTGCCTGCGTCTTAAAGGCTTGATAGTTATCACTTGGATGTTCTTGAACAAAACGCTCGATCATCTCCATCTTTTCTGGTTCGACCCTAAACATGATCTTTGCGTTATCCTTTGCATACAATTCTTTTTCATCCGTACAGATCCTTAAGGTCTTCTTTGATCTTTGAGCTGAGCGACGCATCTGAGCGTCATCTACCAAGCAAATGATCTGATTTCCATCATACAAATAAGGCTTTAGCTTAAATGAGCGGAGCATATCTAATATCTCTTTGATCCATTCTTTGCGCAGCTTGTAATAATCAAAACGTTTATCATTTTTAACATCTAAAAGTTCGCTACCATTCATCCCGATGATCACATCAGCTTTAAATGGTAAATTCCAGCTCAAGCTTAGATCATATAGTTCTTCCACAAGGCGACCACTGGCAATGCCAAATCTAATCCCTTTTTCATTAATTTTGATCAATGTTTCTTTGGTTAGATTGCTCATCAAACGCTGTTCATTTACCAAAGTACCATCAATATCACAAATTATCAATTCTATATCTTTGTTCATCATATATTTCCTCAAAAAAAGTCAGAAATTAATCTGACTATTTAACGTTATGATAGATCTTATTTACATCTTCACATTCATTTAATAAATTGATCAAACGATCCCATAATTCCTTATCTTCAGCATTATCGATCGTTACATAATCTTGTGGAAGCATCGTTACTTCACACACATCAAAATGAACATCTGGGATCAATTCATTGATCGCATCTTGTGCTTTTGCAAAATCAGCGAAGCTTGTCGTGATGGTCATGGTATCTTCTTCCACTTCCATATCGATAACATCAACTTCTGCCATGATCAAAGCATCAAGCATCTTTTCTTCATCGGTATATTTTAAAACAAATAAACCAACTTCATCGTAGCTATGCGATACGCATCCTGATACGCCCATCTTTGCATGAGCTTTATTAAAACAAGTCTTAACGGCACTTACAGTACGATTAACATTATTGGTCAAACAATCAACGATGATCGTACTTTCACCTGGTCCAAAGCCTTCATAACGACATGAATCATATGATTCATCAGCACCGCCTTTAGCTCTTTCTATTGCTCTTTTAATAACATCAGCAGGTACCTGATTAGCCTTAGCTTCAGCAATCTTACGTTTTAAAGTTAAGTTCATATCTGGATCAGGAACTCCCGATTTTGCTGCAATATATAATTCCTTTCCATAACGTGAATATAATTTTGTCTTCATCGCAGCCGTTTTAGCCATTGAGGCTGCACGGACTTCATGAGCTCTTCCCATTAAATAAAACCACCCTTCATTTTTTACCTAACTATTATAGCAAACATCTTTTATTTTGTGAAAGATATTTTATCTTATGTGAAGTGAAAAGGTAAATTCCACTTTAGAAGGAACAAAGTAGAAATTAGTCTTCATAAAGTTCAACTTGAATTTA
>CALVFJ010000037.1 GCA_944326795.1 uncultured Erysipelotrichaceae bacterium
TGTAAATACAACTTAAAGATAAAAACAAATTATAGAGTAGTGTATTTGTATTAAAATATGTGATTTTTGACACTACCTTACATAAGCCAAGATACCAGCAGCGATACCAGCAGCGATCGATCCCATGAAAGTTGTAAACATGATCATAACAAATGGACCTATTGCTTCGGTAAAATCACTGAAGTCAATGTCCTTAAAGCCTTGGATCATGATAAAGCCAACAAAGATCAATGCAGGTCCAGTTGCTGCATTTGGAATCATCAACACTAATGGTGAGAAAAAGGTCATCAAGAAAAATAATTCTCCAACAACGATAGAAGTAAGCCCAGTTCTACCGCCAGCCTCAACTCCTGATGTTGACTCAACGAAAGTCGTAACCGTCGTACAACCCGTCAAAGCTCCAACACAAGTACCGATAGCATCCACCAAGAATGGTTTTTCAATACCTTCTAAATTGCCATTTTCATCCAACATATTTGCTTTTTTCGCAACCCCTAGCACTGTACCTAAGGTTGAAAAGAAATCTCCAAAGAAAGCAATAAACATTAATACCAAACCTTCAGCCGTCCATATCGATGTAAAATCTAATTGGAACACAACATTTTCTACGGTTGAAAAATCTGGGACCAAGATCAAAGAATCAGGAACGGTCGTAACTCCAAATGGAATTCCCAATAAAGTAATCACTACTACACCTATCAAGATCGCACCTTTTACTTTATAAGCCGTTAAGATGACAATGATAACTAAACCAAGGATTGCTAAGACAACTGCAGGATCTTTTAAGTTGCCCATGCCAATGCCATCAACAAAGCTACCGATACCAGTATTATCAAATCCTAAATAAGCAATAAAAAACCAATTGCTGTACCAATGGCAATCTTGATATTCTTTGGCATCATCCTAACGATAACATCTCTTATACCAAATATAGTTAATAGTACAAAAACGATACCAGATACCAAGGTCATGGTCATAGCTTGCGCAAAAGACAATGAACCAGATTGAATCAAGACGCCAAACATGAAGTTGCTTCCCATGCCACAAGATAAAGCAAAAGGTAAATTAGCATACAAGCCCATTAAGATCGTAATTAAGGCTGAAATCAATGAACAAGTAATAACGATTGCTTCTTTTGAAATCATTACACCATTTACATCCACAACGCTATTACCAGCAAATCCAACGATTGCCGATGGTTGTACGACCAAAACATAAGCCATGGTCATGAAGGTAGTAATACCTGTGATTAGCTCAACGCTAAAAGATGTCTTTCGACCATCCAGATCAAAAACTTTTTGATTTTTTCCATTATATCCTCCCCAAAATCATTAATAACCAATAGTCATCAATGACACTGGGGTGCCATAGTGCTTTATTTCATTGGTAAAGCGTAGAAACTGTCTTCCATATCAAGACATTATATGACAACTATTGATTTGTAATTTATATTCTTATCTTGAAATATTGTAAAGAAAAATTTACATTTTTAAATTTATTTTGCAAATAAATAAGATTTTTAAGAATTATATATATTATCATATAAATATATTGCATTGTTGCCTTCTACCATTTATAATATGGTAAAGGAGATACTATTATGAACGATCAAGAAAAATATCTAGTCAAGGCCCAAAAGATCCTAAAGCTTAAAAATATGCTGATCATTTGCTTAGCGGTTTCGATCATTACCTTAATCGCAAGTTTTATCCTACTTAATATCAATGGCACTTATATCATGACATATTTAAATTCCATTTGTATCATAACTGCTTTTATCGCCATCGTCGGCTATGTATATTATAAACTGTTCAGTGCCAATATCATCTTCTATTGTCAGCATTATGATAACAATCCCGATGGTGTTAAAAGAAAAGTTCGCTTAAGTTATTTTGGTGCTGGTTTATGTATCTTTGCTTTTGTTATCAGCATCATCGAAATAATCTTGTATATAATCTGGTATTAACGTACAAAAGCCTGATCGATCAGGCTTTTTAAATACCTTTATCATCTTCTTGATATCTTGCCTACAGCATATAAACCAACCAACATTTCCGCTACTGATAAACCTAAAAACAGGCCTGACAAAAAATCTTTTAGTGGTGATCCTTCAAAAGCATAAGATAATGCTTGTAAAGCAACCCCCATGATTATCAGCATAATAGCGTATTGCATATCTTTTTGTTTTTCGAGTTCTTGCATCCTTTTTATTAGATCTAACATCTGCTCTTCATGACAAATTGACATAGATTCATCTGCTTTTTTCCCTTCTAGAAGCTCTGCAATCGTTATTTCTAATGCATCACACAGATCTTTGACGATCGCATAATCTGGCATACATTTGCCTGTTTCCCACTTCGAAATGGTTTTATTTGAAATTCCTAGTATTTGCGCTAACTGTTCTTGCGTATAATTTTTTTCCCTTCTACGTTCTGCGATAAACTTGCCGATCACTATCTGATTCATCGATAATCCTCCATATATTTTATAAAAATAAGATACACTACTATTAGCATTAAAAAAATCCCTTATTGATAGAAAATAAGGGAAATCAAAAATGCATTATGTGATATACCATCAAGACTAATATAAAAAAAGTATTTAAACTTTTCACAAAGTCTAAATACTTCTCTGATCTTCTCAATATACCGATTAACGTTTTGTTAACTGTGTAGTCCCTTAAATAAAGGCTATTTAAAGAGTTTTGCGTGCTACTAGCGTGCTTA